>CACLSR010000001.1 GCA_902609685.1 uncultured Pelagibacteraceae bacterium
ATTTAGTTAGAAGCTGGCCAATTATTGTTGAGCTAATTTCAGTTTGGAAAAGATTGAGAGAATTTGAATCAAAATTAGAGAAAAACATATCTATTGAAACTGCAAAATAATGTCATTAGACAAAAAATTTGAAGACTTATTTTTAAATGTTTCAATCAAAGCAGCCTTATCATCTTACCATTTTGTTGGAAAAAAAGATAAAATAGCAGCTGATAAATCTGCTGTAGACTCAATGAGAAATAAACTTAATGAAATAGAAATGAGAGGAAAGGTGGTAATTGGAGAAGGTGAACTAGATGAAGCTCCAATGCTTTATATTGGTGAAACTTTAGGTACCATGAATGGTCCCGAATTAGATATTGCTGTGGATCCTTTAGAGGGAACTAATTTTGCAGCAAATAACCTGCCAGGAGCGTTATCTGTTATTGCAGTTGCTGAAAAATCAAATTTATTTAGCGCGCCAGAGACTTATATGAACAAAATTTCCGCAAACGTACCCTCTGAGGGTATTATTGATTTGGATTATTCAGTTAAAAAAAATATTTCTAATCTTGCAGATTATAAGAACAAACAACCTAACGAACTTTCTGCATGTATTTTAGATCGACCAAGGCATAAAAAGATTATTGAAGAACTAAAGAATTTAAATGTGAATTTAAAACTTATTTCTGATGGAGATGTATCAGGAGCTTTATTAGTTTCTGATAAAAAATATAATATTGATATTTTTATGGGTATTGGTGGCGGACCCGAAGGTGTACTTGCAGCTTCTGCTTTGGATACTTTTAATTGTTTTTTTCAAGGTAGGTTCATTTTTGATAATGAAAATGATGTAAATAGGGCAAAAAAAATGGGCATAGATGATTTAAATAAAAAGTATTTGCTAAATGAAATAATTACAGGTGACTCAATTTTTTGTGCAACCGGCATTACAAACGGGGACATTGTTTCTGGGATTAAAATTGAGGAAAATAATTATGTATCAGAAACACTCATTACACACAAATCTACTAATTTAAAAAAAATAATAAAATCAAAAAATGAAATAGATGAATAAAGAAGATAATTCCTACAAAACTATAAGCGAAGTTGTCAAAATATTAAATTTAAAATCAAAAAAAGGGGATTCTTTACCCACTCACACCATTCGTTTCTGGGAAAAAGAATTTAAACAAATTAAACCTAAAATACTTACTGGAAATAGGAGATATTATGACAAAAAAAACATTGAATTATTAAAAAAAATTCATTTTTTATTAAAAGATCAAGGAATGACTATCAAAGGTGTAAAAAAAATACTAAATAATAAAGAACCTTTAAAGCTTGACGAAATGGCAGATAATTCTATAAGAACAGATAATTTAAAAAACAAGTTAAATAAGATTTCAAATATTGTAAAAAGTTTAAAAAAATTTAAATAAGATGGCAAAAAAAACTCATATAAAAGTTCGTTTAGTTCCTGAAGAAAAACCAGATAGTCCTTTTTTTTATTATGTAAAAAAACCTGCTGGTGGAGAAAAAGCTAAAGTAAAATTAAAAGCTAGAAAATATAATCCTTCAACTAGAAAACATGAAATTTTTGTTGAAAAAAAATTACCACCACATAGTAAATAATTATTTTTTTTTAAAATTTCTTCTTTCGTAATCAATATAAGACCAGATCATATTTTTCCATATTCTATTAGTAATACGTGGATCAATTTTATTCTTTAAAGATTTTTTTCTTATATTATTAAGTATTGATTTAATTCTTTTTTGATCAACTATTTGATTTTTTCTATCTTTAAGTTCTAAAACTTTTTTTACGAGAAATGTTCTTTTTTTTATAATTTTTATAAGTGAATTATCTATTTTATCTAGTTCTGATCTAATTTTGCTTAGTTTTTTTCGTTTTTGTGGCGACATTTATATATTTGGATAATTAAAAAATTATTATATTTATGCGCATATGTATACAGCAAATCATAAGATTAATTATCAATTATCTCTTTGGTTAATTTCAATGTTTTGGATTGTGTCCATTATGATTGTTGTTGGTGGCTTAACAAGACTAACGGACTCGGGTCTTTCAATTACTAAGTGGCAACTTTTCTCAGGATTTTTACCACCTTTAAATCAAGAAGACTGGATTTCATATTTTAATCTTTATAAGCAAATACCGGAATTCAAATTACAAAATTACAATATGAATATGCAAGAATTCAAAATTATTTTTTGGTGGGAATGGGCACATCGTTTTTTAGGAAGATTAATTGGCATTGGATTTTTAATACCATTAATTTATTTTTCTTTTAAAATTAGTATTTCAAAATTGTATAGTTTGTATTTAATTTTTTTTCTAATATGTTTTCAAGGCTTTATTGGTTGGTATATGGTCAGTAGTGGTCTTGTAGATAGAGTTGATGTAAGTCATTTTAGATTATCTATTCATTTATTAATTGCTTTTATTATTTTATCATTAATATTCTGGAACTATCTCAAGCTAAATTTGAGTTATAATACAACAAATAAAATAAATCCTTTAATACCACTCATTTTTTTAACATTGGTCTTTACACAAATTGTTATAGGAGCTTTTGTATCTGGTATGGATGCTGGCAAAATTTATAATTCCTGGCCAAATATGGGTACAGCATATTTTCCTGACGATAATGAATTTGTTAATTTATTTAAACTATCTGCTTTTAGCGATCCATCTTTGGTTCAATTTATTCATAGAAACTTAGCTTATATAATTGGATTTTATTATTTATTTATGTTTTACAAAATCTATAAGGACAAAATTTTTGATTTATACAAGTCTATAAATCTATTGGGTTTCTTTATTTTATTACAAATTTTTTTAGGAATAATAACAGTTTTATATGGTGCACAAATCTATATAGCATCTATGCACCAAATAAGCTCAATCTTTTTGGTAAGTTCTTGTATCTATTTTTTATTTCTTAATACAAGATTTAACTAACTGCCCTTAATTTACCTTTAGAAGATTTGTTTAAAGCTTGATTTAAATCCTCAATGATATCATCTACATGCTCAATACCAATACAGAGTCTTACATAGCTTTGTGTAACTCCAGATGCTGCAAGTTCTTTTTCATTTAATTGGCTATGAGTTGTGCTAGCAGGATGTATTGCTAAACTTCTTACATCACCAATATTTGCAACATGATAAAACATTTTTAAAGATTCAATAAATGTTTTTCCAGCCTCTATACCACCTTTTAATTCAATACCAACCATTGGCCCATAACCACCCTTTAGGTATTTTTTTGCTCTATCAGCAATTGGTTTATTATGTTCAGTAGAATAGATTACTTTTGTAACCTCTTTATGTTTTTTTAAAAAATTAACAACTTTCTCAGCATTCTCACAATGTTGTTTCATACGTAAGGCTACAGTCTCTAAACCCTGAATTATAGCAAATGCATTATCAGGTGCTAATGCGGAACCAAGATCTCTTAGTAAACATACTCTAGCTCTCACTGCAAAAGGAACATTTGCTCCTGTAAGCTCAGGCACTGCTTTACCCCATATTACACCACCATAACTAGCATCAGGTTCATTAAATAAAGGTTGTCTTTTAGGATCAGCAGTCCAATCAAAATTACCACTATCAACAATGCTCCCTGCTACTGCGGTTCCATGTCCACCAATATATTTAGTAAGGGAATGAATTACTATGGCTGCACCATGTTCGATAGGTTTACAAATAACTGGTGATGCAGTGTTGTCCATGATTAATGGAATATTATATTTTCTGCCAATATCAGAAACTTCTTTAATAGGAAAAACTCTAAGATAAGGATTTGGTAAAGTTTCTCCATAAAAAGCTCTTGTTTTATCATCTATCATTTTTTCAAAATTTTTTGGATCACTTGGGTCCGCATATCTAATTTCAATTCCCAATTTACTTAATGTATGAGTAAATAAAGATACAGTTCCACCATATAGATCTGTTGAACTTACAATGTTGTCACCCGCTTGAGCCACATTTAATATTGCAAAAGATGAAGCTGTTTGACCCGAAGATACTGTTACACAAGATAATCCTCCCTCTAAAGCTGCAACTCTTTTTTCTAAAACATCATTGGTCGGATTCATAATTCTGGTGTAGATGTTTCCAAATTCTTTTAATGCAAAAAGATTAGCAGCATGCTCAGTATTATTAAATTGATACGATGTCGTTCTATAGATAGGTACAGCTACAGCATTTGTGGCTGGATCACTTTTATAGTCACCACCATGAATGGCTATAGTTTCTGGATTATTTCTTTTTGTACTCATTTTTACTCCTTTTTTAGTGCTTTTGCTTTATGCAAGGCGCACAATATAGTTCAAATGCCTACCGATTTAGTGAGAATTTCCTTTTTAGCAGTTTATGCCCGCAATAGGATCAAATCGGCAACCTCTTTTTAACAGAATAGAGTTGTTTTACAAGATAAATATAAAATTGACTTTAAACCTAATAATAGTATTAATCCTCGCGTAATGACGAAATTTGTTAAAAAAAGCGAGCTTAATTCATCTTGGTTTGAAATTGATGCAAAAAATGCTGTTGTGGGAAGGCTTGCAACAATTGTATCTAAAATCATTAGAGGAAAAAATAAAGCAACATACACTCCTCATATGGATACAGGAGATTTTGTAGTAGTCAAAAATATAGAGCATGCAAAATTTACAGGAAAAAAATTTCAAAATAAGAAATATTACAGACACACTGGTCATCCTGGAGGTATTAAAGAAACAACTCCAGAAAAATTACATGAAAAAAAACCAGGTGAGGCATTAAAATTAGCAGTTAAAAGAATGTTACCAGGTGGTGTTTTAGGCAGAAAACAACTTACAAAACTTAAAATATATGCTGGTGACAGTCATCCTCACTCAGCTCAAAATCCTAAAGTAATTGAATTAGATAAGTTAAATAGCAAGAATATAGCAAGAAATTAATATGGAAAACACTCAAACTTCATCAAAAACAACAAAGTTAAAACTTGATTTCAAGGATAGCAAATATGCAACTGGAAGAAGGAAAACATCTATTGCAAGAGTTTGGCTTAAAAAGGGTTCAGGAAAAATTTATGTTAATGGTAAATTATACAATGAGTATTTCGCTAGCGAGAATCATAAAATGCAAATTACAAGACCTTTTGAATTAATAAATCAATCTACAGATTATGATGTGAGATGTAATGTTAAAGGTGGCGGTCCAACAGGACAAGCAGGGGCAATGGTACATGGAATTTCAAAAGCTTTGGTATTATTTGATGAAAGCTTTAAATCTACTCTTAGAACTGAGAAATTAACCACGAGAGACTCCAGGGCAGTTGAAAGAAAAAAACCTGGAAGAAGAAAAGCTAGAAGAAGCTTTCAATTTTCTAAAAGATAATTTTTTTTTAATTTTTAACTGTTATAATAAGAAATGCCTAAGCTTAATGTATTAGTCGCTGGATCAACTGGTTATATTGGTATCCAATTGATAAAATTGTTAAACAAACATAAATATGTAAAAATAAAGTATTTATGTGGAAACAAATCAATAGGAAAAAAAATTTCTTATTACGATAAAACAATTGGATTAAAAAGATTACCCAAAATTGTAAAATTCAATAAAAAATTTTTGAATGAAATTGATGTTGTATTTACAGCACTTCCCAATGGAGAAGCACAAGTAATTTCAAAATATTTGAATAAACAAAACGTTTTAATTGATCTTGCCGCAGATTTTAGGCTTCAAAAAGCTTTAGATTACAAAAAATGGTATAAAAAAGATCATAAAGCAAAATATAATATTAAGAATAGTATTTATTCTTTACCTGAAATTACAGGTAAAAAAGTTCAAGATTATAAAATTATTTCTTGTCCTGGATGTTATCCGACTTCTATTCTATTACCTTTGATACCTTTATTAAAAGATAGATTAATAAAAAATCATAATATTATAATTGACTCAAAATCAGGATATTCTGGTGCTGGAAGAGGTGTACACAAAAAATATAAAGATAAAAATTTATATGAATCTTTAAGTGCTTATGGTGTTGCATCACACAGACATAATTCTGAAATTGAAGAAATGATCAAGAGATGCGTTAAAGGAAATATTCAATTTGATTTTACTCCTCATTTATCACCTATGTTTAGAGGCATTTTAAGCACAATTTATGTTGAGCTTAATCAGACTTCTTCAGTATCAAAAATATTAAACACGTTGAAAAAATATTATAAAAAAGCAAATTTTATAAAAATATTAAATAAAGACAAATTAATAAGCACAAATGATGTAATTAATACGAATAATTGCAATATATCTGTTTGTAAATCAAAAAATAAGAATAAGATAATTATACTTTCTGCTATTGATAATCTTATTAAAGGGGGAGCGGGTCAAGCAATACAAAATATGAATATGAAATTTAATTTTCCAAAAGATGCTGGTTTTAAATGAATAGATTATTATTTATAGCTCTCTTCATATTTTTAAACGCATGTTCATTTAATATTGACTCTAAATATTGGAATGAAAAAAGTGATAAAAAAAATGATAATAACAAACTGACCGAAATAATAAAAAAATCAAATGATATTAGATTAATGACAATTGAAGAGTATGAAATTTATATTAATGATTATATCAAAAAAAGTAAATTTCCGGATATTAACAAATGAATAAAAATATAAATATTGCACTAGTTGGATTGGGTCAGGTCGGAATATTTTTGTACAATGAATTAAATTCAAAAAAGAGAGAAATAGAGATAAAAACTGGAAAAAAAATAAATATTGTAGCTATATCTGCTAAAAATAAAAATAAAAAAAGACGATTTAACATAGATAAAAAAATTTTTTATTCAAATCCTTTAAAAATTTTTAAAGAAAAAAAAATAGATATTTTATTTGAATGTATTGGTTTATCTGATGGTATTTCCAAAAAGATAGTAGAATACGCTTTGAAAAATAAAGTAAATGTAATAACGCCAAATAAAGCATTAATTGCTAAACATGGGGACCATTTAGCTAAACTAGCTGAAATGAATAAAGTAAATCTAGAGTTCGAGGCTTCTGTTGCTGGAGGAATTCCAATTCTTCGAACTATTAAAGAGGGTTTAGCAACTAATAAGATTAAAAAAGTTTATGGAATCTTAAATGGGACAACTAATTATATCTTATCAGAGATGGAAAATAGTAACGAAAGTTTTGAAAAAGTTTTAAAGAAAGCTCAGGTACTTGGTTATGCTGAACCAGGTAATCCTAAATTAGATCTTAATGGTTTCGATGCTTTTGCTAAAATTAGAATTTTATCAGCGCTTTCATTTAATATCAAAATATCAAAAAGTAAGTGTATAATGGAAGGAATTGAAAACATTAAGCTAGAAGATATTAAAATAGCAAATCAATTAGGTTTGAGGATAAAATTACTTGGAATTTCTGAAATTATTAATAATCAATTATTTGAAACAGTACATCCATGTTTAGTGAGTAAAAACTCATATATCGGAAATGTGAATGGTGTAATGAATGCGGTTATTACAGAAGGCAAACCAGTAGGTCAAAGTATTTTACAAGGTGAGGGGGCTGGTCCTGGACCAACCTCATCATCTTTATTATCAGATTTATTATCTATTTTGAGAGGAAATATTAAAACCCCTTTTGGAATTTCTTATAATAAAAGAAAATCTATAAAACCCTTTAACAATCAAAATTATTCTAATTCATTATATCTTAGATTTGAGGTTAAGGATAAACAGGGCGTTTTATCTTTAATAACAAATCGATTATCTAAATTTAAGATCTCAGTAAAAAGAATTATTCAAACTCCTGATAAGAAAAATAAGAAGGCTACAATTGTTATTATAAGCCATAAAACTACTGAAAAAAATATAAAAAATTGTCTATCAATTTTTAAGAAAAATAAAAATATTCTTAAATTTCCAACTTTAATTAGACTCTATAATTAATGGATATTTATATTAAACTTTTTGAAGTTTTGTTTCCAGTATTCTTTGTTGTGGGTATTGGATATTATCTCGGTAAAAAAAATCCTAAAATTGACACTACATTTATCACTAATTTTGCTGCAAATGTTGGTACACCGGCAATGATTATTTATGCATTAAATCCGGTAAATATATCATTTAGTATTTTTATTAACTATTTTTGGTACTATGCAATTGCAATTGTTGGGTTCATTATTGTTGGAATAATCATATTATTTCTTTTGAATACTAAAGATATAATAAGAGAACTTCCGCCTTTAACAATGCCTAATACTGGTAATATGGGTTTACCAATATGTTTATTCGCTTATGGGTCTCAAGGTCTTGGTGTTTCAGCCGCTATTTCTGCTTTAATCATTTTGTGTCACTTTACATTAGGTGTTTTTTTAGCAGATAGAAAATTTAGTTTACAAGTCATACTAAAAAGCCCACCTTTTTATGCAATCATTATTGCAGTTTTTTTACTTTATTACGATTATGAACTTCCAGGATTTATAGAAAATACTACTTTTTTATTAATGTATGCCACGATATTTTTAATTTTGATGTCATTAGGAATAGCACTAACAAGACTTAAAGTTTTTTCACTTAACAAGGCAATATTTTCTTCTTTAGGCCGAGTAATTGTTGGACCTATTATCGGTTATTTATTGATATTATATTTTGGTCTAGAGGGGTTCGCAGCTGGTGTATTACTGATACAATGTTCAATGCCTAGCGCGGTTCTTAATTATCTTGTTGCATCAATTTATTCACCTAAAAAAATTGTTGATAGTGTTGCTAGTACTATTGTTGTGTCAACACTCATGTCTTTTATAACTATTCCAATTGTTGTATTCTTTGCTTTAAAATACTTTAATTAATCTATATCCTTCTTATATGAAGGCTATTACATTTAATCTTTTAGCGTGGGTAATGCTTCCAATTATGGATGGTTTTGCTAAATATTTAAGTGCAGAATTACCCGTATTACAAATCACTTGGGCAAGATATTTTTTTACTGTGGCGTTCACTTTACCAATTATGTTTTTCTTTTTTCGAGAAAATCTTGTTTGGACAGACAAACCAAAGCTACAATTTATAAGAGGCTTAATACTTTTAACAGCAAATATTTGTTTCTTTTATGCCATTTCAGTAATCTCTTTAGCAAAAGCATTAACTTTGGCGTTTGTTGCACCTTTGATTGTTACAGCTTTTTCTCCAATTTTTTTAGGTGAGAAGGTTGGATTTAGAAGATGGTCAGCTGTAATTATAGGATTTATAGGATCCTTGGTTGTTATAAGACCTGGTTTTGTAGAAATTAATTTAGCAAGTATTGCTGCGCTTGGAACAGGAATAATGTATGGATTTTATTTAATTATTACTCGTAAGTTAAGTACTTCAGACAACCCTTTATTAACTTTATTGTTAACTGGTGTAGTAGGGGCTGTTATTATTTCATGTGTAATGCCTTTTGTTTGGATAAAACCAACAATTAATCAGTGGTCAATGATGGCTGCTATTGGTGTATTTGCCTGCGTAGGTCACTTATTTCTAATATTATCTCTAAAATATGCTGATGCTTCAAAATTAGCTCCTTTTAGTTATTTTGAGATTATTACTAACATAGTTATAGGCTATTATTTCTTTAGTGATTTTCCTGATAATTGGACTTTCTTAGGTTTGTTTATTATTGTATTAAGTGGTATCTACATCTCAAGAAGAGAGAACTTAGTTAAAAAAGTAAAATAAAAGGTAATATTTATTTACTATTATCTAAAGTATTACATTAAGTATTTATTATAAACTATTGTATTTATTGTATTTTTATTAAAAATATAAATAACAAAAATTTTTGAATATTTTAGACCATTAAATGTTAAAATCACTCTAATATGCTTTGCAAAAGTGGAGATTTATATCAATTTTTGAAAAAAATCAAATATCCTTTTAAAATAAGGACTTTTTTCGATTGTGGTTATGAAAATTCTAAAAAAATAGGGCAGTCCAAAAGCATTGATATAGTTGAATAGTAGAGCGATGCACTAATTGAATATAGCATTTAAACGCCCATAGATGGGTCTATTTTTCGTATATGTTAATATATGGTACAACCGAAGGGTGAATTATGTTATTTGTAAATTAATCTCAAAAAAAGGTAAAAAAACGTTGATTTTACAGACTTTTTTAACTTAAAAAAGGTTTAAAATAACTCTAAATAGCTACTTTTTCAGATCTTAGTAATTTGAGCTTTTGCTTGATTCCACCTCTACCTGAGTAACCTCCAAGAGCTCCATCAGATCTAATCACTCTATGACAAGGTATTTTTGGGGCATATGGGTTTTTAGCACAAGCATTAGCAACAGCTCTGGCTGATTTAGGGCTGTTTATAGCAGCAGCTACTTGTTTATATGTTCTTATTTTACCTTTTGGTATAGTTTTAAGGTATTTCCAGACTTTTAATTGAAATTTAGTGCCTTTAAGATGCATTTTTCCTCAGAAACACCTGTTTCCTTGCACTTTTAAAGGTGCAAAGAACAGTTGTTTTGGCACGTCGTTGATGCGCTACCGCCATGCCTCCCGTTCTGCATGTTCAGCGATGCTTTGCAGAACTTTCTGCCCCTTGGATTTGTACCTCTCGGCTTTTGCCCAATTGGCCAGTTAAGGGTTGCCCCTTAATTCACTTAGACTTTAACAGATATGATTTTAAAGCTGTATCACCTTTTAATTGATTCTGAAAATTTACAGAAATTCCTGTGAATATTGGGGATAAATTAAGCTTTGAAAACTAAGATAAAATAGCTGATTAAAAATAAGATTGCTAAGATAGATAAAAAAATAGTTTCAATGCTTTTGCCATGATTTTTATACTGAATTGAACTTAAAATAATAAATCCCACAGAGGTAATTAAAAACCATACAGCAGGAATTTCTCCATCAATTGAACCCATAATTTTTATATTTAAACTATTGACATTAAAAATCACTTGATATATTACTAGTGATAATTAATTGTTATCAATAGTAATTATATGAATGAGCTGACAACAGATCTAAAATCGCTTCACGAAGCAACTCTAAATAATCTCAAAAGTTCCAAAGCTAATAACACTTTAAGAGCTTACAAATCAGACTTTAAAGATTTTGCAGCTTTTTGCGCTAAGCATGATTTAGATTCATTGCCATCAGAGCCAAAAATAGTTTCTATATACCTTACCCATCTTTCTAAAAAATTAAAAATCAGCACTTTAAGAAGAAGATTAGTGTCTATAAGCATGGTTCATAAACTTAAAGGACATTATTTAGATACGAAACACCCAATTATTGTTGAAAACTTAATGGGAATAAAAAGGGTAAAAGGAAGTATTCAAAAAGGTAAAAAACCTATATTAATCAATCATTTAAAATCTATAATTAATGTAATAGATGAGCAAAAAATTGAAGATATTAAAAAATATCGAGATAAGTCAATAATCTTGATTGGCTTTGGAGGTGGTTTTAGACGAACTGAGCTTATTTCTATTGATCATGAAGACTTAGAATTTGTAACTGAAGGTATTAAAATCACTATTAGAAAATCAAAAACCGATCAATTTGGTGAAGGAATGATCAAAGGACTGCCCTACTTTACTAACGAAAACTACTGTCCTGTAGTCAATCTTAAAAAGTGGCTAGAAATTTCTAATATCAAATCTGGAGCAATTTTTAGAAGATTTTCTAAAGGTTTATCTCTTACAGAAAAAAGATTAACTGACCAATCAGTAGTTTTGTTAATAAAAGAATATTTAAAACTAGCAGGCATTGAAAACAAAAATTTTGCAGGTCATAGTTTAAGATCTGGTTTTGCAACTGTCGCTGCAGATTCCGGAGCTGATGAACGTAGTATTATGGCAATGACTGGTCATAAAACAACTCAGATGGTTAGAAGATATATAAGAGAAGCAAATATATTTAAAAATAATGCATTAAATAAAATTAAAATATAGATATTAATTTTTTTTTGAAAATAATAGATGATAAATATAAGTAATCTTACACTTAATATAATTAATATAAAAAAAAATATCTTTGATGGGTTCAGAAAGTGGTCCTGTAAATTTTTCATTTGCACGAAGATAATATTTCTTAAAAAATTTAATAGATATGCCCCATTTTAATAAAAAAGTTTTTGCTCCATTGTTAGAAACTTTTTTTCTAAGTGTTAATGAGGAAAAATGATAAACTCTGCAATTACCAATACCCTTAAATAATCTAACTCCAATTTTCCATAATTTCATATTTAAATCAGGATCAGATCCTAAACCAGGCCCATATTCTTCACTAAAACCTCCTACCTTATTCCATGTCTTGATAGGCAATAATGAAGGTGCCCATGTGGTGCCTTGAAAGTCATTATAATTTATAGAATTAAAATTTTTTAAAAGTTTAGCTTCATTAAATTCTTCAATATTTTTTCCACAATCAAGAAAAATAAATGATTTAAATGGCTGTATCATTGTTCCTGAAAGAAAAAAATCTTCATTTTTAATTTTTGAAATCTCATTTTTAAATTGAACATCCCATCCAGGACAGAAATACATATCATCATGTGCATAAACTATATACTTTTGTGAGGCTAATTTAGCAGAATTATTAACAGCCCTACATAAACCAATATTTTGATTTGAATGGGTATGTTTAAACTTATTCTTCTTTATATAATCTAATGTTCCATCAGATCCATCATTTATGTGAAAAATTAATTCATGATCAATTTGTGAATTTTTTTTAATACTTTCAATACAAAGTTTTAAATATTCTAAATTATTAAATGTAGGTATGATTATCGAAAACATTTAAAATAAAGAACTTAATTTACCTAATGATATATCGATCATATGTTTAGTAATTCTTTTTTCGTTAAAAAGTTTGAAATATTTTTTCTTGCCATTTTGAGCAATTTTTTTTCTTAATCTATCATTTCTTGAATAAAATTTAATTTTGTCTGATAAATCGTTGATATTTTTATAAAAGATTAACTCATTTTTTTTAAAAAAATCATTCATCATTACCTTCTCATCAATAAAAGTAAGTAATCCATTACCCATTATGGATGCTATTCTATTGCTTGAATAATATTTGGTTGGTTTACCCCTACTTAAATTCAAAGCCATTTTTGAGTCAATCAAGGCATTATTAAAATCATTTCCCCAAATAGGTTGTTTGTTAGAAAAACCATAAAAATCATATTTGATATTAGCAATTTTTTTAATTAATTTATTTAAAAAATTAATCCTATCATCTTCAGTACCCTCTTTTAACGTAGCTCTATTAACACCATGACTCATTGCATAAAATAAATCTTTCGTTGGTTTTAGGTTAAAAACATCAAAACACTCAATATTTTTGTCTACTGGAACAAAAAAGAAATGAAAGTTGTTTATATCAATTTTTTTTTTTAATATTGAAGGATCTGTAGTTATGAAATTATGATCAACTACTTCCGCATAAACATTAATGTTTGATATATTTTGCTTAGAATAATCTAAACCAGACATCACGGGATCTTCATTCCATTGTGTAATGATCAAATCTTTATTGTAATTTTTAAATTCATTAATTGTGTTAATATCAATATTTTTTGAATGACCAAAAAATAGTAAATCAGGATTATAATTCTTAAATGACTCTATAAGAAAATTTTGAAAATTGAACTTATTGGGAATTAAATTAAATGTTTTATTATTTCGTAAATAATCTCTATCACTTATTTCTAATACATCATGATTATTTCTTATAAAACCATTTGTAAATTTTTTTCCAAGAGAAATATTGTATAATCTATGATTATGTTTTTGTCCTTGATTATATAAATTTAATATTTTTAACTTATTTTTTATAAAACTTAAATTATATTTTGGTATACAATTTTCACGTATAGAGTCTATTAATTTTGTATTCTCAGATATTATATGTTTAATATTCTTTCTACTTAAAGTTTGAATTTTTTTTCTTAGTTTATTATTGATTATCAATTTTTTAATTTCTTTGTATAAATTTATATAATCAAGTTTTTTTAAGATTATTGCATGATTTGTTGTTTCTTTTAATCCTCCTCTATTACTGATAATAGTTGCACATCCTCTTGAAGATGCTTCTAATGCGGTTCTACCAAATGGTTCTTCCCATTTAGATGGGACTACTGCTATTTCAGATTTATTAAGAATATGTAAGGTTTTTTTATGATTTAAGAAACCTAATTCTTTATGTCTTGCATGTTTAATATAGATACTTCTTCTATCTTCATCACCAATTGAAATAGCTTTCCATTCTCTAAAATCATTAAGAATTTTGACTATTGATTTTTCAAATATATCGTAACCTTTTGAATGATTTAATTTACCAACAAAAACTATATTTTTTTGTTTTTTAATTTTTTTAGTTTCTCTATTAACACTTGGGTAAATTATTTCTGTTTTGGTTAAAAGTTTTTTATCAATATCGTTAAAGAATCTTTCTCTAGACCAGTCACTAACAAAGATAATTTTATCAACTATATTTAAAATATCTAATCTCTCATTCACTGATTTTGATCCTTTCATCGATAATGGATCATTATGAAAATAAAATATAAATCTTGTATTAATCTTTTTTGCTAATTTGATTAATATTAATGGTCTATTATGTACCTCAACTATATCAAAATTATTATCTAATAGTTCTTTAATTAATTTATCTGAATACTCTTTTGTAGAACTTTTTATTTTGGATTTAATACTTAAAAGATTAATATTTTTATAATTTTTGGTTAGATAATTCTTTTTTTCTGTATGTCCATAAACAATATTAGTTTCCTTATGTTTTGATTTTCGAAAAAATTCTGATACCCATAGTGAAGCCGCTGAAGCATTATCAATAGTATAATTTTCCTTATAAGGAAGAATTGTTGCAATTTTAATTTTTTGATTTTTTAAAATCATAAATCAGTTTTAATCTTGTTTTTCTATCCTTTTTCAATTTATATTCAAACGATAGTGCTTTTGATTTAGAATAAAATTTCCTTTTAAAAACTAACTCCCATTTATATCCTTTTGTTGATTTAGCACCTAAATTACTATTATGTTGTAAAAGTCTATTATTAACGTTGTTCGTATAACCAACATAGGATTTTTTCTTAAAATTATCTAAACTTTTAATTAAATAAACGTAGAAAACCATAAAAAGGTATCAAAATAATGGCGGTCCCTAGGGGAATCGAACCCCTCTTTCGAGGATGAAAACCACGTGTCCTAACCGATAGACGAAGGGACCAAAATTGAGTTTTTCTATTGCAAAAATGTATTTTTATCAAGTGTTATAAAGTTGCATTATTTTGTGTTTTATTTAGTAATTCTTTTAATTCTTTTGAAGGTTTAAATAATACAACAACTCTTTTGGAAATTTCTTTTTTTTCTTTCGTTTTTGGATTTCTGCCTATTCTTGAATTCTTAGATCTAATTGAAAAAGATCCAAATTTTGAAATCTTGACATTTTTTTTATTTATCAAATTTAGGATAATTATAGAAAAAAATTCCTCAATTAATTTCTCTGATATTTGTTTTGAAAATCCAACCTGCATATAAACGGCGTTCACAAGATCTTTTTTAGTTAGATTGACTCTCATTTATTGGATGTTTTCTCTAATCTTATTAATTAAATTTCCTTTAACAATTTTACTACAAACATCTATAGAATTAGAAAACCCAATAAAATCTGTTCCTCCATGACTTTTTACAACAGGGGAATCTAAGCCAATAAAAATTGCACCATTATAAAGTCTTGGGTCCAATCTTTTTCTAAATTTGTTTAAATTAGAATAATTCAATATTGCTGAAATTTTTCCTAAGATTGATCCTTTAAAAATCATTTTTAATTCATCTGTAATAAAATTAGCAGTTCCCTCGGCTGTTTTTAGTGCAACGTTACCGGTAAAACCATCTGAAATAATTACATTTACATTTCCATCCATAAGTTGATTGCCCTCTATATATCCAGAAAAATCAAAATTTTTAAATTTTTTTTCATTAAGTATTTGAAAAGTTTCCTTTATAATTTCGTTACCTTTTAATTCTTCTGATCCAATATTAAGTAATGCTATTTTAGGAGTATTGTTTGGATAAAGAGATTTATAAAGTGATGCACCCATAATTGAAAAATCAACTAAATTTTTTGAGTTGCATTCTATATTTGCACCTAAATCTAATACAACGCTCATACCTTTTTTATTAGGCCATAGGGCTGATAAAGCTGGCTTGTCTATATTCTCGATCATTTTAAGATTCAATTTTGAAATAACAAGTAATGCACCAGTATTACCTGCAGATATTACAATATCTGCCTCTTTATTTTTTACACTATTGATGGCGAGCCACATACTTGTATCCTTGCCTCTTTTAGCGGCTTCAAGTGGGCTGTCTGTGCTTTTTACCATATTTTCTGTGTGTATTATTTTATAGAATTCTTTGGCAATTTTATTAGTAATGTAAGGTTCAATTTCGTTTTTATTTCCAAAAATTATGAAAAAATTTTGGGTATTTGATTTATGGTTATGAATTATACCATCAATTATCTTTTTTGGTGACCCGTCACCACCCATTGCATCAACTGCAATTTTAGTTAAATTTAACATTATTAATAAAAATTATTCTTCAGGATCTAAAACTTGACGACCTTTGTACATTCCAGTTTTTAAATCTAAATGATGGGATAATCTGTATTCACCAGATTTCTTGTCCTCAATAACATTTTTAGAGGAGAATTTCATATTTTGAGCTCTTCTCATACCAGTTCTTGATGGTGTTTGTTTTCGTTTAGGAACAGCCATAATTATGGACTAATTACACTTTTTAAAAAAAAATTCAAATTTTTTTTACTTAAATTTTGTGCAAAATCATCAAAATAGACGACCAGAATATCAATTTCGCTAAAATCTTCTAAAAATGTAGAGAGTTTTTGCGATTTTTCTATTTTATTTAATTTATCCCAAAAATGAATATCTGATACAATTGCATGAAATAAATTTATATAAACTTTCATTTTTTTGTTAATAGATTGATCCCCGTAACCTATTTCACGAATGCTCAGTTCTAATTGTCTAAAATTAAAATCATAAATTTTCTGTAAAATATCCTTGTTTTCTTTAGTTTTGAAGTTTTTTAAGAAAAAAGCAAAATGGATAAGAAAAAAAGTTAAACGATCAGAAAAATTATCTTCTCGATTAAGAGATTTATATAAATCTTTATTTCTAGAGTAATTGATTAAATTATTGTAAACATTTATATAGTTTTTAGACATGATTAGATTATTATATATATTTTTTTTGACATTAGTAGTAACAAATTGTTCATTTAAAAAAGTTGTTAAACATCATGGTGTCCCATTTCTAGAAAAAAAACAAAAACAATTAATAATAAATAAAACTTCAAGTAATGATGTAAGAAAAATTTTAGGTACGCCATCAACACGAAGTAAATTTGATAATGATGTATGGATATACATCGAAAGAAAACAAACTCAATCAAGACTAAGAAATCTTGGTCAAATGAAAATATTCAAAAATAATGTTTTAGTTCTAGAAATAGATAATTATGGAATTTTAAAAAAAAAAGAATTTTATAACATGGAAGACATGAAAAAAATCAAAATAGCTGAAGAGACAACTGAAGCAAATTTTTCCAGGAATTCATTTATCTATGAATTTATGTCCAGTATGAGACAAAAAATAAATGATCCTCTTGGAGTTAGAGCTAAAAAAAGAGAAGAAATTAGCCAGCGATAACAGCTAGTAAAAGTAAAGCAACAATATTTGTTATTTTAATCATTGGATTTACTGCTGGTCCTGCTGTATCTTTATAAGGATCTCCCACTGTATCTCCTGTCACTGCTGCCTTATGAGCTTCAGATCCTTTTCCTCCATGATTTCCATCTTCAATATATTTTTTTGCATTATCCCAAGCACCACCCCCTGCTGTCATAGATACAGCAACAAATAGACCAGTAATAATAACACCTAATAGCATTGCACCTACAGATGCTAAAGCAGCAACCTGACCGCCAATTGCAAATATTATCAAATATAAAACAATTGGTGACAAGACTGGTAATAGTGAAGGAATAATCATTTCTTTGATTGCCGCAACAGTTAATAAATCAACTAATTTTGCATAATCAGGTTTTTGTTTTCTTTTCATGATACCTGGATATTTCTTAAATTGTCTTCTAACTTCTATTACAACAGCACCACCTGCCCTACCAACAGCCTGCATTCCCATAGAGCCAAATAAATAAGGCAACATTCCGCCAATTAATAACCCAACAACTACATATGGGTTAGATAAATCAAAAGTTACAACTATCCCTTCCAATTTAGAGCCAACTTCTTTTGAAAAATGTTTAATGTCTTCCGTATAAGCTGCAAATAGAACTAGTGCTCCCAATCCTGCAGAACCAATAGCGTATCCTTTTGTTACTGCTTTTGTAGTATTCCCCACAGCATCCAATGCATCTGTTGTTTTTCTAACATTGTTAGGTAATTTTGACATTTCAGCAATACCACCTGCATTATCTGTTACTGGTCCGTAAGCATCTAAAGCAACGACCATTCCAGCTAATGCTAACATGGTTGTTACAGCAATTGCTATTCCATACAAACCTGCGATATGGTTGGTAAGCAAAATACCAGCAACGATTATTAATGCTGGTATAGCAGTAGCCTCCAAAGAAATTGCTAAACCTTGGATTACGTTAGTTCCATGCCCAGTAGTAGAAGAACTAGCAACACTTTTAACAGGTCTATAATTTGTCCCTGTATAATATTCAGTTACCCAGATTAATAATCCTGTAATAATTAATCCTATAACTCCACAATAATACAAGCTCATTCCAGAAAAGGATTTATTGTTCAAATCATAAAAATTTTCTAAACCTAAAACGTAATCAGTAACTGGATATAAAATTACCAAGGAAGCTAAAGCTGATACAACGAATCCTTTATACAACGCTCCCATCACATTTTTACTTCTTCCAAGTTTAACGAAAAAAGTTCCAATAATTGATGTTAAAATACATGCCCCACCAATTGTTAGTGGATAAATCATCATAGATAAATCTCCTGGAAAAAATATTGATGACAAAACCATTGTTGCAACAATAGTTACTGCATAAGTTTCAAATAAATCAGCAGCCATTCCAGCACAATCACCCACATTGTCACCAACGTTATCAGCAATTACAGCAGGATTTCTTGGATCATCCTCTGGTATACCTGCTTCTACTTTTCCAACTAAATCAGCTCCAACATCAGCACCCTTAGTGAAAATACCTCCACCAAGTCTTGCAAAGATAGAAATTAATGATGCACCAAATCCAAGGGCTACTAATGCGTTTACGATTTCTCTTTCATCGACATTAAATTTTAACAACAAATAATAATATACAGCTATTGATAATAAAGCTAAGCCAGCAACTAACATCCCCGTTACAGCTCCAGATTTAAAGGCTACTGATAAACCACTAGCCAACCCTTTTCTAGACGCTTCAGCAGTCCTAACATTTGCTTGCACTGAAACTAACATTCCAACATATCCCGCTATACCTGATAAAGTTGCACCAATAAGATAACCTAAACCAACAAGCATATTAAAAGCGAAACTTACAATAACTAAAACAACAACACCAACAATAGCAATTGTTTTATACTGTCTAGCTAGATAAGCTTTTGCACCGATTTGTATCGCTGATGCAATATCTTGCATCTTAGAATTTCCAGCACTTGAATTTAAAATATTTTTTCCAGTTAAATATCCATAAACTATAGATAATAATCCAGCACCAATTGTATATAAAAGAATAGTTTCGATGGTTGATGTCATATATGCCTTAATTATGTTGTTGGTTGTTAGTTATTAAAAATCGGACAATACAAAAAAAGCTATAAAAGGCAATAAATAACTTTTAAAAATTATGAAAATAACCTTTATTTTTAATGGCAATTTTATTCCCTTTTTCATCAATAATTTGTGATTTTTGACCACCCGAAGAAATATTTCCAATTTTTGAAATCTTAATACCTAAAGATTTAAAGGTTCTTTTGATGATTCTGGACTTTTTTTTCGAGGCAGTAAATAATATTTGATAATCGTCACCTTTAGTCACTAAGTTAATTTTTTTTAATTTTTTTAAATGTATTATTTTTTTTAGATTTTTAGAGATTGGAATATTCGAAATATTAACCTTATAAGATAATTTTTGTTTATTAATTAATTTATCCAAATCTGCAAAAAGACCATCAGAAATATCTATAGAGGTATTAGCAAAATTAAATAATTTTTTTGTTAAATTGATATGTAATTCTGGAAGATAATACTTCTTAATAAAATATTTATTGAGATTTTTTTTAAAAGAAAACTTTTTTTTTAATATTTCTAAGCCCATGTAACTATCACCTAAGTTACCCGTTACATAGATGTCATCATTAAATTTTGCTTTATTTCTGAATATTATATTAGAGGAAAAACCAACGGAAATTATTGTAAAACTCAATTTGTTTGAAAAAACAGTATCTCCACCCGAAATATGAATCCCAAACTTTTTTTGTTCTTTCTTTAGTGATTGAGAAATTTTACTTAAATTCGATTTTGTAAATGTTTTTTTATTTCCAGAGCCTGAAATAAAATAATATTTTGGTTTAACACCTTTGCAAATCAAATCAGAAATAGAGGATCTTAGAATTTTTTTAATAACTAAATCAGGGTCTTTAAAATCAAAAAAATGTGATTTATCTATATAAGTATCTACAGAAACAACTAATTTCTTTGATTTATCGAAAAAAACATCATCATTTAAGTTAAGTGAATTTTTATTATTTAAAGAGAGTTTTGAAAAATATTTTTTGATTATCTCAAATTCATGCATTTGTTGATCTTAATTTTTTGGCAGCATTGTCCAATAATGCATTTAAATATTTTGTTTGAGAGTCATTTAAAAAGAGATTAGATGCATCAAGATATTCTTTAATGATTATCCTGATCGATACGTTGGGTTTATATAAGATTTCATATGTTGCAGATTTTAAGATAACTTGAAAAATCTTATCTAATTTAAATAAATTGAAATTATCACCTAAATTTTTATCTAATTCATCTACTATTATCTCGTTTCGTTCAATTGTGCCTAAAACTATATCTTTTATAAATTTTTTAAATCTATGTTTTGGGAAATCTATTTTGTTGTCGTTATTAAACAAAACACCATATAATTTTTGAATAATTATAACTCTAGGGTTGTTTTTTGGGCTATACTTTGTTTTCATTTTTGAGATAAAACTGAAACAACAGCTTTCGCTGCCTCAGCACCCTTTTTTTTTCTGGCCTTTGCTTGTTTCATATTTAAACAAGTTAGAATTCCATTTCCTATAGGTTTTTTTGAATAAATAGCTAAATCCATAATAGCATTAGTTGAGGATTGAGATATGAAATCAAAGTGTGGGGTTTGACCTTTAATAACACATCCAAGAGCGATGAAAGCGTCAAATTTTTTTAAATGTTTTGAAATGGTCACAGGTATCTCAAAAACACCAGGAACTTTAATTATTTTTATATTAAAATTTCTTGGGAGATTTTTTTTTGCACTATTTAACAAACCCAAAGAAATATCTTTATAATAATCAGCTGTGACTATTAAAATTTTTTTCATTAAATCAATTCTTGTTTAGTTATTTTAATGTTATACCCCTCTAAACCAATAACTTTTTTTGGTGTTCTAGTAATTAATATCATTTTTTTTATTTTTAAATCTTTAATAATTTGGGCACCTATACCATAATTTCTGATAAGATTATCTTTACCTTTCTTTTTAATACTTTTATTTTTAAAACTTTTAAGCGTTTGAGTTACTGAATTTAAGTTAGAGTCTTTTATAAAGATTAGTACACAATTATTATATCTTTTAAAATAGTTCATTGTTTTATCAAATGAATTGGGAAGTTTCTGACTTATAAGATAGTTATAAACTACATTTGATGAAATAACCCTAACACGTGGTACGATTGATCTTTTTAAAGATCCTTTAATGAGAGCAAAGTGTTCTGATCCATCTAGAAGATTCTCATATATTTTGATCTTATATTTTTGATTTTTTACTTTGATATCCGAAGACTTTTTTAATTTTACTAATTTTTCTTTTTTTAATCGATAAGAAATTAAATCCTCAATTTTACCAATTTTAAGTTTATGTTTTTGTGCAAAATTTAAAAGTGCTTGACCCTTAGCCATTGTTCCATCTTCATTCATTATTTCACAAATGACCGCTGAATTATTCTTTTTAGCTAACTTTGAAATATCTACAGAAGCCTCTGTGTGACCAGCTCTTACAAGAACACCCCCATCCTTTGCTATGATTGGAAATACATGACCAGGAGATACTATATCTTTTTTACTCACATTTTTCTTAGAGGCTATTTTGATAGTTCTTGCTCTATCCTTTGCTGATATTCCAGTTGTGATACCTTTTTTGGCTTCTATCGAAATTGTAAACGCTGTCTGATTTCTTGATTGATTTACAGGTGACATTAAAGATAAATTTAATCTTTTAGCTTGAAGACTATCTAAGGCTAAACAAATAAGACCTCTTCCATATTTAGCCATAAAATTAATATTCTTTGCATTTGTGTCCGAAGTTGACATAACTAAATCACCCTCATTTTCTCTTTTTTCATCATCAACTAAGATGTACATACCCCCTTTTCTTGCAACATTTATTATAGTTTCTATAGATGAATAATTATTTTTTTTCATAAAAATAGTTTCTAACGTATTTTGAAAGAATATCTATTTCTACGTTAACTAAATTACCTTTTTTGAGGGATGACAGATTTGTTAATTTATAAGTATGAGGAATTATCCAGATTTGAAAACCTCTTTTCGTCACTTTAGAAATTGTTAATGATATACCATTTATACTAATCGAAGCTTTTTCGATTATATTTTTTCTCTCTTTTTTATTAATTTCAAAATCAAATAGATAAGATTTATCAATATTTTTTACTGATAATATTTTCCCAACAGTATCAACATGTCCTTGACAAATATGACCTGAAATTTTTTGACCATATTTAAGAGGAAGTTCTAGATTAATTCTATCATTTATCTTTATGTATTTAAATTTCGATCTTTTTATAGTTTCATTTGATAAATAAAATTCCATAATTCTTTTTTTTATTGAAATGAGAGTAAGACAAACTCCATCACAGGCTACAGAAACACCTATATCTTTTAAACCTAATTTAAGATCAGATTTTACAAAAATATTAATTCCTTTTGGTCTTTTAATTATTTTTATAATTAAACCTTTGTTGAAAATAATTCCATTAAACATTTTAATTTTTGTAAATAGTTAATTGATCACTAGCTAATTTTGAGTTTATCTTATGTTTATTATATTTGGTATTTAAAATGCTGAAAGAGGTAAAATTAACATGTTTTTTGTTTTTAGATAAATTTTTCGAACTTCTAAACATATAAAATTCATTAAATAATTTCTTTTGAAGGAAATTTTTTGTTAATATATCTCCACCTTCTACTAATAGATTTCTTATTTCCATTTTATATAGTTCTTTTAGAATTTTTTTTAGATCCAAATTTTTGTATTTATCTGTAGATTGCTTTATCAAAATAGCACCTTTTTTTTTTAAAAGCTTTATTTTTGATTTATCGTTAGAATTATGGAAAATTATAGTATTTTCATTTTTTATAGATTTAGCTATATAACTTCTTAAATTTGTTTCTAAATTTCTGTCTAAAATAATTCTTTTTGGGGAGAATTGACTAAAACCCTCCAACCTACAATTTAGTTTTGGATTATCTATATTTAATGTTTTACCAGAAATCATTATACCGTCACTTTTTAATCTTAAGTAATGAGTCAATTTATCAGATGTTTTATTAGTAATTCTCTTTGATATTTTGCTGTAAATAATCTTATTCTTTGATACTGCAATTTTTCCAATTACATATGGCAGATTCTTTTTTCTATTAAAAAAGTAAGATCTGTATAAATTTTCTGCATCTTTTTTTAAAAGCCCCTTTTTAACTCTAATGTTGTTTTTTCTTAATATTGAATAACTCTTGCCTTTTACTTTTAAATCAATGTCATCCATTGAATAATAAACTTCTCCAATTTTATTCTTTATAATATTTTTGGTACAGGGTGGAGTTTTTCCATAATGATTACATGGTTCTAAAGTAACATACATTTTTGAGTCTTTTAAATTTTCTGAACAATTTAAAATAGCATTATGTTCAGCATGAGGTCTGCCATTATAGCCTGTTTGTCCTATAGATATTATTCTATTGTTCTTTACAATTACACATCCAACCGATGGATTGTTTCCTGTTAAACCTCTTCGCGCATTAGCTAAATTTAAAGCTAATTTCATGAAATTTTTATCTTGAGTTGAAAATTTATCTTTTTTTGTAGACATCTAGCTTGTCCACAAATTGTACGAAATCTTGTTCTTCTCTAAAATTTCTGTATACAGATGCAAATCTAACATAAGCTACTGGATCAAGTTCCTTTAAACCTTCCATGACCATTGTTCCGATTGTATTACTTGCAATTTCATTCTGACCTAGTTCTTCTAAAGATCTTGTAATTCGACTGATAAATTTTTCTACAGTTTCTGTATCTAAAGGTCTCTTTTTTAATGCAATGTAAATTGACTTAGCTAATTTGTCTCGATCAAAAGAAGATTTCCTTCCATTTTTTTTTACAACCATTACCTCACGATGCTGAATTCTTTCAAATGTAGTAAATCTTGCACCACAACTACATAGTCTTCTTCTACGAATCGCAGTTCCATCTTCTGTAGGTCTGGAATCAACTACAGAAGTTTCCCCTTTTTTCTCACAAGGACAGATCATTTATTCAAATTTTTATAAATTGGAAAATTGGAACATAAACTTATAACTTCTTGTCTCACTTCATTTTCCACTTTACTATTATCCTCTGGATTTTCAGATAATCCTTTTATTACTTTAGTTATTAATTCACCTACTTTTTCAAATTCTTTTAAACCAAATCCTCTTGTTGTAGCAGCTTGTGAACCAAGTCTTATACCTGAAGTTATCATTGGTTTTTCTGTATCAAAAGGGATCCCATTTTTATTACAAGTAATATTGGCTCTACATAAACTCTCTGAGGCTATATTTCCTTTTACACCGAAAGGTCTCAGGTCAACTAACATTAAATGTGTATCAGTGCCACCTGAGTAAATTTTAAATCCATTATTTTTTAAAGTCTCTGCTAACATTTTAGCGTTTGCTAAAACATTTTTTATGTAAGTTTGAAATTCAGGTTTTAATGCTTCAAAAAAACCTGCAGCTTTGGCAGCTATGATATGCATTAAAGGACCACCTTGATAACCTGGAAAAACAGCTGTATCAAATTTTTTTCCAAGATCTAAATCATTTGATAAAATAATTCCACCACGTGCGCTTCTGAATACTTTATGTGTTGTGGATGTTACGACATGTGCATAGTCGCAAGGATTTGGGTATCCTTTGCCCGCTACTAAACCTGAGAAATGAGCCATATCTACCATAAGATATGCACCAACTTTATCAGCAATTTCTCTAAATCTTTTAAAATCAATTACTCTTGAATAAGCACTACCACCTGCAATAATTAATTTAGGTTTATGTTCTAGAGCAAGTTTCTCAACATTATCATAATCAATTAGTTCAGATTTTTTATCTACGTCATAACTAATCGCATTGAACCATTTACCTGACATTGAAATTTTTAATCCATGAGTTATGTGACCTCCTGAATTTAAGCTCATACCCATAAAAGTGTCATTTGGTTTCAACAATGCTAGAAACACAGCACCATTTGCTTGAGCACCTGAATGAGGTTGAACATTTGCGTATTTACAATTGAAAAGTTTTTTTATTCTCTCAAGCGCTAGTTGTTCTGCTACATCCACATGTTCACAACCATTGTAATATCTTTTACCTGGATATCCTTCTGCATATTTATTTGTCAGAACTGATCCTTGAGCTTCTAATACAGCTTGTGAAACTATATTTTCAGAAGCTATTAACTCAATGTGATTTTGTTGTCTTATTAACTCGTCATTTATTGCCTTAAATAAATCTGGATCAGATTTTGAAAGACTTTTCTCAAAAAAATCCTGGTAAGAGGAATTTATATATTTTGTTTCACTTGACATTTTTTCCTTATATTTTTTTTACTCTTTTTTTATGTCTACCACCCTCAAATTTAGTATTAATGAAAGCTTCAATACATTTAAAGGCAGTATTTTTTTTTGTCAATCTAGATCCTAATGTTATAATATTCGCGTTGTTATGCAATCTAGATAATTTTGTGTTTTTTATTGAATAACACATCGCAGCTCGAATTTTTTTGTGTTTATTTGCAGCCATTGACATTCCCATACCTGAACCACAAACTAAAATACCCATATTTTTTGAGTTAACGCTGACCTTTTTACATAATTTATGAGCATAGTCCGGGTAATTTACCGAGATTTTTGAATTATCAGTCCCAAGATCATGGAAATTGTATTTTTTTAGAAACTTTTTTTTAATTTGTTCTTTCAAATTATACCCAGCGTGATCTGAAGAAATAAATATTTTTTTCAAATTAGTTAAATTTGTAATCTAAGACACATGCAACTAAATGGATTCTATTTTCCTCTCCCCCATTGAATGCATTATGATATTTAGTATTATTAGTAATCCAAACAGATCCATCTGCAGGCATATGTTTTGCAACATTATCAATAACCATTATAGAGCCCGGGTTAGTAATTATTGGAATATGTAGTCTTGGCTCCGGATCTCTGTGCCAACTTAAAGTTGATCTTGGCTCCTTTAATAAAATTCTCACACGTCCTAATTTATACTTTGAGGAAAGCACATCAAACACCTCTTTAAAATAAGTATGTTTGTAATCTTCAATAAATTCAGAATAAGCAGATTCATCAATCATTTCATCTCTCATAGCTTCTTTTCCTGAAGAATCTGGTTTAGTCCAGAACACACCTCTTGCTTTATTACCTTTAATAGAGTCTGGATCACCTGGTATTTGTGTTAATGAAATGGCACCAAAATTTGAAACACCATCAACTCCTGAAAAACTCTTGATGGTTAATAATTCTTTATAAGCATTTTGAAGTTTGTTTACATCAAACTTAATATCTTGTTTTTGAAAATCGTTAAAATTTAAATTCATTTGTAATATATTGACTCCTGATGTTGTTTAATATCTTTTTTAAGATATATTTGTATATAACATTTGTCGCATATTTTAAATAAATTTAAACATGATTACAGGAAAATTCCCAGCATTGAGACTTAGACGCAATAGAAAAACTGATTGGTCAAGAAGGTTAATTGAAGAAAATAATCTTACACCTAATGATTTTATTTTACCCGTTTTTCTAATTGATGGAAAAAATAAAAAACAATCTATTAAATCTATGCCTGGTGTTTACAGGTACACAATCGATAAATTAAATAATATAGTAGACAGAGCTATTAAAAAAGGCATACCTATGATTGCCTTGTTTCCATACACTGAAAAAAGAAAAAAAAATGACTTAGGTACCGAGGCTCTAAACGAAAATAATCTGGTTTGTAGGGCACTACAAAGAATAAAGAATAAATATAAAAATGAGATTGGAATAATGTGTGATGTTGCATTAGATCCATATACTTCACATGGTCATGATGGACTTTTACAAAACAAATATGTGTTAAATGACGAAACCATAAAAATTTTATTAGATCAATCTTTATTGCAAGCACAAATGGGTTGTGATGTTTTAGCACCATCTGACATGATGGACGGTCGAATTGGTGAAATTAGAAAGTACCTAGACAAACATAATTTTAAAATGACACAAATACTTTCTTATGCTGTTAAATATGCTTCAAGTTTTTATGGCCCTTTTAGAGATGCAGTTGGTTCAAAAAACTTATTAAAAGGAAATAAAAAAAATTATCAAATGGATTATAGAAATAGTGATGAAGCCTTAAGAGAGGTTGCTTTGGATATAAAAGAAGGAGCTGATATGGTTATGGTTAAACCTGGACTACCATATCTTGATATAATTAAAAAAGTTAAAGAAAACTTTAAGATTCCAGTTATGGCATATCAAGTCTCAGGCGAATATTCTTTATTAGAACATGGAATTAAAAATGATTTGACTGATCGAAACATTATTTTAGAAAGTCTTATTTCTTTTAAAAGAGCTGGAGCTAATGCTATTGTTAGTTATTACGCTGATAGATTAGACCAAATTATTCAATAATTATTTTAAAGTATTAATAAATTGCAATCTGCTGATTGGTTGGTTTAGGTTATTTGGCTTTAAAATTGACTTTTCAAGATAATCACTCAACAATTTAAGACCTGTTAGTAAAGATTCTATATCTTCAGTTGAGTTGTTTTTATCTATTAAAAAATTAGGTATAATTCTTTTTTCTGTTGATGATTTCGATATATATTGTTTTTGATCACCAATAATTTTTTCATTAACTAAATTCTCAAAATTTAAGTCATAGCCTAGAGATTTAAATAATTCCAACTCCCAAAAGATATAATTTTTTATCCAGTCTTTAGATTTCAATAAAACATAAAATTCTTCTAACAAAGAAAATATCTTTGCATTTTTTTGTGACTCAGCTGTAAGTAATTTAATCAAATTCATAGCTGAGGAAATACAAGTTAATTTTTGTTGATTATCAAAATATAATGGAGATAAAGCTTCTTGAATCTCTACTTTAAAATAACCCATGCTATTTTCATTTTTAGAATTATAATTTACATATAGTTTATTTCCTATTTGAAGATAGTTCTTAATTTTTTTTGAAGTTCCACCGAAAATAATGCCACTTACTTTACCAAAATTTTTAGTATAAATTTCTGATATTAATGAATTTTCATTATATCTATTTTTATTCAATAAAAATCCAATATCGTCCCATATCATAATTTACTCTGATTTTGTAAACATTTAATAGCAGCATTTTGTTCAGCATCTTTTTTTGAACTACCCTCTGCTAAAAAAAACTTAGTATCAATTAATTTTACACCAACTTTAAAAAGAGGTTTATGTCTTGGTCCAGTATTTGAAATAAGTTTATAAATAGGTAATTTTTTAAATCTTTTTAAAGAGAATTCTTGTAATTTTGTTTTTGCATCTATTTGAGTAATAACACTATCTTTTATATTTTCTGACCATAATTCTAAAATAAATTTTTCTACAGAATTAAAACCTTTATCTAGATAGATAGATCCTATTAATGCTTCACAACAATCAGAAACAACTTTATCCTCTATTTTATTTTTCTTTTTCTTAATATCTAAAGTTAAAATATACTTATCAAGATTAATTTTTTTTGCGATTTGTAAACAAGTTTTCTTATTTACTAAAGATGCAAACTTTTTATCTAATATACCTTCTTTTTCATTGGGGTAAATTTCCAAAAGTTTTTTTGCAATTACTAATCCTAAGACACGATCTCCTAAAAATTCTAATTTTTCGTTATTAATTTCTTTGCTATAGCTTTTATGAGTTAATGATCTAACTAACAAATCTTTGTCTTTAAAATTGATCTTAATCTTTTTTTCTAAAGTTTGATAATTAATTTTCATTATTTGATCTTTTGGAAGAATCTATCAAATCTGATTGATTTGTTCCATTTCCAAAATGAAAAAATACTTCCAACAGATCTATCTGATGAGAAGAAAATAAATTGGGCCTTTCCTACAAGATTATCTTTGTGTACATATCCTACACTTGATAAATATCTACTATCCTTAGAACAATCTCTATTATCTCCTAAATAGAAGTAGTGATCCTTTGGAACTATAAATTTATCTGAATTTTTAAAAGTAAAATCTTTTAAGTAAACAGTTTTATGTTTTTTTCCATTAGGTAAAATTTCCTCAAAAGTAAATACATCAATGTTTCTATTTCCACAGAATATTTGATCACTTTCTGAGATTCTGGATTTTAAAACCTCTGAGTTATTTATATACAAATTTGAATTAATAAATTGTACTTGGTCTCCGGGCAAACCAATTAATCTTTTTATATAGTCAGTTCTATTATCTGCAGGAGTTTTGAATACTACAACATCTCCCCTTTTTGGCTCACTGAACATTACTCTTCCTGTAAAAATAGGAGGACTGAATGGAAATGAATGTTTGCTATAACCATATGAATATTTAGTTACAAATAATCTGTCTCCAACTAACAGATTAGGCTCCATGGATGAAGATGGTATATAAAATGGTTGGAGAAATACAGATCTAATAAAAATAGCAATAATTAATGCATAAAATAAAGTTTTTATGTTTTCTTTAAAGAAATTTTTATCTAACATTATCTTTTAACCAAAATTGTAAACGCTATTGAATGATCTTTTTCATCAGATAGTGAAAGAAACAAGTCATATTTCTTAATTTTGAACTTTTTTTTTATAATTCTATCAATTTTTTTTGATTTATAGAAAAAAGGTTTACCCATTTTATCATTTAAAATTTCAATATCTTTGAAACTTAGATTATCTCTAATTCCAGTACCAAATGATTTTGATAGAGCTTCCTTGGCTGCAAATCTTTTTGCAAAAAAGTTTGTTCTATTAACTTTATTTTTAGAAAATTTAAGTTCATTTGGTCCAAAAGTTCTTTTTATAAATTTTTGGTTTCTAATTAAAGGCTGAAATCGTCTATTTTTTACTATATCAACTCCAATTCCTAATATTTTCATTTCTGTTATTTAATAATTTTTTTAAATTTTTTTATTACTTTGGACAAACCAAAAAAAACCGACTCACCAATTAAATAATGTCCTATATTGAATTCTTCTATTTCTTTAAATCTAGATAATAATTCAGTTGTTTTATAATCAAGTCCATGACCAGCATGAACTTCTAAACCAATTTTCTTTGCAATAATTGAACATTTTTTTATTCTATTAAGCTCTTTAGAATAATTCTTCTTCAATTTTACTAATCTTGAAAGTCTACCTGTATGAATTTCAACACAATCAGATCCTAGTTTATATGAGGTTTTGATATCATTAAGTGATGGATTTATGAATAAACTTGTTCTAATTTTTTTCTTTTTAAATTTCAAAATTATATTTTTAATTTTATTTTTATTTTTATTTAAGTTTAAACCTCCCTCCGTGGTAACTTCTTTTCTATTTTCTGGCACTAAACAAATATAATTTGGTTTTATTTTTAACGCTTTACTTATCATTTTTAAGTTAGTTGAGATTTCCAAATTAACTAAAATATTTTTTAAAGAACAAATTTTTTTTGCATCATTATCTTTTATATGTCTTCTATCTTCACGAAGATGAATTGTTATTGAGTCAGCCCCTGCTTTCTTAACAAATTTAGCTGCAAATATCGGATCTGGATGTAATTCACCTCTAGCATTTCTCAGGGTTGCTATATGATCAATATTTACTCCAAGACGTCTCACTTCGTGTATCTACTTCCTGGCGTTGAAATTGGAATTAATTTCAACTCATTTGGAATGTTGTACTTTTTATAAGTTGGAACAGAAATTTTGAGGTGTGAAACTATATTTTTTTTTATCTTTAAATTATTTTTTGATGATCTATCAATAATTGTTGCAAAACCAATTAGTTTTGCTTTTGAATTTTTAATCAATTTTACACATTCCATGCTTGATTTGCCTGTGGTTATAACATCTTCAATAATTAATACTTTTGATCCTTTTTTAATTTGAAAACCTCTTCTTAATTGAAATTTCCCTTTTACTCTTTCACAGAAAATAGTTTCTTTTTTAAGCAGTCTACCAATTTCATAACCGATTATTATACCACCCATTGCTGGTGATAAAATTAAGTCGAAGTTTTTAAATTTTTTCTTAATTTTTCTGGCTAAAGATTTACAAATTTTCTCTGCCTTATGCGGAAAACTTAATAGTTTTGCGCATTGAATATATTTTGAAGAGTGTAATCCAGAAGATAAAACAAAATGTCCCTCTAATAATGCATTAGTTTTTCTTAAAATATCTAAGGATTTTTTGTGTGAAAGCATTTCTTTTATCTTCGTGTCTAATTATCTTAAATTTTATACCTTTTTGTTTTAGCTCTGCAATAAAATTAGTGAAATTTTTTAAATCTCTTATGATTAATTGGAATTTAAAATTTATATAGTTAGGGTTTTTGCCTGCCATCACAAGGTTTGAAATATTCAGTTTATGCTCTCCGATTAATGAACTAACATTACCAAGCTGACCGGGTTTATCTGGTAAAGATATCCATAAAGTAGTATTGTACTTTTTTACTCTTTCCTCTTTTCTTTCTCCCTTTTCATGCCAATAACGTCTTATAGCTGCCCTTGCTTTTCCTGTTTTTGTTATTGGGATCCAATGCAATGATGGTGAATGATTTTTAGAGGTAATAATTTTAACTCGATCTCCATTTCTTAAAATAGTTTGGAGTTCACTTTTATTACCATTAATTTCACATCCGATTGCGGTATCTCCTATTTTAGTGTGTACGGCATATGCAAAATCAATTGGAGTAGCATCTTTTGGTAATTTAATAACCGATCCTTTTGGTGTAAAACAAAATACATTTTCTTGGAACATTTGTAGTTTTGTATATTCATACGAATGTTCTGGATTTTCATTTTTTTCAATGATTTCTACTAAATCTTTTAACCAGTCATACTCTTTCCAAGTTAAAGAATTAAATTTCTCAGAAGATTTATATTGCCAATGTGAAGCAATACCTCTTTCAGCGAAATCATGCATTTCTGTTGTTCTAATTTGAATTTCTATGGGTTTTTTATTAGATCCAATAACTGCGGTATGAATTGATTTATAACCATTAATTTTAGGTGAAGAGATATAATCTTTAAATTTGCCAGGTATACAATTATATTCTTTATGTATTATCCCTAAAGTTTTGTAACAATCATCAATATTTTTTAAAATTATTCTAAATCCAATAATATCAGTTATTTGCTCAAGAGAAACTCGTTTCTTTTGAACTTTTCTCCAAATTGAAAAAGGTGTTTTGCCTCTTCCATAAATTTTAGATTGTATATTATTGTTATTTAACAAAGTGTTGATTTCAATAGAAAGAGATTCGAAAATATCTTTTTTGTCAGATTTGATTTCATCTAATCTATTTTGAATTAGTGTTCTTGCATCCCTATTCAAAACCTCAAAAGATAAATCTTCTAGCTCATCACGAATTCTATGCATTCCCATTCTATCAGCTAATGGTGCATAAATTTCCATTGTCTCTTGTGCAATTCTTTTTCTTTTATCTTCTTTAGTGATAGCTTTTATCGTTCTCATATTATGTAAACGATCTGCAATTTTAACTAACAAAACTCTTATATCTTTTGAGGTTGCTAAAATAAGTTTTCTAAAGTTTTCTGCTTTTGAGTTTGTGGTTGCGGTGTTTTCAAAAACTGAAATTTTTGTAACACCATCAACTAAATCTGCAACCTCTTCACCAAATTCTCCTTTAATGGTCTCGTAAGTAGCGTAGGTATCTTCGATTGTATCATGTAATAAACCAGTGGTAATAGTAGCGCTATCTAATTTGAGATCTGTTAGGATATTTGCGACTTCTATTGGATGTACTGAATATGGGTCACCTGAAGCTCTCTTTTGATTACTATGTGCTTTAACAGCAAAATCATAAGCTTTATTCAGTTTTTCAGGGTTTAAAAATTTGTTATAAATTTTTACTTTATTTATTAAATCTTCAGAATTAAGCATTCAAACACTATATCACTAAATTAAATTTGTTTAATAGACCTAATGTCTCTATTTTTTAATGATAATAATAGTTTTTTTATGGAATGTTTTGAAACTGGATGTTTCCAATTTTTATCTATCTCAAATAATGGAAAAAGGACGAAATTTCTTTTATGCATTCTTGAATGAGGTAGATTTAATTCACCTTTCATTTTTCTTCTATTAAAATCAATTATATCAATATCGCACTCTCTAGGAGCATTTCGAAGTCTTTTCTTTCGTCCCAGGCTTGTTTCAATAGTTTTACAAACACTTATTAATTCAAAAGGTGATAATTTAGTTAGAACCTTAACTACAACATTGTAAAATTTAGGATTGTTATTATCAGGCCAAGACAAACTCTCATAATAGCTTGATGATTTTACTATCATAATATCATTAAGAATTAATTTTGATTTAGCTAATTCAATATTATTGATTTTATTTCCAAGATTAGAACCTATACCTAAATAGACAGGATTAACTTGATTTTCTAATATATCTTGCTCTATCACGATTCCAGTCTCTTTGTTTTTTTACTGCTCTTTTATCAAATTGTTTCTTACCCTTGGCTACAGCTAACTCTAATTTTGCTTTTCCTTTTTTAAAATACATTTTTGTAGGTACTATTGTAAGCCCGTCTCTTTGCATTTTCCCAATTAGTTTATTAATTTCTCTCTTATTTAATAACAATTTTCTTTCATCGGTTGGATTATGGTTTGAATAACTAGCTTGCTTATAAGATGCAATATGTGAATTTATCAAGACTATTTCACCTTTTTTTTCTATTGCGTAAGAATCTGCTATGTTAACTTTACCATTACGAATTGATTTTATTTCAGAACCTTTTAAGACAATACCTGCTTCAAACAAATCCTCAAAAAAATAATTGAAACTAGCTTTTTTATTAAGACAAATTATTTTTAAACCACTATTGGTTTTTTTTTTCATTAAACTAGTTTTGCAGAATGAAGTGCTTTTTTAACGATATCCTTAGTTTCAGCTGTCACTTTTACAAGAGGTAGTCTTACATTATCATCACAAAGATTTAATAATTTTGCTGCGTATTTTACTGGACTTGGATTACTTTCGACAAACATTGCATGATGAAGAGGTTGTAATATTTTATCAATTTTTTCAGCCTCTTTAATTTCATCGTTATTTTCAGATTTTGAAAATTTTTGAAAATCAGAACAAAGTTTTGGAGCAATATTTGCAGTAACACTTATAGCTCCCACTCCACCTCTTTTATTAAATTCTAAAGCATTATCGTCATTACCAGTTAATTGAATGAATTCATTTCCCATCTTTTTTAAAGTTTGTTCAACCCTATTTAGGTCTCCAGTTGCATCCTTAACACCAATAATATTTTTTAATTCAAATAATCTAGCCATAGTATCAACTGACATATCAATAACCGATCTCCCAGGAATATTATAAATTATTATAGGTATTCCACATTTGTCATTTATTGCTTTATAATGTTGGTATAAGCCTTCTTGTGTTGGCTTGTTATAATAAGGTGTTACAATAAGAGCGCCTGTGGCTCCAATTTTTTCTGCATGAGTTGTAAGTGAAATAGCCTCCTCTGTAGAGTTCGATCCTGTACCTGCAAAAACTGGTAATTTTCCATTACTTTCTTTTACACATAACTCAATCACTCTTTCATGTTCATTATGACTTAAAGTTGGTGACTCACCAGTTGTTCCTGCTGGAACTAATCCATTTGTCCCATTTTGGATATGAAAATGAATTAAATTAATATATGTCTCATCATCAAGTTTATCATTTTTAAACGGGGTGACTAAAGCAACATTTGATCCTTTAAACATAAATACTTATAACATACATTGTAGATTCATATAGTAAAAGATTATGATTAAAAAAATCTTATTTTGGATAGTATTGATTAATTTATTCGGTCTACAAACTATAGCTCAATCTGACATAATCCCATTAAAAAAACCTATCCAATCTGATGAGCTAACACAAAAAAAATTATTAATAGATGTACTAAAACCCTTACCCAAACCAATACCAAAAATAGTAACAAAAGAGATAGAAAAAAAAATTGAATCTAAGCCAGAAAAGAAGATAAGTGGACTGATACTTCCCAAAAAAAAACCATTAATCGCTGGAACAAAAAAAACAACAGAAATAAAGATATCAAAATATTATCGTAAAAAAGATTTTGCATTAGCAAAAAAAGCAATTTCCGAAATGAAAAAAGCTAGTTGGACAGCTGCAATTAAAACTGCCAAAAGAGCTAAAGATAAATCTATATATGACTTTATTCAATGGAGGCATTTACTTACAAAGGGAAATCAAGCTTCTTATTATGATTATAAAACATTTATAGATTCAAATGAAGATTATCCTAGAATTGGAAGAATAAAATATTTAGCAGAGCATAAACTTTCTACAGAAAAAGTTAGTCCACGAAAAATTATAGAATGGTTTGGTCCTGCGGAACCTTTAAGTGGTTTTGGTAAAATGATATTGGGTGAAAGTTTTATTCTTAACGGTAATAAGGAAAAAGGAATAAGATTCATTAAAGAAGGCTGGATATCAGCTGAATTGTCTAAAACAGATTTAAGATTTTATCGTAAAAAATTTAAGAAATATCTTAATGCAGACGATTATATTAAACGAGCAGAATATCTTGCTTGGAATAATAAATACTGGGACTTAAAACGACTATTAAGATATTTACCTAAAGATTATGAACTATTATATACAGCGAGACAACTATTGATGAGTAAATCGTATGGTGTCGATAATGCTATTTCTAAAGTTCCATCTAATCTTAAAAATGATGCTGGTTTAAATTACGATAGATTAAAATGGAGAAGAAAAAGAGGAAGAGTTGATAGTTCTGTTGAAATTCTTCTAAAGATAAAAAACACAAAAGATTACTTAGTTCGTCCGGATAAATGGTGGATAGAAAGAGAAATAATTTCCAGATCATTAATATATAAAAAAAAATATGAATTAGCTTATAAAATTGCCAGTAACCATGGAATGAATGATGGACCTGAATTTGCTGCTGCTGAGTGGATGAGTGGTTGGATTGCATTAAGTTTTCTAGATGATCCAGTATTGGCCAAAGAACATTTTGAAAATTTTTATAATAATGTTGGATACCCTATTAGTACAGCTAGAGGTGCATATTGGTTAGGTAAAACTTATAAAAAACTTGGTGATAGAGATCTATCTTATAAATGGTTTAAAGAAGCAACAAATTATTTGACCACTTATTACGGTCAATTAGCATTTATGGAAATTAGTCCAAATGAAAAATTTGAGCTTTCAAAAGACATGATTATTAAAAAAGAATATCGTGATTATTTTTTTAAAAAAGATTTAGTCAAATTGATATATTTACTTGATGAATTAGATGAAGATAAATATGCTAAGCATATACTAAGACATTTGGCTAATGATGATGTTGGTAGTGGTAGTGAGGTTTTAGCAGCTGAACTTGCAACAAATATAGAACGATTTGATTTTGCTATTCAAATTTCTAAAATAGCATCCTATGAAAAAAGATTTCACAACAAATATAATTACCCAATCATAAGCACACCCAAATATATTAATGGAAGAAAAATTCCAGATAATGCTTTCATTCTTTCAATCATAAGACAAGAGAGTGAGTTTGATTTAAGTGCCAATAGTCATGCTGGTGCAAAAGGTTTAATGCAATTAATGCCTTACACTGCTAAACTAGTTGCTAAGCAGGCAAAACTTCCTTATTCAAAATCTAGGTTAACTACTGATGCAGAATATAATATTAACCTAGGATCACATTATATAGCAGGATTAATTCTTGAATATGACGGTGCTTATCCATTTGCAGTGGCTGCTTACAATGCTGGACCAAAAAGAGTTCGATATTGGAAAAAAATAAACAAAAATCCTCAAAAAAATCAAATTGATTATATCGACTGGATTGAATTAATTAAATTTAAAGAAACTAGAAATTATGTCCAAAGAGTATTGGAAAACTACAATGTTTATAGATACGTGCTTGAACAACAGCCAATTGCAATGAAAGATTTCTTTAAGAATAATCCCTTGTTTTAATAATGGCGGAAGAGGAGGGATTCGAACCCTCGGTACAAGTTTCCTCGCACGGTCATTTAGCAAACGACTGGTTTAAGCCTCTCACCCACTCTTCCAAGAAATTTGTCGCCTTTGATTGTATTGAATAATCAACATTAATAAAGTAATTATTCATTAATTATGAAAAATAAGTATTCAATATTTTCGCTTATTAAAAATGCTTTTTCTTATCATGAAAATTGGGAAAAAGCATGGAAAGACCCTGAGCCAAAAAAAGAATATGATGTGGTAATTATTGGTGGTGGTGGCCATGGTTTAGCAACAGCTTACTATCTCGCAAAAAAACATAATATGAAAAATATTGCTGTTGTTGAAAAAGGTTGGATTGGTGGTGGGAATACAGGAAGAAACACTACAATTATAAGATCTAATTATTTATGGGACGCAAGTGCTGGTCTTTATGATCACGCTCTAAAAATATGGGAAGGCCTTTCTCAAGAATTAAACTACAATGTAATGTTTAGTCAAAGAGGAGTAATGAATCTTGCTCATAATCTTCAAGATGTAAGAGATTTAAAAAGAAGAACCCATGCTAACAGACTTAATGGTATTGATGCGGTATATTTAAATACTGAAGAAGTTAAAAAATTTTGTCCAATAATAAATACATCTCCAGATATAAGATACCCTGTATTAGGTGGAACTTTACAAAAAAGAGCTGGAACCGCAAGACATGATGCAGTTGCATGGGGATATGCACGTGGTGCAGATGAAATGGGTGTGGATATAATTCAGAATTGTGAGGTTAAAGGTATTAAGAGAAATGGCGATGCAGTTGAAGGTATTGAAACTACAAAAGGATTTATTAAAACAAATAAAATTGGTGTAGTAGCTGCAGGTCACTCTAGTGTGATAGCTAATATGGCTGGATTAAGGTTGCCATTAGAGAGTAAACCGCTCCAAGCTTTAGTTTCAGAGCCTGTGAAACCAATCATAGATACAGTTGTTATGTCAAATGCTGTTCATGCATATGTTAGTCAATCAGATAAAGGTGAATTAGTAATCGGGGCAGGAACTGATGATTACGTATCGTACTCACAAAAAGGAAGTCATGATATTGTTGAGGGGACATTAAATGCAATTTTAGAGTTATACCCTATCTTTAGTCGTATGAGAATGTTAAGACAATGGGGTGGAATTGTAGATATTTGTCCAGATGCAAGCCCAATTATAAGTAAAACATCAATCAAAGGTTTATATTTTAATTGTGGTTGGGGAACGGGAGGATTTAAAGCTACACCTGGCTCTGGAGATTTGTTTGCGCATACAATAGCCAACGATGAACCGCACAAACTTAATGCTGCATTTAATTTGAATAGATTTGTAAGTGGTGACCTTGTGGACGAACATGGTGCAGCAGCTGTAGCACACTAATGTTTTTAATTAATTGTCCTTTTTGTGGTGAACGAGAACAAAGTGAATTTAAAGCTGGTGGAGAAGCTCATATTGTTAGGCCTAAACAACCAACTGAATTAAGTGACGATCAATGGGCAGAATATTTATTTATGAGAAAAAATATTAAAGGTATTCAATTCGAAAGATGGAACCACATTCATGGTTGTAGAAAATGGTTTAACATGGTGAGAGATACATCAAATGATGAAATTAAAGCCGTTTACAAAATGGGTGAAAAACCACCAGTTAAATAATCAATGACAAAAAATTTAAGAGTTAAAAGTAGTAAATTAGTTGATGAAACATATCGAATTTCATTTAAATTTAATGGTACAACTTATTATGGATTTAAAGGTGATACACTCGCTTCTGCCCTATTGGCTAATAACATCCACCTAGTTGGTAGAAGTTTTAAATACCATAGACCTAGAGGAATTATGACTGCTGGGTCAGAGGAACCAAACGCCATTGTTCAACTTCATAATGGAACTTCAAGAACAGAACCAAATGTAAGAGCTACTGAAATAGAAATATATGAGGGTCTTGTTGCTACAAGTCAAAATTGTTGGCCTAGTGTAAAGTTTGATATTGGAGGTATAAACAATTTTTTAAGTCCATTATTACCTGCAGGTTTTTACTATAAGACTTTTATGTGGCCAGCAAGTTTTTGGGAAAAATATGAATATTTTATTAGAAAATCTGCTGGTTTAGGAAAATCACCTGATGTTCCAGACCCTGACATATACGAACACAAATATATTCATTGTGATGTATTAGTTATTGGAGCGGGTATTTCAGGAATTATCGCAGCAAAAACCGCTGCAAAAAATGGTTTTAAAACACTATTAGTTGAAGAAAAATCATACTTAGGTGGTTCTACAATTTATCAATACTCAGAATTTTTTAAAATTAACAATCAAAATTCAGCTTCATGGTTAGAAAAGGAAATCAATGAAATAAAAAAAATTGAAAATTTAGAAATTAAAACCAGAACAAGTGTTGCTGCTTTTCATGGTTATAATTTTTTATTAGCAAGGGAAAATTTAACTGATCACTTGCCACTTGAACAAAGAGAAAATAAAACTCGTCAAAGATTACTTAAAATACGCGCTAAAAAAGTTATTACAGCCACAGGGTCTATAGAAAGACCTTTAATTTTTGACAATAATGATCGCCCAGGGATATTACTTTCATCTGCTATAAAAAAATATGCAGATTTATTTGGTGTAGCATGTGGAGAGAAAAATATTTTATTTACCAATAATGATAGCGTTTATGAAACTGCAATAAGTTTAATTCAAAAAGGGATTAAAGTACAAGCGATAATTGACAATAGAGAAGAAATTGATTCTAAACTTATTAAAGAAACTGAAAAAAACAATATTAAGATTTATAAAGGTTACACAATTGTAGATACATTTGGATACAAAAGAATAAATAGTGTCTCTATAATGAAATTATCTAAAGATGGTCAAAAGGTTATAGGATCAAAAGAAAATATTTCATGCGATAGTTTAGGTATTTCAGGAGGTTGGACACCAGCAGTTCACCTATTTACTCAATCGGGTGGAAAACTTAAATTTAGAGATGATGATCAAGTTTTTATTCCAAATACTTATCCATCAAATCAGATAAGTATCGGAAGTTGTAATGGTGATTTTACTTTAGATGAAATATTAATTAATACGCCCAAATTACTCAAAGAATTTTTAAATATCAAAAAAACCGAATACGAAAATATTGAAATATATTCAGCATTTAACAAATCAAAAAGAAATATTTGGTTATTGCCTTCGAATAAAATTGTAGGGAAAACTAAATCATTTGTAGATTTTCAAAACGATGCAACAGCCAAAGATATTAAATTAGCTTTAAGAGAAGGTTTCAGGTCTATTGAACATGTTAAAAGATATACAACAACAGGTATGGGCACAGATCAAGGTAAACTTGGGAATATGCATGCCTTAGGAATAATTTCCGAAACAGCGTCTTCTAAAATGGGTGAACTTGGTACAACAACATTTAGACCACCCTACACTCCTCTTACATTTGGTACTATCGTTGGAAGAAATGTTGGTAAATATTTTGATATAATAAGAAAAACACCAATTCACGAGTGGCATGTTGAAAACAAAGCTGAATTTGAGAATGTAGGACAATGGAAAAGAGCTTGGTATTATCCACAGAATGATGAAAACATGCACGAAGCTGTTCAAAGAGAGAGTAAAGCTGCAAGAGATAGTGCAGGCATATTAGATGCATCCACGTTAGGTAAAATTGATATTCAAGGTACTGATGCCTCTGAATTTTTAAATAGAGTATACACCAACGCTTGGTCAAAACTTGAGATTGGAAAATGTCGATATGGTTTAATGCTGAACGAAGATGGTATGGTCTATGACGATGGTGTTACTACCAGATTAGACGAAAATCATTATATTATGACAACGACAACTGGTGGTGCTGCTACAGTTTTAGGTAAACTTGAAGATTATCTTCAAACAGAATGGCCTGAGCTAGATGTGTATTTGACATCTGTAACTGACCATTACGCAACTATTAGTGTTTGTGGTCCTAATAGTAAAAAGATAATTCAAAAAGTAATACCTGAAATCGATTTATCAGATAAAGATTTTCCTCATATGTCATTTAAGAATTCAAAAATTGGTAAAGTGAAATGTCGAGTTATGAGAATAAGTTTTACTGGTGAACAAAGTTACGAAATCAATATTCAGGCCAATTACGCTAAATCAGTATGGGAAAATTGTATGGAGGCAGGAAAGGAGTTTAATATTACTCCCTATGGGACTGAAACAATGCATTTATTAAGAGCGGAAAAAGGATTTATCATAGCCGGTCAAGACACAGATGCAACTATGACACCAATTGATTTACAAATGGATTGGATAGTTAGTAAAAAGAAATTTGATTTTATAGGTAAAAGATCTTTATATAGATCAGATACTATTAGGGAAGATAGGAAACAATTAGTAGGTCTTATCACAGACAATCCAGAAGAAATATTAGAAGAAGGTGCACAAATAGTTGCAGATATGAACAAAACACCAATAGAAATGTTAGGTCATGTTACCTCTAGTTATTTTAGTCCAAATTTAAAAAAATCTATTGCTCTTGGAGTAGTTAAGGGTGGAAAAAATATGATGGGTCAAAAATTAATAATTCCAATGGAAAAAAAACAAATCAATGTAACGGTTACAGATCCGGTATTCCTAGACAAGGAGAACAAAAGATTAAATGCTTAATTATTCAAATGTAATTGAAAATGATAAATCTTATCCAGGTTTGCAAATGAGAGAAATAAAACCTGTCATGAAACTTATTATTAGAGGAAAAAAAAGACAGTTTTTATCTGCTGTTGGAAAATCATTAAATCTACTTTTGCCAAATGAAGCAAATACTTCCTCAAGAAGTGACCAATTAACAGCTCTTTGGTTAAGCCCAGATGAATGGATGATTTTTTCAAATGAAATTTTAAAATCAGATTATAATAATTATGATGTAGAAAAATTACTTAATAAAAATATTTGTAAAACAAATTTGGGTGCTGTAACTGATGTCACAGACCAATTTGTATTAATAAATCTTAAAGGTGATAAAATTTTTGATTTATTTGAAACTGGATCTCCGTTTAATTTTAATGATTTTAAATCCAAAAAAGGCCTTGTAACTCAAACAATTTTGACAAAAATTGATATAATTGTTCATAATCAGGACATTAACGATGTAAATTTATTTGTGAGAAGATCCTTTTCAGATCATTTATTTTCATGGATGAATGATAGTGCGTCAAGATTATAGATCTCAATAATAAAAAAAATAATATAATTCTAGAAATTATGAAAAAATTACTATTATTAATATTATTTACCTTTTTACCATTCTCACTTAACGCAGACTCAAATTTAGATAAAATACTATCATCAGGTGTATTAAAAGTTGGCACTACTGGGGATTGGGATCCCATGACAGTTAAGGATCCAGCTACTAATAAATATAAGGGTTTTGACATTGATGTCATGAATCAACTTGCAAAAGATATGGGTGTAAAGATTGAATTTGTACCAGCAGAATGGAAAACTATTGTTTCAGGTATAACATCAGCAAGGTATGATATTTCAACAAGTGTAACAAAAACTCCAAAACGAGCTGAAGTAGCAGGATTTACTGATACTTATTACAAGTATGCTACTGTTCCACTAGTTCTTAAAAAGAACTTAAAAAAATTCCCTACTTGGGATTCCCTAAATAACGAAAACGTAACGATAGCAACTACTCTTGGTACTTCTCAAGAAGAAAAGGCAAAAGAATTTTTTCCAAAATCAAAATTAAACTCAATTGAAGCTCCAGCTAGAGACTTTCAAGAAGTATTAGCAGGTAGAGCTGATGGTAATATTACAAGTTCAACAGAAGCAAATAAATTGGTTATCAAATATCCTCAATTAGCAATTGTTCCAGATGGTGGAAAAAATCCGGCTTTTTTAGCGATGATGGTGCCAAAAGGTGATACTAAGTGGAACGATTACGTAAATAAATGGATTAAAGATAAAAAATCCTCAGGGTTCTTCACTAAGTTATTAGCTAAATATAATTTAAAGAGTTTATAAAAAATTAGTAATTAGTTTTTTAATTCTTTATAACTTGAAGAGTGAGAAATTTATTTTTTTTACTCTTAATTTTCCCATTAACTTCATGCGGTAAAAGTGAATTAAATTGGTTAATCTTGTCTCCAAACAATATTGAAGGATTAACTAACTTAAAGTTTTTATTAAGTGGTTTAACAACCACTATCTATATTAGTATAGTCTCTATAATTATTTCAATTATCCTAGGTCTTTTAGTTGCTATTCCATCACTAGCTAAGAGTAAATTTTTAACCTATCTCAATATTGGATATGTAGAGATTGTAAGAGCAATTCCTTTACTCGTTTTGATTTTATGGATTTATTATGGTTTACCAATTATGACAGGTATAAGTTTTAGTCCTTTTGTTTCTGGTATCATAGCTCTTTCAATTAGTGAAAGTGCTTTTCAAGCAGAAATATTTAGAGCAGGAATTAATTCAATTAAAAAATCACAATGGGAAGCGGGAAGTTCTTTGGGATTAAGTTTTTTTAGAAAATTACGTTTAGTTATCTTACCTCAAGCGATAAAGAATATTTTACCAGCTATAGGTAATCAGTTCGTTTATGTTCTTAAAATGTCGTCACTTGTGTCAATTATTGGTATTGGAGATTTAACAAGAAAAGCAAACGAATTAGTTGTGACAACTTATCGGCCCCTAGAAATTTATACATTTTTAATCCTGGAGTATCTTATTTTAATTTTGGTTGTTTCTTTTTTAGTTAGAAAATTAGAGAAAAAATTACAAAAAGATTAATTTTTTTTTCTCCAATCCCAAGGATATTCAAATTTCATTGACCACATTCCTAAATTATTTGATCTTGCATAGTTCTCATCAGGGACGAATTTCTTTGAGTATTTTCTATATGCAAAAGCATAGCCCTCTTTTACTAAATAACTTGATAAACTGATATTATTTACAAAACATTCAGCTAAAATTCTTTTATACTGATCCTTGCCCTCTTCAACACATTCAACCTCTTTGTTTCCTATTATATTAATTAATAATTCTTTTGCTTCAATCCCACAAAAAATTATTTGATTATTTTTACTACAGGTTTGTTTTAATTCAGGGGTATCAATTCCACTAAATCTAATTTTTTTTCCATTTAAATGTATAGTATCACCATCAACAACTTTAATTTCATATGACTTAACATCTTTTAGAGTTAAGAAAAAAGAAGATAGGAAAAAACTAATAACTAAAAATAGCTTTATTTTGTTTAAATACATTATTTAGAAAATAACCAATAAATATTAAAACAGCAATTCCCATAGCCCAATTAGTCACCATAATAGTATAAAAAATATCTTCGTAATCACCACCTCTTATATTTATCACATACCATAAACTTAAAAAAGGAAACGCAGTTAATCTTAAAATACTCAAATAGAGACTATACAAAGGTTTTTTAACAGCTTGAAATACTGCTGTAGTAATAAAGAAGACTGGATAAATTGGTCCAATTAAAGCTGCAACCTTGAGATAAATAGCTCCACTCATAACTGCTTCTTGATTATCAGTAAATAAAGATACGAAAAATTCAGCCCCAAAAAAAATTATTACTCCAGCAACAGTCATAAATGATATTCCAAAAAATAAAGCCTTAGTATAAAGCTCTCTTATTCTATTATAGGCTTTTGCACCAAAATTTTGTCCTCCGATTGAAAGGACTGCAGTATTTAAACCAATAACAGGTAATAAAAAAACTTGCTCTACTCTTAATGCTGCACCATAACCAGCTGTTGCTAAATCCCCAAATTTACCTATGAAATATAAGATGTTAAAAATACCTACACCAATAAACAACATACTGAACATTACTGGTACAGCTTGATTTGTTAATGATTTTAAATATTCAAATTTTGGAATAAAGCATTGAGGTTTAAGGTAATTCCTTATTTGGCAATTATTAACCTTAAAAGCTAAATAGATCGTTCCTATTGATTGAGAAATTACAGTAGCAATAGCAAGACCAGCTATTCCAAATCCTGGGATAAATCCATATCCCCATATAAAAAGAGGATTTAAAAAAATGTTAAGAAAAAAACTAAATATCAATACATTTCTATAACTTCTGGTATCACCTTGAGCATTCAAAGTTCCATTTAGAGATATCTGTATCAATACAATAAAAGTTCCGTAGAAAATAATATCTAAATATTCTCTCGTTAAAATTATTCCAGCTTCATCAGAGCCCATGACACCTAAAAGATAATTTGATGCATTTAAACCAAATATTGTAACAATTATTGACACTAATACTGCAAAGATTAAAGACTGAGCCACATATAATGATGCAACTCTTATTTTTTTTTCACCGATTGAATTACCAATTAAAGCATTAGTTGCAGCACCTAATCCAACACCAACAGCTATAATGGTAAAATATATTGGAAACGATTTCGCAATTGCACCTATTGCCTCTGCAGAGATTCTACCTGCAAACCAAGTATCAACTAAATTATAAAATGTTTGAAATAATGAGCCTACACTTGCAGGTATCGTAACTCTTCTCAATAGTGTCCAAATTGGATCTTTTGTTAATTTTATTGATTTAGACAAAATTATCCTTATTTAAATTCTTTTTGAAAAATATATTTTTTTCCAGATTGCTTTGCTTTGTATATCTGACTTTGTCTCATTCTAAAACGAGATTTTTGGTTTTTTGAGAGTTTATCAATACAATTGGGACAAGTTACACCCTCCTCATATCTTTTAGATTTTTTATCTTTAGTTGAAATTGGTTGTCTACATCCGCCGCAAATTGAATAGGTTCCTTGTACTAATCCATGTTTTAGAGTTACTCTATTGTCAAATACAAAACACTCACCTTTCCACAAACTGTTTTTTTGTTTGATTTTTTTTAAGTAATTCAAAATTCCACCCTTTAATTGATAAATATTTTTAAAACCTTTTTTTTCTAAAAATACAGAGGCTTTTTCACATCTAATTCCACCAGTGCAAAACATTGCTATTGGTTGATCTTTTTTTAACTTTTTTAAGTATTTTGGGAAATCTCTAAAGTTGTCTATATTTGGATTTACCGATTTTTTAAAAGAACCAACTTTATGCTCAAAAGGTTTTCTTGCATCTAATAAAAAAGTTTTCTTATCTTTTATTAATTCATTCCACTTCGTTGGTTCAATATGTGTATTCTTTTTTTTAATCTTGTTTGAGATTTTAAGATCCATTGGTACGACTTCTTTTTTAATTTTGACTTTAGATTTGTGGAAAGGTTTAAATTTACTTTTTGAATTATTGAAACTATCAAATTCTTTAATACTAAAAATTTTTTTTAATTTAATAATTGAAGCCTTAATATCTTTATTTTTTCCAGATATAGATCCATTTAAACCCTCTTCTGATATAATAATTGATCCATATATGTTTTTATTAACTAAAAAATTATTCAATATTTTTTGATTTTTTTTTAAATTATTTATTTTTTTAAATTTATAAAATCCGAATATAGTGAACATTAAATCTTCCTACAGACAGTCATTCCATCTCCAAAAGGCACCATGACCTTTTCAATTCTTTTGTCCTTTGAAATTAAATTATTTAAATCTCTAATACTTTTCGTATATTTGTCATTAATATCTTTGTTAACAACTTCTCCATGCCATAAAACATTATCAATAATAACTAAACCCTCTTTATTCAATAGATCTAGTGAAATTTCATAATATTTTTGGTAATTCATTTTATCAGCATCAATAAAAACTAAATCAAATTTTTCATTTCTAATACTCATCAAACTTTCTAAAGCTGGTTTAATTATTGTTTTAATTTTGTGATTTTGATTAGCTTTTTTAAAAAAATTTTGAGCAATTTTATTTGTTTCCTCATTTTTATCTAAAGCAATTATACTACCCTCATCTGGTAATGCTAAAGCCATAGACAACGTGCTTAAACCTGTAAAAGTTCCTATCTCTAATACTTTTGTAATTTTGGAGATCTTTATAATCAAATGTAGAAATTGACATTGGGAAATAGATATTTGCATTCTTTTAATATCACCAAGTGATAAATTATAGTCTATTATTTCTTTTTGAATTGGATGTAGTTTCAAACCATTCTTTAGTATGTAATCTTGTAAATGTTTTGTGATATTAAGGTCTGAACCCATAACCTTATAATTTTTTCTTCAAGATCTCATTGATCAATTGAGGATTTGCTTTTCCACCAGATGCTTTCATTGCCTGACCAACAAAAAAACCAAATAATTTTTCTTTACCTTGTTTATATTCAATAGCTTTTTCTCTGTTCTCATTAATTATTTTGTCAATTAAAGCTTCTAAAGCTTTTGGATCACTTTGTTGCTTTAATCCTTTTTCCTCAACAATTTTTTGTGGATCTTTGTCTCCATCAATCATTAATTCAAAAACAGTTTTTGCTATTTTTCCAGAAATAGTTCCATTCTTAATTAGATTTATCAATATGGCGAAGTTCTTGGAACTCACTGGACTTTGAGAAATTTCTAAACCTTTGCTATTTAAAATAGCAAATAGTTCTCCTGTAATCCAATTGACTGCTAACTTAATATCTTTGTTCTTGCCCATTTTAGCTACAACTTCTTCAAAGTATTTTGCAATATCAATATCAGACACTAAAATATTGGCTTCATAGGGAGACAATTTAAACTCTTCAATAAATCTTTTCTTTTTGTCATCTGGAAGCTCTGGAATATCATTTTTAAGTTCTTCAATAAATTTTTCCGATACCTCTAAAGGTAATAAATCAGGATCAGGAAAATATCTGTAATCATGAGCATCTTCTTTTGATCTCATTGATCTTGTCTCATTTTTCTTCGTATCAAAAAGTCTGGTTTCTTGATCAATAGTTTTGCCCTCTTCTATTAAATCAACTTGCCGATTAGCCTCATATTCTATTGCCATTTGCATAAACTTAATTGAATTAACATTTTTAATTTCACATCGAGTGCCAAATTCTTTTGACCCTTTAGGTCTTACAGAAACATTCACATCCGCTCTTAAAGAGCCTTCTTGCATATTTCCGTCACAAGTTCCTAGGTACCTCATTATAGATCGTAATTTTTTAATGTAAGCATTAACCTCATCTGGGGATCTTAAATCAGGCTTGCTCACTATTTCCATTAAAGCTACCCCTGATCTATTTAAATCTACAAAAGTATTTTGTGGGTCAAGATCATGAATACTTTTTCCAGCATCTTGTTCTAGATGTAATCTTTCTATACCTACTTCTTTTTGACCATTAGGCATATCCAAAATAACTTTGCCCTCACCTACTATTGGATCTTTAAATTGTGATATTTGATATCCCTGAGGTAAATCAGCATAAAAATAATTTTTTCTATCAAATACAGAGCGTTTATTAATTTTTGCATTAAGACCAATGCCAGTTTTAATAGCTTGTTTAATACAAAATTCATTTATTACAGGTAGCATTCCTGGAAACGCAGCGTCAACTAAACTTACTTGTGTATTTGGTTCAGCACCAAATTTAGTTGATGAGGAAGAAAATAGTTTTGACTCAGATAATACTTGAGCATGTACCTCTAATCCAATTACAACTTCATATTGATTATCTTTCCGATTAATCAAATATTCTGTGTTTTTCTTATTCATTTAATCCACCAATCAGTGATTTTGTTTTTAAAATTTATTTTCTCCTCCATAGCAAAAGCTATGTTTAATATATTTTGTTCATCAAAAGCTTTACCGATTATTTGTAAACCCAGAGGATAACCTTTAGTATCGTGTCCTGCAGGAATTGATATACCAGGCAGGCCTGCCAAATTAACTGGTACTGTAAATATATCATTTAAATACATCGAAACTGGATCATTTGTTTTTTCACCTATTTTAAAAGCTGAGCTAGGTGTTGATGGAGTTAAAATTGCATCAACTTTCTTATATGCTTCATCAAAATCATTTTTGATTAGTTTTCTCACTTTTTGAGCTTTAAGATAGTATGCATCATAATAACCAGATGATAATACATAAGTTCCAATCATAATTCTTCTTTGAACTTCTGCACCAAAGCCTTCAGATCTAGTTTTTTCATACATATCAATTAAATTTTCACCTTTGGCTCTGTATCCATACTTTACACCATCATATCTTGCTAAATTAGAAGATGCCTCTGCTGGAGCAACAATATAATACGTTGGTAAAGCATAACTTGTATGTGGAAGTGATATGTCGATTGTTTCAGCACCACAATCTTTTACGTACTGAATACCTTTTTGCCAAAGGTCCTCTATTTCTTTAGGCATACCATCAACTCTGTATTCTTTTGGAATACCAATTTTTTTTCCTTTTATATTTTTTGTAAGTTCCTTGCTATAATGATTTCTTTTAAAATTAATTGAAGTAGAATCTTTTGAATCATATGTACTGATTACTTCTTGCAATAAAGCACAATCTTTTACATTTTGGGCCATTGGTCCTGCCTGATCTAATGAGGAAGCAAAAGCAACTATCCCATATCGTGAGCAACTTCCATATGTTGGTTTTAAACCTACAATTCCAGTAAATGAAGCTGGCTGTCTAATTGATCCTCCAGTATCAGTACCAATTGTGATTGGAGTTAATTGTCCAGCAACTGCTGATGCTGAACCACCCGATGAACCACCGGGAACTAAATTCTTATCAATAGGATTTTGTACGTTTCCAAAATGACTTGTCTCATTAGATGAACCCATTGCAAACTCATCACAATTTAATTTACCCAGAAGTATTGCACCTTCATTCCAAATATTTTCAGTAACTGTAGACTCATAAGTTGGTACAAAATTATTTAAAATTTTACTACCAGCAGTTGTTTTAACATTTTTTGTACAGAATAAATCCTTAACTGCCATAGGTATACCAGGTAATTTTAAATCTAAATTTGGGTTCTGATCAAATTTTTTTGCTTTATCTAAAGCAGGTGCAAAATCATCTGTGATATAAGCATTTAACTCACTAGACTTTTCAGACCTTTGAATAAATGCTTTGGTCACATCTGTTGAAGAAAGTTTCTTATTTTTAATATTCTCTACTAATTCTGTTAAAGATTGTTTTGTAATGTCTGACATTATTCAATTACCTTTGGTACAACAAAATAATCCTCATTATCTTCAGGAGAGTTTTTAATTATTTGTTCTCTAATATTTTTACTTTTGATCTCATCAGATCTGAATTTTAAAGTTGTTTCGGCTATTGACGTTAATGGTTTTACATCATCTGTTTTTAATTCATTGAGCTTTTCAATAAATTCAAAAATTGAATTCAAATCATCAGCTAATTTTTCTGCCCTTTTTTCATCAACAGAAATTCTTGATAATTTAGATATATGTTTTATTGTTTTAAGATCTATACTCATATGCTATTTAGGTATGACGCAAACTATCATTTAAGTTAAAAATATACAATATGATCACGTTAGAGGAATTTAAAAAAAATCACTTAGATAAGTGCAGATTGATAGGCTTAGACCTTGGTTCAAAAAGAATAGGAGTTTCAATTTGTGACGAAAAACAATTAATTGCCACACCATTTATAACTATAGAAAAAAAATCCTCTCAAAACCTCATAGATCAACTTAAATCAATAATCATCGAAAACAACATAAAGGGAATCATAATAGGGAACCCCTTAAATATGGATGGCTCTTCTGGCAAATCTTCTCAATCAGTAAAAGATGTTTCTACGTATATTGAAAAAAACATTGATATTCCAATTTGTTTATGGGATGAGAGACTATCAACTGTTGGTGCATTTAATCTTTCCAGTCAATTAGATGTTAATGTGAGTAAAAGAGAAAAAAAAATTGATGAAAATGCTGCTGCCTTTATATTGCAAGGAGCAATAGATTTTTTGAACAATTAATACTTGCTATTATACAACTTTATAGCTATAGAGTTGGTTTTAATGGCAATTAAAACAAATAAAGCTATTAAAATTTCCCAAAAACATCTGTTAGGTATCCAAGATTTATCTATAAATGATGTTAATCTTATACTTGATGAAGCTCACGATTTTATAAAAGTAAACCAAAGCAAAAATAAAAAAATTGATGCACTAAGAGGAAAAACACAGATCAATTTATTTTTTGAGCCCTCAACAAGAACGCAAAGTTCATTTGAATTAGCAGGAAAAAGACTTGGAGCTGATGTGATGTCAATGAATATAAGTAATTCTGCAATTAAAAAAGGTGAAACTCTTATTGATACAGCAATGACACTAAATGCTATGCATCCTGACATTATTGTAATAAGACACCAAGACTCTGGCGCATGTAATCTACTTTCTCAAAAAGTTAATTGTGCAGTTTTAAATGCTGGAGATGGAAGAAGAGAGCACCCTACTCAAGCTTTATTGGATGCTCTGACAATTACAAATCGAAAAAAAAAAATTGAAGGTTTAAGAATTGCCATCTGTGGAGATATCCTACATTCAAGAGTTGCACGATCTAATATTTATTTACTGAATATGTTAGGAGCAGAAGTAAATATAATTGCTCCCACAAATTTGATGCCGAAGGAAATAGAAAAATTTGGTGTCAATACATTCACCGATATGAAAAAAGGATTAAAAGATTGTGATATTGTAATGATGTTAAGATTACAAAATGAAAGAATGACAAGTTCTTATCTCTCATCTAACAGAGAGTATTATGAATATTATGGCCTTACACCAGATAAATTAGAACATGCAAAAGCTGATGCATTAATCATGCACCCAGGTCCAATGAATAGAGGTATTGAGATAGATACTAATTTAGCTGATGATATCAATAAAAGCGTAATTAAAGAACAAGTAGAACTAGGAGTTGCAGTAAGAATGGCCTGTTTAAAGATTTTTTGTACTTAAATGAAAAAACAATATTTTATAAACGCAAATATAATTGACCCACATAATTCAATTAACGAGACAGGTGGTCTTATAATCTCTGAAGAAGGAAAAATAGAAGCGGTAGGAAAAAAGGTTAATACAAATAATCTTCCTAATAGAGAAAAACCAATTGACTTAAAGGGGAAATATATATTTCCAGGTTTAGTTGACATGAGAGTATTTGTAGGTGAACCAGGCTATGAATATAAAGAAAATTTTAGAACCTTAAGTAATGCTGCTTTAGCTGGTGGCGTAACTTCTGTGGTAACAATGCCAAATACTGATCCGATAATAGACAACGTATCTATAGTCGATTTTCTAAAAAGAAGAGGAAGAGATAAATCTCGAATAAACATTTTTCCGTGTGCATCACTTACAAAAAATATTGAAGGAAGCAATATGACAGAATTTGGTCTTCTGCAAAGTAAAGGTATAATAGCATTTACTGATGGTATTAAAACTATTCAAAATCCCAGATTAATGTCTCGGATAATGAATTCTGCAAAAGATATTGGCTGTTTAATAATGCAACATGCAGAAGATTATGAACTTGCAAAAAATGGGATGATAAATTCAGGCATTATCGCATCTAAATTAGGATTATCAGGTATTCCTGAGATCGCAGAAAGAATTTTGATTGAAAGAGATCTTACTTTACTTGAAAAAGTAAAATGCAGATATCATATTTCTCAATTATCATCGCAAAAATCTATTGAAGTGATCAAACATAGGAAAGAAATTGTAAAATTCACATCCGGTGTTTCGATAAATAATCTCTCTTTAAATGAAAATGATATTGGTGATTTTAGAACTTTTTTAAAACTATCTCCACCTTTGAGGCGTGAGGAAGATAGAATTGCTCTAGTGGAAGGATTAAAGGATGGATTAATAGATGTGATTGTTTCAGATCACAAACCTGAAGATGAAGAGTCAAAGAGATTAACATTTTCTCAAGCTGCAACAGGCGCATCAGGTATAGAAACTCTATTATCTTTAAGTTTAGAGTTATATCATAATGGATCTTTAAAATTAGAAACATTAATTAAAGCGCTTACTTCAAATCCTGCAAAAATTCTCAAAATAGATAAAGGTAACCTCTCCATTGGTAATGATGCAGATTTTTGTGTTGTAGATATAAGTAAACCATGGATTGTAAAAAAAGAAAAATTGGTTTCAAAATCAAAAAATACTTCAATTGAAGACAAAAAACTCCAAGGTAAGGTCACGAATACATTTGTAAAAGGAAAAGAATTATTTAAGCTTTAGTATGGATATTTTTTTGATAGGTATCATTTCCTACCTCATGGGCTCGATACCTTTTGGATATATACTTACAAAGATATTTTTAAAAAAAGATTTAAGAGAAATCGGATCCGGTAATATTGGAGCTACCAATGCTTTGAGAACTGGAAATAAAGGTATTGGTTATTTCACTTTAGTATTAGATATTTTAAAAGCAATTATTCCAGTTATTTATGTAAAAATTTTCTACCAAGATTTTTTATATATTGCATCTTTATGTGCCTTTTTGGGTCATGTATTTCCAATTTGGCTTAAGTTTAAAGGTGGCAAAGGTGTTGCTACCTATGTCGGTATCTTATTTGCTATAAATTTATATTTTGGAATTATATTTTCTATATGTTGGTTTGTAACTTTTTTTATTTCTAAATTTTCATCTCTATCATCTTTAGTGGCTTCGATATCTATACCAATCTATCTATTAATTTCTATTCAGTTTAATCAGGCAATTTTTTTTACGATCATGTTTATCTTGATTTTTTTTACTCACAGAGAAAATATTAAAAGATTGATAAATAAAGAAGAAACTAAGACAAAAATTTATTAAATTGACTATCTAAAGCTTTTGGGTAGTTTGTAGTTTATGAATTTGGTCATTGTAGAAAGTCCTGCTAAAGCAAAAACTATTAATAAATACCTAGGTGATAATTATAAAGTTCTAGCAAGTTATGGTCATATAAGAGATTTGCCGTCAAAAAATGGTTCTGTCAATCCAGATCAAGATTTTAAAATGGAATGGGAAGTTGATAGTTTTTCAAAAAAATATTTAAAAGAAATAACTGATGCAGCTAAAGACTCATCTAAAATTATATTAGCAACTGACCCTGATCGTGAAGGTGAAGCAATTGCTTGGCATGTCAAAGAATATTTGAATGAAAAAAAACTTTTAAAAGATAAAGAGATTGAACGAGTTGTATTTAATGAAATAACCAAAAAAGCTGTTATTCAAGGAATTGAAAATCCTAGGCAAATTGAGCCTTTACTAGTCGATGCGTATATGGCTAGAAGAGCCTTGGACTACTTGGTTGGTTTTAATATATCCCCGATCCTCTGGACAAAACTTCCAGGTTCAAAATCTGCAGGAAGAGTTCAATCTGTTGCTTTGAAATTAATTACTGAGAGAGAACATGCAATTGAGTCTTTTAAACCTGAGGAATTTTGGACTTTAAGTATTAAATTTGCTGATACTGCAAATCAAAATTTCACTGCTAGTATTAGTCAACTTGACAACAATAAAATTGAAAAATTTTCATTTAGAAATAAAGAAGAGATAAATAAAGCCATATCAAGAATTAATAAAAAAAAATTTAGTATAACTGATATTTCTAGCAAAATAGTAAATCGTAATCCCTCTGGACCATTTACGACTTCAACTCTTCAACAAACCGCATCGAGTCGACTAGGTTTTGGTGCATCTAGAACAATGCAAATTGCCCAAAAACTTTATCAAGGTATAGAGATGGAGGGTGAAACAATTGGCTTAATTACTTATATGAGAACTGATGGAACTAATTTATCTAAAGATGCTGTTACAAGTTTCAGAAATTACATCCAAAACGAAATTGGTAATGAATACTTGCCTAAAGATGTTTTAAATTATTCAGGCAAAAAAGCTAAAAATGCACAAGAAGCTCACGAAGCAATCAGACCTACTGATATTATTAGAACTCCTCAAAGTGTTAAAAAATATTTAAGTACAGATCAAAATAAACTTTATGATCTTATCTGGAGTAGAGCTTTATCTTCTCAGATGCAGTCTGCTAAATTTGATAGAAATACTATCACCATAACGTCAGATAATAATGATACAATTTGTAAAGCCAGTGGATCAGTTTTAAAATTTGATGGTTTCTTAAAGATTTATAATAATCAAAGCAAAGATGATGATGAAACTATTTTACCCACTGTGTCTAAAGGGCCTATTAATATCGAGGCGCTAATAGATGAACAGCATTATACACAACCACCACCAAGATATTCCGAAGCTAGTTTAGTTAAAAAGCTTGAAGAGCTTGGTATCGGGAGGCCTTCTACGTATGCAAGTATTATTTCTACTATTGCCAATCGAGGTTATGCAGAGATATTGAATAAAAGATTTTTTCCTACAGATAGAGGTAAATTAATTTCAGCCTTTTTAGAAAAATTATTCTCAAAATATGTAGATTACAACTTTACAGCAGGATTAGAAGATCAACTTGATGAGATCACTACTGGAAAAGAAAGTTGGATTAAAGTTTTGGAACTTTTTTGGAAAGACTTCAATAATAATGTTTCGGAAGTGAAAGAAAAAAGAACTAGAGAGGTGTTAGATTTACTCAATGATAGTCTGGGTGAATTAATTTTTGATAAGGATAATGAGGGTAATGTAGTAAGAAAATGTCAATTATGTAGTTCTGGAACACTTAGTTTAAAGAATAGTTTCAGAGGTGGCGCTTTTATAGGGTGTTCAAATTATCCAGAATGTAAATTTACAAGACCCTTATCTAAAGCAAAAGCTGCTGCTCAAGCACAATTAGCTGAACCAAAATTTATAGGAAAACATGAAAATGGAAATGATATATATTTGAAAAATGGAAGATTCGGCCCCTACCTTCAATACGAGAAAATCCCCTCTGATTTAGAAGTTGAAAAAAATAGTAAGAAAAAGAAAAAAACTAAAAAATTAAAGTCAGATGTAAATGAACTTTTAAAAAATGTTTCAATACCAAAAGGATTAGAATTAGAGAGTATTAATTTGGAAAAAGCTCAATTTTTATGTTCGCTACCTAAATCTTTGGGAATAAATCCAGATAATCAAAAAGACATTACTCTAAACGTTGGAAGATTTGGTCCTTACTTAAAATGTGAAAATAAATCAGCAAGAATAGAAAATGTAGAGGAAATATTTTCCATAGGTTTAAATAGAGCAATAACACTAATAGCTGAGGCTAAACCTGGTCGAATGTCCTCTTCTATCATAAAAGATTTGGGAGAACATCCTGAGGACAAAAAACCTGTTAGAGTCATGAAGGGTCAGTATGGGCCTTATATAAAATATAAATCACTCAATGCAACTATTCCTGAAGAAAAAGACCCCACTGAATTAACGATGGAAGAAGCTTTAATATTGATTGAGAAAAGAAAAGAATACGATAAGAGTAAAAAATCAAAAGGTAAGAAAAAAAAATGAAAAAAATATTTATAATTTCAATATTTTTTTTATTTTCCACAAATATACTAATTGCTGATGAACATAAATGTTCTGGGATGAAAAAACTTTCGAAAGAGTATTTAGCGTGTACAACCAAAAATATTAAAGAAGGTGCTGTCAAAAAGAAAAATCAAGTTAAGGAAGGATCTATAAAAAAAACAAATCAAATTAAAGAAGGTACAAAAAAAATATTTAATAAAGTTAAAACTAAAATCAAAAAAAATTAATTGATTATGAACTTTGAAGATAAAATTAAAGAACTTAATATACAGCTTCCTGAAGCGAAAGCACCAGTTGGTAATTATGTTGCAACAAAAATTACAGGAAAAATGTTATTCATATCAGGACAAATTTCTATTGATGATAATGGTGAATTAATTAAAGGAAAAGTTGGTAAAGAATTGGATGTCACGGCTGGTTACAATGCTGCTAAGAGATGCGCTTTAAGTATTATTGCCCAAGTTAAAAAAGCCTGCGACAATGATTTATCAAAAATAAAATCATGTGTGAAATTAACAGGATTTGTAAATTCAACAGATGACTTTATTGATCAACCTAAAGTAATAAATGGCGCATCTGATTTGATAGCTTCAATTTTTGGAGACGCAGGTATGCATACTAGAGCTGCTGTAAGCACAAATAGTTTACCATTAGGTGTTTCGGTTGAAGTAGATGCAATATTTGAGTTAAATTAGATTATTACTTTCCAACGCTGTAATATTTAAATCCTTGGTCTTTAATCTTTGATGAAGAATATATATTTCTCATATCAAAAATCATGAACTTCTTACCTTTAACTAAACTTTTAAAATTAATTGATTTAAAATCATTCCATTCAGTATGAATAATTACAAGATCAGCTCCATGAACAGCATCTTTTATTGAAGTCTTATTAATTACATTTTTAAACTTCATAAATTCAGTTTTATAACCAGTTGGATCAAAATATTTTATAGTTGCTCCTTTTTTTGATAACCATGGTATCATTTTTAAACTTGAGGAATCTCTCATATCATCTGTATTAGCTTTAAATGTAACACCTAAAAAAGTAATTATTTTATTTTTAATTTTCCTATTTAAGATTCTATTAATTCTATCTAGTAAAATTTTAGATCTATTTTCATTTGATTTAATCACTGATTTAACCACTGATAAATTTGTTTTAAATTTATCTGCTGTTGTAATAATGGCTTTTGTATCTTTAGGAAAACAAGATCCACCATAAGCAGGTCCTGCTCTAAGAAATCGACTGCCTATTCTTTTATCCAATCCCATACCTATTGATATATCCTCAACATTAATGTTGGTTTTTTCACATAAATTAGCTATTTCATTAATAAAAGTAATCTTTGTTGCCAAAAAAGCATTAGAGGCATATTTAATCAATTCTGCGGCTCTTCTAGAAGTTTGTAAATAAGAAGCACCCTTAGAAATAAGTGGGCTATAAAGATTTTTTAAAATTCTACCTGCTTTTTTATCATTAGTTCCGATGACGACGCGATCAGGATAAACAAAATCTCTTATTGCTTCTCCTTCTCTTAGGAATTCAGGATTTGAAACAACAGAAAATTTCTTTTTGCTATTTCTTTTAGATAATATTTTTTCAATTTCATCTCCTGTCGTCACGGGAACTGTTGATTTTGTTATGATAATTTTAAATTTATTAATTGAAGAACTTATTTCTTTAGAAACTTTGTAAATTTGACTTAAATCTGCTGAACTGCCGCCTTTTTTTGTTGGTGTACCAACACAAATAAAAATTATGTCTGAGTCTTTAATTGATTTTTTTAAATCTGTAGAAAAATTTAATTTTTTATTCTTAAAATTCTTTATTACTAATTCTGATAAACCAGGTTCATAAATTGGAATCTTACCTTTTTTTAGTAAATTTATTTTGTCAACATTATTATCTACACAAATTACATCATTTCCTAAATCAGCAAAACATACTCCGCTTACTAAACCTACATAACCAGTACCAATCATACACAATTTCATGATTTAGCTATCTCTAAAGTTGATTTGATGTAACCACTCATGCTTCCACAATCAAGATATTTTCCAGAAAAATTATGAGCAATGAATTTTTTATCATTTTGAATTAATGTTTGGATAGCATCTGTAATATGTATTTCTCCTCCTTTACCTGGTTTTTGTTTAAGTAATTTTGAAAAAATTTCTCTAGGTAAAATATATCTTCCAATCACCGCTTTATTAGATGGTGCTTTTTTTACAGAAGGTTTTTCAATAACATTTGAGATCAAATAATTATTCTTATTTATTTTAGTTTTTAACTTATAAATTCCCCATCTCGAAACATTATTTTTTTTAACATTCATACTAGCCATAACAGACGCATTGTATTTTTTATGAATCTTTATCATTGATTTAGAACAATTTCTTTTAATAATAAGATCATCTGGTAACAACATTAAAAAAAAATTATGTTTTATAAATTTTTTTGTTTTTAAAACGGCATCTCCAGTGCCAAGTGGTTTGTTTTGATAAACAAATTTTATCATTTTTTTATATTTTAAAATTTTTTTATATTCTTCCTTAATTCTTTTATCTTTCTTTTTTTTAATAATTTTTTTATAAAAATTATCATTATAAAAATAAGTCTTTATCATTTTCTTCTTATTTGAAATTATAAAAATAACCTCTTTAATACCTGCATCAATGCATTCATCTAGAATGTATTCAATTCCTGGTTTACCATTAATAGGTAAAAGTTCTTTTGGAAATACACTGGTTAATGGAAGTAAACGTGTACCCAAACCAGCTAAAGGAATAATTGCTTGTTTAATCATTCAAATGTTTTACTTATTAAAAAGTTTTATACAAATGAAAATTTTATTGAATAATAGTGATTTAAATGAGGCATTAGAAAATGTGTCTAATCTAGGTTTTGTACCTACCATGGGAAGTCTTCATAAAGGCCATATATCGTTAATTAAAAAATCCAAAAAAAAATGTAATAAAACTATTGTAAGTATATTTGTGAATCCAAAACAATTTAATAATAAAAATGATTTTAAGAAATATCCAAGAAATAGAAAGAAGGACTTATCGATTTTGAAAAGACTTAAAGTTAATTATGTATATTTACCAAGTGTTAAAGAAATTTATAAAGTAAAGAGATCCTCTAAGATTACAATTTCAAAAAAAGACAAGATATTATGTGCTAAGTACAGAAAAGGACATTTCGAGGGTGTAATTGATGTAATGGATCGCCTTATTGAATACATCAAACCTCAAAAAATTTTTATGGGGGAAAAAGATTTTCAACAATTATATTTTTTAAAAAAATATTTAAGAAAACACTCTTCGAAAATAATAGAATGTAGAACAATTAGAGAAAAAAATAAATTAGCATTATCTTCCAGAAATTCATTATTACAAAAACGTGAAAAAAATTTGGCTGCAAAATTAATTACCAATATTATGAAACTTAAAAGAAAGTTAAATAAGGAATCAAATATTAAAAAAGTACTCAATAAAACTGGAAATGAAATAAATAAATTACAAAATGTTAAGATTGAATATCTCGAATTAAGAAATATTAAAAATCTTAAAATTTCAAATAAATTAAAAAATTCAAAAATTTTCGTATCTTTTTATATTAATAATATAAGGTTGATTGATAATTTTTAAAATTCTATAAAAAATAAGCCCCAACACCTAAAAAAGAAACAAAACCTATTACATCAGTTATTGTTGTTACGAAAACACTAGAGGCAATTGCTGGATCAATTTTCATTTTTTTTAACGTGACTGGAACAAGTATTCCAAATAAACCTGCCACTACCATTGTCAAAATCATTGAGATCGATATTATTAATGATAATTGGTAATCTTGAAACCAGACTTGAACGATAAAAGAACTTATAACAGCAAAAATTATTCCATTGAGAATACCAATATTAAATTCCTTTATAATGTTTTGATTAAAGTTATTTTTTGTTAAATCATTTGTTGCTAAAGTTCTAACAGTAACTGCTAAAGTTTGCATACCTGCATTACCACCCATCGATGCAACTATTGGCATTAAAAATGCCAAGACAACCATTTGTTCAATTGTTGCACCAAACAAACTTATACAATAAGTAGCTAGAAATGCTGTGAATAAGTTTAATAGTAACCAGTTAAATCGTCTTTTAGTTTTTGTGATAACACCATCTGTAATTTCTTCGTCACCAACACCAGCTAATCTTAAAGCATCTTCCTCAGCCTCTTCCTTTAAAACTGTTAATACATCATCGGAAGTTATCATTCCTACAAGTTTATTATTCTTATCTACAACACAAGCTGAGTTTAAATTGTAATTTTCAAATGAATTACCAACTTCTTCTCTATCCATATCCACTGGAACTAAAAAAATTGAATCATCCATAATTGAGGACATTTTTGTTTCTCTAGGTGTTCTTAATACTTTAGAGGATGGTACAGCACCAATAGGTTTAAAATTTTCATCAACAATGTAAATTTCTAAAAACTCTTCTGGTAAGTCTTTATTCTCTCTTAAATAATCAATAGTTTGTCCTACCGACCAGTTACTTGGAATTGCTGTAAATTCTCTTTGCATTATCCTAGCAGCACTATCCTCTGGATAACTAAGACCTTCTAATAAAGCAAATCGATCTTTTGGGGGTAATAAACTTAATATTGAATTTTTATCTTTTTCTTCAACATTTTCTAAAATAGCTATGGCATCATCAGACTCTAAATTTTTTAAAATCCTAACAATTGCATCTGAGGAGAGATATTTAATGATTTCTGATTGAACAGACTCGTTTAATTCAACAAATACTTCTGGATCAATCTTAAAATTATTTAATTTTATTAAACTTTCTCTATCATTTTCACTTAAATGCTCAATAATATCAGCAGCATCAGCAGGATGCATTTCCTCAAAAGATCTAGTTATAAAAGATGCATCATTTGAGGTAATTTTGTCTGTTACAACTTTTATATATTCCTTATTGAATTCAAAATTGACTTTTTTATCTTTAATTTTTTTTATTAAAGTCATAAATACACCTATTATTTAGACGGATCTTTTAATACAAAATGAAAAGAATACAATTTTTAAATGCCTATAGAAATTAAAAAGTCCCAAAATCCAGTAAAATATGAAGACGCAATATCATTTATGGAAGATCGACTTAAAGATATTAATCTAAAAAAAGTAGATGATTTGATTTGGGTTTTAGAACATGATCATATCTATACATCGGGAACAAGCTATAAAGAAAATGAGATAATAGATAAATCTATAAATATTATAAAAACTAATAGAGGTGGTAAAATAACTTATCATGGACCAGGACAACTCATTTGTTATTTTGTAATTGATTTAAAGAAAGGTAAGAAAGATATCAGAAAATTCATATCTGTAATTGAAAAATCAATTATTGAAACCCTGAGCCTCTATGACATAGAAACATTTGCTGATAAAGAAAATATTGGTATTTGGTACAATGATAATTCAACCATAAAAAAAGTTGCTGCAATTGGGGTCAGGGTAAGTAAATGGATAGCTTATCATGGTTTTTCTATCAATATTAATAACGATTTAAAAAAATATGACGCGATTATTCCTTGTGGGATTAAAGACAAAGGTATTACTAATCTCAAACAAATTAAAAATCAAAATTATGATGATTTAGAAAATAAGTTAATAGAAATATTTAAAACTAATTTGAAAAATTTAATCTTTTAGTCCTCAACAACTTATTGAAATAATCTGGTAATAATGCTTTGTAAGTATATTTTTTTTCATTAATCATAAATTTTATTTGATAGGAATGAAGCATTAAATTTTTATTTATACCTTTCGATGAAACAGACGAATTATATTTTTTATCACCAAAAATTGAATGTCCAATGTTAAATAATTGTTTTCGTAATTGATGTTTTCTTCCTGTGATTGGTTTCATTTCTACTAAACTAGCATTGGTATTTTTATCTATCACTTTAAAAATTGTTTTAGCTTTTTCAATAATTTTTTTTCCATTATCGTACCTTATCAAATTATCATTCCATTCACCTGAGTCTTTTTCAATTTCTCCGTTACATATTGCCAAATAAGTTTTGTGTACTTTTCTTAATCTAAATAGAGAGGTCAATAGTTGAGCTGTTTGTCTATTTTTTGCAATAATAAAAACACCTGAGGTATCTTTGTCTAATCTATGAACAGAGAATGGTTTTGTTCCTTGAAATATTTCACTTTTTGCAAATATATCTACTAAATTTTTTTTTGACTTTGTTCCACCTTGAACCGATATTCCTGCACTTTTATTTAAGACTATAAAATCTTCATTGTTATCTATGATCAGATCCTCGTTAGATTTTATTACCTCAATGGATGGATTGAATTGTTTTTTATTGTGTTTAATTTTTTCTTTAAAATCAAAATTGAAGAGTTCTATTTTATCATTTGTTTTAATCTTAAAAGAGCTTTTTATCTTTTTTTTGTTTATTTTAATTTTTCCTAACCTTAAACTCTTTTCAATAAGACTTTGCGGCACTTTTCCTAATTTATTTCTTAACCATCTATCAATACGCATGTTATTACACGTTGACTCAACGATAAAACTTCTAATCATGAATATTTAAGGCTTTTATTTATGCTGTGGCAGCTTTCTTATCTTCTTTTTTTTCAACTTCTTTTGCTGGATCTTTTTTTTTCTTATCAACTTTTTTGGCTTGAATGTCTCTATCAACAAATTCAATTATAGCCATAGGCGCATTATCTCCGTATCTAAAACCGGCTTTAATAATTCTTGTATAACCACCAGCTCTTTTTTCGTATCTTTTAGATAAAGTTTTTTTTACTTTATTGGCTGACTTAATATCCTGCAATTGAGAAATCAAAATTTTAGTATTATGCAAACTATCTTTTTTACCTAATGTGATTATCTTATCTGCCTGTGGCTTTAAAAATTTTGCTTTTGGTAAAGTTGTTTTTATTTGCTCATACTTTATTAGCGAATTAAGCATATTTTTGAGCAACGCTTTTCGGTGTTCAGAAGTTCTGTTCAACTTCTTATTTGCCATTCCATGTCTCATTAGATGCTTTCCTCTAATTTTTTAGACATTTCTGCGATATTATCTGGTGGCCAATTTGGAATTTCCATCCCTAGATAAAGAGACATACCAGTTAAAACTTCTTTGATTTCATTTAATGATTTTCTTCCAAAATTTGGTGTTCTTAACATCTCACCCTCAGATTTTTGAACTAAATCACCAATATAAATTATATTATCATTTTTAAGACAATTCATTGATCTAACAGATAATTCAAGCTCGTCTACTTTTCTTAATAAATTTTTATTAAACTCAGGCTCTGTTGAAACTTCTTTGACCGGAGCTTCCACAGGTTCATCAAAATTAATAAACATTTTTAATTGATCTTGAAAAATTCTAGCAGAATAAGCAACTGCATCTTCAGCAGAAATTGATCCGTTTGTCTCAACTTCCATCGTTAATTTATCATAATCTAAAGCCTTACCTTCTCTTGCGGTACTTACTGAATAGGAAACCTTTTTAACGGGACTATATAATGAGTCTATTGCAATTAAACCTAAAGGTGGTTCTTCAGGTTTATTTAAATCAGCTGGAACATAACCTTTTCCAGTATTAACATTCATTTCCATATGGAAGTGAGTATTTTCATCTAAATTACAAATAACTAATTCAGGATTCAAAATTTCAACATCAGGAACTGATGCGATGTCAGATGCTTTTATTTCACCAGGTCCTTTAGCATCTAATACTAGCTTTTTTGTTCCCTCAGCAGCACATTTTAATGCCAGAGATTTAACGTTTAATACAATATCAGTAACATCTTCTCTTACGCCTTTAATAGATGTAAATTCATGAAGTACACCATCAATTTGAATTGAAGTTACAGCTGCTCCTCTGATTGAGGACAATAAAATTCTTCTAAGTGAATTACCAAGTGTTAAACCATAACCTTTTTCTAATGGTTCAGCGATAATTGTAGCGTGAGTTAAATCATCACTTATTTTAACATCAAGTTTCGCAGGTTTAATTAATGATTTCCAATTTTTCACATTTACATTTTCTACATCCATTAAACTCTCCTTTTTTTTGGTGGCCTAGTACCATTATGTGGCATCGGTGTTGTATCTTTAATTGATAAAATTCTAAATCCTCTCGCTTGTAACGCTCTTAATGCTGTTTCTCTGCCTGAACCAGGACCCTTAACTTCCACAGATAAAGTTTTCATGCCAAACTCTAAGGCTTTAGATGCAGCAGCATCAGCAGCTATTTGCGCAGCATATGGAGTTGATTTTCTAGAACCCTTAAAACCTTTTTGTCCAGCTGATGCCCATGAAATTACGTTTCCATTAGTGTCAGCGATTGAAATAATTGTGTTATTAAAAGTTGATTGTACATATGCAATTCCATTTAAGATATTTTTTTTAGTTTTCTTTTTTTTTGAATAAGAACTTTTGACAGCTTTTTTTGGCGACTTTTCTTGACTCAGTTCTTTATTGTCTTTTTTTTCTGGTTTTGCCATTTTTATTTCTTAAGTGGTGTTAATTTTTTTCCAGCAATTGCAATAGCTTTTCCTTTTCTCGTTCGAGCATTACATCGTGTTCTTTGACCTCTTACAGGTAATTTCTTTCTATGCCTCGAACCTCTATAGCAAGCTAAATCAATTAGTCTTTTTATGCTCAGTGAATAATCTCTTCTAAGATCACCTTCAACTTTAAAATTTTGATCAATGTATTCTCTTATTTTCAAAATTTCATCATCAGTAAGTTGGTTCACTCTTTTTTCTTTAGGGATTGCTAATGATGTGCAAATTTGTTTTGAAAATTTATCACCGATACCATAAATATAAGTTAGCCCTACTTGAACTAATTTATTTTGTGGGATATTTATTCCTGCAATACGAGCCATAATTTTTGAGATAAATTTAGCCTTTTATATAAGAAGTTCTTTTAAAGTCAACGTCTTAAACATTGAGAAAAGTATCTATTTTAGCGGTTATTTGCTCAATTTTAAGCGCACCATCTATTTCATAAAAGTTTGAATTTTTGGAATAGAAATCTAAAACGGGGCGTGTCATATCCATATAGGTTTCATATCTTTTTAGAATAATATTTGATTCATCATCAGATCTTTTTTCTAAAGTTTTTCTTTTTTCAACTCGTTTAATTATTACTTCTTTTTGGACATTAAGAAAAAAAATATAATCAATCTTTTGATTTGAACTTTCTAAAATAGTTTCTAAATTTTTAGCTTGTTCTAATGATCTAGGATATCCATCAAAAATAAGTTTGTTTTTATATTTTTCATCAAAAATAACTTTTTTAATTAATTCGTTTACAATTTCATCACTTACAAATTTACCATCGTTCATATCATTAATTATTTTTTTTCCTATTTCAGAATTTTTCTTGATTTCATCCCTTAACATATCACCTGTTGAAACTTGAAAACCATTTATTTTTTTAACTAAATATTTTGCTTGTGTTCCTTTTCCAGCACCAGGAGGTCCAAATAGGATTATATTCACGAATTATCTTCCGAATTTTGTTTTTTTAATCAATTGTTCGTATTGGGAACTCATTAATCTTGTTTGTATTTGCGTAACAGTATCTATCGCAACAACAACTACAATTAAAATTGATGTGCCCCCCAGATAGAAAGGAATTGGATAATTAGCAATTAAAAACTCAGGCATTAAACAAACTAAGGTTAAATATAAAGCACCTATTGTTGTCAACTTTGTTAAAATATTTTCAATATAAATTGCTGTACTTTCTCCAGGTCTTATACCGGGTACAAAACCACCATATTTTCTTAAATTGTCAGCTGTTTCTATCGGATTAAAAGTTATTGAAGTATAAAAAAAAGTAAAAAATATTATTCCTGATGCATAAAGCAACATATACAAAGGTTGTCCTTGAGTAAAATATGAACTTATATTTAAAAAAGTTTCATTATCAGAAAAATTAAAATTTGAAAAAGTTACTGGTAATAGTAATAATGCTGAAGCAAAGATTGCAGGAATTACTCCAGCTTGATTGATCTTGAGTGGCAAATGAGATGACTCTCCTCCATACATCTTATTACCAACTTGTCTTTTAGGGTAATTTATTAGTATTTTTCTTAAAGCTCTTTCCATAAAAACAATAAATAAAATTGTTAAGATTAACAAAACAAATAAAGCTAAGATCATTAATGTGGAGACTGCTCCTGTTCTACCAAGTTCGAAAGTAGTAACTAAAGCTCTTGGAATTTCTGCAACAATACCAGCGAAAATAATAAGAGATATACCATTACCAATTCCTCTTTGAGTAATCTGTTCTCCTAACCACATTAAAAAAATAGTTCCAGAGACAATTGTGGTGACAGTTGAAATTTTAAAAAAAACACCAGGATTAATTACTAACCCGGCTGAGGACTCTAGTCCTACTGCTAATCCATAACCTTGAACTGTCGCAAGTAAGACAGTTCCATAACGAGTTATCTGAGTAATTTTTGCTCTACCAGTTTCTCCTTGTGATTTTAAATTTTTGAAATAATCAGAAACACCTGTTAATAGTTGAACAATAATTGACGAGGAGATATAGGGCATGATTCCTAATGCAAAAATAGCCATTCTACTTACCGCACCACCAGCAAAAACATTAAACATTCCTAATAATCCCTTTTGATTTCCTTCCATCATTATTTTAAGTTGTTCAGGATCTATCCCCGGCAAAGGTACAAAAGTACCAAATCTATAGACCACTAAAATAGCAAGAGTAAAAATTATTCTATTTCTTAAGTCAGTACTTGATGATGATGCGCTCATTAAATCAAACTATTTTTTTAATTGTATTGAGCCACCAATTTTTTCAAGTTTCTCAACAGCAGACTTTGACGCAAGATCTGCCTCAATATTAATCTTATCTTTAATGGCTCCGGATCCTAAAATTTTTAATTTAATTGAATTTTGATCAATTAATTTTAGTTTTTTCAGTAAATTTGAATTCAGCGTGTCTGTAGTTTTAATATTTTTTTTATCAATATATGATTGAATTTTATCTAGATTTAATATTGCAATTGTCTTTTTATTAATAGGGTTGAATCCTCTTTTTGGAAGTCTTCTGTATAGTGGCATTTGTCCACCTTCAAAACTTTTAATCGCTACACCAGATCTGGATTTTTGACCTTTAACACCTCTTCCAGATGTTTTGCCCTTTCCAGAACCAATACCTCTACCAACTCTGAGTTTACTTTTATTAATCTTATTTCTATTATTTAATTTAATCATTATCCTCTTTTTTCTATAATCTCAGAAATCTTTTTATTTCTTATTGAAGATATTTGTTTAGGCGAATTTTGTTTCAATAGTGCTTTCATTGTAGCTCTAATCACATTGTGGGCATTTGACGTACCCATTGATTTTGCAACAATATCTTTTACTCCCAAAACCTCACACACTGCTCGAACAGGGCCTCCAGCTATAATTCCTGTTCCTTTAGAGGCTGCTCTTAATACAATTCTACCAGATCCATCTTTAGCTTTTACATCATGATGAATAGTTCTTCCTTCTCGAAGAGGTATATGAATAAGTTTTCTTCTTGCCATTTCATTTGCTTTTTTTATAGCATCTGGCACTTGTTTAGCTTTAGCGTGAGCTATTCCAATTTTACCAGACTGGTTTCCAACAACAACTAGTGCTGAAAAACCAAATCTACGTCCACCTTTTACAACTTTTGTTATTCGATTAATGTGAACTAATTTTTCTAAAATATCGTCAGTTTTTTTATTTTTATTATTATCCATGTTAAAATTCCATTCCGTTTTTACGTAAAGTTTCAGCGAAAACCTTCACTCTTCCATGATATTTATAAATGCCTCTGTCAAAGTAAATCTTGGTAATTTTTTTTTCTTGTGCTTTTTTTGCTAACTTTTCAGCTACAATCTTAGATAATTCAGTTTTATTTACTTTTTGGCCAGACTTAATATCTTTTTCAATTGATGATGCTGATAATAAAGTAACATTTTTCATATCATCAATTATTTGTGCAGAAATATTCTTTGATGATCTAGAAATACTTAGTCTATATCTGTCGTCAGAAGCAACGTTTTTAACTTTGTTACTAACTCTAAATCTTTTTCTTTTACTAGTATCCAATTTCATTATTTCTTCTTTCCTTCTTTTTTTAAAATATGTTGACCCTTTTCTCTCACACCTTTACCTTTATATGGTTCAATTTTTCTGAGAGTTTTTAGTTTAGATGCAATTGCACCTACTTGTTGTTTATCAGCACCACTTATTTTTAAAGTTGTTTGTTTTTCAACATTGATTTTAATCCCTTCTGGAATATCAAAATTAATATCATGGCTATAACCTAATTGTAGATTTAATTGATTGCCTTTTAAAGCAGCCCGATATCCAACACCTACCAATTCTAGTGTCTTCTCATATCCTGTACTTGAACCAATAACTGCATTATTAATTAAACTTCTATTCATTCCCCATAATCGTTTGGTTTCTTGATCAATTTTTTTCGGTTTGATTGATATTTCTTTTCCATCTTTTATATCAAGATTGAAAACATCTAAATCAATATTGATTGACTTTTTTCCAGAAGGCCCTTCTATATTTAAATTATTTCCGGCCAAAGCAACTTTGACTTTTTCAGGGATTGAAATATTAATTTTACCAATTTTAGACATTAAAATACCTTACAAATTATTTCTCCACCCACTCTTTGCTTTCTTGCATCAATATCGGTCATAACACCTTTGGGGGTTGATACAATTGCTATACCTAAACCATTATTTATTTTTGGTAAACTTTCTGCACTAGAAAATATTCTTCTCCCTGGTTTTGAAACTCTTTCAAAAGTACTTATAACTGGGTTTCCTGAATGATATTTAAGCTCTAAAGATAATAAAGATTTATTATTTTCTTTGTTCACTTTGAAATCTTTTATAAATCCTTCATTCTTTAAGATATCAGCAATCTTAGTTTTAAAATTTGAAGAAGGTAATTCAACTTTCTTATGGCTTCTATCTTGAGCATTTTTTATTCTTGCTATCATATCTCCAATTGGATCACTTAAACTCATATTTTCCTTTCTACCAACTTGATTTAACTAAACCTGGTATCTTTCCTTGCAGACCTAATTGTCTTAATGCAATTCTAGATATTTTCAATTTTCTATAAACTCCGTGAGGTCTTCCAGTGATCTGACATCTATTCATCACTCTTACTTTCGCAGAATTTCTAGGTAATTTTGATAATTTTTGTTGCGCTTTAAATCTTTCCTCTAAAGGGAGTTTTTTATTCATAACAATCTTTTTTAATTTTTGCCTTTTTTTAAATAGCCTATCCGATAGTTTTATTCGCTTATTGTTCTTATTTATTGAGCTTAATTTAGCCATTTTAGTTATCTCCTTTTTTGATAAATGGAAAATTTAACTTTTCTAAAAGAGCAAAACTATGCTCTTTACTTTTAGCTGATATTACAATCACAATATCAATACCACGAACCTTATCAGCACGATCAAAACTTACCTCGGGAAATATGATATGTTCTTTAACACCAAATGTGTAATTTCCAAATTTATCAAAACCATTTGCAGACAAGCCTCTAAAATCTTTAATTCTTGGTAAAGCTATATTCACAAGTCTATCTAAAAATTCATACATTTTATCTTTTCTAAGTGTTACCTTTAAGCCAGCATTTGACCCTTTTCTTGTTTTAAAATTTGCAACTGATTTTTTAAATTTAGTAATCACAGGTTTTTGACCTGTTATTTTTGCTAAATCCTCCTCACAAGACTTTAATATTTTAGAGTCATTTCCGTCTAAACCTAAGCCCATATTTAAAACAATTTTTTCAATTTTTGGACCCATGTATAAATTCTTAAAACCAAATTGAGATTTTAATGCAGGTTGTATTTCTTTATAATAAAGTTCTTTCAATCTCGGAGTCATTATTTTTTAGCCTCAGTTTTTTTTGTTTTTGTTTTTTCATCAATTAGTTTCAAATTTGATAAATGAATAAAACTTTCCTTTGAAAAAATTCCACCTTTTTTTTCCTTAGTTGTTTTTATGTGTCTCTTTACCATATTAATATCTTTAACTTTTGCTCTATTGTTTGGTCTATCAATTTCAATTACTTCACCTTCTTTTTTTTTATCTCTCCCTGATAAAACTCGAACTTTTAAACCTTTTTTAATCATTACAAAACCTCTGGGGCTAATGAGATTATTTTCATTTGCCCTTTATTCCTTAATTCTCTAGTCACTGGACCAAAAATTCTAGTTCCAACTGGTTCACCTTTATCATCAACCAGAACAGCAGCGTTATTATCAAATTTTACTTTTGATCCATCATCCCTATGAATTCCTTTTTTTACTCTGACCACCACTGCTTTGTGAACTGATCCTTTTTTTACTTTTCCCTTAGGAATTGCCTCTTTTACAGCAATCACTATCGTATCTCCTATGCTTGCATATCTTCTTTTCGATCCACCTAAGACTTTAATACATTCAATTTTCTTTGCTCCAGTATTATCAGCTACATTTAATTCTGTTTGGACCTGTATCATTATTTTGTGTTCTCCATTACTTGAAATTTCTTATTTTTTGAGAAAGGTTTGCTCTCAATGATTGAAACTTTATCACCTGTTTTAAATTTATTATTTTTATCATGGGCATTATATTTTTTTCTCACTTTGATAACTTTTTTTAATAATGGATGAGAATATTTTCGTTCAACTAAAACAGTTATAGTTTTGTTAGGTTTATCACTTACAACTACACCTGTTAATATTTTCTTAGGCATTTAATTTTCCTTTTAATATTGTTTTTAATCTAGCAATTGTTTTTTTTGTTTCACTAATTTTTGCAGGACTCGTAATCTGTGAATTCGTCTTTTGAAATCTAAAATTGAATAAATCTTTTTTAAATTTATCGATGTTTTTTATAATTTGATCTTTTGATAGTTTTTTAATTTCTTGTTTTTTCATATTAGGCAAATCTCTTTATGGTTTTTGTTTTAATTGGCAATTTTGCAGATGCTTTATATAACGCTTCTTTAGCTATCTGTTCTGAAACACCATCTACTTCAAATAAAATTCTTCCTGGTTTTACACGACATGCATAGAATTCTGGAGAACCTTTTCCTTTACCCATACGTACTTCAATGGGTTTTTTAGAAACTGGAATATTTGGAAAAATTCTTGTCCAAACTCTTCCTTGTCTTTTCATGTGTCTTGTTAGAGCAACCCTAGCAGCCTCTATCTGTTTACCAGTAACCCTATCAGGAGATAGTGCTTTTAAAGCGTAGGCACCATAATTAATAAAATTTGCTCTTGAAGCAGTTCCATGAATTCTACCTTTATGAGCTTTTCTCCATTTTGTTCTAACTGGCTGTAACATTTATTGTTTTCCCTCTTTAGGTGATGTTTTGTTTGTTTCTTGACTAAATTCTTTGGCAAAAACTTCGCCTTTATAAATCCAAACTTTTATTCCAATTATTCCATATGTCGTGAGTGCTTCAGCCTCTGCATAATCTATATCTGCTCTTAATGTGTGGGATGGTATGCTGCCATCTCTTAACCATTCAGTTCTAGCAATCTCATTTCCACCCAATCTTCCACTTACTGAAACTTTAATTCCTTTAGCGCCCAATCTTAAACAAGATTGCATTGCTCTTTTCATTGCTCTTCTATAAGAAATTCTTTTAACTAATTGTTGAGCAATATTTTCTGCAACTAAATAAGCATTTGTTTCAGGTTTTTTTACTTCTTTAATATTTAAAGTAACCTCATTTGAAGTAAACTTAGATAAATTATTTTTTATCTTATCTATATCACTACCTTTTTTTCCAATAACAAAACCTGGTCTAGAAGTGTAAATTGTAACATAACATTTATTTGCTGTTCTTTCGATCATCACTTTTGAAACCCCAGAATTAATTACATTTTTTTTGATATATTCTCTTATTTTAAAATCTTCTATGAGATAATTTCCAAAATCTTTCTTTTTAGCGTACCAAACAGAGTCCCAACCTCTGTTAACACCTAATCTAAAACCTACCGGATTAACTTTTTGTCCCATGACTCTCCATTTTTTTTGCCTCTGATAAAATAATTGTAACACTTGAATAAGGTTTTAAAATTGGTGCAGCTCTTCCTTTTGCTCTTGGTCTAAACCTTTTCATAGTAATTTTCTTTCCACAATATGCCTCTTTAACTACAAGTTTATCAATGTCATACTGAAAATTATTTTCTGCGTTTGCAACAGCAGATGAAATAGTCTTTCTGATATCACGAGTAATCCTTTTTTCTGAAAACTGAAGATCCCTGATAGCTAACTCTACTTTCTTGCCAACTATACCTTTTAAAATAGGATTAAGCTTTCTTACACTTGATCTAATATTGTTATTAATAGATTTCACTATTTTTTCTTTTTTTTTCACTAATTTCTTTTTTTTACTCATAATTATTTCTTAGCCTCTGCCTCAGCAGGTTTTGCTTTTTTATCTGCAGGTGTATGACCAAAAAAAGTTCTTGTTGGTGCAAATTCACCTAACTTATGACCAACCATGTCTTCAGATATGGTAATGGGAATAAATTTTTTTCCGTTATAAATCAAAAAACTAACTCCAACAAAATCTGGAATTATTGTTGATTTTCTTGACCAAGTCTTGATAGGAATTTTTTTTGGATCAGTCTTATATTTATCAACTTTTTTGATTAAGCTTTCTTCCACAAAAGGTCCTTTCCATACTGCTCTAGCCATTATTTTGTATCCTTCCTTTTGTTTCTTCTCTTCACAATATATTTATCAGTTCTCTTATTGTCTCTTGTTTTCAATCCTTTTGCTGATTGTCCTTTAGGAGAAACTGGATGTCTTCCACCTGCTGATTTACCTTCTCCACCACCATGTGGGTGATCTACTGGATTTTTAACAACACCTCTAGTGTGAGGTCTTCTTCCTAACCATCTTGATCGTCCTGCTTTACCAATTTTGATATTTTTTTGATCAGGGTTACTTAATACGCCAATTGTTGCCAATGATCTTGAATCGATTTTTCTAACTTCACCTGATGCTAATTTAATCAAACTATAATTCCCATCTAATCCACTAATCGTAACAGAAGTTCCAGCAGATCTAGCAATTTTACCTCCTCCACCTGGTTGTATTTCAACATTGTGAATATCTATACCAACAGGGATATCCTGTAACGGCATGCAATTTCCAACTTTTATTTCTTTTTTTGATCCATTTTCAACTTTATCACCCACCTTTATTTTTTGTGGTGCAAGATAATATGCATGTGAATTATCATCGAATTTTACTAACATAATGTAACAAGATCTGTTTGGATCATATTCAATTCTTTCTACTGTCGCTGGCATATCAAATTTTTTTCTATAGAAGTCGACATGTCGATACATCTTTTTATGTCCACCAGCTCTATTGATAGATGTAATATGACCATTGTTGTTTCTCCCTTTCATTGCATTTTTTGGTGAAACTAGAGATTTAAATGGTTTACCTTTCCAAAGACCAGTTCTATCAACAAGAATTGTTCCTCTAGTAGATTTTGTATATGGTTTAAATGTTTTTAGTGCCATTTTAAATTCCAGTTGTTAGATCAATACTTTGACCTTTTTTAAGAGTTATAATTGCTTTTTTAAAACCAGAGACTTTAACTTTTCTTCCTCTAGTTAATTTAGTTCTATTTTGTTTATTTATAATATTTACCTTTGTAACATTTACTTTGAAAATTTTTTCAATGTTGTTTTTTATATTTTTCTTATTTGCTTTTGATGGCACTTTAAAAACAATTTTATTTTGTTCTGATAAATTTGTTGATTTTTCAGTCACTAAAGGTGATAAAATTTTATCGTATAAATGTATCTTATCCATCTTAAGCATACCTCTTTTCTAATTCTTTTACGGATGTTTCGGTAAACACAACTTTTTCAAACTTGACAATATCAAATGCACTGAAATGATTAATGTCTGTCACTTTAATATTTGGAATATTTCTAATTGATTTTTCAACATTATCTTTTGAGGTTTTGTCTAGAATTATAATTGAATTTGATATTTGAAATTTTTTTAAAATTAAGCTCATCTCTTTAGTCTTTTTTATTTTGGAACTAAAATCGCTAAAAATTAGAAGGTTGTTGTTCTTTATCTTGTCACTAATTAAAGATGCTATACTTTGTTTTTTTTCACTCTTATTTAATTTTCTTTTTTTGTATGATAGCTCTCCTTTAGGGCCATGAGCTATACCACCACCAACAAAGATTGGGGCTTTTCTACTTGCGTGTCTAGCATTACCTGTTCCTTTTTGTGCATAAATTTTTGATGTTGGACCTGAGACTTCGTTTTGCTGCTTAGTTTTTGCATGCCTACCTTTATAATTAGCATTAGTCTTATATAAAACTGTATTCACTAATTTCTTATTTATCTTAGCTGAAAAAATCTTATCTAAGACTTCAATAGAACTTTTTTTACCATCTAAATTAATTTTATCGACTTTCATTATTTTTTCTTTTTCTCCGGTGTTTTCTTAGCTAATTCAGCAGCTTTATGTTTTTCACTGATAGTCATTTTTTTTATATTTTTAACTGAACCTTTTACGAGAATTTCAGAGTTTTTTGCTCCTGGGATAGAACCTTTTAAATATAGAAGCTCATTTTCTAGATCCGTTTTGATAATTTCGATATTTTGCATAGTTCTTAATTTATCTCCCATATGTCCAGCCATTTTTTTTCCCTTAAATACTTTACCAGGATCTTGTCTTTGACCTGTTGAACCATGTGATCTATGTGAAATTGAAACACCATGTGTAGCTCTCAAACCACCAAAATTGTGTCTTTTCATAGCTCCTGCAAAACCTTTTCCAATCGTTTTTGATCTAGTATCTACAAATTTAACATCTTTAAAAATCTCTAAACCAAATTCATTTCCCTCTTTATAATTTTCAATATTTTGAACTCTATATTCTTTAAGTTTCCTTTTAGCTTCAGTATTTCTCTTTGAAAAATAACCTTTCATAGCCTTTGTTAGTTTTGAGTTTTTGATTTTTCCGTATCCAAGTTGAACAGCGGTGTAACCTCTTTTTTCTTTATCTATTACCTGGATTACTCTAGCTTTTTCCATTTTTAATACAGTAACTGGCACCAACTGACCAGATTTATAAAATTCTCTAGTCATTCCAATTTTTTTTCCTAATAAAGCAATCTCACTCATAATTATATCTTAATCTCCACATCGACACCTGATGCTAAATCTAACTTCATTAAAGCCTCGACAGTCTGTGGTGTTGGCTCAATTATATCAATTAATCTTTTATGGGTTCTCGACTCAAATTGTTCTCTACTTTTTTTATCTATATGAGGAGATCTTAAAACTGTATATCTTTCAATTCTAGTTGGTAATGGAATTGGACCTTTTATTGTAGCCCCAGTTCTTTTGACTGTATTAACAATTTCTTCAGTTGAAGCATCTAAAATCTTATTGTCGTAAGCTCTGAGTTTAATTCTAATATTCTGTTTTTCCATTTTAGCCTGCTATTTTTTTTGTTACTTCGTCTTGAACATTTTGTGGGACTTTTGCATAATGATCAAAAAACATTGAATATTGTGCTCGCCCTTGTGACATTGATCTTAAACTATTAATATATCCAAACATATTCGCTAAAGGCACCATTGCAGTTATTACTGTTGCATTACCTCTTTGCTCTTGAGTACTTATTTGTCCTCTTCGACTATTTAAGTCTCCAATAACGTCACCCATATAGTCTTCGGGTGTTACGACCTCAACTCTCATGACTGGTTCTAATAATTTTAAACCACCTTTCGTACAAGCATCTTTGAAACATGCTCTGCTTGCGAGTTCAAAAGCTAATACACTAGAGTCAACATCGTGATGTAAACCATCTAAAATTGTAACTTTATAGTCAATCATTGGAAACCCTGCTAAAATTCCACCATCAGATACTGTTTCGATACCTTTTTCAACGCCTGGAATAAATTCTTTTGGAATTGCTCCACCTTTAATTTTGCTTTCAACAGCTCTCCCTTTACCAGGTTCTTGCGGTTCTACTAATAATTTTACTTTTGCAAATTGTCCTGCACCACCACTTTGTTTTTTATGTGTGTATTCTACTTCTGAAGAGTTTTCGATTGTTTCTCTGTATGCTACTTGTGGGGCTCCAACATTTGCTTCAACTTTAAATTCTCTTTTCATTCTATCAACAATGATATCTAAGTGTAATTCACCCATTCCTTTTATAATCGTTTGTCCAGATTCTTCGTCAGATGAAACTCTAAATGAGGGATCTTCTTTGGCTAATCTGCCTAATGCTTCTCCCATTTTCTCTTGGTCAGCTTTTGTTTTTGGTTCAACAGCAATTTCAATAACTGGGTCAGGAAATTCCATAGGCTCGAGAAGAACTGGATTATCTTTATTACATAGCGTGTGTCCAGTAATGGTATTTTTCAAGCCAGCTAGTGATACAATATCACCTGCATTAGCTTCTTTGATATCCTCTCGGGAGTTAGCATGCATTAATAACATTCTACCAACTCTTTCTTCTTTTTCTTTTGAAGAATTATATACAGCAGTTCCTGTTTTTATTGTACCTGAATAAACTCTAATAAATGTTAATGATCCAACAAATGGATCATTTGCCACTTTAAATGCTAAAGCAGAAAATGGCGCACTATCGTCAAATTTCATTTCTATTTCATCCTCTGATCCTAATTTAGTTCCTTTTATTGAACCAATATCAATAGGGCTTGGAAGATAATTAATCACTGCATCAAGTAGTGGCTGAACACCCTTATTTTTAAAAGCTGAACCAGTTAACACAGGAACAAAATCAAAATTTAATGTTCCTTTTCTTATACATTTAATTAAATCTTCTTCTTTAATTTCTTCACCATTTAGATAGGACTCCATCAATTTTTCGTCTTGTTCTACAGCCATTTCGACTAATTCTGTTCGGTATTTTTGAGAGATTTCTTTAAGATCCTCTGGAATATCTTTATATTCCCATTCGGCACCTAGAGCTTCATTTTTCCAAACTTGTGCTTTCATTTTAACAAGGTCAACAACACCAGTCAAAGAAGCTTCAATACCAATTGGTACTTGTATGACCAATGGTTTTGCTCCTAATCTGTCTTTGATCATATCTACACATCTAAAAAAGTCTGCACCAGTTCTATCTAACTTATTTACAAAACAAATTCTTGGTACTTTATATTTGTCAGCTTGTCGCCATACTGTTTCTGATTGAGGTTCCACACCTGCTACACCATCAAATACTGCAACCGCACCATCAAGTACTTTAAGTGATCTTTCTACCTCAATGGTAAAATCTACATGACCGGGTGTATCGATAATATTAATTCTATGATCTTGCCAGAAACAGGTTGTTGCTGCTGATGTAATTGTAATACCTCTTTCTTGTTCCTGTTCCATCCAATCCATGGTAGCTGCACCATCGTGAACTTCACCAATTTTATGACTTTTCCCTGTGTAATATAAAATTCTTTCAGTTGTAGTTGTTTTACCTGCATCAATGTGGGCCATGATCCCAATGTTTCTATATTTGTCTAATGTGTGAGATCTAGCCATAATATTTTACCACCTAAAGTGTGCAAAAGCCTTATTAGACTCTGCCATTTTGTGTACATCCTCTTTTTTCTTTACAGCTGCACCTTTTTTTTCATATGCATCATAAAGTTCATTAAAAATTTTATCAGACATATGTTTATCTTTTCTTTTTCTTGCTGAATCAATAAGCCATCTGATAGCTAAAGCTTGTGCTCTTTTACTTTTAACTTCAACTGGAACTTGATAGGTAGCTCCACCTACTCTTCGTGATCTTACTTCTACAGTCGGTTTAATATTATTGATTGCTTCATTAAAAATATTGATAGGTTCATCTTTTGACTTCGTTTTAATCTTTTCAATTGCATCATAAACTATTTTAGTAGCTACACCTCTTTTGCCATCGTACATAATATTATTTATTAACTTGGGGATAATTGTAGAATTAAATTTTGGATCAGGAATAATATTTTTTTTAGGTTGTGTTTTTTTTCTAGACATATCTATTTACCTTTTTTTGTTCCGTACAAAGATCTTCTTTTCTTTCTATTTGCCACTCCTTGAGTGTCTAAATTACCTCGTAAAATGTGATAACGTACACCTGGTAAATCTTTTACCCTACCACCTCTAATTAATACGACAGAGTGTTCTTGAAGATTATGACCTTCTCCAGGTATATAAGCAGTTACTTCAAAACCATTTGATAATCTCACCCTGGCAACTTTTCTTAAAGCTGAATTAGGTTTTTTTGGAGTTGTTGTATAAACTTTTACACAAACACCTCGCTTTAAAGGTTGTTTTTGTAATGCAGGAACTTTATTCCTAGCAATTGGTTTGGATCTTTTTTTTCTTAACAACTGGTTAATAGTTGGCATATTTGTAAATTTTATAATTGTTTATTTTTGAATGAAATAACTGACAGGTTATTTGTGGCAGCGTTTAGTGTCTAAAGTTAACACTACATTCCAACCAAAAAATATCGCCAAAATACTTATTAATTTAATTTTGTCAAACTAAAACTAATTGACAAACGTGTTATTTTTATTGATTTACAGGGGTTTCTGACTGTTCAATTTTATCCTGCTCAGAAAGAAATTTATTGTCATCTTGTAGAGCTTTTTTATTCCATTTATTTTTAATATTACCAGTTCCAGCAGGTACTAATCGCCCAACTATAACATTCTCTTTTAAACCATTAAGTGGATCCACTTTACCTTTGATAGCGGCATCTGTAAGAACTCTTGTAGTTTCCTGGAATGATGCAGCAGAAATAAATGACTCTGTCTGCAGAGAAGCTTTGGTAATTCCCATTAAAACTCTTTCACCAGTAGCTGGTTTTTTACCTTCAGATTTTAATTTTTCATTAACGTTATCAAATTTTATTCTATCAATGATTTCTCCAGGTAAATAAGATGAATCACCAGTTGTTTTTACCTCAACTTTTTTCAACATTTGTCTTAAAATAGTTTCTATGTGTTTATCGTTAATAATTACACCCTGCAATCTATAAACCTCTTGAACCTGATTAACGAAATATTCAGTTAATTCTTTTATACCCATAATTCTAAGAATATCGTGAGGTAATGGTTGTCCATCTAATAAATATTCTCCTTTTTTAATTTTTTCACCCTGATTAAAATTAATATGTTTTCCTTTCGGTATTAAATAGTTAGATGGTTCTGATCCATCTTCAGGCACTATTGATATTCTTTGTTTTCCTCTAACTTCTTTTCCAAATATAACTTGTCCATCATTTTCAGCAATGATTGCACTATCTTTAGCTTTTCTAGCTTCAAACAATTCAGCAACTCTTGGTAGACCTCCAGTGATATCCTTAGTTTTCGTTGTTTCTTTGGGTAATCTAGCAATAACATCACCAGCAGAAACTTTTTGACCATCTTTAACTGATAAAATTGAATCAGGAACTAAATAATATCTTGCTTCATTATCATCCGCCTTTTTAATAACGTTTCCTTTTTCATCTCTTAAAGTAATTCTTGGTTTTAAATCTGTGCTTTTAGATTGAGATCGCCAATCAACCACTGATTTTGAAGAGATTCCTGTCGCATCATCTGTTGTTTCTTGAATAGACACGCCATCAATTAAATCAACATAGCTTGCAATACCACTTTTTTCAGCAATCACCGGTGTAGTGTAAGGATCCCACTCACAAATTTTTGTATTAGCTTTAACTTTGTCATCATTTTTAAAAAATAATTTCGAACCATAAGCTACTTTATAAACAGCAATTTGAACTCCATTATCGTCCTCAATAGATAATTGAGTATTTCTACCCATGACAATTAAGTTCTTTTTAGAATCTTCCAAAATATTTGAATTAATAATTTTTAAAGTTCCTTCGTTTTTAGTTACTATTTGTGAGTCTTGTTTAACTGAAGCAGTACCACCTACGTGGAAAGTTCTCATTGTTAATTGTGTCCCTGGTTCTCCAATTGATTGTGCAGAAATCATTCCAATAGCCTCACCAACATGCACCATTTGACCTCTGGATAAGTCTCGTCCATAGCAAGTTGCACAAACACCTTCTTTAGAACTACACGTCATAACTGAAAAGACTTTCAATGATTTTATTCCAGCTGAGTCAATTTTATCACAACCAAATTCATCAATCATTGATGATTTCTTGATTATCACCTCACCAGTTATAGGATGTTTTACATCAGTCGCGACAACTCTTCCTAAAGCTCTTTCAGATAAACTCACAACGACATTACCACCTTCTAATATTTCTGATAATTCTATGAAACCAGGATTGTCACAATTTTTTTTAGTAATTGTTAAATCTTGTGCAACATCACAAAGTCTTCTAGTTAAATAACCTGAACTCGCCGTTTTTAGGGCTGTATCAGCTAGACCTTTTCTAGCACCATGGGTAGAATTAAAATATTCTAGTGCAGTTAAACCTTCTTTAAAATTCGAGGTTATTGGACTTTCAATAATTTCACCTGACGGTTTTGCGATAAGTCCTCTCATTCCGGCTAATTGTTTCATTTGTGCTGCAGATCCTCTTGCACCGCTATCTGCCATCATAAATACTGAATTTATTTTTAATCCCTCTGAAGTTTTTTCTGTTGCAGAAATTCCTTTCATCATCTCACCAGCAACTTTATCTGTACATTTTGACCAAGCATCAACGACTTTATTATATTTTTCACCTCTGGTGATTAAACCCTCTGCATATTGCGTCTCATAATCAGCAATTAGTTTTTTTGTATCATCAATTAATTGAGTTTTATTTTCAGGGATAACTAAATCATCTTTACCAAAAGAAATTCCAGCTTTAAATGCATGCTTAAATCCAAGATCTTTTAATTTATCACAGAAAATGACTGTTGTTTTTTGGCCGCAAAATCTAAAGACAATATCAATTATTTCTGACACTGTTTTCTTTGGTAAAATTCTATCAATTAAAGAAAACTTAATATTATTATTTTTCGGTAATAAGTTAGCTAATAGAAATCTTCCTGCAGTAGACGTATACTTTTCAAATTTTTGATTACCCTTTTCATCGATAGTTTCAAATCTAGAAATAATTGTGCTGTGAACTTTAATTTGACCAGAAGATAGAGCAAATTCAATTTGATCTGCATTTAAAAAATATCCAGCTGGCTTATCAGTAACTGGCTCTTGAGATAAATAATAAATTCCTAAAATCATATCCTGACTTGGGACAATTATTGGTTTTCCGTTAGATGGAGAAAGAATATTGTTAGTCGACAGCATTAATATTCTAGCCTCGAGTTGTGCCTCTAAACTTAAAGGAACATGAACAGCCATTTGATCGCCATCAAAATCTGCATTAAACGCAGCACATGTTAAAGGATGTAATTCAATCGCGTCTCCCTCAATTAATTTTGGTTCAAAAGCTTGAACTCCCAACCTATGAAGTGTTGGAGCCCGATTTAATAAAACTGGATGTTCTCTAACAATTAATTCAAGTGCGTCCCAGACAGCGTTAGTTTCTTTTTCAACTAATTTTTTTGCTTGTTTAATTGTTGAAGCTAAACCTAGTTTATTTAGTCTTGCATATAAAAATGGCTTAAATAACTCTAACGCCATTTTTTTTGGCAATCCACATTCGTGTAATTTTAGGTCTGGACCTACTACTATGACTGAACGGCCTGAATAATCAACTCTTTTACCAAGAAGATTTTGTCTAAATCTTCCTTGTTTTCCTTTTAGCATTTCAGCTAAAGATTTTAATGGTCTTTTACCTGTTCCAGTAATTACTCTTCCTCTTCTCCCATTATCAAAAAGTGCATCGACAGATTCTTGTAACATTCTTTTTTCGTTTCTGATGATAATATCTGGCGCCTTAAGATCCATAAGTCTTTTTAAACGATTATTTCTATTAATAACTCTTCTATAAAGATCATTTAAATCTGATGTAGCAAATCTTCCACCATCTAGAGGAACTAAAGGTCTTAACTCTGGTGGAATAACCGGAACAACAGTCATGATCATCCATTCAGGTTTTTGTCCAGTCTCAATAAAAGACTCTATCAATTTTAATCGCTTTATAGCTCTTTCCTCATTTACTTTTGATTTTGTTTCTTTGATATAATCAACAAGATTTTTTCTCTCAGAATCTAGGTCTAGATTTTTCAACATTTCTAAAACTGCTTCAGCTCCAATTCCAGCTGTGAATGCCTCTTCACCGTATTCATCTTGATATTTTGCTAGTTCTTCCTCATTTAAAAGCTGATTTTTTTGTAGACCAGTTAAGCCTGGCTCAATGACGATAAAATTCTCAAAATATAAAACTCTTTCAACTTCTTTAAGCTTCATATCAACAGCAAGTGCTATTCTACTTGGTAGTGATTTTAAAAACCATATATGTGCAACAGGTGTTGCTAAATTAATATGACCCATTCGCTCTCTTCGAACATTTGATTTTGTTACTTCAACACCACATTTTTCACAAATGATACCTCTAAATTTCATTCTTTTATATTTTCCACACAAACACTCGTAATCTTTAATTGGACCAAATATTCTGGCACAGAAAAGACCATCTTTCTCTGGTCTGAAAGTTCTATAATTAATAGTTTCTGGTTTTTTAATTTCACCATAAGTCCAAGATTTAATCTTTTCAGGACTAGCTAATGAAATCTTAATACTATTAAAATTTTGTGCTTCAGATATTTCTGAATTTTTAAATAGATCTGTTAATTCTTTTTTCATAATTAATTTAATTCCACATTTAATGCCAATGATTTAATTTCTTTAACAAGGACGTTAAATGACTCTGGTATTCCAGACTCAAAGTTTTCTTCACCCTTAACAATAGTCTCATAAACTTTTACTCTACCAGCGACATCATCAGATTTGACAGTAAGTATTTCTTGAAGTGTGTATGATGCACCATATGCTTCCAGTGCCCATACCTCCATTTCACCAAATCTTTGCCCACCTAATTGAGCTTTTCCACCTAATGGTTGTTGAGTTACCAAGCTATAAGGACCTGTAGATCTTGCATGAATTTTATCCTCAACCAAATGATGAAGTTTAAGCATATAAATTATTCCAACTGTTACTGGTCTGTCAAATTTTTCACCTGTTCTTCCATCCCATAAATAAGTTTGTCCTGACTTAGGTAAATTTGCTAACTCTAACATTTCAGTTACATTTTTTTCCTTGGCTCCATCAAATACAGGTGTTGATATGGCTATACCATTTTGTAAATTTTCACATAAATCTTTGAATTCTGTTTTACTTAATTTATCTACTTTTTGATCAAATATTTCTTCGCCATAAACAGATTTTAGAAAATTTTCTATTTTTTCATTTCTTTCAATCTTTTTATTATTTTCATTAACTAGATTTTTAATTTTTTCTCCAAATTCTTTGCAGGCCCATCCCAAATGAGTTTCAAGTATTTGCCCCACATTCATACGACTTGGCACGCCTAAAGGATTTAATACTATATCTACTGGTCGACCATCTTCTCTATACGGCATATCTTCGACTGGAACTATTTTACTAACAACGCCTTTGTTGCCATGACGTCCAGACATTTTATCACCAGGTCTCAATCTTCTTTTAATTGCAACAAAGACTTTTACCATTTTCATTACACTGGGTAATAAATCATCACCACTTCTTATTTTTAAAACTTTGTCCTCAAATCTTTCCGTAATATCTTGTTTTGCTTTGTTATACTGATCTTTTAATTGTAATAATGCGTTTTCATTTTTTGGATTAAAAATAGTAAGCTTAAATAGATCATTGATAGATATTCTACTAATTGTTTCAAAATCCAATTTAGAACCAGCCTCAACATCCTTTATTTTCTTAGAAAGAGTTTCCCCTGATAAAATTTGAGCAGCTCTTTGTTTGATACTTCTTTCCAAAATTTCTTCCTCAACAATTTTGTCTTGTTGTACTTGGTCAATTTCAGCTCTTTCAATTGTAATAGATCTTTCATCTTTTTCTATTCCATGCCTATTAAATACTCTTACATCAACAACAGTACCACTGCTTCCTCTAGACATTCTAAGAGAAGTGTCGGTTACATCTATAGCTTTTTCTCCAAAGATTGATCTTAATAATTTTTCTTCAGGACCTGATGCAGAATCTCCTTTAGGTGTTACTTTTCCTACTAGGATATCACCTGCATTTACCTCAGCTCCGATATATACAATTCCTGACTCATCTAAGTTTTTTAATGCTTCTTCATTAACATTTGGTATATCTCGTGTAATTTCTTCTTCACCTAGTTTTGTATCTCTCGCCATTATCTCATATTCAACAATATGCACCGAAGTAAATACATCATCAGTTACACATCTTTCTGAAATTAAAATAGAGTCCTCAAAATTGTATCCTTGCCAAGGCATAAAAGCTACAGTAACATTTTTACCTAAAGCTAACTCACCTAATTTGGTTGAAGGACCATCAGCAATTATATCGCCAGTTTTTACTTTATCACCTACTCTAACCAAAGGTCTTTGATTAATACATGTATTTTGGTTAGATCTTTTAAATTTTTGTAAATTATAAATATCAACACCAGATTTTGAGAAATCAGTTTCCTCTGTAACTTTAATTACGATCCTCTTACCATCTATTTTATCTACCACACCATCTCTTTTGGCAACAATTGTAACTCCTGAGTCTAGTGCAACATCACTTTCTATTCCAGTACCCACCAGAGGTGCTTCAGGTTTTAATAAAGGAACCGCTTGCCTCATCATGTTAGAGCCCATTAAAGCTCTATTTGCATCATCATTCTCTAAAAAAGGTATTAATGAAGCAGCAACCGAAACCAATTGTTTAGGTGATACGTCAATATAATCTATCGTTTCAGGTTTTGCTAAAAGGAAATTTAAATTTTGTCTACAAGAAACTAATTCTTCAACTATTTTTCCATTTTTATCAATTTTAGTATTTGCTTGCGCTATTGTAAATTTTGTTTCTTCCATTGCTGACAAATATTCTACTTTGTCTTGAACAACCCCCTCTTTCACCCTCTTATAAGGACTTTCAATAAAACCATATTTATTTATTTTTGCATAAGTAGATAAACTGTTAATCAATCCAATATTTGGACCTTCTGGAGTCTCAATTGGACAAATTCTTCCATAATGGGTTGGATGCACGTCTCGTACCTCAAAACCAGCTCTTTCTCTTGTTAATCCACCAGGACCTAAGGCTGAAACTCTTCTTTTGTGTGTAATTTCTGAGAGTGGGTTTGTTTGATCCATAAATTGAGAAAGTTGAGAACTCGCAAAAAAATCTTTCAGTGAAATTGTAAGTGGTTTTGCATTTATCAAATCTTGCGGCATTGCTGACTCGATATCTAAAGTAGTCATTTTTTCTTTAATAGCTCTTTCCATTCTATAAACACCAATACGAGCTTGATTTTCAACTAATTCACCTACAGATCTAACTCTTCTATTTCCAAGATGATCAATATCATCAACATCATCCTTACCATCTCTTAGGTCTAGCATTTTACGAATTATAGCTAAAATATCATCATTTCTTAAAATTGTAATTTTATCTGAACATTCTAAATCTAATCTTGAATTCATCTTAACTCTTCCAACGTCGGACAGGTCATATCGATCTGAACTAAAGAATAAATTATTGAAAATTTGAGCTGCTATTTCAATTGTTGGGGGTTCACCAGGTCTCAACATTTTATAAATTTCAGTAATTGCCTCATCTTTAGTATTATTTTTATCATTCAAAATTGTTGTAAGTAAATAAGGACCTTTGTTGATAGAGTTTGTTACAGAAATATCTAAACTTGTAATATTTGCATCTAAAATTTGTTGAATAATTGTTTCATTTAGCTCGGTACCAATTTTTAATAATCCATCCTCTTGGTCGTTTAACTTAATATCTTTATGTAAAAACTTTCCATATAATGATTCTTTCGCAACTAGTATATCTTTTAATCCATCGTTAGATAATTTTTTAGCGTTTAAATAATTTATCTTCTCTCCTAATTTGATTACAACTTTTCCTGATTTAGCATCAACAACTTCCTCAGAGAAGTTTTTGGCTTTGTAGTTTTCAGGATTAAATTTTGTTTTCCACTTTTCAGATTTTGAATCAAAAGTAAATTTTTCTGACTCATAAAATTCATTTACTATTTCATTTTTTGAATAACCAAGAGCAAGCAATAAAGTAGAAGCCAGAATTTTTTTCTTCCTATCAATTTTAAAATATAAAAAATCTTTTACATCATATTCAAAATCTAACCAAGATCCTCGATTAGGTATCACTCTACAATTAAATAAAAGTTTACCGCTTGCATGTGTTTTACCCTTGTCATGATCAAAGAAAACTCCTGGACTTCTATGCATTTGATTAACAACAACTCTTTGAACGCCATTAGTTATGAATGTGCCACTGTTAGTCATCATTGGCACTTCACCCATATAAACCTCTTGTTCTTTTGCTGATAAGATATCTTTTGTATTTGTTTCTTGATTGATTTCATAAACAACTAATCGCAATGTACATTTTAAAGCGGAGGAATAAGTTAAACCTCTAGCAATACACTCTTCTACGTCAAATTTTGGTTTTTCTAGTCTATAAGAAACGTATTCTAAAGTTGCTTTATCATTTAAGTCTTCAATGGGAAAAATACTTTTAAAAACCCTATCAAAACCTTTTGTTAAATCACCTGCTTCAGGATTAAAAAATGTTAATTCGTCGTAGGAATTTTTTTGAACTTCTATTAAATTAGGAATGGACAAACTCTCTTTAAGTTTTCCAAAGCTTTTTCTAATATTTTTCTTTTCAGTAAAAGATATTTGCATCAATGTCCTAATACTGATTAAGATTAATTAATCAGTACTTAAAAATTTCCTATTAATTTATTTAAGTTCTACTTTTGCCCCTGCAGCTTCTAACTTAGCTTTAATTTCTTCTGCTTCTTTTTTTGGAACACCAGCTTTTACTTCTTTAGGTGCACCTTCAACTAAATCTTTTGCTTCCTTAAGACCAAGAGAAGTAGCTGCTCTCACTTCTTTAATAACATTAATTTTTTTATCACCTGCGGAAACAAGCATGATTGAAAAATCATCTTTATCTTCTGCTGCTGCTGTTGCACCAGCTGCTGCTGGAGCTGCTGCCGCCATTGGCGTAACACCCCATTTTTCCTCTAATTGTTTTGAAAGATCTGCTGCCTCTGCAACAGTTAAACTTGATAAGTCCTCGATAATTTTATTTAGATCTGGCATAATTTACTCTTTAGGTTGTGTTTCAGAATTTTCTGGGGGTAAACTACTCATTTTTTCTGATCGTGCAAGCAAAATACTTACTAATTTTGATGCAGATGCATTCAAAATACCCACAATATTAGCCCTTGCTTCGTCTAAGGTAGGTAAATTTGCGACATTCATTACTCCAGCTTGGTCAAGAATTTCATTTTCCATCATTCCACCGATCAATTTAAGATTCTCATTATCTTTTGCAAACTTAGATAAAATTCGTGCTGACATTATAGCATCTTCTCCAAATGCAACAGCTGTTGGACCTGTGAATAAATTTGATAAATCTTTACACTTAGTTTTTTCTAAAGCTAATTTTGTAATTCTATTTTTTGTGATTTTAAAAATAATCCCATGTTCTCTCATTTTTGATCTTAATTCATCTAATTGAGTCATTGTCAGACCTTGATAATGAGTAACCATAACCGCTTTACTATTCTCAAACTGAGTTGTCATTTCAGCAATATAGTTTTTCTTTTGCTCTTTGTTCATCATAACTTAAATATTCTTACCTAATTTTAATTTATACGAAACGCCCATTGTTGATGTTATAAATGCGGTTTTTACTAGGTCCCCTTTTATCGTATTATTTGATTTTTCTTTTTCAAGTATTTCTATAACAGCATTAAAATTTTTAATTAACTTTTCGTCACTAAAAGATTTTTTTCCAATACTTACTCCGATGTTTCCATCTTTATCATTTCTAATTTCTGCCTGACCAGATTTTGCATCTGAAATTGCTGTTTTTAAATTTTCAGTCACAGTTCCTAACTTTGGGTTAGGCATTAAACCTTTTGGTCCCAATACTTTTCCTAATTTGGATAATTTAATCATCATAGATGGAGTACAAATTAATTTTTCAAAATTTATTTCACCATTTTTAATTCTTTCAATAAATTCATCACCACCTACAATATCTGCACCAGCGCTTTTTGCTTCATCTGATTTTGTATCTTCACATACGACAGCAACTTTTATTTTTTTGCCAGTACCACCAGGAAGATTCACAACAGTCCTAATATTTATCTCACTTTTTTTTTGTTTATTATTGATCTGAAAACTTAAATCAACTGACTCATCAAATTTAGTCGTACAATTTTTCTTGACCACTGAAAGTAATTTTTCAATCATCTCAGCAGGAAGTTCAGTAGTTTTTTTAGGAAGTTTTTTAAATCTTTTTGAAGACATAATTAATCTTTTACCTCAATACCCATTGATCTTGCAGAACCAGCAATAATTTTAACCGCTTGATCTAAATCAAGAGCATTTAAATCCTCCATCTTTTGCTTAGCAATTTCTTCTGCTTGTTTTTTCGTTATCGACGCAACAATATTTCGCCCAGGTTCTTGTGAACCACTCTTTAATTTTGCAGCTTCCCTGATAAAGAAAGATGCTGGTGGTGATTTAATTTTAAAATCAAATTTTTTGTCTTTATAAACAGTAATTTCAACTGGCACAGGTTTGCCAGCCAACTTTTTTGTTTTGTCATTAAAGGCTTTACAAAATTCCATTATGTTAACTCCACGTTGACCCAATGCTGGTCCAACTGGCGGAGCAGGATTTGCTTGACCACCTTTGATTTGTAATTTTATAAAACCACTGATCTCTTTTTTAGCAGCCATAATTCTAACTTACTTTCTCCACTTGATTATATTCTAAATCAACTGGTGTTGGCCTTCCAAATATCGAAACTGACACCTTAAGTCTAGACTTTTCTTCATCGATTTCTTCAACCATTCCACTAAAGGATGCAAAAGGTCCATCAATTACCTGTACTTTTTCACCAACTGTATACTCTATTGCTGATTTTGGTTGAGCAACTCCATCTTTTATTTGACCTAAAATTTTATCAATTTCTTTGTCTGATACGGGGACAGGCATACCTTTAGTTCCAAGAAAACCACTCACACGTTTTATGTTTTTTATCATGTGATAAATATCATTGTCCATCTCACTCTTGATTAAAACATAGCCCGGAAAATACTTTTTTTTTCTTTGAATTCTTTTACCTCTTTTGACCTCGGTTACATCATGTGTGGGAACGATAATTTCCTCAAATTTTTCAGAAATTTTAGCCTTATCTGCCTCTTCTTTGATAAGTCCCGCAACTTTGTTTTCAAAACTAGAGTGAGATTGAACTATGTACCAATTTTTCATTAAATGCTCACTCTAAGTAATAGTTCTAAAAAAAATTTTAAAACCTGATCTAATAATAAAAAAAATAAAGACATTACTACTGCCATTGCAAAAACCATCAATGCACCCTGGAGTGTCTCCTTTCCTGTAGGCCAAGAAACTTTGAATGCTTCCTGTTTTACTTCTTGTATAAATTTAATCGGGTTCTTCATAATTTTCATTTTTTATATTGGCAGGAGCGGAGGGACTCGAACCCTCAGCCTCCGGTTTTGGAGACCGGCGCTCTACCAATTGAGCTACACTCCTATATAGAGTTTACTCTATAATCTTAGTTACTACTCCAGCTCCAACAGTTCTTCCACCTTCACGAATAGCAAAGTTCAGTTTTTCTGACATCGCAATAGGTGTTATTAATTTAACTGTAAATTTAGCATCATCACCTGGCATCACCATTTCGGTACCAGCTGGCAATTCTACCTCTCCTGTAACATCAGTAGTTCTAAAATAAAATTGCGGTCTATACTTTGTAAAGAAAGGTGTATGTCTTCCGCCCTCTTCTTTTTTAAGTACATACGCTTGAGCTTCAAATTTAGTATGTGGTGTAACAGAACCTGGTTTACATAAAACTTGTCCTCTTTCAATATCGGTTCTTTCTACACCTCTTAAAAGTACTCCAACGTTATCTCCTGCTTCACCAGAGTCTAAAAGTTTTCTAAACATTTCAACACCTGTACATACAGATTTTTTAGTTTCTCTGATACCAACTATCTCAAGCTCATCACCTGTTTTGAGTACACCTGACTCTACTCTTCCAGTTGCAACTGTACCTCTACCTGAAATAGAAAAGACATCTTCAACAGGCATTAAGAAATCTTTATCTTTTGGTCTGTCTGGTTGTGGAATGAATTCATCAACATTCTTCATCAATTCTAAAATTGAATTTTTTCCGATTTCATCATCTCTTCCCTCAACAGCTGCAAGTGCTGAACCTTTTGCGATAGGAGTTTTGTCACCCGGAAATTTATAAGAAGTTAATAATTCCTTAATCTCTTCTTCAACTAGATCAATCATTTCTTTATCATCAACTTGATCCACTTTATTTAGATAAACGCAGATAGCAGGAACTCCAACTTGCCTTGCTAAAAGAATGTGCTCTCTTGTTTGAGGCATTGGACCATCAGCAGCGTTAACAACTAAAATTGCACCATCCATTTGTGCTGCACCTGTAATCATATTCTTTACATAATCAGCATGACCTGGACAATCTACGTGCGCGTAGTGTCTTTTTTCAGTTTCATACTCAACGTGTGCTGTTGAAATTGTAATACCTCTTTCTTTCTCCTCTGGAGCTTTATCAATTTGATCATAGGCAACAGCTTGAGCTCCACCAGTTTCAGATAAAACTTTTGTGATAGCAGCAGTTAAAGTTGTTTTACCATGATCGACATGCCCGATTGTTCCAATGTTACAATGCGGTTTATTTCTTACAAATTTTTCTTTTGACATTACTTATATTCCTCACTTTTATTTTTTTATAAACTTAATATTTCTTGGAGCGGGTAAAGGGAATCGAACCCTTACATCCAGCTTGGAAGGCTAGCGTTCTACCATTGAACTACACCCGCACAACCCCAAGAGTAACACTCCAGTATTGTCGAAAATTATTGAATGGTGGAGGGGGAAAGATTCGAACTTTCGAAGACCGAAGTCAACGGGTTTACAGCCCGCCCCATTTGACCGCTCTGGAACCCCTCCCTTAGGGGAAGTGTCCCCTTGTTCAATAAGCTTCAAACAACAAGCGTTTTATATATTTTATTTGTCTAAATGCAACACGTGATTTATTAAGAAAATATTTGAAAAAACGTGTAAAACGTAGGTAATTTTATGTATAAATCATCTTTTTTTATTATTGGTCAACATGCTGTAATCGAAGCTCTACGCAATCCTAAAAGGAAGGTTTTAAGAGTATTTTTAACTGAGGAAAGTAAGAAAAACATTCATAAAAAAAGCCCTAACAAAAACTTATTAAATGACATCAAGGTATATTTTAAGACAAAAAAAGAACTTGATAAATATAGCACTAGAGAAAACTTGCAGCATCAAGGATATGTTGCGGAAGTTGAACATTTTCAAAAACCAATTCTTAAAGAATTTATTAAAGAAAAGAATGACGTTACTTTAATTTGTCTTGATGGTGTAACTGATCCAAGAAATATAGGATCTTTGATAAGAAGTGCAGCCTCTTTTAATATTGATGGAGTAATTATTAAAGAAAGAAACTTTCCTAGTGAAAGTAAACTTATGTATAAAGCATCAAGTGGTGCAATTGAATATATGAATATATTTGAAGTTTCAAATATCAATTCGACACTAAAAAATTTAAAAGAAAAAAATTTTTGGGTGTATGGATTTGATAGTAATGGAAAGAAAAGTTTTACTGATATTGAATGGAAAGGAAACAATATATTATTATTTGGATCAGAGGGGTCAGGTATGCATAAACACACATCTAAATATGCAGATTTTTTGGTCAAGATTGAGATAAATAAAAAAATTGAGAGCCTAAATATATCAAATAGTGCCGCAATTGTATTTCATCATTTAAGCTATCTTAAAAAAAGAGTTGATTAATTAAAAAATAATTAATAATTAATACGCATGCCCTTGTAGCTCAGCTGGTAGAGCAATTGATTTGTAATCAATAGGTCCGCGGTTCGAATCCGTGCGGGGGCACCATCACTCAATTAATTCAACACTAATTATTTTTACAAGATTACTTTTAAATAAAATTTTTGGGATAATTGTGCCAGCATTGGACCAGTATTGTGCCGTGATCAAGTAGTCAAGGGATATTATCCACCCACCTTGTCACTTTTTTTTAAATTATGTCTTCTGCATAGAAGTTGAATATTTTTTGCATCTTTTGAAGTGCCGCCCTTTGAGAAAGGAATAATATGATCTAAATGTATGTGGTCTTTTGATCCGCACTTAACACATTGTCCCTTGTCTCTTTTATAAACCTCAATCTGAATATGTCCTGGAATAATTCTGTTATCTTCAGGTAAATAGCCGTCTTCATTTTGGAAATCTTCTACGCTTTCATTTGTTAAAACTAATTTAAATATATGAACTTTTCTGTTGTTTGAATTTTCTTGGGAAACATCAACCAAATCAAAAACTCCATTGAATGACCAAAGTCCCTTTTTAATTTTTTGATAAACTCTAACTTTTTCTGGTTTTTGCAACTCATCCTTAAAATAGTTTGCAGCTTTAGCAAACTTACCATTTTGAGTAAGTTTTCCGCTTGGGAAAAAAAGTGGTTGATCAACTGTATAAGGATCCTTACCATCGCAATATCTTTTATTAAGATTATGACCAACATAATAAATTATTTTACCATCCTCACTTATTTTGTCTTCATAAGGTGCATCGTCACGAACTGACATTAAAACTATAGAATAATTTTTATTATTTGTTCTAAAATTCATTCCACTTTCAGGGCGAAAACCCTCAGCATCTTCAATCTGTTTATATGAAATAATCTGTGTCACGTAATAATAAACCAAGAACCACGATCCCTAAAAGTTTTTTCATTTAATGATTTGTATATGCATCCGGATAGTTGGTTAAATGTTCATCTGAAATTGGTATCATTACAGCACTCTCTAGAACAGCACCTGCTTCTTTTCTTTTCTCAGCAAGTTCCTTATCATCTTTAAAAGCTTGAAGTGATCCCATATTTGGAAATTGCATTACTGTATGAAGTTTTGTCGGGTCATCTTTTTGTACCCCTGCAAAAACAAATTTTATTCCATGCTCTTTTAATTTTCCATCCTGTGCATAGACCATTTCTTTCCATGTTTTAAATCCTTTAGTAATTGTAATTTCACCTTTTACTAATATTGCCATATGAATCTCCTTATTTATATTTTTAAAGTTTTTTTATTATTAAAACTTTAGCAGTGTGCCCATAGTGTGACCAGACTAAAAATATTTAAAGATTATTGTTGCAAACAAATGTTTATTTAAACTTTAGCAATTGATTTGTAATCAATAGGTCCGCGGTTCGAATCCGTGCGGGGGCACCATCACTCAATAAAATCAATAATTTTTTATAATTTGATTTTTAATCAAATTTTAATATGAAGTGTGACTATAGTGTAGTCAGTTTTTTATATTTTTAGATTTTATGTATTTTAAGTTATAAATAAAAATGGATAAATTAGTCGTAATAAATAATGAAAAAATTTCACAACAAAATCAAAGTTTTTTTTCAAGAAATTACATCCTTAAAAGATTGCCTGAAGGGCTGACCAAATATTTTAATGTTGAGTTAATAGCAAGAAAATCGAATTTGAGTGAAAACCATGAATTAAAATTAAACAATATAAGAATAGCATCAAATATTTTTCAATTTATTTTTTTTTTAATTTCATCTTTTAAAAATGAAAATACAAAATATTTCATTATTAGTATTACACCATATACTTTTATATCGTGCCTTGTTTTGTTTATTTGTAGGAAAAAAGTTTTTTTATATTTGATAAGCAATGGTCAAGAAGAATGGAAAAATTTATTTGGAAGTTGGTCTGTATGGATTTATAATGTTATGTTTTCTATAGTCACATCTTTATCAATTGTGATAACTATCAGCGAAAAAATTAATCAAAGGAATAAATTTCATTTAGTTGACTCATCATTTTTAGATGAAAAGTGGTTTGTAAACTTTAAAAAACCTCTAATTGACAAAATCAGATTTTTATATGTAGCAAGAATTAATCCAGTCAAAGGCTTAAATGAATTTTTAAAAATTTTTAAAAACATTAAATTTGACTCAGAATTATCGATAATTGGAAAAACAAGTAATCTCAAACATCAGAGAGAATTAGAGAAAATAATAAAAAATACAAAAAATATCAAATTTTATGGATACATAGATAAAAGACAAGATTTAATAGATGCATTTGATAGTCATAATATATTAATTTTACCATCTTACACAGAAGGTCAACCATCTGTTGTAGATGAGTCTTTAGCAAGAAGAAGACCTGTTATAATTTTCAAAGACATTGCTCATATAATAAAAGATAGGAAAGGAATTTTCGTGTCTAATAGAGACATAGATTCTTTAAGTGAAACTGCAAGATTTATTATAGAAAACTATAAAAAAATTCAAAATGAAATTGAGCAAAATAAATTTATTCTCGAAAAGGAGATGTTTAAACAAATTTCAGAAATCATCAAAAAATATTAAAATTAGATATAAATTTGGTAGGATCATCTAATAATATTTAGATATATCTTTCAAATTTTCTATGAGTTTATTTTTATCCCCTTTTAAAAAGTTTACTTTTAATTTTTCAAAATAAATTTGAAATTTATCTAAATTTTGTTTTTTATTATTAACCACAAAAATTTCATTACTTATTTTTTTTAAAGTCTCTTTTTTATCCTTAAGAGTTTCATTTAATTTTTCACCAGGTTGTAATCCTATTTCTCGATATTCAAAGTTATAATCATTATTTATTTTATTTTTAATTTTAGCTAAGTTTTTTGCTAATTGTAAAATATTTACTGGTTTACCCATATTTAAGATAAATGTATTTGCTTTAAAATTTATATTAGTTGTTTGTAAAACAAGGTGGCATGCCTCCAAAACTGTCATAAAATATCTAGATGCTTTTTTACTTGTGATTTCAATAGTACTTCCACTATTTATCTTATCTAGAAAATTATTTATTGCTGACCCTGAACTTCCAAAAACATTTCCGAACCGGACTATTTTTATCTTTTTTTGGCTCTGATATTTTTGATTAAAAAACTCACATACTTTTTCAGCTGATCTTTTAGTATGTCCGAGAATAGATATCGGGTTAGCAGCCTTGTCCGTAGATATGAATATCATTTCACAGGAATTTTTAAGAGCTAATTTACAAATGTTGAATGTGGCCATAACATTATTTTTAACAGCCGAGTAAACGTTATTCTGCAGTATGTTTACATGTTTGTATGCTGCAGCGTGAAAAATTATTTGAACTTGATTTTTTTTAATTATTTTTTCCAAAAATGAGTGATCACTGACATCAATTAGTTGATAATCAATTTTATTACTAAATATTTTTTTACGATGGTTGTAAATACCAATTTCTGATTTATCTACAGCTATTACTTTTTTAACGTTATGCTGAATCAATTGTCTACATATTTCAGAACCTATCGTACCAGCTGCACCTGTGACTAAAATAGTTTTATTTGATAATTTTTTAATCTTTTTAAACTTTATTTGTTTTCTATTAAGAATAGAATTAATTTCATTTAAATTAAGATCTTCAATATTAATCTTATCTGAAATCAAAAATTTTTTTTCCGGTAAATATCGAACATCAAAAAAATTAGTTTTAATTTTTTGAATCATTTTTTCTAATGTTTTTTTATTGAGAGAGGGAATTGTCAAATAAATTCTTTTAATTTTAAAATTCTTTCTTATTTCGAGTAGACTTCTAAAACTTATTATAGGAATACCTTCATAATTAGTATTTTGTATCTTCAAATCGTCATCGACAAAAAAAAGTGTATTCTCATTATTCTTATTTAACTCGTGATAAATTTGTTTTCCAGCATTCCCTGCACCATAAATAACCACTCCATCAAGTTCACTTATTCTCACCTCTTTTTTTTGATTTATAGTGGGTTCTATAATTTTTTTATTTATCTTTAATTTTTTCTTTAAATATTTTCCAAGATTTAAGAATTTAAAATTTTTAAGCATTCTGATTAAATTTTGATTTTGTGCTACAGAGTTATGTACTTCATCAATATTATTTATCTTAATGATTTTTGAGTTTTTAAAATTTGAAAAATCGACAATATCTTTGATTAAATATCCACTACCTGTGCCAACATCATAAATTCCACTAATAATTTTCTTTTCAATAAATTTTTTATAAATTATTGCAATATCTTTTACATGAATAAAATCTCTTATAGAATTTCCATTATTTATTAGGAAAATTTTTGTATCTTTCTTTTTGGAATTTATTATATTTTCAACAAAGGAAAACTTATCTAATGGATCTCCATATGTATTATATAATCTCATAATAAAATATTCTTTTTTCTTTTTATTGGCGTAATTTATTATCAGCTTTTCAGCGGCTAATTTAAAAGAGGAATATAATTCTCTGTTGTAATTATCTTTTTTTGTATAATTCAAATGTTCAGAAATTCTATAAATTGAAGCACTACTTGTGTAAATTATCTTATTTATTTTGTATGATGGAACTTTTTGAAAGATGAGTGAAATTTTTTCAAGAGATAATTCACAAAATTTTTTATAATCATTATGATTTAACATATTTAAATTTTTTGACGGATAAAAATTATTAAAAATTAAGTTAATCTTTTTAAATTTTTTAAATCTATCTTTAAGATTTGTTTCATTTAATTCATTTGCAGAAAATAAAAGTGAATTTTTTAAATCTTTATAAATGTATTTTGATATTGAGCTATTTTTACCAATAATTATATTTTTCATATTTAGCCTTGTTACTATGAGGTTTCTCGGCGTAATTGTTCTAGTTTAATCTTTTTTTGCAAACTTTTATTCTTGTCATACAAGAGGTTGAATTTTATTTTTTGGTTTGTTTTTACAACAATATTCTTAGCATTTCTTATTTCAATGTTATCTGCAACGGCACTGATAGGTCTTTTTTTTGAATTTAAGTTTTTAATTAAAATCTTTGACCTATCACTTACTATTTTCCCTTTCCATCTTCTAGGTCTAAATGGACTTATAGGTGAAATAGATAGTTTTTTTGAGTTTAAACTCAGGATTGGTCCATGAACTGAAAGATTATACGCTGTACTTCCAGCGGGTGTTGAAACCAAAACACCATCAGAAACAAGTTTTTTAATAACTTGTTTAGAGCCATGATTAATTGATAAAGAAGCGGCTTGTCTACTTTGTCTTAAAATTGAAACTTCATTTATAGCTATATGTTTTTTAGTTTGATTTTTATTATTCTTAACAACCATCTCTAGTGGAGAGATGGTTATCATTTTTGCTTTATGTAAATTATTTATGAGATTTTTTGACGAAAATTTATTCATCAAAAAACCATAACTTCCTGAATTTATGCCGTAAAAAAATTTTTTTGATTTTCTATTTTTTTTTAATGTTTGCAGCATGAAGCCATCACCACCAATAACAATTATAATGTTAGATCTTTTAACTTTATTTTGACTAATTTTTTTTTGGATTACTGATTTTATTTTTGAAGATTTTTGGTTTTTATCAGATATGATTTGAACCCTGTTCATTTAATGGTGCCCTCGGCCAGACTCGAACTGGCACTCCGCAAGCGGCAAGGATTTTAAGTCCTTTGTGTCTACCAATTTCACCACGAGGGCATAAATGAATTTCATGAGTGTTTATGCTAATATTTATAGTTCAACAAGGGTAATAAGTAAAATTTTTTTCATGAGTATTTATACTAAATTTTGATTTTTAAATTTTCATTTTTGATCCAAATCCAATTATTTATAAATACTGGATTAGTAATCATGTTGAGTCTAGGTATATAGTATTTAGTATTCTCAAAATTTAATTGTTCAGTAATATTTGCCATCACACTATTTGTCATAAACAACATTTTTGCTTTTTCAATCACTTTTAACCAGTCAAGCACAAAACCATCATTGGTAATTTCAACAACCTGAAAATCTTTTGGGATTAAAGACAAATCAAAAGCTGCAGTGTGATTACTTGCTTTTATATGTGTAACAACAAAGTTTTTATTTTTTACAAACCTGTTAAATATCTCATCTTCTCTATGAGTATCTCTTTTTATACATTCATTTAATTTCCATTTATAAAAAAATGGAACACCAGCTTTAATATATTTAAATTTATCAAAAGGTACGAAAGGAAAATATGGCGTATTAGATAATTCAGGTTTTGATCTTAAAAAATTATACAAAGGAATTTTTTTTTCTACTCCAATTGAATCTAAAATCTTTACTGGTTCATTATAAGCTTGATCTTTATTTTCTCTTGATATTCCTATCCAATTAATCCAGGGCACATAATGTTTCATTTGGGTAACCCAGTTTTCAATTATTGGCCAATATATTTCAAAATTTTTTTTATGATAAAACAATGCTATAGGCAAAGCTATATGAATATCACCCAAGCCACCTGTTTGTATCAATCCCAATTTTTTCTTCATTTTATTAAAAATTAGTCTTTATTAATCATTAAGCTTTCTTAATGAAGAAAATTTAGCTCCATTTCTTGTTATAACCAGTTGATCTTCACCATCATAATATGAAAAACAAGTTGTTTTTACTCCTGGTGTTCTTATAATTTTAACTAAATCCTCTTTTATAACCACACCTTTATCATTTATAAGATGAGATATTGACGGATGATTAAAATCCAAAAATGATCTATTTGTCAAAATGATATGTGTTGCTTTTAATGGTCTCTCATTAGTATTGTAAAGTTTTTTAACGCCAAAATTTTTATTTAGATAATATAATAAAAGACCGTCACCCCCGAAGCAATCAGCAATTCTAAAACTTTGAACTTCTGTTATCGTATATTTAGATTTCATTTCTCTTACAAGTTCCTTATACGAAGTCGCCCAATAATCTTGTTCAAACTTATCTACTGTTTCTTTAAAAGTCGGATACATTAAATTTACGTAGGTATATTGATAAGGTGTAAGTGTTATAAATCTATAAAAAGAAAATGAAAATAAGATTAAAATTATAAAAACTGATATCTTATTTTTAAGGTTTTCATTAAAAGTTCTAAATAATTGATACAACGAAAAAGAAGCGATTATTGAAAATAGAGGAATAACAAATAAAAATAATCTTATATTATCATAAACACTAGCACTTAAAATCAAAACTAGAAGAATTGGAAATAAAGCTATCAAATTAATGATTTGAAATTTTCTATTAAAATCATTTATCTCATTTTTGATTTTTAGTTTTCCAAAACATACTAGGTAATATGAAAAAATTAAGATTATAGAAAAATAAATTGGTAAACGATAAAAAATAAAATATAAAAAATATGACTTTGGTGTATTAAAAACTTCGTAATACTCACCATTCAATAACCCTATTTTTGGACCTTCATTCCAATTTATAGTGTTCTTTATGATGGTAAATAAGAATGAAAAAAAATTATCATTTTTTATTGCAACATATATATGTGGCCAACAAAGAAAAATTAAGAAAATGGTTATGAAAAAAGCTATTAAGATGTGTGGAAACAATCTTTTTGCTAAATCCAAATAATTAGATTTATATTTATTAAAAAGGTAAATTAATCCACAAGCTACTGCTGGGAATATAACAACTAAAAAAGTTAATCTTACTCCACACCCAAATCCCAAAAAGAATGATGATAATAGTAAATTTTTAATAATTTTTTCATCTTCAACACAATAGAGATAGAAATAATAAATAAACCAAATTAATGAGAAAAAAATTATAATATCTTTTGAATTCATTCCCATGTGGCCAAAGAAAAAAGGATTCAGTAGAGTCAAAAGGACAGAAATTAATGCTATCTCTTTATTAAATATTTTTTTTGAAAATACATATAAACCTAACAGACTAAACGTAGAGAACACAACATTTACAAAATGCATTACAACATCAATATTATTGACGTAGAATTTCTTATTAATTAATAGAATGATCTGACCAATAGCATACGAAAATGTATCATATAATCCTGGATAAAATTGATTATTCCTTAATTGAAAATTTTTATCTGCTCCAAAAGATGTCAAAAAATCATATCTTTTTGAACCGTTTATATGATGAAAAAATTCATCAGTTGACAATCCTATTGTTAAAGCTGACCACCAAGCAAATATTATTAAAAATGATATAGTGATAATTAGTATTCTATTCATGTGGTTTTTTTGATTATTATAAATTAATTTTATCTGCCGTTTTTTATTGGATCTATTAAAAGTTTCTTATGATTATATTTAAATCTATCATAATTATAGTGAAGTGAATTAAGAACAACTATTCTTGAATTTTCCATATCAATTAAAATTGCTCTTCCTCCATAGCCACCCATTCCAAAAATAACTTTGTCTTTCAGCCCTGGATAATCCATATGGAATTGGCCACCGTAAGATTTTGTTCGATTAAAATGAGGTTCATCCATGTGTTTAGTGCTTTTTTTGGGCACTCTTCTTTTGTGAATTTCTTTTAGATATTTACCAACGCAAGTGTCATTTTGATAATCATCCATCATAGCTTTTGCAATTCTCAACCAATCATATCTGCTTACACGTAAATTTGGGTGTAAGTTTCCGCTCTCTTCTGGTGCATCAGAATTAGAAAATGTGGGAAAAATACTATATTTAATTTTTACCTTATCCACAAAAATTTCATTCAAAAGTTTTTTATAATCATCACCTGTCTTATACTTTGTATAATTGGTTATAATTTGTGTCATAAATCCATTATAATAATATTTACTTTTTGATTTTACTGAGCCTTTTAAAAAACGGCGGGTAGTTGTATTAATACTGTTATCCTCATAATAAAAATATGGATCTCCCAAAAAAGTTCCATCATTTTTTAAATATTCATCTATATATTTTTGGTCTCCAGTGCTCATGTTCAAAAAATCAATTAACTTTTGATTGTGATAAAGAGTATTTTCAATTGGAGGCCAATCATTAATTCTTGCGTCAACTCCTTCGATATATCCACCGCATATAGCATGACCTAAAATATAAGAGGTTATAGACTTCCCCATTGACATTGAATAAAATGGTGTATCATTATCTATAAATTCACCAAACCGTTCTTTGGGAGAAATTTCGTCAATTAAAATTTGGCCATCTTGAAAGTATAAATAACTCAATATACCTTTTGTTTTCATTTGTTTTTTTACAAATTGATCGTCAATTAAATTGAATTTAAATTCATATGGTTTTTTAGAAGGTTTAATCTCGTAGTTATCTGTCTTCCTAAAGGCGTAATTCCATAGATAATAAATAAGTGTGTCTCTGTTCGGGTTTGATTTAAAAGCAAGATTATTTTTTTTTTTATTCAATTTAAGTTTTAAATTGGTAGGATAAATCAAAGTAACTTTGCGATCTTTGGTTGGTATTAATTTTCCATCAACTCCAACACATTCGTCCCAATATGATTCAGATGTACAAAGCGATCTATCAAGCACCATATCAAGAGGATCACCTGTTTTATCTAAATACTGATCATAACCATTTAAGTTAACCCATTTGGAAAAATCACGTATTTTTCGTTCAAGCTGATCGGCTGATAGCATATGTGGAAATAAATAACTGAATAAAATGACTAATAAGAGTTTTTTCATCAGTATGAATATATGTTATTCTCTCTCTTAATAATAGTTTAGAATGTATTTCTTAATTCAAGGTTTGTTCCATATTCAGGAATTTCACTTAATAAACTATAGTTGGAACTTATGTTGATATCAAAACCACTTAAATTTCTTTTATAATTTAAAGATGCTTTATTATTATCTAATTTCATAGCATACTCAGTACTTTCATCAGGTACATAGCCAAACCCTATATATAAAGTATCGTTATGAGCAATTTCACTTTGACTTCTTTCATAGATGGTCATTAGAGATAAACCATTATCAATTTCTAAATCAAATCCAATATTGCCTCTAATACTTTTAGAATCTTGACCTATGCCTCTAGTATATTCTGTTGTTTGTGAGATATACCTATATGTTGCATCTGAAGTGGGGCTAAAGTCTAAACTAAATTCTAAACCTGCATTTGGTTCAAAAGTTAATGAGTTATAGTCAATAATATTACTTAAATTAAAACCTGAAGATATCATTCCAGTTTCAACTACTTGTTTATTATAAACAAGACTAGCTACCCCTGTTTCTGAATACTTTGATAATTCTGTGTAGCTGAGATCAATTCTTATATTAGGAGAAATATTGAATTTTTCTTTTTGATAAGTAGTAAAATAATTAATTGAGCCAAATACTTGTGATCCATTTCGATTACCTGTTCGAGTATTCCCTCCTCCCTTTCTAACATGATCAGTCTTTAACTTGCTTACGCCCAAAATACCTTCAACAAATCTTTCATCATCCTGAGGAAAAGTTCCATAAAGTGATAAACTAACTGAGTCAGTATCTAAAGTCGTGCCAAAAGAGCCTACATCCACTTCATCTCGACCATACCGGAATGCGTATCCATATAATTTATTTTCACTTATCTTTTTATCCATTCCAAACGAGATACCTTTACTATCAATTTTTTTTGACGACGAATGTGAGGTATCTCCTGCTCTTCCAAAACTAATACTGCCCTCACTCCAAAATGACCATTCATCCGACAATTTATCTAACACCTCATTAGTTTTATTAGATACTGGGAGCATTTCTGATAATGAGGCCATCATTGAATTAGAAAAATTTAATCTAATATTTTGGTTACTTAATTGGTCATTACTTCTGTGACGTCTTAACCAAAACATACGATTTAATACTGGCGTAGTGGCGTGGATGGCAATTTGTTTAGCGGTTGTTGTTTGTGAGTCAATTATAGCTAAATGATCTTTACCGCCTTTATATTTACCAACAGGATCATCACAAGCACTATCAATTAAACTCCAATTACAACTTAGGTTAAATTCATAAACTTTATCGTTTGTATCACCAATGAAAAACATTTTACTTCCATCATTACTCAAGGCAACCTCTCTTGGTGCGATATCATAAGAACTTACATCAAAGGTACCTTCAAGGGATAAAGTAGAAACATCATAAGGTGTAGTTAATTTAAACTGAGAAATCTGTTCAGTCTCACTATCAATGGTATACATTTTAGTACCATCATCTTTAAAAGTAACCCCGTCTATGTAGTCGTGGTAAGAACTCATATCTTCGGTATTAACATGTGTAACTCCTGAGCTAAGATCAAATGCTGTATCTAGTGAAAATTCATGAACACGCTCTTGTGAATTATTTCCTACACCAGCAATAAACATTCTGGTACCATCATTATTAAATGCAATTGAATTAGCTCTTTGTTCTTTACCAATGAGACTATATAAGCCATCAAATGAAGCAGTTGAAACATCAAATGCAGTGGTTAGTGACCAGTAATCTACTGACCTTCTATTAGCATGGTTAACAACAAACATTTTTGTTCCATCGTTATTGAACACTACTTGTGTTGGTACATGAGAGTCGTTACCTCCACTTACATGTACTACTTTAGTATTATTTACGGTTGCCGTTGAAATGTCATATGCGGTAGTTAATATATGTTCAATAACTGCATCCGTTGTTCCTCCGCTTCTTAAAGTATACATTTTTGTTCCATCATTATTAAATGTAAGTCCATAATAAGTGGCTGTGTCGATTGATTTGCTTTGCACAAAGGTTGGCTCCGCCATAGATTTTGAAAAAACCAGAATTAAAGGAATTAGAAATATAAAAGATCTTAAAAAACTCTTTAATTTCATAGTACTAAAAATTACTCTTTTACACTACCAGCTGTTAGACCGCTGACTAAATATTTTTCAAAATATATGAAAATAAAAAGTACAGGTAAAGTAACGATTACAGAGCCAGCCATTAAATATTGACGTGGTGTTTCTGCATCACCGCTTAGATATTGAATTGCTCTTGATAAAGTAAAGGACTTAGGACTATCTAAAAACATTAATGAAAAAAGGAATTCATTCCAAGCTATCATGAAGACATAAAGTGCAACGGATGCAATAGCTGGTAAACTTAAAGGAATAATAATCTTTAAAATTATACCAAACCAATTTTGACCATCCATAATGCCAGCATCTTCAATTTCTTTTGGAATACTTTTGAAATAACCTTGTAACATATAAATAGCAACCGGCAAGGTTGTGGCCGTATAAACAATCAATAGACCAAAGATTGAGTTTCTTAAGCCAAGTTGACTAAACACAGTATATAAAGGGATCACTAATACTATGGCTGGAAACATATAAATAATCAAAATTGATGTTGATAAAAAGTTTTTGCCAAAGAAATTTAATCTTGCAACAGCGTAAGCTGCAGGGATTGCAAATAATAGAGTGACAATAACAGTACCAATTGAAACTGCTGAACTTATTAAGATGTATCTACCAAAATTATAAGTTTCAAAGATAACAAAATAAGATTTGAACAACTCAGTTAAGCTTTTTGTAAAATCTAGACTAAAGTCTAAAGGATTAACTAATAAAGCGATCTGAGTTTTAAAACTGGTAACTAGCATAATGTAAAATGGGAATAAGATTACAAATGCAAAGAAAACAATCCCAAATAAGGTAATAAAATCAAAAATAATTTTTTCAGATATGAAATCTTCCTTTAAAGATTGCATATTATATTTTTTGAGTTTGTTCGTAAAAAATAAAGTAATTAAGAAAACTCCAAATATATACCAATATGGAGATGCTTCATTTAAGTAAAAATATGAAATTGAAAATATAAAAGATAATAAAAGAATCTTTATTAAGTGGTTAAGTTTATTACCGATTAAGACAAATGTTAAAGATAATAAAATACCAATTAAGAATACAGGTGTGATGTTTAAATTAGTGAAACTTAAACCTTGGAGCGTAGCCATGATTTTCCAAATTGACAAAATACATGTCAGAAAAAAAGATGAAATGATTAGAAATATTGCAAGAGACTTAAACTTCATTAGCCCTCTTTCCAATTAATCTAAAATAAATAACCATGAAACTAAGAAGTAACATCACAATGACTATTGAAACAGCAGAGCCCATCCCAATATCTGAAACTGCAAAACCTTGTTGATAAACATTAATAGGTAAAGTTCTTGTACCTGATGCCCCACCCGTTAATAAAAAGATATCTTCAAATTTATTAAAATTCCAAATAAACCTAATCATAAATAAAATTGAGATGATGGCTGTAATTTGAGGCAGTGTAATATGGATAAATTTTTGAATAGGACTTGCTCCATCCACCTCTGCTGCTTCATACAAACTTTGTGGTATTGCTTGCAATCTTGCTAAAATAAATAGAAAGGCTAGTGGAAAATAGCGCCAAATTTCAAAAAAGATAACTGTGGTTAAAGCCAACCTTAATTTAAATTCAAATCCTAAAATACTCATGGTTATATATTTTTGACCTAATAAATTAATTGGTTGTTCTATGATATTAAAATTAACTAATAATGCATTTAAAGTTCCACTATTTGGATCTAGTAATAAAGTCCAAGTATAAGCTAAAGCAACTACAGGGCCCACATATGGAAAAAGTAAAATACCTCGCATGTATGTTCGACCTTGAATATTTTGATTAACTAATTGTGCTGCTAAAATTCCAAAGATAATAGCACCAACTGTACCAAAAAAAGTGAAGTAAAATGTCGTTAAAAGTAATTCAACAAAATTATTTTCATAAAAAACTTTTTTAAAATTTTCTAAAGTAAAATTCGTAGTAAGTAGTGGGTTATCTGCTTTCCCACTTAAAATTGGTTTTTGAGATTTAATAATTTTTTTATTAATTATTTCACCATTGTTATTCTGTATAGTTATCTCAAAATTTTCCCTATATTTTGCCTGCCAATTTCCAAAATTACAAACAACTTTTTTAGATTGAAAAGCACATCTTGGATCAAGATTGACTGGTGAAACATTTGTTGGAAATTTATCTTGAAACTGAACATTTCTTATTTCTTGAATTAAAGAACTATTTCGTAATTTATAAATAATTTTTAACTCTGATTGATTTTCTGAAATTGATTTAACAATTTTTTTGGCTCTAGGTTCTGGGATTCTAATATCTTTTAATTCAATATCTTTGAAACTGATCCAAACATTGGCAAATATGGGAAATAATACGATGGCAAAAACTAATAGGACTGCAGGTAAAACTAAAGTGTAAGCAGTTCTTTTTTCTAATTTTGATAATGAATCACTCATAATAAAAAGCGGATAATAAAATATTATCCGCTCTTTATAAATTTATTATTTAAAACTTAGCTAATTCAGCGTTAATTTTCTTAACTGCTTCATCAACTGAGATCTGATCATCAATATATTCTCTAGTGATTCTATTTAAGAATTGAGAATTAATGATTTTTGATGCTCGAGATAGTTCACCTTCTTTAACACCCCATCTGTTTGCAGTATCTAAACCTGCAACGATGTTATCAATAACATCTGCAGAATAAAGATCAGTTAAAGGAGCTTTTCTATCAACACCTACTGGTAATTTACTCCAAGCTTTAGTGTAAGCACTAGGATCACTCTTGTTTCCTCTTCTTACTGGAAATTTCCCTTCCGGAGCAATTCCTAATGTCGCTGTATAACCTTCACTCATAGAGTACTCTATGAATTTTTTAGCTTCATCAGTATCTGCATCCGCAGTAATACCAAAGTATCTTACATCAGCCCAAGCAGCACCTTTTTTATTGTTCGGTCCACTAAAATTAGTAATGAAACCAGTTTTAGAAGCTAACTCTGGTGATGTTGGATCACTATTAATTGTTGGTGGAGCAGAGTCTCTTAAGCCTGCTAATTCATCCATAATAAATGGTGACCAAATAATCATTGGTGTTTTTCCAGCAAAATATAAAGCTCTTGATTGTTTCCAGAATAATTCTCCTGGAGGGCTTGCTTTCGCAATTACTTTATAAAATTCTAAAGAATTCTTTAAAGCTTTCCCTTGCTTTTTAGTTCCACCTTTTTTAACAAAATTAACTCCATTAGCTAAAAGTACATGTTCAAGTACTTGGCTCATAAAGTTTTCATCTGTTTTAGTAGCTGCTACAAAGCCAAACATATCATTGCTTGATAATGCATTCACCGCTTTGACGATGTTTGCATATGAAGTTGGTGGCTCTAAACCAGCTGCAGCAAATAGATCCTTTCTATAAACGACCATTTGCGTCCAGCCATCAACTGGCACAGCTGCAATTTTTCCACCCTTCTTAGCCATATTTAATGCGCCCGGTGCAAATGTTTTCTTACCTAACGACTTAACTACAGCGTTATTTGCATCAACATCTAATATGCCTGCCTCAGCCCATGGTAAAACATATTGAAGAGTGTGATAAATCACATCTGGAAGATCTCCCGCTGCTGCTGCTGCAGTAGCTCTTGTACCAAGATCTTTTTCCTCAATTGGTATGACTTCAACTTTGATGCCAGTTTTAGCTTCAAACGCTTTAGCCATCTCCTCTTGTTTTGCCATTCTTGCTGGTTGGACCTCTGTCGTCCAAAATTTAATATCCGCAAAACTAGTATTAGTAATTAGAAATACTAGAGCAAATATATTAATTATGATTTTTCTAATCATGTATTCCCCCTCTTATATTGTTCCTCTCTGGTATTTAGTTTTCTCTGATGTTCGCGATTTTTTCATTGCGATAAATCTAGCAGTGTAATAAATTTTTAACAACATTTAATGGTTAGTTAAAATCCCTTTAAATCAAATAAATGTCAAAAATTGTTATTAAAAATCTCGAAAAATCTTTTGGCGAAAATAAAGTTATCAACAATTTTAACATAGACATAAAGGATGGGGAGTTCATAGTTTTAGTAGGTCCTTCAGGTTGTGGAAAATCAACTTTATTAAGAATGGTTTCGGGATTAGAAAGTATCGATAATGGAGAAATCTTTTTAGATACAAAGTTAATTAATAATTTAATTCCTTCTAAACGTGAAATTGCAATGGTCTTTCAATCTTACGCTTTGTATCCACACATGAATGTTTTTGAAAATATGTCATTTGGTTTAAAAATGGAAAAAATTTCAAAAAATGAAATTAATGAAAAAGTTAATCATGCAGCTGCAACACTTCAAATAGAGGATTTATTAGAGAGAAAACCTAAACAACTTTCAGGCGGACAAAGGCAAAGGGTTGCAATTGGTAGAGCAATCACAAGAAATCCAAAAGTATTTTTATTTGATGAACCATTGTCTAATCTGGATGCAGCTTTAAGATCTGAAATGAGAGTTGAAATTTCTAAATTACACAAAAAATTAAAAACAAATATTATTTATGTAACACACGATCAAATAGAGGCGATGACATTAGCTGATAGAATTGTAGTGCTAAATAAAGGAATTATTGAACAATTTGGAACACCAAATGAAATTTACACTGATCCCAATAACATTTTTGTTGCAGAATTTATTGGTTCCCCAAAAATGAATATTATCAAAATTGATAAAGAACAAATCATCAATTCAAACACTATAGAATTGTTTAAAAATAAAATAACATTTGAAAATTTGGATTTTAAAGATGAGATTTATCTAGGTATTAGACCTGAGGATATCAGTATAAAAAACGATCGTGAAATTAAGTTAGACGTTAAAGTAGATCTAATTGAAAATTTAGGCTTTGAAAAAATTATTTACGCTAAATTGTCAAATACCCAAGTTATAATTAAATCGTCAGAGGATATAATCAATCAGCCACTTAAAGTATCATTTTCTAAAGATAAGATTTTATTTTTTGACAAAAATAAAAATAGAATAAGATAGATTTCTTTGAGTAAAAAATTTTCATTAATTATATTTACCGATTTAGATGGCTCATTGTTACATAGAGATAATTTCAAATTTGATGCGATAAAAGATTATATAAAAAATCTTATTGATGAGGGGATTATTATTATTCCTAATACTAGTAAAACTGAAAAAGAGATAGAGGAATTTATAAAAGAGCTTGGCACAAATCTTCCTTTTATATCTGAAAATGGATCCTCAATTCATGGATTGAATTTAATTAATAGTAATTTTCCAAATAAAATAGTTCTAAGTAGAGATAAACAGGAATTAATCAAAGTTTTTGATTCTAAAGTTCCTGAAAATCTTAAAGCTAAATGTAAATTTATTTCTAAAATGAATTCAAAAGAACAAACCAATATTTTTGGTCTTCAAGAAAATAATTTAAAAAACGCTTTAAATCGGAAATATACAATTCCTTTTTTATTTGAGGGTGATAAAAAAGAAAAAAATAGATTATTTAATGTATTAAGATCTTCTTCGTTAACAATGCAAGAAGGAGGTCGTGTTTTAAACCTGGGTGATAATACAGATAAAGTTAAATCAATGAATCAAGTTCTCAAAATATACAAAAAAGTAGAAAGTAAAACAAAGGTCATAGCTGTAGGAGATAATTTTAATGATTTAGATATGTTGAGAAATTGTGATATTCCATGTTTAGTCTTTAATGATCAATTTAAACAAGATCAAATAAACATAGATAATCTAATAGTTTCTAACAAGCCATCACCTGAGGGCTGGGCTGATGTGATTAAAACGGCACTAGTTAAACTAGACTATTAAGATTAAAAACCCGGCATGAGTGATTTTTCTCAAAATGGAGTAGTCTCAACTTTGCACGACTTTAAAACAAAGTCTACAGCAGTCATTGAAAGTGAGCTATCAAAATTTTCAGAACAAAGAAAAATGGAATTAATTTTACCATGTCTTTATTCTGAATTAGAGGGAACTGCTTTACCAAAAATAGTAGAGGAAATAAGTAAAACAAAATATTTAGATCACATAATTATCGGGTTAGACAAAGCAAATGAGGCACAAGCAAAAAAAGCTTGGAAATTTTTTAAGAAATTAAAATCACCCTTTTCAATTCTGTGGAATGACGGTCCAGGTTTAAAAAAATTAGATCAAGAATTAAAAAAAAATAACCTTGCACCAAGTGAACTGGGTAAAGGTAGAAATGTTTGGTATTGTATAGGTATGTGTATCGCAAGAGATAGTGCGCGCTCAGTTGCTTTACATGATTGTGATATTAAAACTTATGATAGAAGAATGCTTGCAAAGTTATTTTATCCAGTAGTAAATCCTCTCTTCAACTTTGAATTTTGTAAAGGCTATTATCCAAGAGTGGCAAATGAAAAAATGAATGGCAGAGTTGCAAGATTATTAGTTTTTCCATTATTGACAGCTTTAGAAAAAACTATTGGAAAAAGTGATTATTTGGACTTTATGAAATCATTTAAATATCCTTTGGCGGGTGAGTTTTCATTTAGGCGAAATGTTTTACCTGAATTAAGAATTTCCTCAGACTGGGGAATAGAAGTTGGAATTTTATCTGAAATGCAAAGAAGTTTTTCTCCTCAAAATATCTGCCAAGTGGATTTAGCGGATACTTATGATCATAAACATCAAGTGTTATCAATTGATGATGAAACAAGAGGACTATCAAGAATGTCAATTGATATCATTAAAACATTTATCAAAAAGCTAGCAACTCAAGGTAATACTTTTAGTAGGGAAAAGTTTAGATCGTTAAAAGCTACTTATTATAGAGCAGCCTTAGACTTAATTGATATATATAGAAATGATGCAGTAATGAATGGTCTAAAATTTGATTCTCATACTGAGGAAAAAGCAGTCGAATTATTTGCAATAAACATAATGAAAGCTGGAGAGGCTTTTATTCTTAATCCAATGGATACCCCTTTTATACCCACATGGAGCAGAGTAAAAAGCGCTATACCGGATTTTCTTGGAAGACTTGAAAAAGTAGTTAATGATGATAATAAAAAATATTATTAATGTTAACTCAAAAAGATCAGAAAACTATAAGATCTAAATTAGATAATATTTACAAAATATTCTTATCGAAAAAAGATATTGATTATTTCGAAAAAGAAATTGTTCAAATCATTAAACAATTTAACAAAAAAAATCCAAAAAAGAAAAAGAGTATCTCTGAAAAAACTACTTTAGTTATTTGTTATGGTGACAGCATTTATTCAGAAAAAAATAAATCAATTAGAGTATTTAAAAACTTCTTTCAAAAAAAATTAAAAAATTATTTTAATACAATTCATTTTTTACCATTCTATCCCTCAAGCAGCGATAGTGGTTTTGCAGTAAAAGATCATTACAAAATAGATAGCAAACTTGGAAATTGGTTTGATATAAAAAGTTTTTCAAAAAAAAGTGATATCATGGCAGATATGGTAATTAACCATTCATCAGCAAGAGGTTTATGGTTTAAAAATTTTTTAAAAGCGAAACGACCCGGCAAAGATTATTTTTTAACTATAGATTCTAAATTTAATACTTCAAAAGTTGTTAGACCAAGAGATCATAAACTTTTAAAAAAAATAGATATCTTTAATAAAACTGACTATCTTTGGCGAACATTCAGCCCAGATCAATTAGACTTGAATTTTAAAAACCCTGCAGTGCTATTACGTTTTATAAAAATCATGATTAACCTAATTAATCATGGAGTAACCATTTTTAGATTAGACGCAATAGCTTACCTATGGAAAGAAAGTGGAACAAAGTGTATTAATTTAAACAAAACACATGAAATCATAAAACTCCTAAGAGTAATTTCAGGCTTACTTAATACTCAAACATTAATAGTTACAGAAACAAACTTACCTGAAAAAGAAAATTTAAGTTACTTTGGAAAAAATGATGAAGCAAACTGGATATATAATTTTTCCTTACCACCTTTATTAATCCATGCTTTTTTATTTGAAAACAACTCGTATCTTTACAATTGGAGTAAAAAACTTCCAAGAAGTAAAAATGGAAATTGTTATTTAAATTTCATCGCATCCCATGATGGAATTGGAATGAGACCCACTGAGGGTTTATTAAGTAGCAAAGCTTTAAAAGATTTTCTTTTCAGATTAAAGAAAAATGGATCAAAGTTTTCTTATAGAAAAATTCAAAATAAATCAAAAAAGATTTATGAAGCAAATATAACGGTATTTGATGCTTTAAAAAAAACTAATTATGATAATGGCAAGTTTTCATTTGAAAGATATATATCTGCTCATTCAATAATGATTGCATTCGAAGGAGTTCCAGCAGTTTACTTCAACTCCATATTTGGTACATCTAATGATGAGGCAAAATTTGTAATCACTGGAAATAATCGAGATGTTAATAGATATAAATGGAATTTAAAAAATATTTCAAACAAACTTAATAATAAAGATTCTAAAGAGTATTATTTTTATAAAAAGATTTCCAACCTATTAAGTATCAAAAAAAAACAAAAAGCATTTCATCCAAACGCGAGTAGAGAGAATATTAATCTTGGACCAAAAATATTTTGTTTTAAAAGAGAGAGTATTAATAAAAAACAAACTATAATTTGTATAACAAATCTCTCCTCGAAAATTCAATATTTGAAGTTAAGTAAAAAATTTTTAAAATATAAAGACTTATTAGGAAGTAAAATATTTTTTACAATTGATAAGAGAATTAAACTAGATCCTTGTCAAACAATGTGGCTATCTAATAGATAAATTATTTTTCCCAATCAAATCTTGGAAAAGAGTTGAAAATTTTAAATATACCATCCGACCATTGATTGCATACTTTAGAATATTCATCATCGGAAATATTCAAACACTTTTGTGATAGAATTTTATATTCATCTTTTTTATAAACCACGAAATCAATTGGTGGCCCAACAGTTAAGTCACTTTTTAAGGTAGAGTCGATTGAAATCAGAGCACATCTAGAGGCATCTCCAATTGAAACATCAGGTTTTATAACTCTATCTAAAATTGGTTTACCATATTTAACCTCACCAATTACTAGATAAGGTTTACTGTCTGCTGGTTTGATATAGTTACCTTGCGAGTAAATTAAATAAAGTTCCATCGGTTGGTCTTTAATTTGTCCACCAACAATAAAAGTTGAACCAAGCAGAACTGTATCTGTATTAATTCCTTTTGGCATTGAATGTTTTACATTTAGCGATCCAACATAAGAGGCTATTTGATCAAAATCTTTACAAGTATTTAAATTGAGTTTTCCAGATGTGTCCTCTAAATCTTTTTCAATGGATTTATATACAGCTTGAGAGGTACCTAAATTTCCAGAGGTAACGATTACAATTGTTCTGTCACCAACATCATAAGTAAACATTTTTGAATAAATATTAACATTATCTAAACCAGCATTGGTTCTTGAGTCTGATGCAAAAACTAGGCCATCTTTTGATTTTATACCAATACAATAAGTCATTATTCTTTAAGCACTATTTTTAAATTTGCATAATGTATAATCTATTTCTTACATAACAGGTATAACAATTATACAATTGAATTAATTAACTTAAAATTTGAAGATATCTCATGGCTTCAAAATTATGGAAAGATTATAATGCTAAAAATGCATATGATGGTTATTTTACAGCAGATAACAAATTAAGAAAACACGCAAAAATAATATCTGGTATCTTAGAAAAGTACGGCAAAAAGAAACTGCAAGAAATTGAAAAAAATTGCCAGAGTACAATTAGTGCGAGGGGAATAAATTTTAGAGTATATGCTGCAAATAATAGAGCTGAAGAAAAAAAATGGCCTTTAGATATTATTCCAAGAATAATACCTAGGCCTGTTTGGAATAAAATTTCTAAAGGTTTAAAACAAAGAGCTAAGGCTCTCAATCTTTTTATTGATGATATCTATAATCAAAAAAAAATTTTTAAAGATAAGATAATTCCTGCTGACTTAATTTTTAAATCTCCCTATTATATAAAACAGTGTGAAGGTTTTTCTCCAAAATTTAAAGCTTGGTCAAATATATCTGGGATCGATTTAATAAGAAATAAAAATGGAGAATATTTAGTTCTTGAAGATAATTTAAGAGTACCATCAGGTGTCTCTTATATGCTTGAGAATAGAATGGTTATGATGGATGTCTTTCCAGAATTATTTTCTAGATATAAGGTTTCATCAATTCATCAGTACACAAATAAATTATACAATTGTATGGTTGAGTGTATTCCAAAAAAGACAGCTAATCCTCATATGGTCGTTCTAACTCCAGGAATTTATAACTCAGCTTACTTTGAACATTCTTTTTTAGCAGAACAAATGGGAATAGCTTTAGTTGAGGGTAAGGACCTTTTTGTTGAAGATGATAATGTATATATGAAAACTGTCAAAGGGCCCCTTAAAGTTGATTGTATATATAGAAGACTTGATGACAGCTTTCTAGATCCCAAAGTGTTTAATAAAGAATCTTTAATTGGTGTGCCAGGTTTATTTAGGTGTTGGTTAAAAAAAAATGTTGGTATCATAAATGCAATAGGCACAGGTGTTGCGGATGATAAAGTTGTTTATTCGTATGTAAATAAAATGATTACTTATTACCTTGGTGAACAACCTTTGTTAAACCAAGTAGAAACATATTTATGTCATGAAGAAGAACAAAAAAAGTATGTTTTAGAGAATTTATCTAATTTAGTTGTAAAACCAGCAAATGCCTCTGGTGGCTATGGTTTAATGATAGGACCAAAAGCACCCAAAAAAGAAATTGAAGAAGTAAGACAGAAAATTTTAAAAAACCCAAGAGAATTTATCGCTCAACCACTAGAAGTGCTATCAACCGGACCAACTATAACTAATAATAATATCGAGCCGAGACATCTTGATTTGAGACCATTTGTTTTGACAGGAAAATCAAATTATGTAACTTCGGGTGGACTAACAAGAGTGGCTTTGAGAAAAGGAAGTACTATTGTAAATAGTTCACAAGGTGGTGGATCCAAAGATACTTTAATTGTTGGTTAAAAATATTTATTTAATAAGAGCTTTTTTTAAAAATTTTAAATCAAGTTTACAATCTTTGTACCCACGCTTGACTACATTAAGATATCTTTCAGTCGGAAATCTAAAAGGTGTTTTTTTTGTCATTGTATATGTCATAACTTTTTTTCCATAATATAAAAAATAATATTTTTTATATAAAATTGGAAAGTCTTCATAAATGTCAAGTTTTTTTTCATCACTTCTCGATATTTCAAAAAGTCCTCCTGGCACAATCGAATTTTTTTTAGGTTCTATATCTGCCGCTCTATATTTGCTTCTAAAGGTTAATCTAAAATCTTTTAAATTTATCTTTTTTATAAAAGTACTATCCTTACATCTTCTTTTCATTTGAAAATGATGAAGATTACTTCCATAAGCAAAATAAAGCATTTATCGATCTACTATTTCTATTTTTTTTTCTTTAATAAAATTTAAAATCTGAGCACTACAATCATCAATTTTTGATTGTTGCTCAGATCGAAGAACTATGGATACTCCAAGTTTTCCTGCATGGAAAAAAGGATAGCTTCCAATTTCAACATCTTTATTCTGATCTTGAACTTTTGATAAAGAATTTGCAATTTCACTCTCCACAGTTCTCAAGCTTATTGTTTGGCTCAGTATTGGATCACCACCTACAATTTTTTGTTTCAAACTACCTAACATTGATTTTAATATCGATGGAACACCTGGTAAACAAAACACATTTTCAACACTAAATCCTGGTGCTCCACTCGTTGGATTTAAAATTAATTTTGCATTCTGTGGCATCCAGACCATTTTTTGTCTGCCTTCATTAAATTCTCCTGGTTTATAATAACTTTCTAATATTTTAAAAGCTTCCGGATGAATTTCATATTTTAATCCAAAAGCTTCTGAAACAGACTCAGCAGTAATATCATCATGTGTTGGACCAATACCACCAGTTGTAAAAACATAATCATTATTTTTTCTTAAGATATTTAAATTTTCAATTATAGTTTTTTTTGTATCTGGTATAACTCTTACTTCATTTACCTGAACTCCAAGTGAATTCAGCCAAACAGCTAAAGTGCTCGTATTTGTATCTTGAGTTCGACCTGAGAGAATTTCATTTCCAATAATTAATATAGCAGCATTAACTTTTGTATTTTTTTTCATATTATCTATAATTTGAATATGGAATTTACCAAGTCTTTAATAAAAGGCAAATTAATCAAAAGATATAAACGTTTTTTTGTAGATGTAAAAATAAATAAAGAAGTTGTTACAGCTCATTGTCCAAATACAGGCTCAATGAAAGGACTGCTGGATGAGGGAAATGAAGTATACTTACTAAAAAATGATAATCCAAAAAGAAAATTAAAATATGGTTTAGAATTGATTAAAGCCAATAATAATCTGGTTGGTGTAAATACTCACATGGCAAACAAAATTGTTGAACATGGACTAAATGCTAATTTAATAAATGAATTAAAAAACAATGATAGAATTCAGTCAGAAGTTTTTTACAACAAAGAAACTAGATTTGATTTTTTAATCGAGAAAAAAAAGCAAAAAAGTTTTGTTGAAGTTAAAAATGTAACTCTTTTTAGAGAGAAAAAAACTGCCGAATTTCCTGATGCAATTACTACAAGGGGCTCAAAACATCTTCTTACCCTTATTGATGCCATAAAAAAAGGTTATAAATCATACTTGATCTTTTTAGTTCAGATACAAAATATGGAAAATTTTAAAATTGCGAAAGATATTGATGAAGAATACTATAAAAACTATCTTATTGCGAAAAAAGCTGGTGTTAATTTTCTTGCTTATAGATGCAGATTAAATTCAAAAGAAATAAAAATAGAAAAAAAGTTAAAGATTATAAATGAATAGTTATTCAGAAAAATTTGAAAAAATGAGAATCGCAGGAAAACTTGCAGCTCAAACCTTAGATATGCTTACTGAAAATATAAAAGAAGGTATCTCAACTGCACAAATTGATAAACTTGGTTACGAATTTATTAGAGATAACGGAGGTTACTCTGCCCCACTTTATTACAGGGGCTTTACCAAATCATTATGTACATCATTAAACCATGTTGTCTGCCATGGAATTCCATCTGAAGAAAGAATTTTAGAAGAAGGTGATGCAGTCAATGTGGATGTCACAGCAATCATTGATAACCACTACGGAGATACAAGTAGAATGTTTTGTATAGGTAAAACTTCTGTAAAATTAAATAATCTTATAGATGCAACTCATGAGTCGATGATGAGGGCCATAAAAATCTTAAAACCTGGAAAAAAACTTGGAGATATTGGTCATGAAATTCAAACATATGTAGAAGAAAAAGGTTTTTCAGTTGTCAGAGATTTTTGCGGACATGGTATTGGCACAACTTTTCATGAGTCACCAAATATTTTACATTATGGAACTAAAAATACAGGAATGGAACTCAAACCAGGAATGACATTTACAATTGAACCTATGATTAATGCAGGTAAATTTGCCACAAAAATGCTTAATGATGGTTGGACAGCGGTTACAAAAGATAAATCTTTGTCTGCGCAATTTGAACATACAGTTGGAATTACAGAAAATGGTTATGAAATTTTCACAGAATCTGCTAAAGGTTATTCAAAGCCTCCTTATTTATAATTAATGATTAAAAGATATTCGAGAAAAGAACTTACTGATATTTGGTCAGAAGAAAATAAATACAAAATTTGGTTAGATGTAGAGATAGCTGCAGCACAAGCTATGGAAAAATTAAATCAAATTCCTAAGGGAGTTTCTTCAATTGTAAGAAAAAAAGCAAGAATTAATGTTAAAAGAATTCATCAAATTGAGTCACAAGTTAAACATGATGTCATAGCTTTTTTAACCTCTGTTACTGAGAAAGCTGGAATTAAAGCAAGGTATCTTCACCAGGGAATTACCTCATCAGATGTGGTTGATACAAGTTTCAATATTCAATTAGTTCAATCAGGAAAAATAATTCTCAAAGACATTGACCAAATTTTAAAAGTATTAAAAAGACAAGCTAACAAATATAAATTTACACCATGCATGGGAAGAAGTCATGGCATACATGCTGAACCAATTACCTTTGGTTTAAAACTTGCCTCTTTTTACGCAGAATTTAAAAGAAATAGAAAAAGATTAGTAGATGCAATAAATGAAGTTTCGACATGTGCTATTTCAGGTGCAGTTGGAACATTTGCCAACATAAATCCAAATGTAGAAAAGCATGTTGCAAAAAAACTTGGCTTAAAAGCTGAACCCATTTCAACTCAAGTTATTCCAAGAGATAGACATGCTTTTTATTTTTCAGTTCTTGGTATTATTGCTGGTTCAATTGAGCGAGTGGCTATAGAAATCAGACATTTACAAAGGAGTGAGGTGTATGAACTACAAGAATTTTTTTCAAAAAAACAAAAAGGCTCATCTGCTATGCCACATAAAAAAAATCCTATTTTGAGTGAAAATTTGACAGGCCTTTCAAGAATGGTTCGAAGTACAGTAATTCCTGCACTTGAAAATATAGCCTTATGGCACGAGAGAGATATTTCACATTCAAGCGTAGAGAGAAACATTGGTCCAGATGCTAATATTACTATTGATTTTGCTTTAGTAAGATTAACAAATATTTTAGATAATATGATTGTCTATCCAAAAAAAATGTTGGAGAATTTAAATATAACTAAAGGTTTAATTTTTTCACAAGAGTTAATGCTTGAACTTACAAAAACTGGATTAACAAGAGAAAAATCATATAGAATGGTTCAAAATTTCTCTAAAAAGTGTTTTGCTGAAAATTTGAATTTATTTGATGTAGCGCAATCTGACAGATATATAATGAATAAAATTTCAATAAAGAAATTAAAATCAATATTTAGCTATTCAAAACACATGAAAAATGTCAATTTTATTTTTAGAAGAGTTATCAAATAATGAAAAAAGGAAAAAAACTTTACGAGGGAAAAGCTAAGATTATTTATGCAACTTCAGATAAAAATTTAGTCATTCAATATTTTAAAGATGATGCAACAGCATTTAATAATCAAAAAAAAAGTACTATTGAGGGTAAAGGTGTCCTTAATAATAGAATTTCAGAACATATACTTTCAAACCTAAATCAAATTGGAATTAAAAATCATTTAGTAAAAAGACTAAATATGAGAGAACAACTTGTTAAACTAGTGGATATTATTCCTATAGAGTTCATTGTGAGAAATATTGCAACTGGATCTTTGACAAAAAGGTTAGGAATTGAGGATGGGACTGTACTTGAATATCCATTAATAGAGTATTGTCTCAAAGATGATAAATTGGGTGATCCAAACATAAGTAGAGAACACATTTTGGCATTTAATTGGCTTAGCGCTATTCAGCTTGATTTGATTGATGAAAATTTAAAACGTTTGAATGACTTTTTATTAGGTTTATTTCGGGGTGTTGGAATCAAATTAGTTGATTTTAAAGTGGAGTTTGGCTTCACACACGAAAGCGGAAAAAATAATATTATTTTAGCAGATGAAATCAGCCCTGATACTTGTAGATTGTGGGACTCAATAACTGACAAAAAACTTGATAAGGACAGATTTAGAAAAGATTTGGGAGATTTGATACCAGCTTATACTGAGGTTGCAAAACGACTTGGAATTCTTCATGAACAATCAAACGTATCTGCAGTTAATGTAACTAAACTTTCATCTGTAAAAAAAAAAAGTAAATGAAAGTTTCAGCAATAATAACATTAAAAAAAGATGTTTTGGATCCACAGGGCAAAGTCATCCATCAAGCTTTGGATGGGATGGGTTTTGAAAACATAAGTGAAGTAAGACAAGGTAAATATTTTGAAATAGATGTTAATGAAGATGATCCAAGCAAAGCAAAAGCTGTTGTTGAAGATATGTGTAAAAAACTATTAGCTAATCTTGTAATCGAAAACTTTAAAATTATTGAAACACAATAATTAATGAAGTCATCTGTAATAACTTTTCCTGGCTCAAATTGTGATAGAGATATGGATGTTGCGCTCAAGAAATTTGGTTTTAACAACAAGATGGTTTGGCATGATGATAATGAACTCCCTAAAAGCGATTTAGTTGTACTTCCGGGTGGTTTTTCTTATGGAGATTATTTACGATGTGGAAGTATGGCATCAAAGTCTAAAATTATGCAATCGGTAATAAATTTTGCAAAATCTGGAGGATTGGTCATGGGAATTTGTAACGGATTTCAAATACTGGTTGAAACAGGTTTAGTGCCAGGAGTTTTGTTAAGAAATAAGTATTTGGAGTTTATATGTAAAAATGTCTTTGTGAAATTGGACAACAAAGAAAATACATATTTTAAAAATCTTAATAAAGATGTTTTAGAATTTCATATTGCTCATAATGAAGGAAATTATTTTTGTACCAAAGATCAATTAAAAGAAATTAAAGATAATAATCAAATAGCAATTTATTATTGTAATAGCGAAGGCAAAATAGAAGATCAATATAATCCAAACGGTTCAATTAAAAATATTGCAGGCATTTTTAATAAAGAAAAAAATGTGTTAGGAATGATGCCCCATCCTGAGAGAATGATAGACCAAAGTTTATCTGGGGAAGATGGCTCAATTTTTTTTAAAAACCTTATTAATAATATCAAATAATGGAAGTTAATGAACAAATTGCTATAGATCATGGACTTAAGTCTGATGAATATAAAAAAATTTGTCAGTTACTTAAGAGAATACCAAATATTACTGAACTTGGAATTTTTTCCGCTATGTGGAATGAACATTGTTCATATAAGTCATCACGACTTCACCTAAAAAAGCTTCCAACCAAAGGAAAAAAAGTAATTCAAGGTCCAGGAGAAAATGCAGGTGTTATTGATATTGAAGATGGAGATGCAATAGTTTTTAAAATTGAAAGTCATAATCATCCTTCATTCATAGAACCTTATCAAGGAGCTGCAACGGGTGTTGGGGGAATCATGAGAGATGTATTTACAATGGGAGCAAGACCTATAGCTAATTTGAATTCGATACATTTTGGATCTCCACAACATAAAAAAACAAAAAATCTCTTACGAGGAGTTGTACATGGTATTGGTGGCTACGGAAATTGTATGGGTGTGCCAACCATAGCAGGACAGACCTCATTTGATAGTTCTTACAATGGAAACATTTTAGTTAACGCAATGACACTTGGCCTAGTTAAAAAAAATAAAATTTTTTATTCTAAGGCCGCAGGTTTAAATAAACCTGTAATTTACGTTGGTTCTAAGACTGGTAGAGATGGAATTCATGGTGCAAGTATGGCTTCAGCTAGTTTTGATGAAAAGATTGAAGAAAAGAAACCCACTGTACAGGTTGGTGATCCTTTTACAGAAAAACTTTTATTAGAGGCATGTTTAGAATTGATGTCAGGTGACTCAATTATTGCCATTCAAGATATGGGAGCTGCTGGACTCACCTCTTCGAGTATTGAAATGGCATCTAAAGGAAATTTGGGTATTGAAATTGATTTAAATAAAGTCCCATGTAGAGAAACTAAAATGACACCATATGAAATTATGTTGTCTGAAAGCCAAGAACGAATGTTAATTGTTCTAGAAAATGGCAAAGAAGAAATTGCAAAAAAAATATTTGATAAATGGAATTTAGATTTTGCAGTAATTGGAAAAACAACAAACTCAAAAAACATTGAATTATTTTTTAATCGAGAGCAAGTAGCAAAAATACCTGTTAATATTCTTGTTGAAAATTCTCCAATGTATGATCGTAAGTGGAAAAAATCGAAGTTGCCCAAAAAAAATAAAATTAAAAATGAAGTTTTAAATAAATTAAAAATCAAAGATGTGCTTAAGAAGGTTTTGTCTAATCAGAATATATGTAGCAAGGAATGGATCTGGCAACAATATGATCATACAGTTATGGGTGACACTATTCAGAAACCAGGTGGAGACTCTGGTGTTGTAAGAATACATGGAACAAATAAAGCAGTAGCAGCATCAGTAGATTCTTCAGCCGTATATTGTTGGGCCCACCCGTTAACAGGAGGCAAACAAGTTGTTGCTGAAAGTTGGAGAAATTTAATTTCTGTTGGCGCCACGCCGATAGCAATTACAAATTGTTTAAACTTTGGGAGTCCCGAAAAGGAAGAGAGCATGGGTGAATTTGTTGAGTGTGTTCAAGGTATTGGGGAAGCAAGTAAATATTTAAATTTCCCTGTGGTATCTGGCAATGTATCTTTTTACAACCAAACCAAAGAAGTAGGAATCAAACCAACTCCTTCGATTGGTGGAGTGGGTCTCATCAAAGATTATGCAAAAATGATTTCGATGGATTTAAAAGAAATTGATAATTTAGTTTTGATCATTGGTAAAACTGAAGGACATATTGACCAAAGTTTATTTGCGAGAACAATTTTAGATGAAAAAAATGGTCCTCCACCAGAGGTAAATCTTTTTAATGAAAAAAATAATGGAGAAACAATATTAAATTTAATTGATAAAGGATATGTCAAAAGTGCTCACGACATATCTTTAGGAGGTCTATTAGTTGCTATAAGTAAAATGTGCATTAAAGGCAATAAGGGAATTAAGATTAGTAAGTCAAAGAATTTAATTAATGAAATTGAGTATTTTTTTGCAGAAGATCAAGGTAGATATTTAATAGAAGTAAATAAGGACGATTTAAAAGAGGTTACAAAAATTTTAAACAAAAACTCAGTGCATCATGAGGAATTAGGTATTATCACACAAAACGATATGATTATTAATGAAAAGACAAAAGTTACAATTGACGAATTGAAGTCTTATTATACAAATTGGTTATTAAAGTTTATGAGTTAAAAAATGGCAATGGATTTAAAAGAAATCGAAAAATATATCAAAGAAGCAATGCCAGATGCTGTAATAGATATTCAAGATCTGGCTGGAGATGGTAATCATTATTCAGCGACTATAACCTCTTCTCAATTTGCAGGTAAAAGTAAAATTGAACAACACAAAATGGTTTACAATTCATTAAAAGGTAAGATGGGAAATGAACTACACGCTCTAGCAATTAAAACAAAGGAACAATAATGGATGATCAAACAAAAAATTTAATTCAAAATCACATTGATACTAATGATGTGTGCCTTTTTATGAAAGGTACTCCAGATCAACCACAATGTGGTTTTTCAATGACCGTTTCAAATATACTTAAAATGTTAGAAATAAATTTTAAAGGTATAAATGTATTAGAAGATCAATCTTTAAGAGATGGAATAAAAGTCTTTAGTGATTGGCCAACAATCCCTCAACTTTATATCAAAAAAGAATTTATAGGTGGGTGTGATATCATCAAAGAAATGTATGAGAACGGAGAATTAAAAAAAGTATGTGATGATAAAGGTATTAACTATAAAAAATAATTATTATCTAGAGTAATATTCAATTACTAAATTTGGCTCCATAACAACTGGATATGGTACTTCCTCGAATTTTGGAATTCTAACAAACTTAAATTTTTTATTTTTTTCATCCATTTGAATATATTCTGGAGCTTCTCTTTCTTTACTGGCTAATGCAATGTCGATTATTGCAAGTTGTTTTGACTTATCTCTAATTTCTATGGAGTCTTCTTCTCTAACAGAATAACTAGAAATATTTACTTTTTTTCCATTAACTTTTACATGTCCATGGTTGATTAATTGTCTTGCAGAAAAAATTGTAGTTGCAAACTTTGCCCTATATATTACTGCATCTAATCTTCTTTCCAATAAACCAATAAGGTTTTCACTCGTGTCACCTTTAAGCATACTAGCTTTTTTATAAATATTTCTAAATTGTCTCTCGTTAATATTTCCATAATAAGCTTTTAGTTTTTGTTTCGCTTGTAGCTGAATTCCATAATCAGAAGGTTTTGAAGTTTTCGTTTGACCATGTTGTCCTGGTCCATAGGCTCTTGTATTAAAGGGGCTTTTAGGTCTTCCCCAAAGATTTACTTTTAATCTTCTGTCAACTTTATGTTTAGAGTTTAATCTTTTTGTCATTTAATAGTGGGGTTTATAAACTTACTCATTATTTTGTCAATCAACGTTTTTTACCCAAACTTGCAAATACACCAGATAATATACGTGTTTCTTTATCAGATAAGTCCATTTTGTAAAAAATGTTTCTTAGGTTTTCTAGCATTTTTGGTCTCTTCTCTTTAGGTCTAAAAAAATTTATTTCATCTAAATTTTTAATGCAAAGGCCTAACATTGATTGAATTTCTTTTTTTACTTGCTGATTTAACCTTTTTTGATTTTTTAAACGGAATATCTTTTAATTTAATAAGACTAGCTACATATTGAGCAATGATGATTAAACTGTGAGATAAATTTAATGACCTGAAATCAGGATTGGTAGGTATTTGTAAAGTATAATTTGCATAGCTAATCTCATCATTTGATAAACCTGATGCTTCTGACCCAAATAAAAATCCAACTCTCTTCTTAAAATTAATCTTTTTTAAGTCCACTAAATTAATATGTTTTATATTCTTATTTCTAAATCTTGCTGAAGTTGCAATTAAAATATCAATCTTTCCTAAAGCTTCATCTAAAGTATCGTATTTTTTACTTTGATTAATGATGTCTTTTGCACCAACAGAAGTAGCTAAGATTTTATCATTTGGGAAAATAGGTTTTGGATTGATTAAAACTAATTTTTTAAAATTAAAGTTCTTTATTGCTCTAGCACATGCACCAATATTTTCTGATAATTGAGGTTTGTGTAAAATAAATGAGATATTATTTTTACTCATTTATTTACTAGCAGGAGCATTATCTTTAAATAGTTTATAATCTAAGCTATCAATTAATGCTTTGAACGAAGCATCGATAATGTTTGTAGACACACCAATAGTAAACCAATTCTTTCCTTTAGAGTCTGTGCTTTCAATAGACACTCTAGTAACCGCCTCTGTTCCTGTATTTAAAATTCTTACTTTATAATCAACAAGTTTTAAATCTTTCAGATATTTTGAATATTTTGCTAGTCTATCTACGTTTTGTCTAATAGCATTATCTAATGCATTTACTGGTCCATTCCCCTCTCCTTCACACATAATTTTTTCTCCATCAACTTCCAATAGAGCTTTTGCAGAAGAAACTATTTCTCCAGACTTATTTTTTTTAACAGAAACGTCATATTCATTAATTGAAACATACCTCGGTATTTCTCCAATAATTCTTCTAGCCAATAATTCAAAAGAGGCATCAGCTCCATCATAACTATAACCAATAAATTCCCTATCTTTAACTTCGTCTAACAATTTTTTAATTTTTGGATCACTTTCCTCAATATTAATTTTAATACTTTTTAGTCTAGATATAATATTTGATTTTCCAGATTGATCTGAAACAACAATATTTCTTGTATTACCAACTTCTTCTGGGTTGATATGTTCATAAGTTTTTGGATCTTTTTGTACAGCGGATACATGCAATCCTCCTTTATGTGAAAATGCTGCAGCACCAACATAAGGTAAATGCTGATTAGGTTTTCTGTTTAAAATTTCATCTAATAATCTTGAACATTCAGTTAAATTTTTAATGTTTTCTGATTTGATACTGATTTCAAATTGCGATGAAAAATCTTTTTTCAAAAAAAAAGTTGGAATTAATGACATTAAATTTGCATTACCACATCTTTCACCTAAACCATTGATTGTTCCTTGAATTTGTCTCACTCCAGATAATACTGCAGCTAATGAATTTGCAACTGCATTGCCAGTATCGTTATGTGCATGGATACCCAGGTTCTTACCTGGAACAACTTTAGAAACTTCGGTAATTATTTGTGTAACTTCGTGAGGCAATGTTCCTCCATTCGTATCACATAAAACGATCCATCTTGCACCTTGATCATATGCGGCCTTTATACAAGACAATGCATATTTTGGATTTGCTTTGTAACCATCAAAAAAATGCTCTGCATCAAACATGAACTCTTTTTTTGCTTTTACAAAATGTTTAGCGCTTTCAGAAATATTTTCTAAATTTTCCTCATTTGTTATTCCTAAAGCTACATCAACATGAAAATCCCAAGACTTTCCTACCAAACAAACAGCAGAGGTATTTGAATTCATGAGTGCTGATAAACCAGTATCATTTTCTGCACTTCTTCCAGATCTTTTAGTCATTCCAAAAGATGTTAGCTTTGAGTTTTTAAAATTATGTTTCTTTTGAAAAAATTCTGTATCTGTTGGATTAGCACCAGGCCATCCTGCTTCAATATAATCAACACCTAAGTTATCTAAAGCTGAGGCAATTTTTTCTTTATCCTCTAAAGAAAAGTCAACACCTTGAGTTTGGGCGCCGTCTCGAAGAGTTGTATCAAATATGTATAATCTTTCTTTACTCATTTAAATTTCCAAAGTGTTTTACCATCTTTGTCTTCTATTAAAACACCTTTGTCATAAAGTTCATCTCTGATTCTGTCTGCTTCTTTATAATTCTTATTTTCTCTAGCTTTATCTCTTAAACTAAGCATGTTTTTAATTTCAGATTCACTAATAGATGCTTTATTCTTTTTAAAGTTATTCCATTGTTCTCTACTTTCATTCATCAGGCCAATAAACTGGCATGCCGATATGAATAAATTTATGTTCTCACCTTTAGAGGCTTTTTCGAATAAATTATGAAGATTTGCAATATAACCAGGTGTATTCAAATCTTCATATAATGGCTTTAAAATTTCATCTGGGACTTTAATTGATTTTAGATCAGATGAATAAACTCTGTACCATTTATCTAAAGTATTTTCACAATCACTTAATAACTTATCATTCCAATCAAGTGGTTGTTTGTAATGCGTACTTATTAGAGCCAATCTAATTATTTGACCACTAATCTTATTTCTAAAATCTTTAATCTTTAAGATATTACCTTGGGACTTAGCCATTTTTTCATTAGACATTGTTATAAAGGCGTTATGGATCCAATATTTTGCAAAAACTTTTGTTTCATTTGCACATCTAGATTGTGCTATTTCATTTTCGTGATGTGGAAAAATTAAATCTATACCACCGCCGTGAATATCAAATTCATTGCCCAAAAATTTTTTTGACATTGCAGAACATTCCAAATGCCAACCAGGTCTACCTTTTCCCCAAGGAGAGTCCCAAAAAGGCTCATCATCAGTTGACGGTTTCCATAAAACAAAATCCTCAGAATTTTTTTTATTTTCACTAATTTCTATTCTTGATCCAGCAATCAATTCATCTAAATTTTTATTTGATAATTTTCCGTAATCTGCAAATTTTTTTACCTCAAAATAGACATGTTTTTGATTTTCATAAGCAAAACCTTTTTTAATTAGTTCAGTTATCATCTCTATCATTAGATCTATATGTTCTGTAGCTTTAGGTTGATGAGTTGGATTTTCACAATTTAAAAATTCACAATCTTTTAAAAAACTTGAAGTCACTTTTTCAGTAAGATCTTTTGTGGAAATTTTTTGTTCTTGAGACGATTTAATAATTTTGTCATCAATATCAGTTATATTTCTAACATAAGATACTTTTGAATAATTATTTTTAAGTAATCTAAATAAAATATCAAAAACAACTAAAGGTCTTGCATTACCAATATGTGGATCATCATATACAGTAGGTCCACAAACATACATTCCTATTTTTTCTCTATCTTTTGGAATGAATTGCTCTTTTTTATTTGTTAAATTATTTGTTAAAAAAATATCCATCATCGATGATTAAGAAATATACCTTATTTGGTGATTTGTTAATCTAATTGATTAACTAGGAATCTTGCAAACTGGAATAGGCTCCATTTTATGCAAGTTTTGATTTCTAATTTTTTCGTATTGGTCTCTGTGTGGTGAGTTTGGGTTGCTCATTGCATCTTCTAACTCACTATAATTAAATCCTAATTGACCCTCATCTGTTCTGCCATCATCCCACAATCCATCAGTTGGTGGAGCATCGATTATCTCTTTTAATATTCCAAGTTCTTTACCTAATTCCCATACTTCAGTCTTATTACAATCTGCTATTGGAGAAATATCAACACCACCATCACCATATTTTGTGTAAAAACCAACACCAAAATCTTCAACTTTATTTCCAGTTCCAACAACAATACCTTTGTTGGCTGCAGCAACCTGGTAAAGAGTTGTCATCCTTAATCTCGCTCTAGAATTTGCATAACCATGTTCATTATCAAATTTATTTAACGTGGATGAAAATGTTTCAAACAAATTATCTAAACTAATTGTATGGGCTTCAACGTTTTTAAATTTTTTTGTTAACCATTCCTGATGTTTTAAACTTAAATCATGCTGATTTTCTTTTTGTTTTATTGGCATGGTTAAAACGATTGTTTTTAAACCTGTCATCGCACTCAAAGTACTTGATACAGAGGAGTCAATACCTCCCGAAATACCAATCACTAAAGATTGAGCTTTGTTTGGCATTTGATCGACATAGCTCTTAATCCAATTTGATATATATTTTACTTTTTCTCCAAGATTCATAATTTATTATTTAATCTTTAATAATTTGAAAACAATAGTCTAAGATGCCGCTTGAATAGCATTTTTTGAATAGCTGCTATTCTTTTTAATCTCATCAGAAATTAAAAATGCTAATTCAATTGCTTGATCTGAGTTTAAACGAGGATCACAATGAGTGTGATATCTACTAGATAAGTCTGCATCAGATATTTTTCTTGCACCCCCTGTGCACTCTGTCACATCTTGTCCAGTCATTTCAACATGTAAACCGCCAGCGTAAGAACCTTCAGACTGATGGACAGCGAACACATTTTTAACCTCACTAACAACATCATTAAAAGGTCTTGTTTTAAAACCAGTCGTTGATTTAATAGTATTTCCATGCATTGGATCGCATGACCAAACAACATTTAAACCTTCTTTTTTAATTCCTCTAATTAATTTAGGTAAAAATTTCTCAACATTTTTATGACCGAATCTGGATATTAATGTAATTTTACCCTTTTCGTTATTTGGATTTATTAATTCACAAATTTTTGCAATCTCGTCTGGCTTAGAAGTTGGTCCACATTTTATTCCTATAGGGTTTTCAATACCTTTACAAAATTCTACATGACCACCATCAATTTGTCTTGTTCTATCCCCAATCCAAACAAAGTGAGCTGAGGTATCGTGGTACTCTCCAGTAGTAGAATCAATTCTGGTCATACTTTCCTCGAAAGGTAAATGTAAAGCTTCATGTGAGGTCCAGAAATTAACTGTGTATAATCTATTATTAAAATCTGAAGTGATACCACAAGCTTCCATGAATGCTAATGCGTCAGCAATCTTATCCTCTAATTCTTTAAATTTTTTAGCTTGTGGACTTTTCTTAATATAATCTAAGTTCCACAAATGAACTTTGTTTAAATCAGCAAAACCACCTTTCGAAAAAGCTCTTAAAATATTTAAGGTTGAAGCTGATTGTGAATAAGCTTTAAACATTCTTTTTGGATCTGGTCTTCTAGCTTTTTCTGTAAAATCAATTGCATTGATATTGTCACCTAAATAGCTTGGTAGTTCTTTACCACCCTGTATTTCAGTTGGGGCACTTCTTGGTTTTGAAAACTGACCAGCTATCCTTCCAAGTTTAACAACCGGTAGAGATGCTGAATAAGTTAAAACTAATGACATTTGAAGAATAACTTTAAATGTATCTCTAATATTATCTGGATGAAATTCTGCAAAACTTTCTGCACAATCTCCACCTTGTAATAAGAAGGCTTTTCCATCCACAACCTCAGCAAGTTGCTGTTTCAGATGTCTCGTTTCTCCTGCAAAAACCAGAGGCGGAAAGGTTTTGATTTTATTCAAAACTTGATCCAATTCTTTTTTATCCGGATATTCCGGAATATGTTTTACTGGATACTTTCTCCAACTATTAACTTTCCAATTTTTCATATTCAACTCAAGATTGTTGTAACAGACTTTTAGAATTATTCAACTAATCGGCCTTAAGAATTTCAGCAGGGATGTACCAAGCATCAAAAGCGGTTAATTCCCTAAATATTCTTACATAACCCTTTGGTATTAAAAGATCATCTATTTTTGACTCATTTTTGGTATGATTGTGTTCGATGGTAAATAATTTAGGTCTGAATTTATCTAAATCAAATGGTTTTAATATTTCGTACTCTGAACCTTCAGTATCAATTGATATATAAGAAGGGCAAATACCATTAAAATTATTTTTTACAATATCATTTAAAGATATAGTCTCAACTGAAATTGTTTTTCCTCCCCCTTTTCTCAATTTAGTATTTTCTGGCATTGAGGCTAAATCACTATCAACAAAATCTTTTAAAGTAGAAGCTTCTCCAACATCCGACATAAAAAAATCTAGTTGTTTTCCAGACTCTTTCCAAATACACTCTGTTATAATCTTGGTATTATTTCTATTTTTTTTCAATGATTCATGCCATTGAGGACTTGGTTCTGATAATACACCTCTCCAATTAAAAAATTTTTCAAGTAAATAAGAATTTGATAGTTTTAAACCATCTGTTGCGCCAAATTCAAGAAAAGTTTTTTCGAATTTACCCCCTATTAAAAATAATGCAAAAGCATCTTGATACAATTGAGAATAAATATTTTCTATAACATCAAAACTATTAATAAAATTTTTTAAAAAATCTTTGTTGTCTTCTATCAATACATTTTGATTAAAAGCCTGTATTAAACATTCTTTATGATTTAATTTATTTTTTTTAGCAGTCTCTGCTAATCCAAAAAAATTTACTTTCTCATTATTAAAATTTATTTTAAATGAACCTTTATTCAACAGTTACCGACTTTGCCAAATTTCTTGGTTTATCTATATCGTAGCCTTTTTTTAGTGCTGAGTAATATGCTAATTTTTGAAGGGGGATTGTTAAAAGAAAAGGTAAAAGATCCTCATTAGTGCTTTCAACCTCAATCTTTTCCCAAATATTCTCTGAAATTATCTCATCTTTACTTTTATTTGTAATTAATAAAACTTTAGCTCCTCTTGCAATTACCTCCTGCATATTTGAAATCGTTTTTTTATAATAATTGTCTCTTGGAGCCAATACGACAACTGGCATACCTTCCTCTATTAATGCGAGAGGTCCGTGCTTCATCTCACCTGCTGGATAACCTTCAGCGTGTATATAAGATAGTTCTTTCAGTTTCAATGCACCTTCAAGTGCAATCGGATAAGAAAAACCACGTCCCAAAAACATAGAACCCTTTGCCTCATTAAAAGTATTTGAAATAGTTTGTATTTTGTTATCAATCAGTAATGTTTGCTCAACAAGTTTTGGTAAATTTTTAAGATCATCAATTTTTTTATTAAAATTATTTTTTTCAATGTCTTTTCTCCATAAAGCAAGTTTCAAGGCTAAAATGTATAAAATTAATATTTGTCCAAGAAAAGCTTTAGTTGAAGCAACGCCTATTTCAGCTCCACAATGTATGGGTAATACAAATTCAGAATCTCTTGCAATTGAGCTTTCTACTACATTTACAACTGCACAGGTTTTAACACCACTTTGTTTACAAAGATCTAAAGCAGCATAAGTATCTGCTGTTTCTCCAGATTGTGAGACAAATACATAAAGTGTCTCTTTTTTAAATCTATTTTTTCTGTATCTAAATTCTGATGCTATATCTATATTTACATCTAATGATGTTATTTCCTCAAACCAATATTTTGCCATTAAACATGAGTGATATGCTGTTCCACACCCAATCAATGTTATTGATTTAATCTCATTACTTTTCCAAGGAAAGTTATAAATATTTATATCTTTATTAGACATATCTATATACTCATTAATTCCATTTCTAATTGTGTTCGGTTGTTCCTCTATTTCTTTAGCCATAAAATGTTTGTATTCACCTTTGTCATATTTCTCTTCTGTAGATGACAATTCTAAAACTTTTTTATTAATTTTAATTCCTTCCTCATTAAAAAACTCCACATGATCTTTTTTAATAATGCAGAATTCACCATCATTTAAATAAGTAATCTTATTTGTCATCGATTTAAGTGCATAGGAGTCCGAACCCAAATAATTTTCATTAGGGCCATAACCAACAGCTAATGGTGAACCTCTTCTTGCACCAGCAATTAAATCTGGTTGATCTTTAAAAATTATACCAAGTGCAAAGCTTCCATGTAATGACTTTAAAGTTTTTTGAATTGAATTAACTATATTGTCAGTTTTAAGATTTTCAGTAATTAAATGGACTATTACCTCTGTATCGGTTTGAGATTTAAATTTGTGACCTTTTCCAATTAAAAATTTTTTTAATATTGTTGAGTTTTCGATAATTCCATTATGAACAACAGAGACATTCTGGGAAGAATGTGGATGAGCATTAACACTATTAGGGAGCCCATGCGTTGCCCATCGAACATGACCAATACCAATAGTTCCTTCCATGTTTTGGACTAAGGAATTTTTTTCTAAATTTTCTACTCTTCCCTCAGATTTTACTTCATTTATCAATCCATTGTATAGTGTTGCCATACCAGCTGAGTCATAACCTCTGTACTCTAATTTTTTTAAAGAATTAATTATAGTTACTGATACAGGTTTATTGCTGTTAATTCCAATTATTCCACACATAACTATTTAGGCTTTCTTTTATAATTTTTAATTTCAGTCTGCAAACTTCTTGTTAGTGCTAATGTTTTTTTCTTAACATTCTTTGTTATAGCTGAACCAGCTCCAACTACACTACCCTCTTCAATTGTTAGTGGTGCTATTAATGATGAATTTGAACCAATAAAAACATTGTCTTTTATTTTTGTTTTACTTTTTTTTACCCCATCATAATTACAAGTGATTGTTCCAGCACCAATATTAACCGATTTACCTATCTCACTATCACCAATATATGTTAAGTGGTTTACTTTTGAATTATTACCTAAAGTACTTTTTTTGATTTCAACAAAATTTCCAATTTTTGAACCACTCTTTAAAACAACGCCTGGTCTTATTCTGGCATATGGTCCAATATCAACTTTATTTTCTATTTTACAATTTTCTAGATGTGAAAAAGATTTAATTGTAACATTGTTTCCTATTTTCACTTTTGGACCAATTACCACGTAGGGTTCAATAATCACATTCTTTCCTATTTTAGTATCTTTTGAAAAAAAAATTGTTTCAGGGCCAATCATTTTTACACCCGCTTTTAAAAATTTTTTTCTAAAATTATTTTGAACATTTTGTAAATTTAATTGTTTCATCTATGAAATTCTTTATATTAAGTATATATGTTTCTTAATTCACATAATATTTCTTAATAAAACTTTTATTTATGGGTCAAAATTTTACAATTCTTTTTGATTTAGATGGAACTTTAGTTGATACAGCGCCAGATTTGATGCGTGCTCATAATCATGTGATGAAAAAATTTGGTTACCCTACTAAATCTACTGAGGAAATAAGAAATCTTGTCGGCCAAGGTGCAGGTGCAATGCTCGGAAGATCAATTTGGGGACAAGCTAAAAAAGAGTTTGGAAAAGTTCAAGATGAAAAGATCAAAAAAGAAATGATAAAAGATTTCACTGACTTCTATGGAAAAAATATTGTCAAAGAGAGTACCCTAATAAATGGCGTCAAAGAATTTTTGATATGGTCAAAGGAAAATAAAATTTCTATGGCTGTTTGTACAAATAAAACTGATTACCTAGCTGTCGATCTTTTAAAAAAAATTGGAATTTATGATTTTTTTGAGTACGTTGCTGGACATAACACATTCGATTATTGTAAGCCGGATCCAAGACACCTAACATCTGTCATTGAAATATTACAAGGTGATATAAAAAAATCGTTAATGATTGGAGATAGTGAAACTGACGCAAATGCAGCAAAAAATGCAGGGATACCAGTCATTCTAATGGAAGACGGATATACTGAAAAAAAAACTGATGAAATTTACCATAATCACTTAGTAAAAGACTTCGTTGGTATCGAAAAGATAGTTTCAAAATATCTTTAATATTGATTATTTTTTTTTAACTATTAAAAACAATCTCGTTAATTAGGAGTTATTTTGATAGTCCATAAAGTTAGAGTTTATCCATCTAAAGTACATTTAGCAAAAAAAAATCAGCTTGCATGGAAAATTGCAGAAATCGCAAATGATAATTCTAAATTAGATAAAAATGCAATTGAAATGTCCATAAATAGGATTATTGATAACGCATCAGTAGCAATTGCATCACTTAATAGAAAACCAGTTATTTCATCTAGAGAAATGGCTATAAAACATTCAAGAAAAAATGGCGCAACATTATTCGGTGTTAATAGTAAATTAAAATTTGATTGTGAATGGGCAGCTTGGTCTAATGGAACTGCTGTAAGAGAATTAGATTTTCATGATACTTTTTTAGCTGCTGACTATAGTCATCCTGGAGACAATATTCCTCCTCTCATAAGCGTTGCTCAACAAAATAAAAAAAGTGGTTTAGATCTTTTAAGAGGAATTATAACTGCCTATGAGGTTCAAGTTAATTTAGTTAAAGGAATATGTTTACACAAACATAAAGTAGATCATATAGCTCACCTTGGTCCAAGTGTTGCAGCTGGGATTGGTTCATTGTTGAGATTGAAAACTGAAACTATTTATCAAGCTGTTCAGCAAGCACTACATACAACAATTTCTACAAGACAATCTAGAAAAGGTGAAATTTCAAGTTGGAAAGCCTATGCTCCAGCTCATGCGGGTAAACTTGCTATAGAGGCTGTTGATAGAGTTATGCGTGGTGAGGGAGCACCAAGTCCAATTTATGAAGGTGAAGATAGTGTGATAGCAAGAATTCTTGATGGAAAGAAGGCGTTATATAAAGTTCCATTACCCAAAAAAGGTGAAACCAAAAAAGCGATTCTTGAAACTTATACAAAAGAATATTCTGCAGAATATCAATCTCAAGCCTTAATTGACTTAGCAAAAAAACTTAAAAAGAAAGTTAAAAACCTAAATCAGATAAAAAAAATAGATATTTTTACAAGTCACCACACTCATTATGTAATTGGGACAGGTGCAAATGATCCGCAAAAAATGGATCCTAATGCTAGCAGAGAAACCTTAGATCATTCTATAATGTATATATTTGCAGTTGCACTTGAGGACGGTACTTGGCACCATGTAAAATCTTATACAAAAGCAAGAGCTAAAAGAAAGAGCACGATTAAAATATGGAGATCAATTAAAACTCATGAAGATAAAAAATGGACTAAAAATTATCATGATCCTGACCCTAGAAAAAAAGCATTTGGTGCTAAAGTAGTAATAACTCTCAATAATGGTAAAAAGATTACTGAAGAACAAGGTGTAGCAGATGCACATCCTTATGGTTCACGTCCTTTTAAAAGAAAAAATTATATTAATAAATTCTTAACTTTAACTGAAAATATCTTGGATAAAAAAGAAAGTAATAGATTTTTAAAGGTTGTACAAAATTTAAAAAAATTAAAACCAGGTCAACTTGATAAGTTAAATATTGAAGTAAAAAAGAGTAAACTAAAAAGAAATTTTAAAAAAGGTATTTTTTAATGCATTTTATAGAAAAAGAACCAGCTCAAAAAAGAAAGGACTTTGTTGATAAATTAAAAACTGGCAAGATTTTAAGAGTTCCCGGTGCATACAACCCTTTAACTGCAAAGTTAATTGAGGAAATTGGGTATGATGCAGTTTATGTTTCTGGTGGAGTCATGGCAAATGATTTGGGGTTTCCTGACATTGGATTGACTACTTTACAAGATGTAAGTACACGATCTTATCTAATTTCGAGAGTGACTAATCTTCCAACCATTGTTGATATTGATACTGGTTTTAAATCCTGTAGAGAAACAATTGAAACTTTTGAGGATTTTGGGGTTTCAGCTGTTCATTTGGAGGACCAAATTGAAAGAAAAAGATGTGGTCATCTTGATAATAAAGAATTGATATCAACTAATGACATGGTGAAAAAAATTAAGGAATGTGTATCAGCAAAAAAAGATAAAAATTTTAAAATCATAGCTAGATCTGATGCGAAAAGTGTTGAGGGGATAGACAAAATGATAGAAAGATGTAAGGCATACATCGATGCTGGAGCAGAAATAGTATTTCCAGAAGCTTTACAAGATGAAAAAGAATTTGAAAAAGTTAGAAAAGAATTGTCTTGTTACTTACTAGCCAATATGACTGAATTTGGAAAATCTAAATTATTTAATTATAAAGAATTAGAAAAACTTGGCTACAATATTGTAATTTATCCAGTAACTACACAGAGACTAGCTATGAAAAATGTAGAAGATGGATTACGAGACATTTATGCAAATGGACATCAAAATAACATATTAGATAAAATGCAAACTAGAAAAAGATTGTATGAGCTTGTTGATTACGAAAAATACAATAGTTTAGATGAAAAAATTTATAATTTTAGTACTGAGGGACATGAATAATGAGCGACGATATTAAAAAAGGTTTATTGGGGATAGTGGTTGACGAGACAGAAGTTTCTAAAGTTATGCCCGAAATTAATTCTTTAACATACAGAGGGTACGCGGCACAAGATTTGTGTGAGTATTGTAGATTCGAAGAGGTGGCATATTTAATTTTAAATAAAGATTTACCAAACACAATACAACTTAGAAAATTTGAAAAAGAAGAAAAAAATAACAGGGATTTATCAAAAGATCTTTATTCAATAATTAAGAAAATGCCAAAAAAATCTCATCCAATGGACGTTGCAAGGACTGCAGTAAGTATAATGGGACTTGAAGATAAAGAAACCACAGACTCATCTCAAGAGGCAAATATGAGAAAAGCTATAAGAATATTAGCAAAAACTCCAACAGCTTTAGCTGCCTTTTATAGAATAAGAAAGGGAAAAAAAATTATTAAACCTAAAAAAGATTTAAATATAGCAGAAAACTTTTTTTATATGTGTTTTGGCAAGGTGCCACAAAAAGAAATTGTAAAAGCTTTTGATGTCTCGTTGATTTTATATGCAGAACATAGTTTTAATGTATCAACATTTACTGCAAGAACTATTACTAGTAGTTTGTCGGATATTCATGGTGCTATAACTGGAGCAATAGCCAGTCTTAAAGGCCCTCTACATGGTGGTGCTAATGAAGAGGTTATGCACATGATGAATAAAATAAAAAGCCCAAAAAATGCTCTTAAATGGATAAATAATGCTCTAGATAAGAAAGAGGTAGTTATGGGCTTTGGTCATAGAGTTTATAAATCTGGAGACTCTAGAGTTCCAACTATGAGAAAGTATTTTGCAAAAGTAGCTAAAATTAAAAAAGATAAAAAGTTTGAGAAAATTTACGATATCGTTGAAAAAGTAATGATAGAAAGAAAAAACATTCATCCAAATGTTGATTACCCTACGGGGCCCACTTATCATTTAATGGGTTTTGATACAGATTTTTTTACACCAATATTTGTTGTTTCAAGAATTACAGGATGGTCAGCTCACATAATGGAACAACATGCAGCTAACAAATTAATTAGGCCTTTGGCAAGTTATAAAGGAAATCAACATAGAAAAGTCGTTCGACTAAATCAAAGATAGTTACTTTTCAATTTTTGCAAATCGACCATCACATATTATCTGACAATTCAAATTGTTATTCTTAACAAACTCATCAATTGCATTTTTTACGTCTGGAAGATGACCAAAATTGTAATCATCACACATAATCGTTCCATTCGATAGGACTACATCGAGACAACATTCAAGATCATTTTTAACTGTAGGATAGGAATGACCTCCATCTAAAAATACATAATCAATTTTTGACATATCAATCTTTTTTAAAACTGATTTTGAATTACCTTTAATTAAGCTAACATTGTTTTTAAATTTTTTTAAAAGATCTTCTACTGCCTCTTTACTGTATGGATTTTGTTTTTTTATATATTTGAAATATATGTTTTTTAATGGATTCGAAAATAATGTACTTGGTATTACCTCTGATTTATTTTCATCATTTTCTTCAAATAAATCCAATCCAATATATTTAAAATCATTTTTGTGAATTGTATACAACAATTCACATACATTTCTTGCTGTGACGCCATGAAAAACACCTACTTCTAAAAAAATTTTAGGACTTTTTTCCTTAACCACATTTAAAAAAAAATCACCAACCCCTTTTTGTTTTAAGCTAGTTTTTCTAAAATATTTTTTATATTTCAAATGAATTAACTAAACGCTTCTACCCAAGTGCCTTGAGTTGATGCTTTAGAATATTCTGTTGCACGACCTTCAAAAAAGTTCATATGCTCAACAGCATTTAACATAGTATCAAGCCATCCTAGAGGATTCTTTTCTACATCATAAATTGGTTCAAGACCTAATTGAACTAATCTTCTATTACCAATAAATCTGATGTAGTCTTTAACCTCTTGTGCAGTTAAGCCTTCCATCGGACCCATCTCAAAAGCTAAATCAATAAAAGAATCCTCATGCTCAACTATTGTTCTGCAGGCTTCATAAAGTTCTTTCTTTAGTTTTGGTGTCCAAATTTCAGGATTTTCTTTTATAAACTCTTTAAAAATTCTTATCATAGAATTACAATGAAGAGTTTCGTCTCTAACCGACCAAGTTACTATCTGACCCATACCTTTCATTTTATTGTGTCTTGGAAAATTTAACAGAATTGCAAAACTTGCAAATAATTGAAGTCCCTCAGTGAAAGCACTAAATACAGCAACAGTTTTAGCAATATCTTCTTTTGAATTTACATTAAATCCTTGCATGTAGTCATATTTATCTTTCATCTCTTTGTATTTCATGAAAGCTGAATATTCCGATTCAGGCATTCCAATTGTATCAAGTAAATGAGAATAAGCTGCTACGTGAACTGTTTCCATAGATGCAAAAGCAGTCATCATCATTAAAACTTCTGTTGGCTTAAACACTGTTGTGTAATGTCTTAAGTAACAATTATTTACTTCAACATCCGCTTGAGTAAAGAATCTAAAAATTTGAGTTAAGAGATTTTTTTCTGGTTGAGACAAGTTTTTTTGCCAATCTCTTACATCATCTCCCAGAGGCACTTCTTCTGGCAACCAGTGTATTCTTTGTTGGGTTAACCAAGCATCATAACACCATGGATATCTAAATGGCTTATATACAGGGTTCTCAACTAATAGACCCATCTTTTTAGGTTGAATTATTTCTTTATTTTCTGTCTTAATTTTATCTGCTACTGACATGATAAACACTCCTCATATTCTGGTTGATCGTTAGTTTGTTGGTTTTTTGATTTATATACATTGGCTGTAACATCAGTCGATTTTGCGTTGTTGATATTTTCAGCTCTTTGAATTGATTTTGATCTACAATAGTAAAGGCTTTTAAGACCTTTTTTCCATGCATCAAAATGAATTCTATGTAATTCTTTTTTATGTACATCAGCCGGTAAAAATAAATTTACCGATTGTGCTTGGGAGATATATTGAGTTCTGTCTCCACTCAATTCAATAATCCATTTTTGGTTTAACTCAAAAGCAGTTTTAAAAACATCCTTCTCCAAATCTGTTAAAAAATCTAAATGAGATACTGATCCTTGATTTGTTGTTATTGTTGACCAAGTTTCGTCATCATTTTTACCATGGCTCTCTAAAATTTCCTCTAAATATCTGTTTCTAACATTAAAAGATCCAGATAGAGTTTTATGTGTATAACTATTGGCTGCAATTGGTTCAACACCAGGAGAGGCTCCTCCGCAAATAATGGAAATAGAAGCTGTTGGCGCTATTGCTGTCTTGTTAGAAAATCTCTCATTAAATCCATATTCTGCTGCATCAGGACACGCACCTCGCTCCTCAGCTAATTCTTTTGATGCTTTATTAACTTTTTCATCAATTTGTTTAAATATTTTTTTATTCCAAGATTTAGCCATTACAGACTCAAGTGGGATTCTATGTTTTTGTAAAAAGGAATGAAAACCCATTACTCCAAGGCCAACACTTCTTTCTCTTTCTGCAGAATATTTTGCATCTTTGAATTGATCTGGAGCCTTATTAATAAAATCTGACAAGACATTATCTAAAAATCTCATTACATCACTAATCATGTTTGGATCGTCTTTCCATTCATCATATTTTTCTAAATTTAAAGATGATAAACAACAAACAGCAGTTCTGTCTCTTCCATCTTTATCAATGCCCGTAGGGAGAGTTATTTCACTACACAGATTTGAAGTTTTAACAGTTAGGTTTGCAAGTTTGTGGTGTTGTGGAATTTGTCTATTAACTGTATCAATATAAATAATGTATGGCTCACCGGTTTCAATTCTTGCTGTTAATAATCTAATCCATAAATTTCTTGCAGATATAGTTTGTTGAATAGATCCATCAGCTGGACTTTTAAGTGCCCACTGATCATCAGTTTCAACAGCACGCATAAATGCATCTGAAACTAAAACTCCGTGATGTAAATTTAAAGCTTTTCTGTTTGGATCACCACCAGTTGGTCTTCGCATTTCAATAAACTCTTCTATTTCAGGATGATCAATAGGAAGATAACAAGCTGCTGAGCCTCTTCTTAAAGATCCTTGACTGATTGCCATAGTTAAAGAATCCATAACTTTAATAAATGGAATTATCCCAGAAGTTTTTCCAACCTTACCAATTTTTTCACCAATTGATCTTAAATTACCCCAGTAACTTCCTATACCTCCACCCTTAGCAGCTAGCCAAACATTTTCACTCCAAAGATCCAAAATGCCACCTAGACTATCTGAAGCCTCGTTTAAAAAACAAGAAATGGGTAATCCTCTTTTTGTTCCACCATTCGACAAAACTGGAGTTGCAGGCATGAACCAAAGATTACTAATGTAATTATAAATTCTTTGAGCGTGTAAATTATCGTCAGCATATGTGCTTGCAACTCTTGCAAACAAATCTTGATAAGATTCATTGTGACCAAGATATCTATCTTTCAAAGTTGCCTTACCAAAATCGGTCAAGTTTGCATCTCGAGAACGATCTATTTTAATTATGATACCTTTATCATTCTGAAAAAGTTCAGTTTCGTTGTTTAGTGAAAAAAGGTCTGGTCTGTTATTTTTTTCTACCTCTTTAACTTGTGGGCTATATTCAGAGACAGCTTTCTTTAGGGCCTGCGATAGAATTTTATTCATATTTTTGTATTATATTTTGTTATTAGTACGAAAACAACTATATGTTGTGTACGTTTAGCGTTAATACACTATATAAACAACAAATCAATAGAACATTTATAGAACACAAGGAAAAAAAATCAATAAAAAAATTAAAAAAAATGTAAGTAATTAACAATAATGTCAGTAAATTTAAAAATCGACCCCTATGGTTTTAGAGAGTATGACGCTCGATGGTTGTATGAAAAAGACATAAATCTCCTAGGCATAACGAATCTTGGCAAAGGACTAGGTACACAAATTATAAATCATACAAATAAAACTAATCCAAAAATAATTGTTGGTCATGATTATCGGTCTTATAGCGAAGATATAAAAGCAGCGCTTAAAAAAGGTTTAGTTTCAACAGGTTGCTATGTTGAAGACATAGGTTTGTCTTTATCTCCAATGGTTTATTTTGCACAATTCCATTTTAATTCTGACGCTGTTGCAATGGTAACTGCAAGTCATAACGACAATGGTTGGACAGGTGTTAAAATGGGTATCAGGAAAGGATTAACACATGCCCCTGATGAAATGAGAGAATTAAAAGAAATAACATTAAGTGAAAACTTTGTAAACGGACAAGGTCAGGAAAAAAAAATAGAAAATTTTCAAGACATATATAAACGAAGCTTAGTAGATAATAATAAGATTAAAAAAAAAATTAAAGCAGTAGTAGCTTGTGGTAATGGAACTGCAGGAATTTTTGCCCCCGATGTTTTGCGTGGAATTGGTTGTGACGTAATAGAACTAGATTGTAATTTAGACTGGACTTTTCCTAAATACAATCCTAATCCAGAAGACTTAAAAATGTTACATGCAATTTCGGATGCTGTTAAAAAAAATAATGCTGATATCGGGTTTGGATTTGATGGTGATGGTGACAGAGTAGGAGTAATTGATAATGAAGGAAATGAAATATTTTCAGATAAAATAGGATTATTAATTGCAAGAAGTTTATCAAATAAATATAAAAATTCAGTTTTTGTAGTGGATGTAAAGTCAACAGGGTTATATGCAAATGATAAGTTATTAAATACTAATAAATGTAAAACAATTTATTGGAAAACTGGCCATTCACATATTAAAAGAAAAGTTAACAATGAAAACGCCTTGGCAGGATTTGAAAAAAGTGGACACTTTTTTTTCAATCAACCTTTAGGTTATGGATATGATGATGGTATCAATTCAGCGATCCAAGTTTGTCATTTATTAGACAATCAAGATAAAAAAATGAATGAAATCATTAAAGAAATTCCAAAAACATTTCAAACACCTACTATGGCTCCTTATTGTAAAGATGAGGATAAATATGCTTTGGTAGATAAAATTGTTAAAGATATTGCAAAACTAAAAAATGAAAAAGTTAAAATAGATGACCAAGAAATTGATGAAATTTTAACTGTGAATGGTGTTAGATTTTCATTTAAAGATGGTTCATGGGGTTTGATTAGAGCCTCCTCTAATAAACCTTCATTAGTGATTGTAACAGAAAGTCCTACGTCCGATGATAGAAAGTTAAAAATATTTAAATTTATAGATTCTTTACTTCAAAAAACAGGTAAAATTGGTGAATACGACCAAAAAATTTAACTAATCATTCTTTTCTTCAGGTTCATCTTTAAAAGATGAGTTGTCACTATAAAATTTTTTAATTAATTCTTCTTCTTTCTTTTTTTGCTCTAAATCAAATTTTTCCTCCCACTCTTTCAATCTTCTCTCTTCTTCTAGTATTCTTTGTTCTTCCTCTAATTTCTGTTTAATTTCTAGTTCTTTTTCCTCTTCTATTCTTTTTTGCTCCTCTTCTTCTTTTCTTAATTTCTCTGTTCTTTCATATTCCTCTTTTTGACGTAAAAATCTCTCCTCTTCTTCTGCTTTAATTTTTTCCTCTTTGAGTCTTAACTCTTCCTCTTTAACTCTCTGTTCTGCTTGCTCTTTTAAGATTTGTCTTTCTATCTCTTTTTGTCTCTCATTTTCGATCTCTTTTAACCTTATTTCCGTCTCTTTAAGTTTTTCCTCCTCATATTTTAATCTTTTAGCAGCTTCTCTTATTCTTTGTTCCTCATCTAGTCTTTTTTGTCTCTCTATCTCATTAAGTCTAATTTGTTCTTGTCTTTCTCTTTCTTTTTCTTCTCTTAATTGCTGTGCTCTAATCTCCTTTTCTTTTAAAGCTTGTTCTTTTACTTTAATTTTTTCTTCTAGAGCTTTTTGTCTCTCAAGCATTCTTAATCTAAGTTCTTCCTCTCTGATCTTTCTAGCATCCTCTCTTATTTTTTTAGCTTCCTCATCTTTAATTTTTTGTTGTTCAATAAATATTCTTTTTGCTTCAATTTTTTTCCTTTTTTCCTCATTTTTTTTAATTTGCTTTTCATTTTCAATAATCAGTCTTCTTTGCTCAAGAATTTGTTTTTTTTCCTCTTTTATTCTCTCTTCTTTTTCTCTTTGGGCTTGTTTTTTTTGGTTCTCAAGTTCTTTTTTTTCCTTAATAATTCTCTGTCTTGCTGATCTCTCTTTGCTTATTTTTCTTTCTTTTTGGAGCTTTGTATAATAATTCTGTAATTTATTTTTACCTTGTTCAATGAAATTAAATGGGTTCATATCAAATTTACCCTTTTTACTATCTCGACTATCAGATTTATTGTTAACTCTTTTTTTTTGAGCCATATTAAAAGGTAACACTATTTAAATTATTTTAAATATAAACCATGTGTTTAAATTGAGGTTTTTTGATTATTTCAATTTTTACGTGCACAATAGGATAATTTTTTTAAAAAAAATATTTTGATTTGTAAGGAGAATCGAATAATTTTCAAATATGGGTGGTAGAGGGAGACTGAAACCACCCTTTTTTTTTAGTACTTCTTATTCTTAATAACTTTATATTCAAAATTTTGAGTTGTTTCATTTACACTAATAAGTTTAGCGCCATTTTTAATATGAAACTTATAAGCCATATCTGTTAAAGGAGACAAAGTAACTAGTCTGTTGAGATGATTTGATTTTTTTATTTTGTTAAATACTTCTTTGACAATTAATTTACCACCACCTTTTTTTTTAGACCAAACAGTATAAGCAATAGCAATTTTACCTACATTCTGTCCTCTTAAAGTGCTTTGTAAGTGAGCATCTTGACTCATAATATCTAGCTCTTCTACAGACTTTGGTATTTCATTCGTATAAGCAAAACACATGACGGCATGGATTTCTCTTTTATACTTAACCCCAAAAATTTTTCTTCCATAACTTCTTCTAAAAGTATTATCAAGTTCTGGTCTCACAGGGTCTTCTTTAGTATTACATTCTTTCAACTCAACTAACTCTGCGCCTTTAATCCAATCAAAGAAATTACCAATATTTTTACCAATAATTTGTTTATTTTTTCTAAATCTTGCTTTTATTCTTGGCTTAAATTTTTTAGCTCTCTTTGAATAGTTTTTAATAGAACCATCTTTCAAATATTTAGCTACAAGTTTTTCTTTAACAACTTTAATAATTTCTCTCATATTTTTAGATTAGTTATAAACTAAAATATCTAAATATAAAAATTGTCCCAACAACATAGAGAAAAACTCCAAACATCCTTTGAGCTTTAATTTTACTCATTTTATGCACTGTATTAACTCCTACCCTTGCCATTATTGTTGTTATTGGAATAAATATTAAAAAAGCTGGAATATTTACAAAACCAATGCTTAGAGGCAGACTAACATCTAAATAAAGTCCTGTTGAAAAAAATCCTACTGTACCAGAAACGGAAATAACCCAACCGATTGCAGCAGCACTCCCAATAGCTTTTGTAATTGGATATCCAAAAAATCTTAGTATAGGAACATTCATCATTGCCCCTGTAATACCCATTGGTGCAGAAATTGAACCAGATATAAATCCTAAAATAGCTTTGGAAAAAAAACCAAAACTAGGTTTGATTTTATTGGAATTTTCTTGTTGTAAAAGCAAGTAAGCACCAAAAATGAAAACAACAATTGAAAAAAAAAGAACTAAATATTTTGTTTTTAAAATAGCTGCTAAAAAAGATCCAAAAAAAACTCCTAAAATAACAAAAAATCCAAAAATTTTTAAAATACTTAAATCAACTGCATTATGTTTTCTGTGTGTAAGAACTGAAGCTGTAGAGGTAAATATTGTTATGAAAAATGCAGTACCAACAGCTAAGTGCATTGTGTAATCATTAGTAAGATTTAAAAAATCAAATATAAAAAAAAGAAATGGGACTGATATTAAGCCACCTCCTATCCCAAAAAGTCCAGCAAAAAAACCAACTGGTACAGCAGCCATAACCATCAAAATAATCAAATAAAGGTAATTTAGATTTGTAAGGGAGTCGGTCAATTTTTATATTTTTAGTTTATACTTAAATACTCGATAAACGATCGTATTGATACCAAAATTAGAAATATCCCAAAAATTTTACTGAGCAACTTCTTATCAATTTTATGAACAGCTTTAGCTCCTATTCTAGCCATAACCATCGTGACAGGTACAAATACTGCAAATCCTAGTAGATTTATGTAACCAACACTATAGGGTGTTCTTACATTATCAATTATTTTACCACCTGTTATCATTGTAATAGTTCCTGTTACAGCAATCAAAAATCCAACTGCTGCTGCTGTACCAATTGATTTTCTAATGTCATATCCAAAAGTTCTCATAAAAGGAACCATTAAAGATCCACCTCCAATACCTAAAGGCACAGATATAAATCCAATAATTACACCAGAAATATTTTTTACGATAGCTGAAATTTGTTTTGGGTTATCTACTAATTTTTCTCTTAAAAAAATAAAAAACAATCCAACCATAAGGGCGAAGATTGAAAAAAATAAAACTAATGCAGGAGTTTTTAAATTCACAGCTAAGAAAGTTCCACCAATAACACCGGCTAAAATATAAACACCAAATGATCTTACCATTTTAAAATCAACAGCATCATACTCTTTATGGGTCATTGTTGAAATGATTGAAGTAGGAATAATTATTGCAAGTGATGTTCCAACCGAAAGATGCATTCTCGTAACGATATCAAAATCCAAAACAGTAAAAGCATAATAAAGCGCTGGAACCATTACAATACCACCACCTACTCCCAACAATCCAGCCATAAAACCTGCTCCTGCAGCCGCAACTGCTAAAACAAATAATAAATTTATTAATTCAGCAGTAGCGATTGTTTCCATTAAGAACTTACTTGATTGGCTTTTTCATTATTTTGAACAATAGTCATAATATGTTTTGCCTTTTGAAAATCAGAATCTCTCGCCATCATATTATCACTTAAATATCTTTTCCAATCTTTGGAACCTACCTGACCATGGTATAAACCAACTGTGTGTCTCATTATATGATTTACTTTAGTTCCCTTCTTTACTTCATCATCCAAATATTCTAAAAGTCTTTTAACCACTTCTTCTCTTGAAGGATTGTCATTTGTTTTGAATATCTCTTTTTCAATTTCAACCAGCGAATATGGATTTTGGTAGATGGACCTACCAATCATTACTCCGTCACAAAATTTCATGTGATTATTTATTTCGCTTACTTTGGTTATACCGCCATTTATAATTATTTCTAAATCTGGATTTGCTTTTTTAATCTCATAAACCATGTTGTAATTTAATTTTGGAATATTCAAATTTTGCTTTGGTGATAATCCAGAAAGCATTGCTTTTCTTGCGTGTAAAATAAATGTTTTTGCACCTACGTCTCTTAATTTGTGAACAAAATTATTAAGATATTCAAAATCTTCAACATCATCAAAACCTATACGAGTTTTAGCTGTTACTGGAATTTTACATACTTTGACCATAGAATGAATACATTCCGCTACTAGGTCTGGTTCCTTCATTAGACATGCGCCGAACTTATTTTTTTGAACCTTTTTACTTGGACACCCAAGATTAATATTTATTTCATCATAACCCATGTCCTCTGCAATTTTTGCAACCTCTGCTAATTCATTTTTATCAGATCCACCAACCTGTAAAGCTAGAGGTTTTTCCTCTGGACTAAATGATAAAATTTTATTTCTATCTCCATGAATTGCTGATTTAGAAGCGACCATCTCAGTATAGAGCATGACATTTTTACTCATTAATCTGAGAAAAAAACGATCGTGCCTATCAGTACAATCCATCATTGGAGCGACTGAAACTTTTCTATTAATTTTTTGTTTAGTATCCAAGTGCTTTACCCATGATTTTATCAGGTAACCATGTAACAATTTCAGGAAAAATACATAGAATTAAAATAGCCAATGCCATAATTATCATGAAAGGAATAGAGCCTTTTAAAATTTCAGACAAACTTACATCTGGGGTAATGCCCTTTATAATATAAAGATTTAATCCTACAGGAGGTGTTATCAATCCTATTTCCATATTGATAGTGAATACAATTGCAAACCAATAAGGATCAAATCCTAAAGTTGTTATTACGGGCAACAAAATTGCAGAGGTCATAACAATCACTGCAACAGGAGGTAAAAAGAAACCAGCGATCAAAAGAAATATATTAATTAAAATAAATACAACCCACTTATTTGAACTTAACTCAACCATACTTTGGGCTAAAGATTGAGTTACGTACAATTGTGAAAGAGTGAATGCAAAAAGATAAGAAGCTGCAATAATAAACATTATCATTACACTTTCCTTCATTGATACTTTAACAATATTCCAAATCTTTTTTGGTTGATAAATTTTGTAAACAACGGCTATTAATACAAAAACTAAGAACGCTCCGACACCAGATGCTTCCGACGGAGTTGCAACCCCACCATATAAAACATATAAAACTCCAGCAATAATTGCTAGGAATGGAAGAATTCTTGGTAATACCTCAAGTTTTTCTTTCAATGTTGGCTTTACCCTGTTTCGTAAAGCTTTTGCAGCATCTTTATCTATAAAATAACTATGGATAAGTGCCCAAATTGCAAACATTCCTGCCAACATGAAACCTGGCACCAATCCACATAAAAACAATCTTCCAATTGATGTTCCGGTTGCAATTCCATAAACAATTAAAACAATGCTTGGAGGAATTAAAACTCCTAGTGTTCCACCAGCTGCTATAGTTCCAGTAGCTATTTGATCTGAGTAGCCCCTTTTTCTCATTTCGGGTATTCCCATAGTTCCAATAGCTGCACAAGTTGCAGGACTTGATCCACTTAATGCAGCAAAAATTGAACATGCTCCTATATTAGAAATAACTAGTCCACCTGGTACTCTCCAAAGCCATCTATCTAATCCTGTGTATAAATCTTTACCTGCAGGAGAATTAGCAACTGCCATTCCCATTAAAATAAACATTGGTATTGAAAGTAAAACGAATGAATTTAAACCAGCAAAGAATGTTTCAGCAAAAACATCAAGCATTTGAAAACCTTCAAATGATACTAAAAGAACTATCGATACAAAACTCAAACCAAAAGCAATTGGAATTCCAGAAAAAAGCACTAGCAAAGTAAAAACTGCAACGATTAAAGCTATTATTAATGGATCCATTAATTATAATCCTTATCGTCAGTAAGTTTAATAATTTCAGCTATATATTGAAGAATCATTAGTATAGCACCTAAAGCCATTGAAGAATATGGTATCCATAAAGGTGGATCCCAAACAGTCCCTGTTGAATAATTTTTTGTAAATGCTTCTTCAACCATTAAAAATCCAAAATAAAATAAAATTAGAAAAAATAATAAACTTAATAATGAAGTAAAAATTTTTAAGCGAATGATATTTTTTTTGGATAAAAAATCATAAATCCATTCCATACTAACGTGAGCTTTTTCACTTAGTACATACACACTTCCTATGAAAGTTGATGCAACTAATAACATGGTAACTAATTCTGTTTGCCAAGTAATTGCTCTTTGAAAAAAATATCTCTCAAAAACTAACTCTACAATTACTAAAATTGACAATAGCAAAGCTAATACTGCAAAAGCACCACAAGCTTTTGCAATTAAATCACAAAATTTAAGATATTTTTTTTTCATAAAAAAACCCCTATTTAATAAGAATAAATAGGGGTTCTTTATATATTATTTTATTTAACTGCTAAAGCCATTTCCATCAGCTTATCGCCACCTGGAACTTTATCAGCAAATGCCTTGTGAGATGATTTTTTTGCAATCTCTACCCACGCAGCATGATCTTTTTCATTCATGTATACTAATTTAACACCTGCAGCTTTATAAGCTTCTTCAAACTTTTTATCTAAGTTTTCAACTTGAGCTGTCATGTATTTTTCAGCAACTTTTCCTGCCTTCATTAAAGCTTTTTGCTGCTTAGAATTTAAAGCATCAAAAGACTTTTTAGACATCAGAATTGGCTCATACATAAACCATAATCCAAATTTTCCTGGAGGTGTTGCGCATGAAACTTGCTCATAAATTTTGTAACTGACAAAACTTCCTGAGCTAGTGTTTGCACCTGTTAATACACCTGTTTGTAAACCAGTATAAATTTCAGATGATGGCATACTTTGTATACCTGCTCCTGCAGCTTCTAACATTTGGTTAAATGCTTTACCAGCAGCTCTCATCACTTGTCCTTTTGCGTCACTAGGATTTTTAATACATTTTGTTTTTGAAGCAAAACCACCACCTAACCAAGCATCAGATAAAACTACAACACCAGCATCATTAATGATTTTTTTAATTTCAGTCATCATTGGACCTTTGTTAAATCTTAATGCATGGTCATGATTTTTAACAGTTCCTGGCATTAACGTTGCATCAAATTCTGGATGAAACTTAGATGCATATGCTAAAGGAAAAGCAGAAATATCTAACTGACCAGTTGTCATAGGCTTCCACTGTTCTTTTGGTTTATACAATGATTTAGCTGGATAAATTCTGATATCTATTCCAACATTTGCTTTTTTAACCTCGTCAGCAATGATTTGAACCATTTCATGACGTGGATCATAAGATCCATCAGCTCTTGGAGTACCAGGCCATTGGTGACTTGCTTTTAGCGTAACTGCATAAGCAGAACCAATAGTAGTAAAAACAAAAACTAATGAAGTTAAATATAAAGATATTCTTTTTAACATTATTTTTTCCCTCTATTGTTATTTTTAATAATTCAATTAAAGTGAACTTATTAATAAGAGTCAAGTCGACAAAAACTCATGTAAGATGAAGTAATATGGATGGACCTTTAAAAAACCTACTGATAGTTGATTTAACAAGAGTATTAGTTGGTCCTTACTGCACCATGATATTATCTGATTTAGGGGCAAGAGTAATTAAAGTTGAAGCACCTGAAATTGGAGATGACTCAAGAAAATTTGGACCATTCATAAAAGATTATTCTGCTTATTTCATGTCTCTTAATAGAGGAAAGGAAAGTATTGCACTTAATTTAAAGAATGATGAAGATAAAAAAATTTTTGAAAAAATTTTATCCAAAGCAGATATTTTAGTTGAAAATTTTAAACCTGGAACTTTAGAAAAATGGGGGTTTGGCTGGAAAGATGTTAATAAGAAATATCCAAAACTAATTTATGCTTCAGCATCAGGCTTTGGTCAAACAGGTCCACTTAAAGAATTACCCGCTTATGACATGGTAGTTCAGGGTATGGGTGGATTAATGAGTGTTACTGGTCAACCAAACTCTGAACCTACTAGAGTTGGAACCTCAATCGGAGATATTACTGCTGGGCTTTTTACTGCGATAGGTATTAATGCAGCTTTATACGATAGACAAAAAACTGGAAAAGGAATGTTCATAGATGTTTCCATGCTTGATTGTCAAATAGCTATATTAGAAAACGCTATAGCACGTTATTTATCTAAAAATGAAATTCCAAAACCAATGGGATCAAGACATCCATCAATTGCACCCTTTGAAGCCTTTAAGACAAAAGATAGTTACATAATCATTGCAGCTGGAAATGATAAACTTTTTGAAAAACTTTGTAATCTTCTTCAAATCCCAGAAGTAAGTAAAGATCCAAAATTTTCAGATAATTCATCTAGAGCAAAAAATATGGACCAGCTTAAAAAAATTTTAGAGGAAAAATTATTTAGTAAAAAAACAAGTGATTGGGTCAGTGAAATGGAAAAAGATAAAATTCCATGTGGACCAATTTTCAATATTAAAGAGGCTGTTGAAAACCCACAAATAGAGTCTAGAAACATGATTGTTAAAGCATTTCATAAAGTTGTTGGAGATTTTAAACTGGCTGGTAACCCAATTAAAATGTCAGCTTATAAAGACGAAAAAATAAGAGGTGACATACCTGATCTAGATGAACACCGACAAAAAATTATCAAGGAATTTTGTAATTAATAATTCTTAAGAATTTGAAGTATCAGTGTCGTCTGCTGCTTGATCTTCACTTTCAGAGACTTGATCCAAAGAAACATCTCCCTGTTCAGCTTCAGCATCTTCGGATACAGGAACTTCTGGCACGTCTGGTTTAGCTGTCTCAGACAATTCTGCTAGATCATCTTTAGAAACTTGAATTTTTTCAGGAGCTTTTCTTGCTCTTTTAGATGGCAAGATAGGTGTTCCACTTTTTGAAATCTCACCTTTATATAAACTTTCAAAATCGTCACCTACATCCTCATCAGCTTCAGCACCATCATCAACTTGTTCTACATGCTTTCTTAATTTGTAGACAGCGCTCTCAGTTAAATCATCTACTTTGATATTTTCTTCAGCTATTTCTCTTAATGCAATAACTGTATTTTTATCGTTATCACGATCTAAAGTTGGTTCTATTCCAGTATTGAGTTGAGTTGCTCTTTCTTTTGCAACCAAAACTAATTCATATGGACTATCTACTTTATCAATACAATCTTCTACTGTAACTCTCGCCATGCCGGTTATCTATAAGCTGTAATTAAAAAAAGCAAGGATTATTTAAATATATTCAGGATTTAATCTATTTCTAACCACAAATAGAGCTATTAAAGATAAGAAAATATATACAAATGAAATCACTGCTATTTGCTCAATAGTAAAGCCTTTATCAATTAACAATCCAAATAAAGCTGTACCAAAAGCAGTAGAAAATACCATCAATGCTGTTGTTAATGCTTTAATTGATCCAATATATTTTACGCCGTAAATCTCTGCCCAAGTCGAAGATCCCAAGACATTGGCAAGCCCATTTGAAATTCCAATTAAACCAAGGAATATAAAAGCAGAAATAGAAATATCTAAATAAAACAAAACTAGCATTGAAATCAACAGAGGTATGTTCATAAAGATTAATAATTTTCTGCTGGTAAATTTATCGATTAAAAAACCAGAGCCTAATAAAGTAATGACTGATAAGACAGAATAAGCCATAAATGATTGTGCTATGACAAATTCACCCCACTCTTTTGATTCCGTTATATATGATTGATAAACAAATACACCGGTAGCAATCCAAGGCATTGCCAACATATTTAAACAAACTATATAAAATCTATAATCTTTTAAAACCTCAACACGTGTCCAATTTTTAATTTCTTTTTCAACAAAATTTTGATCATTTACATCTTCTCTAGAATCAAAGCTCAGGTTTTTGATTAACGCAAAAGAAATTAATGGTAAAAAAAACAGAATTAATACAGAAATAGACAGCCAAATGTTTTGCCACGCAGTTAAAGTAAGTAAATAGACAGTTAAAACTGGTAAAATGAATTCTGCAGTTGATAATCCAAACCATCCAATACTTAAAGCTTTACCCCTAGATTTAGTAAAAAATCTTGAAATAGTTGTAGTTGCAGTATGAGACATTAATCCTTGACCAGAAAACCTCATTAAAAAAACAGCAATAAATAAAAAAACTATTGATGAAATTTTTGAAAAGAAAAAACAAGAAAAAGCTAACAAAAGGGTTACATATAATGCAAATCTAAAAATATTTATGTCATCAATTTTTTTACCAACCCAAATTAAAATAAAGCTGCTTAATAATGTTGCCGAAGCATAAATTGAGCCAAATTGTCCATGAGTTATTGAAAGTGTTTCTCTAATACTTGAATTAAATAAACCAAGAAAAAAACTCTGTCCAAAACTAGAAAAAAATGTAAAAATAAATCCAAATATAATTACTTTTAAACTTAAACTTTTAAACATAAAAAATTATGAGCTGTAATGTTGCTTTCATAGGTCTTGGTGTAATGGGCTATCCAATGGCAGGTTTTATATCAAAAGGTGGTCACAATGTAACTGTTTTTAATCGTACAAAATCAAAAGCAGAAAAATGGATTGGGGAATATAAAGGTAAAATCGCTGAAACCCCAGCAGATGCAGCTAAAGATGCAGAATATATTTTTACCTGTGTTGGAAATGATAACGACTTAAGAGAGGTAACTTTTGGTGACAGAGGAGCATTCAAAACAATTAAAAAGGGCGCAGTCTATATTGATAACACTACGGCCTCAGCAACAATTGCTAGGGAGATTTATGATTATGCAAAAAAAAATGGATTTGGCGCATTAGATGCTCCTGTATCTGGTGGACAAGCTGGAGCAGAGAATGGTGCATTAACAGTTATGATCGGTGGTGATCAAGCTGACTTTGATAAAGCAAAAGATAAAATTGATTGTTATAGCAAAAAAATGAAGTTGCTTGGCAAAGCTGGTTGCGGACAATTAGCTAAGATGGTTAATCAAATTTGTATTGCAGGATTGGTTCAAGGATTGTCTGAGGGAATTAACTTTGGAATGAAAGCTGGATTAAATATGGAGGATGTAATCGAGGTTATTTCAAAAGGTGCAGCCCAGTCTTGGCAAATGGAAAATAGATACAAAACAATGATTGATGATAAGTTTGATTTTGGTTTTGCGGTTGACTGGATGAGAAAAGATTTAAAGATTGCAATGGATGAGGCAAAAAATAATGGTTCATTGTTACCTGTAACAGAACTTGTTGATAAATTTTATGGAGAAGTACAAGGATTAGGAGGTAATCGTTGGGACACTTCAAGCTTAATTAAAAGATTCAGAAAGTAATGTATGCAACCAGCATACTATGAAAATTTCGAGGAAATCCAAAATAAGTATTGGTCTATGCTTGATGATGCTGTGACTAATAGAGGTTCTCCTTTTAGAATTCCCGTCTTTATTTGTGCCCACCAAGATGAGGTAGAAGGAAGAGTCGTTGTTCTAAGAAAATCAGATAGAGCAAACAATCTTTTACAATTTCATACTGATTTAAGATCACCAAAAGTAGAAATTCTAAAAAAAAATAATAACGCTTCTCTAGTTTTCTACGATAAAGAAGAAAAGATACAATTAAGAGTAAAAGTTGATTGTGAAATAAATAATCAAAATTCTACGACAGAAGAATCTTGGAAAAAAACTCAACATATCAGTAGAAGATGTTATCTAACTGATAGTCCTCCAGGAACTGCATCAGAAAATCCAACATCAGGTATGATATCTAAATTAGAGGACTTTGATTATACAATGGAACAAAGCGAAGAAGGTTATAAAAACTTTACAGTTATAAAATGTAAAATAAAATCTATTGAATGGTTATATCTCGCAGCTAAAGGGCATAGAAGAGCAAAATTTGATTTGGAAAGTAATAAATATACTTGGTTAGTTCCCTAATAAATTCTTTTATTCTAGATTTTTTAATCTTTTATTGAATACAAAATAAAATTTCTCAAGCTTTTCAATAAGCCACTCGACATATTCATCCCATTTATCTTCATTATCAAAAAAACTATTTTCTTTGGCAAGTTTAATTCTAGATGCAGTTCTATGAGGCAAAGGTTCCCAGTTTAATTTTTCTCCAAAATCTTTTTCAACAGAATCTTTGTCTTTCTCCAAGCTATCAAAAATGCTTTTATCATCTACAATATAAAGTTCAGCGACAAGTCTATTTTCTCTTGCATTGACCACCGCATGAACGCCTATTCCCGACACTCCACTTGCAAATGTATGCCAATGTTGAGGTCTTGGTTTTCTAATTGTTAATGGCGACTCATCTTTTTCCTTAATTTTTAAGATCAATTTTTCCCAAAAAGCTAATTGTTTTATCTTTGTTTCACTAAGATTTTCAGTATCAATTTTTTGTGCAGCAGTTGAAACTTTTTTTGACCAGTTGTTTGGTTTGCTTACAATATCAAATTTTGGAGCCATGCTTTCTCCGATTTTTAAAACTTCAATCTGTATACCAAAAAAATTATATTCTTCTCCGGTGATCTTATTCAACCAATCTAAAGTTGCTCTATGCTCTTCATTAAATTTTGCAGCTACCCATATGATTGTAACTGCATTTAAACCTGTTGCATAAGTTAAAAGTTGGCCAAGGTGTTTGTGGTCAGTTTTTTCCAATTGATTTTCTATCAAAACCCAATTTCCTGTTCCTTCATCTTTGCATAAAATATCTGCTCTAAAAGGTCCAACATCTTTTTCTTGTGCTTCAACCACCAAATCAATACCGATAGCAGAGCCCAAAAGCTCAATATTTTCCTCTTTAGCAAGCCATGGCGTAAACTCTGAACCCTCATGCTCCCAAATATTTCTAATTTCTACTTTTTCAATTCTTTTTAAATCAAATTTTTTCATAATTAAAAAATAGATTTTGAATATTTTTTCCAATTATCTTGATAGTGCTTTGTGTTTTCAAAAACTGCTTTCTTTTCTTCTTCAGTAACTTCTCTTACAACTTTACCAGGTGAGCCTATTACCAAAGAGTTATCTGGTATCTCTTTGTTTTCAGTAATTAAAGCTTTTGCACCTATGATGCAATTTTTTCCAATCTTTGCGTTATTAAGAATCACTGCACCAATTCCAATCAAACTATTATCCCCTATCGTACATCCATGAAGCATAACCATATGACCTATAGTTACATCCTTGCCAACTTTAATGGGATATCCTGGATCAGTATGCAAAACACATCCATCTTGAACATTTGATCCCTCCCCTATATGAATATTTTCAATATCTCCTCTTAGAGTTGCATTAAACCAAACACTTGTATTTTTTTCTAAAGTTACATCCCCAATCACAACCGCATTTGGTGCTACCCAATTTTCGCCAGAGTTTTTTGGTTTTTTATCTTTTAAATCGTAAAACATAATTTATATATTATTACATTATGCCAATACAAACTCCAATATGTGATTTCGGTCAAAAGGCTCACGACTTTAAGCTTAAATCAACTGATAATAAAATTTTATCTTTAGAAGACATTAAAGGTGAAAATGGAACCTTAATCATGTTTATTTGCAACCATTGTCCCTATGTTAAAGCAGTTACAAAAGATATAGCTGAGGATACTAAAAAATTGAAAGATTTAGGAATTAACGCTGTAGCAATCTGTGCCAATGATGCTGAGAATTATCCAGAAGACTCGTTTGAAAATATGATTGAATTTGCAAAAAAAAATCAATTCAGTTTTCCATATTTAGTTGATGAAACACAAGAGATAGCAAGAACTTATGATGCGGTATGTACTCCAGATTTTTTTGGTTACAACAAAAATTTAGAGCTTCAATATCGAGGCAGATTAAGAGAATTAAAAAATTTAGTTCCTGTAAGGGATGGTGATAGTGATTTATTTAATGCAATGAAACAAATTGCTGAAACTGGTAAAGGACCTGAAAATCAAACTCCGAGTGCTGGCTGTAGTATTAAGTGGAAAAATAGTTAATGTATTTAATCGTTACGAGATCTTTTCCCCCAGAGGTGGGTGGGATGCAAAGTTTAATGTGGGGTTTGGCAAAAGAAATGTCCAAAAACTTTATGATCAAAGTTTTTGCTGATCACTACGAAAATCATAAAGAATTTGATAAAAAAGTAAATTTTTCAATTGAAAGAGTTGGTGGGATTAAATTCCTAAGAAAAATAAGAAAAGCACAGCTAATTAATGAATATTTAAAAGAAAGTAAAGTTCAAGGCATTATAGCTGATCATTGGAAAAGTTTAGAATTAATAGTAACTGATAAAAAAAAATATTGTTTAATTCACGGAAAAGAAATCAATCACGCTAAAGGAAGCTCTTTAAATAAGAGAGCAAACAAAGTTTTAAATAGTGTTGAAAAAGTAATAGCAAATTCTGAATATACAAAAAATTTAGCCATTCAAAATGGTGTAGAACAAGAAAAAGTTGTTGTGATAAATCCAGGAATTAACCCTGCCCAAGAATTAAATAAGACATCGTTAACTAAAGTTGAAAGCTTACTTAAAACAAAATCACCACGTTTAATTACAGTTTCAAGATTTGATAAAAGAAAAAATCATGAAAAAGTTTTGATGGCTGTAAGAAACTTAAAACAAATTTATTCAAATATTGTTTACATTTGCATTGGCTACGGAGAGGAAGAACAAAATTTAAAAGATTTGGTAAATGAACTCGATTTAAATGGTCAAGTTATGTTTTTTAAAGAAATAACTGATGACCTTAAAAATGCTTTAGTGGCAAAATCAAATATATTTGTGATGCCATCGGTAAAATATAAAAGCTCAGTAGAAGGTTTTGGCATAGCTTATATAGAGGCTGCACAATACGGAGTTCCCTCTTTAGGTGGAGCTGATGGTGGTGCGGCAGATGCAATTCAACATGATAAAACTGGATTAATATGTGATGGAAATAATCTAGATGAAATTTATTCATCATTAAATTCTATGATTGAAAATAAAAAATATTTACATTTTGGTAAAAATGCGAAAGAGTTATCATCTAAATTTGATTGGTCCAATACTATTGATGAGTATAAAAAAATTTTAGTTTAAGATTTCTTTTTAGTAAAAGTTTTATAAATATGCCAAAGAACAATTAGAATGGTTGTAACCAATATACAGACTGTAAGAGTTCTGTCCCATAGAAACTCCCAAGATCCATTACTTAAAAGTAATGATCTTCTTAGATTTTCCTCCATCAAGCCCCCGAGAACAAACGCCAGTATTAAAGGTGGCATGGGAAAATCATAAAGTCGTAAAAATGTTGCAACAACTGCTATGCCAATCATTAAATAAATGTCGAAATTATTAAATGACATTACATAAATTCCTGTAATAGAAAAAAATAAGATTAATGGAATCAAATAATTTTTTGGTACTGCAAGAATTCTAGCGATGTAGGGAATTAATGGTAAATTTAATATTAATAATATTACCATTCCAATATACATCGACATTATTACTGACCAAAAAATTTCAGGATTCGTCATATAAAGTCTTGGACCTGGCTGTATACCAAAACCTAAAAGTGCTCCAAGCATTACGGCTGTAGTTCCGCTACCTGGAATACCCAAAGTTAACATTGGTACAAAAGAACCAGAGCATGCTGAATTATTTGCTGTTTCAGGTGCAGACAATCCATTCACACTTCCTTTTCCAAACTTTTCTTTTTCTTCATCCTTTACTAAATTTCTTTCCATTCCATATGCTAAAAATGATGCAATAGTGGCACCTGCACCAGGTAATACTCCAATCAAGAAACCAATAACTGAGGATCTTGGAATAGTTCGATACATTTTACCTCGTTCTTCTTTATTAATTCTTATTGATCCAAGTTCGGTTAGAGAAACTTGTTTTGCTGCAGCTGTTGGATCATTTCGCTTTAATATAATTGTTAAGGCTTCGCTCATAGCAAATGTTGACATAACCACCAAAACAAAGCTTATTCCATCTGTTAAATTCATATTATCAAAAGTAAATCTTGTAATATCAGACAGAGAGTCTTGACCAACAGATGCTAGCATCAAACCAAGTACTACCATCATCATTGCTTTTAAGAATTGTCCTTTAGATGAAAAAGCTGCTATTGCCGTTAACCCTAAAATCATTAATGCAAAATAATCTGGCGATCTAAAAGATAAACTTACTTTTGATAAACTTGGAGCCATAAACAATAAATAAATTGCTGAAAGTGTTCCACCTGCAAATGAACTCCAGGCGGCGATAGCTAATGCTTTACCAGCTTTACCTTGTTGTGCCATTGGATATCCATCAAAAGAAGTTGCGACAGTTCCTGGAACTCCTGGTGCATTTAACAAAATTGAGGAAGTAGAACCACCAAATACTGCCCCATAATAAACTCCAGCCATTAAAATCAAGCCCGTTGCGGGATCAAAACCATAAGTAATTGGTATCATTAAAGCAATCGCTGTCATGGGACCTAAACCAGGTAACATTCCAATAATTGTTCCAAAGAAACAACCAATCATAACCATAAAAATATTTTGAAATGATAATGCTGTGGTTAAACCAATTAATATTCCTTCTGTCATCCCATCACTCCAATAGATTTTAAGAAGGGATCCCTTAAATAAATTTCAAGAACTCCATGAAGCAAATACATAAATCCGGCAACAAATGGAAAAGAAAGTAAAAACATCAAGATCCATCTTCTCTCACCTAAAAAGTAATAAGAAGCAAATAAAAACAAAGATGTAGTTAAAAAGTAACCCACTTTTAAAATTGTTGCCCCGTAGATAATTGCAATAACAATTAGTAATGCCGTTTTTTTGTATTCCAATGTTCTATGTTCAACTTTTATAGTATCTGGATCAGGTAAGATTAATTTTAAACCAGAAAAAAATAAACCAGCATATCCTAAATAAATTGGAAATGTTCTTGCATTAAATGGTGCATTTTCATCGAACGCAAAAACCTGAATTTGATAAGCTGTATATAAGTAGAATGCTGAGAAAATAAAAAAGAGCAGTGATATAATTTTTGTTGTATTTATATTCACTGCTCTTTAAATTAATTAATCCAGAGGATTAAATAACTCCTAGTTTCTTCATAAGAGCTGTCATTTCTTTCGTTTGAGTTTTTAAAAACTTAACAAACTTTTTGTCTGGGTTATAAATATTTACCCAAGCATTTCTTGCTCTTACTGCTTCCCATTCAGGAGTTTTTTGTACATCGCCTAACATTTTAGCAATAGCTTTTTTATCTTTGCTACTCATGCCTGGAGGACCAAAAAATCCTCTCCAGTTTACGAATTGTACATCATATCCTTGCTCTTTAAGTGTGGGTGCATCAGGTGCATCACCAACTCTATCAGGCGCAGTTATACCAATGATTCTTACTTGGTCTCTTGCTCCCATTAATTCACCTAAACCTGTAGATATAATTTGAGTTTCTCCAGATAAAAGTCCAGCTAATGCTTTTCCACCTGCATCATAAGGAATATAAGCTACAGCATTCGGATCTGCACCAGCAGCTTGAAATGCTAAAGCACCAATTAAATGGTCCATACTTCCTCTAACAGAACCGCCAGCCATTTTTATTGAACTAGGGTTTGCTTTATATGCATCAACAACATCTTTAAAGTTTTTGAAAGGTGAGTCTTTTGCAACAGCAATTGCACCATAGTCACCAATTACTCCAGCAATTGGCACAACATCTTTATAAGATAAAGTTCCACTTCCACTCACATAACCTTTGTGTCTTGTGATTGATCTCAAAACTAGTGGTGTTGATTGAACTAAGATTGTATTTTCTGGCTTAGTATTAATCATGTAAGCAAGAGCTTTTCCACCACCACCACCTGACATATTTTCAAATGATGCGCTTTTTAAAAATCCAGCTTTTGTCAAAGCTTCTCCAGTACCTCTAGCAGTTCCATCCCAACCACCACCAGCACCACCACCAATTACAAAGTGTAACTTTTCAATTGCAATTGAGTTGACTGTTGTTGTTGATAATAAAAGAGCGGCAGAGAATAAAACTGAAAAAAAAGATTTAATTAGTTTCATTATTTCCTCTCGTTGTTATAGTTAATTACATAGATTAAACATACTTTTAGTAATCTAGTCAACAACCAAAGACAGAGCACATGCAGAACGTGATTCCCTTTAACCGAGAAAGTTTTAGGCAATTATTATCAAAAAAATTTTTATTAGTTATTGTGATCTCTATTCCTAGTGCGATTGTCGCTGACTTTTTTAAGGTTCCCCTTGCCTGGATGATTGGTCCGATGATAGCAACCTCTTTGATTGCCCTAAAAGGTTTTCAAGTAATAATGCCAAGATTAGCCCTTAGCTCAATCTTAATTATTTTAGGATTACATATTGGAAACTATATTGATCAAAATTTACTTAATCAGATGGTTAATTGGATTTGGACCACAATTATAATGTTTTTTTATATTGTTATTAGCATTCTAATTGTTTCTAAATATTTACAAAAATTTTCTGATTACAAAGAAAAAACATCTATATTTTCTGCAGCCCCAGGTGCTTTAGGACCATTAATGATTTTAGCAGAGTATGAAAAATCAGATTTATCTCAAGTAGCTACAGCTCATTTAATTCGATTAATAATTATAATAACTTTATTCCCTTTTATAATAGTTAGTCTTTACCCAGCTGAAGCTTTAGAATTAGAAAAATTTGATTACATTTCTCAAAACCATTGGGAATTAATTATATTAATTATTGTTTCGTTAGTGTTCATATTTTTTTTTGATAAATTTAAAGTTCCAGCTGCACTCTTATCTGGAACACTAGTTGCAAGTGGAGTTTTGCAAATATCTGACATCGCGTCATACAAATTACCTGATGCATCAATAAATTTTTGTTTATTAATTTTAGGAGCTTCTGTTGGGTGTAGGTTTGCAAATAAAACATTTAAAGAAGTGGCAAATAACTCTTTTCATGGATTAGTTGCAACTATACTTTTAGTTTTATTAGGTCTGATTGCAGCATACGTTGCAACATTTTTTGTAGATAATAACATTTTATCACTGATCCTATCCTTTTGCCCTGGAGGTATTTATGAGGTGGCAGTAATAGCGATTGCTTTTGACCTTGAGCCAGATTTTGTTGCTTTTCATCATATTATAAGATTGTTATTTATACTATTTGTTGTGCCAGTGATTTTGAGAATAATTGAAAAAACTAGGTTAAAGAATTAGATAATCTTTCAAAAACTCTTTCAGCACTTAAATTTTTTAGATCCGTAACTTCAATTGGTTTAAAATTTTCTCTTTCAATACTCACTTTGTAAGCTGTTGTGTGTTTGCCAAATAATGTAAGACCTTTAGCTCCCACATGAGCTGCTATATGAGCAGGACCAGTATCATTTGCAACAACAAATGAACTATCTTTTATCAAGGCGGTAAGTTGAGAAATATCTAGCGCTCTTCCATTATCCAGTAAAGCTAATGCATTAATATTTTTTGCCTCACTTATCTCATTTGAGCCAGGAGCTGTAACAACTTTATATTCTTCACTATATTTGTCGGATATTAATTCAATAAGCTTGTTGTAATAAGGCCATTTTTTTATCGTTAAATGAGGTGAACAGAAAGGAAATAATAAAATATATTTTGTTATTTTATAAAAGTTTTTAATTTCACTTATGTCAGTAGCAGCCCAATTAAAATCTGGCCTTAGTGTATTCAATGTACTTAATCCTGAGTCTTTCAATTGATATTCAAATCTTTCGAGAACAGAATTTTTATCAAATTCGCTTTTGTTTTTTCCTTCTGGTAAAGTTGTTATTGAGCTCGACCATATTTCCTTACCTGCTTTTGGAAAAAGAATATTTTTATAAAAGTTAGTTCTAGATGAATTTTGCAAGTCAAAAACTTTAGAAAAATTATACTTTTTAATTTCACGCATTAAAAAATATAAATATATTAAATTAAATCTTGGTAGTCTTTTGTCTAAAATAACATTATGAATAAATGGATTTTTTTTGAATAAATCAATAAATGGTTTTGTAGTAAGAAGATGAATTTGATCATTTTTATGATTTTCAGATATGTCTTGAATAGCACCACTAGCTTGAGATATATCTCCTAAAGATCCGTGCTTGATAATTAGTATATTAGACATATTTATAACAAGATAACATAGTATTAAATTTTATGAATAAAATTATAATAGAAGTTTCAATTGGAGAACTTTTAGATAAAATTTCTATTTTAGAGATTAAAAAAGAAAAGATAAAAGATGCTGAAAAATTAAAATTCATTAATAACGAACACTCTATTCTTAAAAATCAGTTAGAAAAAAATATCAAATCTGATGAAAAACTGAATAATCTTTACCAATCTCTTAAAGTGATTAATTCAAAACTTTGGGTTATTGAGGATGATAAAAGACAATGTGAGAAAGATAAGGATTTTGGGGAAAAATTTATTAAACTTTCAAGGGATGTTCATTTTCTAAATGATGATCGCGCAAAAATTAAATTAGAGATTAACAATCACACTGGATCAACTATCAAAGAAATAAAAGAATACACCAATTATTAAATCATTAATGGGACTTCATTTTTCAAAAAAGGAATTTAGAACTAGGAAATCCAAAGTTTTAGATTCCATGAAAGATCAAAACATAGATGCTTTATTAATGTTTAGACAAGAGTCTATGTATTGGTTAACTGGTTATGACACATTTGGATATGTTTTCTTTCAAACTTTAATTTTAGATAAAAAAGGAAACACTATATTACTAACTAGAGCTCCAGATTTAAGACAGGCACAAAATACATCCAATATTGAAGATATAAGAATTTGGGTTGATAAAGATGGATCGAACCCAACCGATGATCTTAAAGTTATTTTGGATGACTTAAATCTTAAAGGAAAAAAATTAGGAATTGAATATGAGGCTTATGGATTGACCGGAAAAAATACATTGAAGCTTAATAGGTCCTTAGAAAATTATTGTTCTGTTGAAGATAAATCAGACTTAATAACAAAGTTAAGAGTAGTGAAATCCAAAGAGGAAATTGTTTATGTAAAAAAAGCTGCAGAACTGGCTGATCAAGCTTTGGATGAAGTTTGGAAATATGCCAAAGCGGGCGTGAATGAATCTAAGATTTTAGCTGAAATGAATAAAGTTATATTTGAAGGCGGTGGAGATTATCCTGCAAATGAATTTATTATTGGTTCAGGAAAAAATGCTCTTCTTTGCCGTTATCAATCAGAAAAACAAACTTTAAATGATCAAGATCAATTAACTATAGAATGGGCTGGTACTTATAGACATTACCATTCAGCAATGTTTAGAACAATACCTATAGGTAAAGCAGACCCTAAACATCATAAAATGCATGAGGCGTGTGTTGAAGCGTTAAAGAATTGTGAAAATAAATTAAAACCTGGAAATAAAATTGGAGAGGTTTTTGATATTCACGCAAAAACTTTTGATGATCTTGGTTTTAATAAAGCAAGAATGAATGCATGTGGATATTCTTTAGGTACTACTTTCGCTCCAAATTGGATGGATTGGCCAATGTTATATACTGGAAATCCATATGTGATTGAACCTGGAAATGTTTTTTTTATGCATATGATTTTAATGGACTCAGAAAATCAATTAGCAATGAACCTAGGTGAAACTTATTTAGTCACTGAACAAGGTAACGAAAGACTTGGTAAACAAAAAATTGATTTAGTTGTGCTTTAATTAAAGCTGTATTTCTTTTCTAAAAACTTAATCACATTATGAATTATAAAGGTCATAAATAAATAAATACCACCAGCAACAATAAATACCTCAATTGGTTTAAAAGTTGTTGAAATTATATATTTTGCAACACCTGTAAGGTCCATTATAGTAACAGTACTTGCTAAAGAAGTTCCTTTCATCATTAGGATAATCTCATTTCCATAAGCTGGTAAAGATTGTCTAATAGCAATAGGAATTTGAATTTTATAAAAGATTACTTTACTTGAGATACCCAAACTTTTACCTGCCTCTATTATTCCAGGTTTAATAGTTTGAAATGCTGATCTCAATATCTCTGAAGTGTAAGCACCCGTGTTTAGAGCAAAAGCAATAATTGCACACCAATATGGTTCTTTTAAAATTACCCATAAAACTGTCGATCTTAAATATTCAATCTGACCTAATCCAAAATATATAATGAATATCTGTACTAAAAGTGGTGTACCTCTAAAAACATACGAATATCCATATGCAAATCTATTGATAAATATATTTTTATTTAATCTAAGAATTGCAAAAAATAAGCCAATGAATAATCCAATTATTAAAGAAACTGAAAGAAGTTTTAAAGTTATTACAGCAGCATTTAGCAACTTTGGAAAACTATTAATCATTAATTCAAGATCCATTAGTAACCCCTACTATATTTAACTTCTAATCTGTTAATTAATTTCATGCTCACAAAAGTAAGTAGTAAATACAAAACTGCAGCAAATGAATAAAAGAATAATGGATCTCTCGTTGATCCAGCAGCTATATAAGATTGTCTCATGATTTCAACTAAACCTGTAACTGAAATTAGAGAAGTGTCTTTTAGAGTTATCTGCCAAACATTACTTAGATTTGGAATAGCTAATCTTAATGTTTGAGGAAAAATAATTTTAAAAAATTTTCCAAATTTATTTAAACCTAATACATTGGCAGCCTCGAACTGGCCTTTATCAATTGATTGAATTGCTCCCCTAAAAACTTCAGTTGAATAAGCACCAGAAATTATTCCAATTGCAAATGCACCTGTGATAAATGCATTTATTTCAATATACTCATTATAACCAAATATTGATGCAACAAACATAACTGCACCAGTTCCACCAAAAAAGAAAAGGTAAATTACTAATAATTCTGGAACACCTCTTATTATAGTTGTGTAAGAATTAGCTATGAAATTTAAAAATTTATTTTTAGATAATTTTAATGGAGTAAAGATTAACGCAAAAAGAAAACCTATAATCATTGCTGTAATTGAAACAGCTATAGTCATTAGAGTGGCACGAAATAACTCGTCACCCCAACCAGTATCTCCAAATGCGAGAAGTTCCATATAGATTGGCGACTATACATTATAGTCGCCAAATCTAAAATTAATTACATAGAGGCATCAAAACCAAACCATTTAGTAGCTATTCTACTAATGTCTCCGTTTTTTCTAGCCTTCTCGATTGCTTTGTTAAATGCTTTTAATAATTCAGTGTCGTCTTTTCTAATTCCAACTCCAACACCATTACCAAATGCTCCACCTGAAAAAGTTGGACCTACAAGAACAACTGGTTTACCAGATTTCTCAGCATAATCTGTAAAAGCAACTGCAGCTGCTAATGCAACATCGCATCTTCCTGATGCTAAGTCTAAGTTGACTTCATCTTGTGTTTTGTAAGTTCTTAGATTTATTTTTCCTACGTCACCAGACTCTAAAAAGTTTTGGTGAATAGTTGCTGTTTGTGTACAAACAGTTTTACCAGCAAGAGCACCCGTTAAAGTTTTTAAAGTTTTTTTAACACCTGAACCACCTAAAGTAAGATTGATTCCTTCAGGAGTATCCATACCTTCAAGGTCAGAACCTTTCATAACTGCTAAAGATGCAACTTCATCTGCATAACCTTGTGAAAAGCTAATAGCTTTCTGTCTTTCAGCAGTAATAGACATACCTGCCATAATTGCATCAAATTTTCTCATAATTAAAGCTGGTATCATTCCATCCCAATCTTGTTCAACAATCTCACATTGTTGTCCAATATATCTGCAAAGTGTGTAAGCTAATTCAACTTCAAATCCGATTAATTTACCTGATGCATCTTTAGAATTCCATGGAGGATAAGCGCCTTCTGTTCCAATTTTAATTTTGTCAGCATTAACATTTCCAATAATTAACAATGAAAACAAAACTGAAAAAATAATTTTTTTAAATTTATTCATCATTCTCTCCTTTAATAAAAAAAATATTATTTCACAAATCAGAGACTTTAAAAAGAAAAAACTAATGATTTATTGAAGACGAGAAATTCCAAGAACAATCAAAACTAGGTACATAAACCCTAGATAATTTGGTATTTCCAAAATGATGGTGAAAAACATTCATCCAATTTTCAACTTGAAGAGGTTTTTTATCTTGGCTGCCAACTTGTGCTGTGATCACACCCTTTGGTTTTAATATTCTTACTAATGAGTCCATATTTTTTGCAGCCAAATCTATACAAAACTGATCATCATTTAAATCTACAAAGATATGATCGTATGTATCATCTTTTACTGATTTAATACTATGAAACGCATCTCCCCAAACACATTTAACTGAATTTTTCTCTGTAGCTTTTTTTCCAATGTCCCCTAAATGTTTGTTACAAACTTCAACTACTTCTGGATCAAGCTCATACCAATCGATAAAATTAAATTTTTTAGATATACACTCTCTAGCAACACCTCCATCACCACCACCAATGATTGCAGCTCTTTCATTATTTTTATTTAACTTCAATCCGGCACCTACAAACGTTGAGCTGTACAAATGTTCATCAGACTCAGCTACTTGAATTTCACCATCAATAAATAATGATTTACCAAATTGCTCTAACTCTAAAATTTCGATGTGTTGACCCACCTTTGATTTAAAATCTTCCAAAACTTCATTTACAACATATGATTTTTGTAAACCTGGTGAGCTGTAAATATCGTGATAAAGAGATCTCGTATCTCTATTAAACTCTTTTTTTACAATTCTTTTGTGCTTAAATTCTTTTTTAACAATATCAACCGCTACTGAGGGACTGATTTTTCCACATGTAAAGAAGTCAAAACTTATAATTCCTTTCTCGGGAAATGTATGAAAACTGATATGACTTTCAGCTAATAATGCAAGAATTGTAAAGCCCTGTGGTTCAAACTTATATTTTGATATATTTAAGATTGTAACTTTAGCTACTTTAGCAATCTCTTTGATAACTCTTTCATAAACTGATGGATCATATTCTTTATCAGTACCAATTATATCTAAAGTAATGTGCTCCCCTACTTTTATCATATTACCCTTTTTTATAATCTTTAGCTTTTTCCAAAACTTTATTCATTTCTTCTAATGAAAGAATTTTTGGGTCTCCTAACTTTAGTGCAATAGTGTATTGATGACAAATATTTTCTATCTCTTGTGCTAGTTCAAATGCTTGGTCTAAATTTTTTCCAAAAGCAACCTGTCCGTGATTAGACATCAAACAAGCACTTCTATTTTCTAAAGCTTTAATTACATTTTGTGAGAGTTCTTTTGTCCCAAAAGTAGCATATTTAGCACATTTAATGTCTTCTCCTCCTGCAAGAGCAATCATGTAATGAAACGGAGGTATAGATTTTCCGTGTGAAGATACAGCTGTTGCGTGTGGAGAATGTGCATGAACAATTGCATGAGCATCTTTTTTATTAACATAAATATCTCTATGAAATCTCCATTCGGAGGAGGGTTTGTTCACTGAGTCGTTATTTTCTGCTTCTTCATTTAAACCCATAAAAACAATATCTTCTGGCTTTAAAGTTTCATATTTTTTTCCTGACGGAGTAATCAAATAACCTTGAATATTATCTTGTTCTGCTCTCAAAGATATATTTCCTGATCGTAGCGGTGAAAGATTTGTAGAGTTCAATTTAAGAGAATGCTCAATAATTTGATTTCTTTGGTCTAAATTCCTCATTTAAATAACTCTTTTAGTCCTCTTTCTGATGCTTCACATATGCCTTTTTCGGTGATTAATCCTGTAACATATTTTGCCGGAGTTACATCAAAAGCCAAATTCATAGCTTTACTTTTTTTTGGATAAATTAGTATTTTTTTTACATTTCCTTTCCCATCTAAACCTTCCACATGAGATAATTCCTCTGAATTTCTCTCCTCAATTGGAATATCTTTATGGTCTTTTATATTCCAGTCAATTGTTGAACTTGGTAGTGCAACATAAAAAGGAATTTTATTATCATGAGCTGCTAGTGCTTTTAGATAAGTTCCAACTTTATTACAAACATCTCCATTTGCTAGAGTTCTGTCTGTTCCAACAATACACATATCAACCTCTCCTCTTTGCATCAAAATTCCACCTGTGTTATCTGCAATGATTGTATTTTTAATTCCTTCTTCATTTAATTCATATGAAGTAAGATTTGCCCCTTGATTTCTTGGTCTAGTTTCATCTGCCCACACATGAACTGGGATACCTTTTTTGTGCGCATGATAGATTGGAGAAGTTGCGGTTCCCCAATTTATTGTTGCAAGCCAACCTGCATTACAATGAGTTAATATATTAACTGTATCTTTTTTTTTATTATAAATTTCCTCTATTATTTTAAGACCATTTAATCCTATATTTTCGCAAAATTTTATATCTTCTTCACATATATCTTTTGCTTCATTAAGAGCTATTTCTAAAATTTTATCACTATTTAAACCTGATAATTTATTCATCATTCTATCAACAGCCCATTTTAAATTTATTGCTGTTGGTCTTGAGCTAATTAATTCATCTGCAGATTTTTTCAAAAATGATTGATCATTATTTTCAATAATTGCCAAGACTAATCCATAAGCTGCTGTAGCACCTATCAAAGGTGCTCCTCTTACTTCCATTATTTTTATAGCATTAATTGCATCTTTAACTGACTTTAGATCCTTTATGACGAATTGATGTGGTAGTTTTGTTTGATCAATAATTTTTACAACATTATTTTCAAACCAAATAGTACGATAATCTTTTCCTTCTATTCTCATTTATTTAAAACTCTACCCGCAACTGTTTTAAGTTTATCTATAGTTTTTTTAGTTCGTTTTTCAGGTGAAGTAATAATAGCAACATCCAAACAATTGTTTGTTGGATCTTTAGGATCAATATGATTTTCAAAATTTTCTATTAAATTTTTAATCATATTTTTGGCTTTTGCAGCATTTCCTAAAAGAACTTTTATTACTTGTTGCACATCTACATTTTCATGATCTGGGTGCCAACAATCATAATCAGTTACCATTGAAACCGATGCATACCTAATTTCTGCTTCTCTAGCTAATTTAGCCTCTGGCATATTTGTCATACCAATCACATCAGCTTTCCATGATCTATAAAGATTGGACTCAGCTAAAGTTGAAAATTGTGGCCCTTCCATTACTACATAGGTTCCACCTCTTTGATATTCTATTTTTTCTTTTTTAATAGCTTCTTCACACGCATTCATAAGACCATTTGATGTTGGATGAGCCATAGAAACATGGGCAACGATTTCGTCATCAAAAAAAGTTTTATTTCTTGCGAAAGTTCTATCTATAAATTGATCAACAATTACAAATTTACCTGGCGGTAAATCTTCTTTTAAAGATCCAACAGCTGATACAGAAACAATGTCAGAAACACCTAATTGTTTTAACGCATCAATATTAGCTCTAAAATTTATTTTTGAGGGTGAAATAAAATGCCCCCTTCCATGTCTTGGTAAAAAATAAACCTCTTTATTTTTATATTTTGTCTTTAAAATTTGATCTGAGGGTTTTCCCCAAGGAGTTTGTAAATCAACTAACTCTCGATTTTCAAATTCCTCAACATCATATAAACCGCTTCCACCAATGATTGCTAATTTATTTATTGTCATATAAAAATTTTTAATTAATTATTAATATATAATTTAACCATATGAATTTAAAAGATTTTATTAGATCAATTCCAGATTATCCAAAAAAAGGGATATTATTTCGAGATATAACAACACTAATTAAAAATGAAAAAGCATTTTCTGAAACAATAAACCAGATAGTTGAGAGGAGTAAAAAAGTAAAATTCGATAAAATTGCAGCTATTGAGTCAAGAGGCTTTGTTTTTGCTTCTGCTGTTTCATACATATTAAAAAAACCCTTTGTGATGCTTAGAAAGAAAAATAAATTACCAGCTGATGTTCACTCAATAGATTTTGAACTCGAATATGGTACCGCAACAATAGAGGTGCATAAAGACTCTATTGATGAAAATGATGAGGTTTTAATTATTGATGATTTAATTGCAACTGGAGGGACGGCAGAAGCTGCAGCTAGGTTAGTTGAAATTTCTAAAGGAAAAGTTGCTGCTTTTATTTTTGTTATTAATTTATTTGATCTCAGTGGTACGGACAAATTAATAAAAAAAGGTTATAAAGTTGAAAACCTTATTGATTTTCCGGGTCATTAAAAATGGAAAAATTAAATAAAATTTCTAAAATATTTAATAAGATTTATTACAATCTTTTCGTTGAAAGTTTTAAGTGTAAACTTCATTACAATTTTCCACAAAATTATTATCGTTGGGATCTTATTGAATATTTGATTAACAAATATGATTATTCTGATTACTTAGAAATAGGTTGTGATCAAAATCAGTTATTTTCAAAAATTAAGATACAAAATAAAGTTGGTGTAGACCCAAGTAGTGGTGGGAATGTTAGAAAAACAAGTGATGAATTTTTTAAAGAAAATAAGAATAAATTTGACATCGTTTTTATCGACGGCCTTCATATTTATGATCAAGTAAAAAAAGATATTCTTAATTCAATAAATTGTTTAAAAGACAATGGTATTATCTTGGTTCATGATTGTATGCCCGACTGTTTAAGTAAACAGGCCGTTCCTAGATATAGAATGATATGGAATGGTGATGTTTGGAAAGCAATAGTTGACTTAAGACAAAGAGAGGATTTAGAAATTTTTACATGTGAAATGGATCAAGGTATAGGAATAATTAAAAAAAAGAAAAATACCTCGATCTTAGAAATAAAAAAACCAGCAAGAAATTTAAAATTTAAAGATTACTATGCTAATTACAAAAATTTTCTTAGAGTAATAAGTGTAGAAGAATTAAAACAGAAATATTAAATTTCTTTATTTTTCCACGTATCTGGAGTTAAATCATTATCAATCTCAATAGTTAAACGATAATTGAAATCTTTGGGTCCTCTTTTTTTTATATAATCGTAAGTTTTTTTGACACCATCACTCAAACTCACTTTTGTCTCATAATTTAATAATTTTCTTGCTTTATCAGCGGAACAGGTAGCATGCTTTACCTCTCTTGGCCTGTCTTCTTTAAAAACCGCCTCAAGATTTGAACCAGTTATATTAGAACAAATTTCAACCACTTTATTTATAGTTACAAATTCTTCATCTGGTCCTATGTTAATTACCTGTTTATTTAAATTTTTTTGATCCAACATGGGAACTAAGCAGCTTAAACAATCGTCAATATATGAAAAGCATCGTTTTTGCTCACCATCACCATAAACTACTGGAGGTTTTCCTTGAAGCATTCTATTTAAAAATATAGAGACCACATTTCTATATGGATCAGTGTAAATTTGTCTAGGACCTATTATATTATGAGGAACAGCAATTACCCACTCTATATTATTTAAATCACAAAGATTCTTTAATACATCTTCAGCTGCCACTTTCGAAATACCATAGGGGTCGACGGGTTTAGGAGTCATATCTTCTGTAAAGGGTGTTTGTTGATCTCCATATCTTGCCATAGAGGAGCAAAAAATAATTCTTTTTACTTTTTCATTAACTGCTGCAGAAAAAATTGAGACTGAAGCAAGGTAATTATTTTTTGTAATTTCATAAGGTGAAAATACCGACAAACCCTCATGAGCTGTTGCTGCACAATGATAAACTATATCAATATTTTTCATTATTTTTTTTACTTTTGAAAAATCGCTACAATCAAAATTATGAAACTCTATATCTTTATGTATATTATCTTCATAACCACCAATCATATTATCTACACCAACAACTTTATGACCAAGATCTAATAATTTTTCTGATAAATGTGAACCTAAAAAACCCGCTACACCAGTTACTAGAATATTGTATTTAGTTGTCATCAAAAATCTAAATTATTATACATTTAAAGCTTAGGTCTATACCATGATTTTCTTAATAAAACAGAATTAATAATACCTGATAATCTATGTTTATAAATTTCACTTTTATCCTTTTGAAATGTTATCAAAAAAATTATAAATTTTATCAAAGATGAAGATAATTTCGGTAGAATTTTTATCATTGCAGCTGAGTATCCATAATGTTTTTTGTGAAAATAGAATGTTGACCACATCCAGTGCCAATTTCTAGAAAGCTCCATGGGTTTCTCAATTTCTGAATTATGTGATGTACCACCTAAATGGCTTACTTTGATTGTGGGATCTATAAATATTTTTGAATTATTTTTTTTTAATCTTCTACATAAATCTATTTCTTCAAAATAAAGGAAAAAATTATCATCAAAAAAATTAATTTGCTTAAGATTTTTCATATTCAAAAACATTGCAAAACCTTTGACATTATCTACCTCTTTAATTTCTTTATCCTCATTAATATTAAAATTATTGTATTTTTCATTTTGAGATATAGGAGCGATAATTCCAAAATCCCCCAAATTATTGATGCTTAAAAAAAATTTATTCACTGCATCATTATTTAAAGTCACATCAGGGTTTACTATTAAAGCATAACTAGTTTTAACCCTTGATAGACCTAGATTGTTTCCTGCTCCATACCCTAAATTTTCTTTTGACAAAATACATTCCACATTTTGATATTTAGAGTGAATTTCTTCCTTTAATTTTTCATCATTTGAATTTTCAATAACGATAATTTTAATACTTTTTTCAATTGACTCTATACAACTGAAAATTTTATCCCTGCTATAAAATGAAGTGATTATGACAGTTAAATCGAAAGTTTTCATATAAAATTAATATGGTAGCGGGAAGTGGGATCGAACCACTGACCTCGGGCTTATGAGTCCCGCGCTCTAACCAACTGAGCTACCCCGCCTTTTGATGAGATTTATAATAGTTTAATAATTTGATTCAATATTTATTAATTAAGTAAAAGTTATAAATTTAGAGAAAATTAACTAATATTTTCTTAGAAAATGATTAGACCAAATAAAATCAACCCTGTTGAAGCAGCTGCTGAAAAATACAATTTTTTTCTGCTTTCATTTTTTTTATTTACTGCAATTCTATTTAAAAGAACGTTTATGTTGCTACTTTTTGATTGAGTTGATGGTGGATCTTTTTCAAGGTATCTGGCTATAAGCTTTTCTTTGACGTTAATACCTGAGTTTTTCATGTCATTATTTAATCACGTAAAATCAATTTTTGCAAATTTGTTAGAAAGAAAGATAAATTCCAAAGGTTCCCACACCAATTATCAGCAAAGATAAAATGAAAATATTTTTTTTGAGCTCCTTCGTTTCTGTTTCTTCTAGCTTTGACTTTAGAATGTTTATATCAACTCTTTTCTTTAATGTTTTTAAAGGCTTTTCAGCAACATCAACATCATTTGGGGTCTCGATGTTAGTATGTGTCTCTGCAAAGCCTTTATTATTCATGTATGGATTAGTACATTAAAATATCTGTCGAACAATTTTTCTGAAGTTCAATTTGGGTCACTATTAGATTGACATGTGTTCAATTTGGGTCAATATTCTCGAATTCAAATTTTATGAGTATAGAACAAATCGATTTCAGTAAAACCTTAACCGACGATCAGGTTTATGAAAGTATAATGAATAACTACTCTGACTTAGCAAATGAGTGGATATCACATCAGTGGAATTGGATGAACAATGTGTACTGGGCTTTTAATGATCACTACAAGTACATGATTATAATTTCATTAATAGAAAAAACACTACAATTTTATGATCAAATGAATATTCAGCAATCGTATGAAGAATATTATTCTAAATCATATGTTCAAATAGATAAGTTTAGTATTACTGAACTATGTGAAAAATTAGATTTACCAAAAGAAACGATAAGAAGAAAAGTTTTAGAACTTGAGAAAGAAGGTGTTATTAAAAGAGATAAAAAAAAGATTATAATTGACGGTAAAGCATTTTCTTTTGTTAAACCTCAAAATCAAATTAAACTTTCATCAAAATATATCTTATTAGTGGCTGAAGCTTTATATAGAGATAAGCACTTTTCAAAAAAAGTTGATGTCAAGTTAATTGAAAGTTTAATCAAAAAAAAATTTACATTATGTTGGCGGTGGTTTTATCGAATGCAAATACCATTAATAATTGGGTATCACAAATTCATGCAAGATCTAAGTACCTTTCATGTTTGGGGAACTATTTGTATGAACCAATCATTGAATGTAACAAAAAATTTAAAAAATTCACATATAAAAAAATTACCATTGGATTTTGGTGCTGCAAGTAAATTACTAATTGATAATGTTGGTTCGACCTCAGGTATAAGCGCAATGTCTATTTCAGACATGACATTAATACCAAGAGCAACAGTAATAAGAAAATGCAAATACTTAATAAAAAATGATTTGATAAAACTTAATGAGAAAAAACAATATACTTTATCCTCATTCAATTTTAAGAAAATTTTACCTTACCAAACTGAAGCTTTTAAGTTTAAAGCTAAATTTATACGTAAAGTTCTAAATCTTCTTGTAATTTCATAAATCTTAAATAAATTATAGACGTTATACTATTACACAGAGGGGTCATGGAGATAGTAACAAAAATAGCACCTATCATACTCGCATTAATAATGTTGGGTTTAGGTTTGGGATTAAAGATTGACGATTTTACGAGAATATTAAAAACTCCAAAAGATTTTTTTGTAGGTTTTTTTTCTCAATTAATTATTCTTCCATTAGTTGCTTACTTATTAGTTGTTATTTTAAAAGTACCGCCTGAAATAGCAATTGGAGTTATGATTATCGCTGCTGCACCAGGTGGAGTTACATCTAATATACTAACAAAATTTGCTAATGGAGATGTTGCTTTATCTATTTCTTTAACAGCTGTAATCAGTTTAATTTCTATTATTACCGTTCCTCTTATAATTTTTACATCTGCTGATTTATTTGGAATTACTGATATTTCTCAAAATATTTCAATGACTGGTATAGCACTAAAAATGTTTTTGGTTGTAACTGTTCCGGTAATCTTAGGAATGATTATAAGAAAATTTGCTGAAAATTTTGTAAATTCGAAAATTCAGATATTTGAAAAACTCAACATAATATTATTTGTTATTTTTTTTATAGCTGCATTTTATGAAGAAAGAGAAAGTTTTATAGATTTTCTAATGCAAGCAGGTTTCATTACTTTTATTCTAAATATAACAATGATGATTGTGGCTTATTACCTTGGTAAAACTTTTGCCTCAGGAATAAAACAACAAAAATGTATTGCTTTAGAATGTGGATTACAAAATGGTACTTTAGCAATATTTGTTTCGACACAAATATTCGGTACAGATATAGTCTACATAACTCCAACAGCTGCATATGCTTTGATTATGTACATCACTGGTTTTATATTTGTTTTTCTTTTAAAAAATAAAGTTTAATTTGTCTTAAAATTGGTCTGTTTTATTGGTTTATTAATCAATTCAATTTCGTATTTTCTTTTCTCAACCTCGATAAATAATTTACTACCTTTTAATTTTTCATCAGAAAAATCGTTATTGATATAACCAAAAGTCAGGTTTTTCTTAAAGTTAAAAGAATAATTTCCTGAAGTTGATCTGCCTATTATTTTATCTTCTAAATAAATAGGCTCATCATGAAGTAATAGAGGTTCTCCAGGTTTACTATCTTTTAATGTAAACATAGCAAATCTTGTTTTGATCTTCTTATTATTAATTTTTTCAAGAGCTGACTTACCAATAAAATCTACATTTTTTTTATTACTGATTGTAAAAGACAAACCTGCTTGATATTGATTTTCCTCAGGGGAAATATCATGACCCCAATGAAGAAAGCCACTTTCCATTCGCATAATATCCATTGCATGCATACCACAATTTGAAAGATTATGATCTTTTCCTTTTTCTATAATTAATTCATAAATTTTTTTGGTATCTTTAACTTCAACGTAAAGCTCATAACCTAATTCTCCAACATAAGACAATCTTTGAGCCCAAATTTTAGTATCATCTATTGAAATAAATTTTGCTGTTCCGAATTTGAAATTTTCATTATCAAAATTACCATTACTCAATGAACTTAAAAGACTTCTACTCTTGGGTCCAAATAGACCAAAAACACAATAATCATCAGTTACATCTATTAATTCAATATCTTTATTTAAATGTTTCTTAATGTGATGCTTGTCTCTTTCTCTTGTTGCCGCAGAACTAATTATTCTAAAATGGTTTTCATCTATCGCCACTATAATTAAATCAGTCTCAATACCTCCATCTGAGTTTAACATTTGAGTATAGGTACATTTACCAACATCTTTCTTAATATTAGCAGTACAAATTCTTTGCAATTCTTGATGGGCTTTATCAGATTTAATTTCAAATTTTGAAAAAGGAGTTAGATCAAATAAACCAATATTTCTTATTGTATTATTTGTTTCATACTCAGCTGAGGGATACCAACTTTGATAGTTGTAGCTATATTCATATTCTGCTTTTTCACCATCAAGCGCAAACCACATCGGTCTTTCATATCCTCCTGAAACACCAAAACAGGCTCCAAAACTTTTCAAATTATCATGATGTGGAAGTTTTTTTATATCTCGAGAAGTTTTGTGCTGTTTAAAGGGCCAATGCATTCCATACAAATCTCCTAATGATTCTGTAATTCTTTTTTTGATAAAACCTAGTTCCGAGTGAAACTTTTGAAATCTTTTTATGTCATAACTAAAAATATCTTCATTAATATGACCAGTCATCAACCACTCCGCTGTAACCTTACCAACCCCACCACCACTGCCAATTCCAATACTATTTAACCCACAACATACGAAAAAATTTTTAATTTCAGGAACTTCTCCTAATAATGTGTTGGTATCAGGAGTAAAAGATTCGGGTCCTGAAAAAAATTTTCTAATTCCAGCAGTTTCTAAAATTGGAAATCTTTTAATTGCTGAAGCTAAATAAGGTTCAAAATGTTCAAAATTTTCTTGAAATTCTCCAAAGGAAAAATCTTCTGGAACTTTATTAGTTTTATTCCAAGCAGGAATTGAATTTCCCTCAAAAATTCCAACGAGTATTTTTCCTGCATCTTCTTTTATATAAGTTCGATTATCAAAATCTCTTACCACTGGTAAAGTTTTAGATAAATTTTCAATTGGTTCAGTAATGATGTAAAAATGTTCTGCAGGATATAACGGAATACTGACACCGGCTTTTTCTCCTATTTGCCTAGACCACATACCTGAGGCTAAAACGATATATTCACATTCAATTTTTTGACCTTTAACTTTAACCCCAGAAATTTTTCCATCTTTCGTTAAAATTTCCTCGACCGGTGACTTTTCAAAAATTTGTGCACCCTCCATTCTTGCTGCTTTAGCCAACATATGAGTTACGCCTGAAGGATCTGCAGCACCATCACCTGGCATTAAAATTCCTCCTATGACTTCATCTGTATTGATTATGGGGTAGTCTTTTTTAATTTGATCTTTATTTAAAATTCTTACATCAACATCATAAAGTTGTGCGGTCGTTGCTTGTCTTTGAAGTTCTTGCCATCTCCCTTTATGTTGAGCAATTGAAAGTGCTCCGTTTAATCTTAAACCTGCAGAATGATCAACTTTTTTTTCAAGCTCTTTATATAAATCTAAAGTATATTTTCTAATTTTTGTAACTGCTGCTGTTGGACCCAATTGACTTACTAAGCCTGCTGCATGCCAAGTTGTTCCTGATGTTAATTGATCTCTTTCTAAAAGGATTGTGTCTTTCCAACCAAATTTAGCTAAATGATAAGCAACAGAGCAACCTACTACCCCACCTCCTATCACAACAACTTTTGTGCTACTTGGAAGTTTTTTTTCCATTTAATTAGTTATTGATTGCATCTCCTGGATTAACATATTCATGTCCAAAAACATCTGCAACCGCTTTATAAGTCACATGACCTTTGTGAACATTTAATCCTGCTAGAAAGTTTTTATCTTCACCAAGAGCTTTTTGATAACCTTTGTTAGCTAATTTTACCAAATATGGAAGTGTTGCTTTATTTAATGCAATAGTGGAAGTTCTTGGAACTCCACCTGGCATATTAGCTACACAATAATGGACGACATTATCTACTATAAAAGTTGGATCATTAAATGTTGTGGGTTTGCTTGTTTCCACACATCCACCTTGATCGATTGCAACGTCAACAATGACAGAACCTCTTTTCATTAATTTAATCATATCTTTAGTAACTAACTTTGGTGCTTCTGCGCCAGGGATTAAAACTCCACCTACAATTAAATCAGCTTCAGCCACTAACTTTTTTAAATCTATTTTGTCACTTTGCTCTGGAATAATTTTATCTCCAAACATTTCAATTAATTGTTTTAATCTTGCTTCTGATTTATCGACAATGTGTACTTTTGCCTTCATACCAGTTGCTATTGTTGCAGCATTTTCACCTACAACCCCTCCACCTAAAATTAAAACATTAGCAGGCTCACCGCCTGGAGCTCCTCCTAATAAAACTCCCCTGCCTTTTTGATTTTTTTCTAGACAATGTGCTCCTGCTTGAACTGACATACGCCCAGCTACAGCACTCATAGGTGCTAATAAAGGAAGTCGTCCATTATCATCAGTGATGGTTTCGTAGGCAATATTAATACTTTTTGATTTTACCAAACCCTCAGTTAATTCTTTTGCAGCAGCCAAATGTAAATAAGTATAAACAATTTGATTTTCCCTAATCATTTCAACCTCAACTTTTTGAGGCTCTTTAACTTTTACAATTATCTCAGCATCATTAAAAATATCAGCAGCTTTTTCTATAATTTTTGCCCCAGCATTTTTGTACTGATCATTATCAAAACCTGCTTCAAAACCTCCGTTATTTTCAACTAAAACTTCATGACCCTCTGAAACGAGAGTTTTTACACTATCCGGTGTCAGGCCAATTCTATTTTCTTGAGGTTTAATTTCTTTAGGTACGCCAATTCTCATTAACGAAATTTAATTCTTTTTACTCTTTGCGTAATTAGTAATTCCAGTTCTTAGTTTTTCTATGATTTCATCAATGTGTTTTTTTTCACAAATAAACATTGGTGCAATAATTAAACAATCACCAGTCGCTTTGAAATTTACTCCTGCATCGTAACAATGTTTAAAAGTAGCTAAACCTGCTTTACCAGGTCTACCATCAGTTTTAATATCTATACCACCCATCATTCCATAACCTCTTATGTTGTCTACAACATCAATATCTTTAAGAGAAAATAGACCTTCTTGGAAATAAGGAGCAAGTTCTTTTGCTCTATTAAAAATGTCTTCTTTTTCAAAAATATCTTGAACAGCTAATGCTGCAGCGACTGAAACTGGAATTCCTGAGTATGTATAACCATGAAATAATTCTATTGCACCTTTTGGAGAATTGTCCATCACTGCATCATAAATTTCTTCTTTACATGCAACCACGCCAAAAGGAACTATTCCATTCGTTGTTGCTTTTGCCATTGTCATTATGTCAGGTGTTACACCAAATTCTTGAGCTCCAAAAGCTGAACCAGTTCTTCCCCAACCCGTAATAACTTCATCAAAAATTAGTAGTATTTTATGTTTGTCACAAAGTTCTCTTAGTCTTTGTAAATATCCAACTGGTGGCACTAATGTTCCTGTTGAACCTGCAATAGGTTCTACAATACAAGCTGCAATATTTTCAGAACCAAAATTAGTACAAATTCTCTCTAAATCGTTTGCAATCTCAGCTCCTGTTTCAGGTTGACCTGAAATAAATTTATGTTCATCTAAATGTGTATGTCTCATATGAACAACACCTGGCATTAATACACTTGCATACGCTTTAACGTTATTGATCATGCCACCTACTGATGTGGCTCCAATATTCATTCCATGATAAGCACGCTCTCTTCCAACAAATCTAAATCTTTGCCCCTCACCTCTTGCTTTATGGTAAGCAACACTAATCTTGATTGCAGTTTCTACTGCAGTTGATCCGCATATCGTGTAAAAAATTTTGTTTAAATTTCCGGGTGTGTGTTTTGAAATTCTTGTTGCTAATTCAAATGAACCACCAAAACCTTGTTGAAACGGCTGACAATAATCAAGAGTATTTAGTTGATTAGTTATTGCCTCAATGATTTCTTTTCTCCCATGTCCTAAAGGGTTACAAAATAATCCAGAGCTTGCATCGATTTGTGTTTTGCCATGATGATTTTTTAAATAAACACCTTTTGCCTCAACAATTAATTTTGGATTTTCTTTAAAATCCTTATTAGATGTAAATGGCATCCAATGTTCATTTAGTGAATTAGGTACTGATGTTCTTTTTTCTGAGCTCATAATTAAATTTTAAAATACTTAATAAATGAATCCTTAGACTAATTAACTTAAATTAACCACCAAAATAATGTCACAACTTAAAGTTGTGTAACTATAATGATCATTTTTTTGTTTTACATATAGGTGAAATTAATCTTAAAATTGAAACATATAAATAAACAAGGAAGAGGCATAAATGAAAAAAATAATAAGTTTTATTCTTGGATGTTTTGTAGCTCTTAATCTTTCAATTTCTGTTGCTAATTCAGCAGCAAATGAAGTTAGAGTTGCTTACTTCTTAGAGTGGCCAAGTCCAAATCTAGAGGACATGATGAAGAAAAACTTCGCAAAAGCTCTAGGGGTTCCAGTAAAGTGGACTAACTTTACTAATGGTGGTGCTATGACTGATGCGATGTTAGCAGGAGATATTGATATTTCTTATTCTCAAGGTTTAGTTCCATTTATTAACGCTGTAAAATCTAAAGCACCTATCAAATTAGTTGATATTGCTATGGAATACGGAATGGGAGGAACAACTTGTGTTACATCTAATGCATCTGGAATTACAAAAGCCAACGCAACTGAATTAGAAGGTAAAAAAGTTGCTGTTCCACTTGGAACAATGGCGGAATATGTTTTTGATGAAAGTATGAAAGTTGTTGGAGCAGATAGAAAAAAAATGGATATCATTCAAATGGACCCTGAAGAAGGTGCTGCTGCTTTAGTAAGCGGTGATGTTGTAATGGCATGTTTATTTGGTGGTAATTCTATTAAAGCTGCTACTGCAGTTGGATCTAGATTACTAACAGTTCAAGAAGCTAGAGATGCAGGTATCCTAGGGATTGATATTACTTCTGTAACTACAAAGTTTATGAAGGAAAATCCAGGAATGTTGAGAACTTTCATCGAGGTAACTCATGAAGCAAATGCAAGATATAGAGCTGGAAAAAGCGATATGAATGCAATGTCAAAAGCTTCAGAAATGAAAATTCCTGACATGAAAGAAACTTTAAGTGGTTTCAAATTTCTAACTCCAGAGGAAACAAAAAGTTCTATGGAAAGTGGAAATCTTGATGCATTCCTAAAAGGAATGGGAACACCAAGAGGAAACGTAGATACAAGTTTCTTACCTTTATAATCTAAAGGTAATTAAAATTTAAATAGGCGCCAATTTTTTATTAAATTGGTGCCTATTTTTTTACTCTAAATTCTAATATAAAGTGGACAAATGAGTGATCTAGTTTCTCAAAATCTTAATATGATTTTTAAAACTCCAAAAGGAGAAACTGTACACGCTTTAAAAGATTTAAATTTTACTCTTAAAAAAGGAGAATTGTTAACAGTTCTTGGACCATCAGGTTGTGGAAAAACAACTTTATTGAATATTACCGCAGGATTTATTCGACCAACTTCCGGAAGTATTACTTTAAACAGTAAAGAGATTGATGGACCCGGTGTAGAGAGAGGTATGGTTTTCCAGCAAGGTGCTTTGTTTGAATGGTTAACAGTTGCTGAAAATGTCAACTTTGGATTAAGAATGAAAAAAAAAGATCCAATTGAAACTCAAAAAAAAGTTGATGAATGGTTAGAAATAGTTGGCTTAAAAGGTTTTGGTAATACCCCAACCTATCAACTTTCAGGAGGTATGCAGCAAAGGGTTGCTCTTGCAAGATGTTTGATTAATGATCCCGATCTAATTTTAATGGATGAACCTTTAGGAGCTCTTGATGCATTAACAAGAGAAAAAATGCAATCTCTTGTTTTAAAAATTTGGAAAGAGACTGGGAAAACAATTATTTTAATTACCCACTCAGTTGAAGAAGCTTTGTTACTTGGTGAGAGATTATATGTGATGGCACCTCGACCAGGTAGAATTCATAAAGAATATAATCTTCCATTTGCCTCAATGGGACTGAAAGAAGATCTGAGAGAGATTAAAAAAAACAAAGATTTTTCTGCGAAACGTGAAGAAATATTAGAGATGATTTGGAATATGGAAGAAGAAATTATGGGGAAAGATAATTAAATGTTAACTCAAATCGTCACCTTTTTAATTTTTTTTGCAGTTATTGGCTGTATTCTCTATGGAAGAAGATTAATCAAAACTGAAAAGGTTGATGCCGTTTTTGGAAATCCAGAAAGAGCAAGAGGTGGTACTCACTGGATTATAGTCGGAAGTAGTTTTCTATTATTGGTATGGCTTTACTATTCTTGGGATATTGCAAAAGGTTTTTACCCAAAATCAGCTAATGAACTTTGCCAAGTGGCAAAAGTTAACGACTCTTTATTAGGTTTAAAATATCAATTTCCAATAGAGGAAAGAGAATTCAAAAGTACTGCTCAAATTAAAAAAGAAAATAAAAATCTAAAAGCAACTTTAAATGAAATTAAGTTTTCTGAAGATCTAAACTTGCAACAAAAAACAGAGCTCACTGAGTTTATCAATAAAACTATTCAACTAATTCCTTTATTAACTAATGAGGATTTAATTGAAAATGAAACGAAATTTAAAATAGATGAAATAACTGGTAAAATTAACATATTAACTGAAAATTTTAGAAAACCTGAATATCCTTTTGAAACAGAACAAGAAGCCAATGAAAGACTTAAAGCAGTAAGTGAACAAGGAGATTGGGGAATTATAAAAGTTCAATCTGGAACAGGGTCCATAGAAAATACGATCGAAGTACCTTTAGTTCCGGAGACTAAAAGAGGTTTAAAATTTGATGCTGCCGCAAAAGAATTACAAATTATTAGTGATGAATTCTTTAAGTTAAGAAACCATAATCCACAGTTTAAAAATAAAATAAAAGAGCTCAAAGATGAGATCAAAGCTTATCGAAAAAATTTAGATGATACTCAAGAAGTAGCTTCAACTTATGCTAAAGATATTGTTAAAATTGCCCGACGAATAGAATTTGCAAGTATTTATCCACCTAATGCATTAAATGAAATGCAAAATGCAATTATCAATTTTGATGTTGCCCAAAAAGAAGCTCAAGGGGGATTGAGATTTATAGATATATTTTTATTTCCAGCTGGCACTATTGTTGCAAGTGGGCCAAGCTGTTCGGAACAAGGATCTGGTAGATGGCTACCTAAGCCGTCAGATACATTAGATAAGTTCATGCTTATGCTTAAACCGAGTGTAGGTTACAAAGAAATTCCTCTTCTCTGGATAGAACTGGTTGATGTAAGTAAAATGATTGGTTTTATTTTACCAGATTGGATTGCTGATATTCTACCTGGTGAATACCCAGTTCATACTCAAGATGGAATTGTTAAACAAAATTTTAAAGGCCAAGTTTTAAAATTAGTAACAGGAGACTTTAAGTTATTTAAAGTGCCCGTGCCTTATGGCCATATTTGGGATTCTTTTTTAAGGGTATTTTTAGGATTAGTGTTTGGAATATTAATTGGTGTGCCACTTGGATTATTTATGGGATTAAATAGATTTGCCAAAGGTTTCTTCGATCCGTTAATTGAGCTTTATAGACCTGTTCCCCCTCTGGCTTGGGCTCCTTTAATTATTTCAGTTTTAGGAATTGATAATACCGGGAAAGTTTTCTTATTATTTATGGTCTCATTATCAATCATGATTATTTCTGCAAGAGCTGGTGCCTCTGGTACCCAGTTGTCAAAAATCCATGCAGCTCACTCACTTGGGGCATCTAAAAAACAAATATTGAGATATGTAATTTTTCCAAATTCTTTACCTGAAATACTTACTGGAATAAGAGTTGCCGTGGGAATGTGTTGGGGAACTTTAGTTGCAGCTGAGTTTTTAGCTGGAACAACAGGTATAGGATTTGTTGAAAACGTTGCAAAAAAATATTTTCAATACGAAGTTATTTGGATCACTATATTTATAATGGGAATGTTGGGTTTATTATTTGATGTCACTTTGAGAAAAATAATAGACAAAACAATTCCATGGCGTGGAAAAGGCTAATTTGAAAACAGAAAATCTTAAAAAAGAAGTCATTAAAATTTTTAAAAATCACGGATTAAGCAATCCTCATGCTGTTATTTCAACAAATGCTTTGATTAATGCCGAATTAGTTGGGGCTTATGGTCATGGTCTTTCTAGATTAAGAATGTATTGTGAAAGAATATCTAAAAAAGTCATTAATCCAAAACCTAAAATAAAAGTTAAAAAAATATCTCAATCTATTGCTCATATTGATGCTGATAATAGTATTGGCTTCGTTGCAGCAGATCTCGCTATTAGAAAAGCAATCGAATGTGCAAAAAAAACAGGTATCGGTTTAGTAGCAGTTAAAAATAGTGGTCACTATGGATTATCTGGTTACTACGCTGAACAGGCAGTTAAAAAAAATTTAATCACTATGATTTATACTAATGCTCCTCCTGCAATCGCTCCTTATGGTGCAAAAAAAAGTTTGTTTGGAACAAATCCTATATGTTTTGGTTCTCCAACCGGAGCAAGGGTACCTTTTATATTAGATACAGCTATTGCAAAAATTAATAGAGGCAAAATTAGATTTGCAGCTAGAAATAATCAAAAAATTCCAAAAGGTGTTGCATTAGATAAATTTGGCAAACCAACGACAGATGCAAAAAAAGCTCTTTATGGAGTTCAATTACCGATAGCAGGTTTTAGAGGTTCTGGTTTGGCGTGGATGGTAGATATTTTGAGTGGTGTTTTAACCGGTGGAAATCATGCGGGTAAAGTTAAGGATCCTTTTGATGATTTTTCAGGTCCACAAAATATTGGACATTTGTTTATCACATTTAAAACAAACTTATTTGTCAAAAACTATACTTCAAGAATTAAGAATAATATTAAAACAATTAAAAGATTGCCTAAAATTAAAGGAGTAAAAGAGATAATGTATCCTGGTCAAAATAAAGATAAAAGGTTTAAAATGAACTTAAAAAAAGAAATCAAATTGTCAAAAATTATTCAAAAAGATTTAATAGATTTAAGAAATTAATATGCTTTCCGATAAAGAAATTATTTGTCCTGATAACTTACTTAATGTTGCTCATAAAAAGAAAGGTGTTAAAGCAGGAATTGTTAATGCCGGAAAACCTTTGCCCATGCAGTCAGTACAAGATGCTGTTAAAGAAAATCTAATTGAACCAATTTTTATTGGTGATGAAAAAGAAATTAATAAGTGCGCACAGGATCTTAAATGGGATATCTCTAATTATGAGATAATACATGAGCCTGTTGAGAATAATACAGCCACCATTGCTGCAAAACTCGCAAGCGAACAAAAAATTAGAATTATTGTTAAAGGACATATTCATACTGACGTTTTGATGAAAGAAGTTTTGAAAAGAGAATACAATTTACTTGGAAAAACGAGATTAAGCCATATTTGGCATATGACTTTAGGAAAAGAAGACAAACCTTTAATAATTACTGATGGAGCATTAAATGTTTTACCTAATGTAAAAACAAAATTACACATTCTTAAAAATGTTATTAATTTTTCAAATAGAATCGGTATTGAAAAACCTAAGGTCGCAATCTTATCTGCTACTGAGGAAGTTTTAGATAGTGTGCCAAGCTCTAAAGAAGCTGAAGAATTAACTAACTTAGCTAAAAAAGAAAATTTAAATGCTGATGTTTTTGGTCCGCTGGCATTTGATAATAGTATTTCAAAAAAGTCTGCGGCTATCAAAGGAATACAAAATAGTGTGGCTGGTATGGCTGATGTATTACTAGTCCCAAGTGTTGAAACAGGAAATGGGTTAGTAAAAATGCTTATATATTTTTGCGGAGCGTGTGCAGCAGGAGTGGTTGTTGGAGGTAAAGTTCCAGTAGTAATAACCAGTCGTTCTGACGAAGCTCCAGCAAGATTAGCCTCCATTGCTGCAGCCGTTGTTGCTTTAGATTAATTGTTTGATTGCAATAAAATTGAAATTGTCTTAAATAATTTAACAATAATAAACAAATAATATGGCAATCACGTATTTAAAAAAATCTCCAAAAACATCATCAACAGATGACAATAAGACAACAGGAATTGTTCAAGATTTATTAAAAGATATTGAAAGTACAAAAGAACAAGGTTGTATTGATTTAACAAAAAAGTTCGACAAATACGATGGTGAAATCATTGTTTCAAAAGAAAGAATTGAAGAAATAAAAAAAACTTTAGATCAAAAAACTAAAGATGATATTCAGTTTTCCTTTGATCGAGTCAGAAAATTTGCTGAAGCTCAACTTAAAAATTACGGACAAGACTTTGAGGTTGAATTATCTGATGGTTTGTATGCAGGTCAAAAATTAATTCCAGTTAATACAGCAGGTTGTTACATACCCGGAGGAAGATATGCTCATATCGCTTCTGCAGTAATGAGTGTGACGACAGCCAAAGTTGCTGGTGTTAAAAATATCATTGCGTGTAGTCCGCCAAAAGAAGGTGTTGGTGCCCACCCTACTATTGTCTACACTGCTGATCTTTGTGGGGCAGATGTAATTTTAAACTTAGGTGGTGTTCCTGCAATCGCTGCAATGACTAATGGATTATTTAAAAATCCCCCAGCAGACATAATTGTTGGTCCAGGAAACCAGTTTGTTGCTGAAGCAAAAAGAATTTTATATGGCAAGGTAGGTATTGATTTATTTGCAGGTCCAACCGAAATTGGAATAATTGCTGATGCAAAAGCTGATCCAGAAATAGTCGCGGTTGATTTAGTAGGCCAAGCGGAACATGGTTATAATTCACCATGTTGGCTGTATACAACTAGTAAAGAATTAGCTGAAAAAGTTATGAAGAGAGTTCCAGAATTAATTGCAGAGTTACCAGAGGTTCCAAGAACTAGCGCAGAAGCAGCTTGGAGAGATTATGGTGAGGTAATTCTTTGTGACACTGATGAAGAAATCGTAAAAATTAGTGATGAATACGCTCCAGAACATTTAGAAGTTCAAACAGAAAATTTAAAGTGGTTTCATGAACGATTAACAAATTATGGATCATTATTTGTCGGTGAAGAAACTACAGTTGCCTATGGAGATAAATGCTCAGGTACAAATCATATTTTACCAACTAAAGGAGCTGGTAGATACACTGGTGGTTTATTTGTTGGTAAATTTATTAAAACCTTAAGTTTTCAAAGAATGACAAAAGAGTCTACTGAACTAGTTGGTGCTGCTGCTGCAAGAATATCTAGATACGAAGGAATGGAAGCTCATGCAAGAACTGGTGATGTAAGATTAAAAAAATACGGTTACTCAGATTAAAAAAGGTATCCAAACCTTAATCTCGCAGATCTTTTGTGAACTTCCTCAAGATAACGAGACTCTGTATAAAATATATCAAAAGTTGTTTCGTCAAAATTTAAGCCTAAGAAGAAATTATCGTTAAAATAATAATCAATTCCCAAACCTCTAGTATAGTAATTATTGATTTTGCTTGGATCGCTGTGGTAAGCAGTCCATGTAGTATCAATATCACCACCCCCTAAATAGGTAAAAAAATCAAAATCACCAAAATTGTATCCTATCTTAAATTTTGCTTCCTTCATTTTCTCATAAGTCACACTTCCATTTAATCCTGCAATAGATTGATCTTTACCGATATTTTCCTGAAAATTTGTTTCTGCACCAATAAAAAAGTTATTAAGATAAAAGTTATAACCTAAAAAATAACCAAGATTCCTTTTTTCCGAATCAGTTTCTGTATGATAAATTAAAGCATAATCAGGTGATGAAGCTATTGCACTAAATTTATCAAAAGATTTATAAATACCTAAATAAAACTTTGTATTTATTCGAGGTAATTCTTTTGTATGTGCTTGAAAAGAAAAAAAAAGAAAAATTAACAAGAATTTTATTATTTTCATAATTTTATAAAAATTTAAATATATCTCTTAAAATGTAAATTGTTATTAAAAACATGAACAAAATAATGAAAATATTTGTATATTTCCATACATTTTTATTATTCAAATACCTAGAAAAATATTGAGATAAATATCCAATTGAAAAAAAAAATAAAAAAGATGCTACAGCTGCCCCAATTCCAAAAAAATATTTCTCAAGAATTAAAAAACTCTTAGAAAAATTACCTAAGAAAAATACGGTATCTGAATAAACATGTGGGTTTAAAAAGGTAAACCCTAGTGTTTTAAATATTACATTTTTTTTTTCAATAAAGTTAGAATTTTGATCTATCGTTACTTGAGTATTAAAAGATTTTATTTTTGAATAAATAAAGTGAATTAAAAAAATGACTAATAAAATATTAAGTATTAATTCAATTGTTGGGGTAAAATGTTCCGTAAAATAATGAAAAAGAAATATACCTAAAAATATTAAAATAAAATCAGATATAGCACAAATTAAACAAACTAAAAAAACATGTTGTTTTTTTAAACCTTGTTCTATGACAAAAACATTTTGTGCACCGATTGCTAATATTAAACTTAATCCTGTTAAAAAACCTAATAAAGCAAATTCCATAAAATATATATTTGAATTTTTTGAACTTACTTTAAATCTTTAGAAAATAAAAATAATTATCAAGTTTCAGGGATAAACAATAAACACAGCCCATTATTACAAAATCTTTTACCAGTTGAGCTTGGACCATCATCAAAAACGTGTCCATGATGGACACCACACTTAGCACAATGATATTCGATCCTTTTCATGCCAAATGAATAATCTACTTTTGTTTTAAAGGCCCCTGGTAAAGCTTCACTAAATGACGGCCAACCAGTGCCACTATCGAATTTAGCCTCTGAGGAAAATAATTTGTTTCCACAATTTGCACAATGATAAAAGCCTTTTCTTTTCTCTTGCAGTAATTCACTAGTAAATGGTCTTTCAGTACCTTCGTTAAACATAATTTCTTTTTGTTTACTAGTAAGGTTCTGATTGATTATTTTTTTGGTTTCTGAAAGAACAAATTTATATGGATATAAAATCCATGATAAACAGGATACGCCAATAATCTTTAATAGATTTCTTCTATTCCTCATTAAAACACGCCTGAAAATAATTTAATAAAAATTATTCAGGATTTGCCGTTAATGTTTTAATTTCTAAAATGTTTTCGTTGGGGTCTTTAACAAAGAAAGTTTCTTGCTCATACTTTGTGCCTTTAAATCTTAAGTAAGGCTCATCATAGTACTTTGCACCTTTATCTTTTAATCTTTGTTTCAAAGTATCGAAATCTTTTCTAGATAAATGAACACCAAAGTGAGGTACTGAAACATTACCCATATCGACATCGTGTCTTTCATTATCTAATTTATGTTCACTTGCATGAAGTGTTAATTCATTTCCCCAAAAATCAACATCAGCCCACTCTTGAGCAGAATTATCTAATCTGCAGCCTAATGTTTCGCTGTAAAATTTTTTTGCTATCTCTAAATCACCGCATGGTATTGCTAAATGAAAGCAGTTCGTGTTTTTGTACATAATTTCTCCTTTAAATACTTAACAAAACAACTATATAAGCATTAATTTTTTAAATCAAGTTGGCAAATAATAATGAATGATTTTTTACAATCTATAATAGACAGAGACCCTGCGGCAAAATCAAAGGTGAGTTTGATCCTTACCTACCCTGGAGTAAAAGCTATTTTTTTTCATAAAATTGCAAACTTTTTTGCAATCGCCAAATTTGATTTAGTTGCAAGAATCATTTCTCAATTTTCAAGATTCTTAACTGGCATAGAGATTCATCCAAAAGCAAAAATAGGAAAAAATTTATTTATTGATCATGGAATGGGAGTTGTAATTGGTGAAACTTCTGAGATAGGAGATAACGTCACGATCTATCACAACGTTACGCTTGGTGGGATTGCTCCAAGTATTAATGCAAATGATCAAAGAAATGTTAAGAGACACCCAACATTAGAAGACAACGTCGTAGTTGGATCTGGTGCTCAAATTTTAGGACCAGTTGTTATTGGAAAAAATTCTTTAATAGGTGCTAATGCAGTGGTTACTAAAAATGTTTCTGAAAAATCCATCATGGTTGGAATTCCAGCCACAAGAGTTGGAGATGCCACAAAAGGATTTCAACCTTATGCGGTTACTGATAAAGATAAAGAAAATGACACAAATTAAAAATAACTTTCTTGAGTCAATTGGAAATACTCCTTTAATTAAATTAAAAGCTGCTTCTGAAATCACGGGATGTCATATTTTTGGTAAAGCGGAATATCTTAATCCAGGTGGATCAGTTAAAGATAGAGCTGCTCTTGCTTTAATTAAAGATGCACAGGAAAAAAAATTAATTTCAGAGGGTGGAATTGTAGTTGAAGGAACTGCTGGTAATACTGGAATTGGTTTATGTCTTTTAGGAAATTCTTTAGGTTATAAAACAATTATTGTAATGAATGATAATCAAACACAAGAAAAAAAAGATACTTTAAAAAACATTGGTGCAGATCTTAGGTTGGTACCACCCAAACCATATAAAGATGATGGCAATTATGTAAAAGTTGCAGGTCGTCTTGCTGAAGAATTAAAAAGTACAAATAACAATGGTGTAGTTTGGGCAAATCAATTTGATAACACTGCCAATGCAAAAGGTCACTATGAAACCACAGGACCAGAAATCTGGGAACAAACTGATGGTAAGATTGATGGATTTGTTTGTGCTTCTGGAACAGGAGGAACTATAGGTGGTGTTAGTAAATTTTTAAAAGAAAAAAATAAAGATGTTAAAATTTATTTATCTGATCCAACAGGTTCTGCTCTTTATAATTATATTACAAATGGCGAATTAAAAGCCGAAGGAGGATCAATTACTGAAGGAATTGGTTCAAGTCGAGTAACTAAAAATTTTGCTGAGGCAAAAATTGATGGTGCGTATTCAATTAGTGATGAAGAGTCTTTACCAATACTTTATGATTTAATTCAAAATGAGGGTTTAAGTTTAGGAACCAGTTGTGGTGTAAATATTGCAGGTGCAATTAGACTTGGAAAAGAACTTGGGCCAGGCAAAACTATTGTGACTATTCTTTGTGATAAGTCTGATAAATACAACTCAAAGATGTTTAATAAATCTTTTTTAAAGGAAAAAAACCTTCCAATACCCAGCTGGTTATAATATCGCATATCAGCCATGTAACAAAACAGTTACATTTCTAGAATAATATTAATTAACATCGAGGGGTCATGAAGAAATATATAGCAGTAATACTATCCTTATTAATTTTTACATCTGCACATGCAGGTATGAGTAAGGATAATAAATCTAAAGCCTGGGATTGTATTGGAATTTATATGGCAAATTACTTTTTACCATCTGGTGAAAAATTTGAATATGGCATGAAAGAAAAATCTATTTCAACAGTAAAAGTTTTAAAAACATATGCTCTTGAAATTGGTATTCCAGAAAAAGAATGGGATGAAGGAGTAAATAAAGCAGTTGATAAGCATTATGGCTCCAAATACGACAAAGCTAAAACTGAAAAATGTCATACATTTGTTGAAGCTTTAGTTCCGAATGGAGCTGAACGAGTAAAAAAAGTAGTTCAAACTTTATATTAATAAAAAAGGAGAAAAAAATGGAAAAAGAAATGTTAGTACTTCTTAAGCTTAAAGAGGGTAAATTAGAAACTTTCATGGGTTGGATGCAATCAGATGAAGGGATGGGTGTTAGAAAAAGTGTTGCCTATCCAGAAAAAACTGTTGGAGCTATGATTTCAGATAAAAGTGGGATGTTATTTAAAGTGAATGTTCATAATGAAGCTGGAATGAAAGAATTTGTAACTGGGAATAACCCTACTGCAAAGGCTATTTACGCAGAATGTGTAGAGAGTGCTAAATTATATGAACTATCTGAAGTAAATTTATAAGGAGTATAAATGAAAAAAATAATGATAACGCTTTGTTTGATCTTATTTATGAGCTCAGCATACGCAGGTTCATGTCCGATGTTAGCTAAAAATATTGATGATAAGATTAAAAAAGCTCAAGAACTTAAAGATCAAGGTATGGATGCCCATAATAATGGTGATCATGCTAAGTCTGAAAAACTTTTAAATGAAGCTCTTGCTTTATTTAAAAGCTAAACACAAAGGAGAAAAATGAAAAACTATATGGTAACTCACACTTTCAAATCTAAAGAAATGAAAGATAAATTTAGCGAAACAGTAGCCTCAATGAAAATGGAGGATATTATTAAATCAATGACCAGTGATAAAGCTGCATGTCAAATGACTTGGAATACACCAGCTGATACAATGCAAATGTTTTGCTGGTGGAAAGGAAATAGTGAGGAAGATATAATTAACCAACTAGGTCAAATGAACGACTTCTTTGAACCTCACAAATTTACTGAGTGCACTGACCAGGTAATGGATTATAACGCAAAATAGAGATAAATAATGAAAGCAATTTACACAAGAACTATCGGAGTTTATGATGAAAAACTTGGTGAGGCTATGGAAATTTCTAAAGGTTTAGCTGAAGTAAGAAAAAAACATTATCCTGATCATGAAGTTTATTTTTCTTTTCAAATTGGTGGAAACCCAAGAACAGTTAGAGAAACTCTAATTGGAGAACAATTTACAGACAAAGCATTTGAAAATGATCAAAACATGTCTGCAGATCCTAAATTTATAGAACTTCAAAAAAAAATGAAGGGTGTTTTTAAAGAAGGTACAATACAAGATGAAATGAGAATGGTCTTTAACGACTAGGAGATAAAATGATAGAAAAATTTAACGGAATATTTTATTTAGCAGTTTTTATAATCCATTTTATAGGGTTTGCTTATTATGGTTTTAGATGCGTTTTCCAGACAAAGTCCTTCTTAGATAAATATGGTATCGATGATACTGGTGCAGGAATGGTTAGATTTTTTGGATCAATATTTCTTGGTTCAGTAGTTATGGCTATTTATGTTGGTTTTATAAGACCTAATGGTTTAGAGACAACATGGGCATTCTTTAACTTGATCTTCTTGCAAAACTTATCTGCATTTATTGTTGGCTTTTATAATACAAAAATTAATAAACTTGGACACACAGACAAAACATCGGATGAAGGAATTTATGCTCCACTAGTTTTGACTATACTAAGTGCTGTGATGATCTATGGTTTTAGTGACAAAATCTATATTTAACAACAAAGGAGTATAAAATGTCGATGTTAGAGAAATATACCAATGCAATTGATAAAAAAGATGAGTCAACCATGAATGAGCTTTTACATGATGACTTTAAATTCACAATGCACAAGTCAGGAAACACCATAGGTAAGGCTGATGTTATAAAATGGGCAATGAGCGGTGATATAAACCAAGATAAAGCCAGAGTAGTCTATGAAAATGATGAAATCGGAGTTCACCATTCAATAGTTACATTCAATGACGGAAATGTTGAGGCTGTAATGGCAGTTTATAAATACAAAGATGGAAAAATTATAAGTTTAGAGACTGGCGCCACTCCAATGCCTAAATAATGTTTCCAAAGAAATATTCAAAATTAATATTTATATTTTTTATGGGTCTTGGCATGAGCTTGATCATGACACTTATAATTACATATATCAATACAGGTTATGATGAACTATATTATAAGAGATTTTTTAAAGCTTGGTCAGTAAGCTTACCTGTTGCATTAGTTGCTACAACAATTGTAGCTCCGATAGTAGAAAAATTTGTAGATAAAATTACTAAATAATAATACTCTTTATATTGTGAGTAGTATAATTGCCTACATAGTTCTTATACTTGCAGTAATTTTGGGGACTGCAGCAAATGGTTTTGCTAAAGGAGCTAATGGTTTTACATTATTATTACCAAGCTTATTAACAGCAATAACAATAGTTGCTTGTATGTTTACATTATCAATTGTTATGAAAACTATTCCTGTGGGTATTACTTACGCCTCATTTGCAGGTCTATGTATTATCGCCACAACAATTGTTGGGGTATATAAATTTGATCAAATGCCAGACATTTACACTATTGTTGGTTTAATTTTAATTATTTCAGGAGTGTTAATAGTTAATCTTCTTGGTAAAACAAATTAAATTTATGACTAATTTATCTGGATATATATTTCTTCTACTGGCAATTATCCTTGGCATTACTTCAAATGGTTTTTTAAAATCTACTAATGGATTTACCAATATTGGCCCAACAATTTTTTGTGCAATATCAATAGTTGCTTGTATTTTTTGTTTATCAAAAGCAATGAATATTATTCCTGTAGGTTTCACCTATGCTACGTACGGAGGACTAACAATTACTGCAGTAACTTTATTTGGCGTGTTTAAATATAATCAAATACCAAATCTCTATGGTATTATTGGGATAGCTCTAATTATTATTGGTGTAATTCTTTTGAATACTCTTGGTAAAACTACTTAGTTATTGGTCTAAGCATTTTTAAAATTTTATTGTGAATATTGTTATTAACTGAAGCAATAATATTTCCACCTTTAACCGCATCTGTATTTTTCCATGTACTAACAACTCCACCAGCTGCTTTTATAATTGGTATTAAAGGATGAATATCCCAAATTTTATTTCCACATTGAATAACTACATCAACTTTACCTTCTGCAAGATGTGAGTAACTAAGAGCATCTGCACATGGAAATTGCATTAGTTTTAAAATTTTGGGTATTTTTTTTTGTTTATTTAAAGATAACATGCCATGAAAAGCAGCAGACATTTTTATATTTTTGAATAAGATTTTTTTATTAACTTTTATTTTTCTTTTTTTTCTTTGATCCACAACATATGCAGCTTTATCTGAGGTATTAAAATAATATTTTTTAAGAACGGGATAATTTGCCAGTCCAATAACAGGGTTACCCTTATAATTCAAAGAGATTAGGTTACTCCAAGTGGGATTACCAATTACATAAGACCTGGTTCCATCAATTGGATCAATGACCCAAGTAAAATCACTTTTAGTTTTCTTTTTGCCAAACTCCTCGCCTATGACTTGATGACCAGGAAACCTTTTTCCTATCTCTTTCCTGATAAATTTTTCAAAAGCTTTATCTGAGGTTGTAACAGGATCGAATCCCTTGCCTCTTAATTTGTTAGAGACTTTAAAAGTTCTATTGAGCTTAGAATAATAAAACTTAGTAAGTTTTCTAGCTAAGCCATCAACAAACTTAGAATACCTTTTAAAATCTGATGAATTTAATTTTGACACATGGGACTATTACTATTTAATTTATATTGATTAAAGTAAAATTTTAAATAATTCTCTTATTATTGTATGAAAATAGAATTAACTGATAACAAAGTGTTTTTTGAAAAACAGGGTGCAAAAAAAGAAATTCACCCTTTTTGGCTAAGAGAACGGGTGAATAGCGAGAACTTTTTAGATCAAAAAACTCAACAAAGATTATTTGATCCAACAATGCTTAAAAGTAGCTCAGAAATTTCAAAAGTGAATATTTCAGATAAATTTCTTGAGGTAAGTTTTAAAGATGGTGCATACGCAAAACTAGTTATCGAAAATATACTTAAAGAGTTTGAGAAAGATAATGAATTGTACTTTATCAATAAGATTTCATGGAAATCAGACTTTCAAAATAACAATATTTATAAGTTTAATAAAAACTTTTTTGAGGAAAAAATAATGTACGAGTCTTTATTAAACTTTTACAAATATGGATTTGTTATATTTGAAAATGTTCCCACCCAAGATAACTTTATTGTCAATTTTGCTAATTCAATCGGAAGTATTAGACGAACTAACTTTGGCGAGTTTTTTAATGTTAAATCAAAACCAAATCCAAATGATCTTGCCTATACTTCATTGCCTTTAGCACCACATACTGACAATCCTTATAGAAAACCAGTACCTTGTATACAATTGCTGCATTGCATCGAAAATGAAGTTGGTGGTGGCTTATCAACATTAGTTGATGGTCTTGCTGTAACGGAAGAATTAAAAAAAGAGCATCCAACTTTTTTCCAAATTTTGACCGAAATCAAAGTTAGATTTAAATTTGTCGATGATAATGTTGTTTTAGAAGACTGGGCAGAAATGATCCAACTTGATGAAAACGGAAGACTTAAACAAGTCAGATTTAGTCCTCGATTAGATTTTGTGCCCTTAATGGATAAGGAAAAATTAGAATTATATTACGCAGCTAGAAACAAAATATCGGAAATGTACAACTCAGAAAAATTCAGAATTGAATTTAAATTAAAACCTGGTGATCTATTGATGATGGATAACTATAGACTTCTTCACGGCAGAACCGAATATAATGCTAATGAAGGTAATCGATTTTTACAAGGTTGCTATATAGATTATGATAGCACTGAGGGAAAACTTAAACACTTGAAAAGAAAATTTGATATATAAATTATTTGTTAAAGCAATTGTTAACTAATATCGCCATTAATATCCAAATTACAAATGTTTCCCCATGACTAAATGTGTAGTCAGCTCCAGCAAAACCTGCTGCAATATTGATAGCGTAAATAATTATCGTAGAAACAATTAAGCTTACAAGTAAGTTAATTAATCCTTTTACATATTTCATAATGAAACAATATAGATATTAAAACTCAATGCAATTTTTAATTTTCTATTTTTAAGTGAAGTTTTTTTAAGATGTGGGAAGACTAATAAATAGTTAGGTTGTATTCAAGAAATATATTTAATTAATTTGTAAATAAATATCTTGAATACAACCTTGCTGAAATTTAACTTCTAATTAAGGAGGTAGTTTTAATGAATCAAATGCCACCTGACACTTAGCTGGGTAGCTTTATATTTCATAAAAACGAAAACAAAAAACTTAAAGTCCATTCGGACTTAAATGCCATCAAGGCGACTTAAGGGAGCTCTTTTGGCTGGAGAGCAAAGGGGCGATCCCTTAAGTAAATTGAATTTACATTTTTAAAATTCGGCAAATTAATTTATCTTTAAAATTTAGTCTTTTGCTATATTTCCTGTTGATTTCGCTTATTCCTTTTAAAATATCTGCATTACTTAAATTCAATAATGTTGAAATGTATCGATTTTTAATCATTTCCACATATTTCTCTCTCGATATTTTTACTTTAAAAGAAAATGTTTTTGAAATATTTCCGGGATATAAACTATTTATATATCTCAGTATTTTTTGATCTCTTTTAAGGGATTTGCTCAATTTATTTTTCATTTTTGCAAAAGTTGGAATTTCATTGTTAGATGTGGATAAAGTAAATATTGCTATTCGACCACCAAAATTAAGGCTATTTATACATAGCAAAAGTAGTTTTTTTATATCTTTAAGTGGTAAAAAATGAATTGTTTGTTTTAGTAAAATTAAATCAAATTTTTTTCTATTCTTTTTTAAGTAACTTATTGCATCTGTTTTATTAAAAATAATTCTTTTATCTCGATCTTTATGTTGCTCAATATCAATACCTATTGGCTTATTAGCCAATCTAAGCTTAGATCTTAGATTTCCTAATATCTTACCTCTGCCACATCCAATATCTAAAATTTCAGAATTCTTACTGAGTTTAGTTTCTTTAATTAAGAATTTGTTAAATGATTTAATATAATTAATTGATGAAAGCCAAGTTTTATTGTCCCAATTCTTTAATGACACGCAATATTAAATTTTTTTAATCGCCAATAATTATAGGGCCAAGGAGTTAAAAAACCAGCTAAGAGCATAATTGGTACAACCCACCATGTTAATATTGCACCACCAGTTAAAAAGTAATCAGTTAAGTTCATAGCAGCTTCCATACTTATCATTGATATAAAACTCATTCCAATTGCAGTTTTAAAAGCTTTTGAAAAATCAAAACTTTGTCTCATTAAAATTATTGTTTCCAAGATAATACTTGTAATCAAACCATTAATGATAGCTAAAATCATAATTCCTAAAACAGGAAACGGAATTTTTGTCAGTTGAAAAAATAAAATTGTACCTAAATCACCGATTGCACAACCTAATAAACACCAAGCGGTGTTTTTAGCACTTCTTTTCCAAGTATGTTTGCATGACCAATGAAAATTGGCCTTGGCTGTTGTGTCCATTAAGTTAATTTATATCAACTTTAGCAATCATTCCAACTTGATAATGACCAGGAACATTGCAAGCTACTTCAATGTTTACTGCGTTATCAAATTTCCAGATGATTTCTCCCTTTTGATTTGGTTCAAGCAAAACACTATTGCTGTGTGAATGACCCATGGCTTTATCCATTTTTGCCATTTTTTTCATTTTTTCTTTATCAATGGAATCAGCTAATAAAATTTCATTTTCAACCATTTTAATCATTTCTGGTTGATGTTTCATATGCATCATTTTATTTGCAATATTAAATTCGTGAACAAGCATGCCAGCATTTTCCACTTCAAATTTAATTGTTTCACCAGCTTTAATTTGAAATGAACTTGGTTCATAATAGTTGTCATACATCACAACTTTAACTACACGTGAGATTTCACTTTCTTTACCCTTAGAGCCTATTTTCATATTTTTATCAGCAAAGGCAAATGTATAAGTAAATAAAAAGATAACTAAAAATTTAAATATTTTCATAATGTGAGTAGAAGTAATCCTTGGTATTATTTTTACAATGGGTCAATTTGTACTTATGTGTTATTATAATTAAATGATTTTCAAACAATTATTCGATAAAAATTCTTCTACATATACCTATTTAGTCTCATCAGGAAAAGGAAGAGAGGCATTAATTATCGATCCTGTGTTAGAAAATGTTGGCGAATACATAAATTTACTAAAGGAGTTAGATTTAAAATTAGTAAAAGTAATTGATACCCACATACATGCAGATCATGTAACAGGGGCATCTAAGCTTAAAGATATTACTAAATGTTCTACTATTATGGGCGCCCATACTCCTGCAGATGCTGTTGAAATAAAAGTTAAAGATGATGAATATATCAGTCTAGATAATCTTAAAATTAGAGCGATGTATACTCCTGGACATACTTCAGATAGTTATAGCTTTTTAATGGATAACTATCTTTTTTCAGGTGACACACTTCTAATTAACGGGACTGGTCGAACAGACTTTCAAAATGGTAGTTCAAAAGATGCTTATAATTCAATTTTTAATAAACTTTTAAAATTACCTGAGGAAACTCTTTTGTACCCTGCTCATGATTATAAAGGTGAAAAAGTAAGCACGATTGGAAAAGAAAAAAAACAAAATCCAAGATTACAAGTAAGCAGTGTTGATGAATATATTGAGATCATGAACAATCTTAATTTAAAAAAACCTGCTCAGATTGATTTCAATGTATCTAAAAATATTAATTTAGGTGTTTAAATTAAATCGAGGACTCTAAAGCCTTATAGATTAGTTCTTTAGTAGTCTCTCCAAGACTTCGATAAACTTCTTTATTATCTTTGAAAATTAAAAGTGTAGTTTGATATTGTACATTAAAAAAATTAGCAATTTCTTTGTTGGTGACATCAAATGCAAAATATTCAATATTTTTAAAATCATTTTTTGCTTTTTGCAAAACTTTCATTTGACTAGCACAGGACATACAATACTTAATCCAAGAACTCACTACTACAACCTTACCCTCAGATTGTGCTTTATCAAATAATTCTTTTTTAAAAGTTGTTTCCTTTTCCATAGCATTGACATTGAATGCAAATAAAAGAAAACAAATAGTTAAAATTTTTTTCATGACTGCTTATACAACAAATATTAAAAACCAATAAGAAGCTAATCCTGAAAATATTGTCGCAATTATACTTCTAGAGAAAATACCAATAACCATTGCAATTATTGCAGCTAATATCTTTGGATTATCATCTATTTCGAACAAGCCTTTGTCATTAATAAAAATTGCCGGAAAAATTATTGCAGGAAATATTGCAGATGGCACAAATGATAATATCTGTCTAATTCTATCATTGAACATTTCCTTTTTAATTAAAGCTATCATAGAAAATCTTGTTAGATACGTAATCAATCCACAATATAAAATTAATGCCCAGTTGCTCATATTCTTTTATTTTTCGTTGTTAAAATCATTGCAGTAAACAACCCTGCAAAAGCGGCAACTATGACGTATGCTTTAAAAGGGATATAATTATATCCAAATGTAGCAACCAACCCTGAAATAATTATTACAATCACATTTATAAATTTTCTAAAGTCATTAACTAATAAGGCTAAAAAAGTTAAAGGAACCGCAAAACTTAGACCAAGTTTTTCTGGGATTGCTGCTCCAAGTATAATTCCTAAAAATGTTGTTGATTGCCATATCACCCAACAAGTAGCTCCCCCACCTACTAAATGAAAATATCTATTATTATCTTTATTCTTTTTTAAATATTCATTTGAAATTGCAAATGCTTGATCGATTAAAAAGTATGAAATAATAATTTTCCAAATTAATTTTAAATCTGATAGATGTTCAGATACGACTGCACCATAAAGTAGATGTCTTGAATTAACAGCCCCAACAGAACTTATTATTACTAAAGATGAAGCTCCTCCTGAAAATAATTGTAATAATACTATTTGCGAAGCACCACCAAAAATTATTAAAGACATTGCCATTGTTTCAATTGGAGTAAATCCAATATCAATAGCCAATACGCCAAATATCAAACCAAATGGGACCACTGGTATCATAAGTGGGCTTACATCAATAATTCCCTTTAAAAAAACTTTAAAGTTACTTTTCATTTTCTAAAAGGTTTTTATTAGAAGCAAACTATATGATCAATATGAATTGGTCTTTTGATACCAAATTTTTCATCCACTTCATGTTGATGTATATGGTGTGAGTGAACAAATACTGGAATTAAAGTATTACTTGGAGCTCTAAGAGTATAAATAAAGTTAGTGCCTCTAAATTTTCGATCAACTACCTCAAGTTTTAAATTACTTGTATCATCATGCTCTAAGTCTTCTGGCTGAAGTAATAGTTGCACATTGGCACCTTCTGGATATTCTTTTATAAAATTCCCTTCAATAGTGCCTAAATCCCAGTTTTCTAAAGTATTTTTTCCAGTCACCTTTGCTGGAACTAAAATTCCTCTATTTAAAAAATTGACTACTTCAATAGAATTTGGCAAATGATAAACCTTGTAAGGATCATCAAATTGTTTCAGTTCTTGATTTAAAATTATTCCGCATTTAGATCCTAAATAAAATGCCTCATAAGAGTCATGAGTAACAATAATTGTTGTGATCTTTAATTTATTTAAAATTTTTTTTAATCTTACTTGGATTTCTTCTTTAAAACTTTGGTCTACATTTGATAATGGCTCATCAAGTAACAACAAGTCTGGTTGCATTATCAATGATCTTGCTAAGGAGGCTCTTTGGGCTTCACCAGCACTTATTTCATGAGGATATTTATTCAGAATTTGAAATATATCTAATAAATCTACTATTTCTTTTAAACTAATTTTTTTCTCTTTTTTTTCCTTATTTCTTTCAGAACCAAGCGAAATATTTTTTTCAATAGTGTAATGTGGGAATAGGCTATTATCTTGAAAAGCAAGTGAAACATTCCTTTCCTCTGGCTCTAAATTAATATTTTCAGAAGATAAAGTTTTTCCATTTAGTATGATTGATCCTTTTTTTAATTTTTCGAGGCCCGCAATCGTTCTTAAGATTGTGGTTTTGCCAATTCCTGAAGGACCTAAAAGACATATTACGTCACCTTGATTTTCAATTGCAAATGAAACATTTTTTACTTTAGTTTTGTTACCTACATTAAAATCAACGTTGTTAACTTCAAAAAAATTTTTAGTCATTATTATCTCTTAAAATATATTTAGATGTAACAATTATGAAGAAAGTTGCAATCAAAATCAAAAATAATGAAGGTACCGCTGCAGCCTCAAGTAAATCCTCTGATGCAGAGATATAAGCTGTGGTTGCAAAAGTTTCAAAATTAAAAGGTCTTAAAATTAGAGTAATTGGTAGTTCTCTTATTATTTCTAAAGAGACTAAAATTCCAACAAACAACAAAGAATTTCTCAAAAAAGGAATATGGATATTCATAAACGTTTTTCTTTTTGAGTAACCAAGTAAATATGAGCTTTCATCAACTGAAATATTAATTTTCTCATAGCCTGATTTAATTCCATTATAAGCAAGAGAATAAAATCTAATAAAGTATACAAGCACTAATCCAAGGATTGATCCTATAAAAACTTTTTTGATAGAAACAAAACCCAAATTTTTAATCACACTATCATCAAACCATGCAATAAAGGTTATGAATGCGACAGCTAAAATAACTCCAGGAATTGCATAACCTGAAATAGATAATGTGGATAAAATATTTAATGTTTTGTTTTTATTTACTCTATTTCCATAATTGGAAACTAAACCAAATATTATCAACAGCAGACTTGATAAAATTACTAAATAAAGAGTATTCATTAATAAATCTAAGATTCTTAAATCAAACAAATTTTCTGGAAATTTAATTGTCCAATACATCATCTGACTAAGCGGAAATAAAAAACTTAAAAAAAATACTAAAAAACAAAAAGAAAAAGCTAAAAAAGCTTTTTTACCTGAAAGTTGTATTTTTTGTTTTTGTTTAAATCCTGCCTTGGTATTGAAGTGATATTTGGCATTTTTTCTTGATAAATTTTCTAAGATAAAAAGTGCAAAAATAAATAACAATAAAAAGAACGATAATTGATTTGCAAATGCTAAATCATCAAAAGCAATCCATGAATTATAAATACCTGTTGTTAACGTATTTATTGAGAAGAAATCTACTGCACCAAATTCAGCAAGTGTTTCCATAGCCACCAGCGATAAGCCAGCAACTATAGCAGGTCGTGCTGCTGGGAGAATAATTGAATAAAATGCCTTAAACTTTGTAAACCCTAGATTTTTTCCTAAATCAATTATGTTTTGTGATTGATATAAAAATGACGCTCTAGCTAGAATATAAACGTAGGCATAAAGTGAAAAAGAAATTGATAATACTACACCTAACAAACCATCAAATTTAGGAATGCTTTGGTTGTAATTACCCTCACCAAATAAATTTTTTAAAATAGTATAGGCAGTTCCATAATTTTCAAAAAAAGCTGTTAAGGAGTACGCATAGATATAAGGTGGTACAGCAAAAGATAAAATTAGTGCCCATTTAAAAAAATTACTAAAAGGAAAATTAAAAAATGAAACTAAGTAAGCTGATCCTGTCCCTATAATGAAAGTTAAAATTAAAACACTCACCAATAAGATTAGGGAATTGAAAATATACTCCAATAAAAAAGTATCTTTTAATACTTGATAATAATTAGAGGTATTCTCAAAAAAACTAGAAAAAACTGTTAAAATTGGAATGATTACAAATAATGAAATTACAAAAGAAGATATATACCAAAAATTTATTCTCATAATTTATAATCCGCCTTATAAACATGAAAGTATTATGTTCAAGGCCTTAGTAAGGAGACAACTTAACTAAGGCGCTTGAACACCCAGAAAATCAAAAATCAAATACTTTTAGGATAAGCGGAACCTCCTCAGTTTTAATTTGTGAAAGCTTTCTGTTATTTACTCTTTTGTTGATTTTTTCACACTCCAAACTGCATGGGGAACATGCTTTGGAAGGTTTATTTAAATCAATTTCAGAAATAAATTTCTTTTGTTCTTCCATTTGCTATTTCCACCCAGCAGCTGTCATTACTTCAACTGCAGCAGCTTGATTTTTTCCATAAGAAGCTAATTTAGTTTTCATATCTTGTTTGAAATCTAATCCTAAATTATTGACTACTAATGGACTTGGTGAAACACCATCAATCATTGGGAACTCAAAAGTATTGTTTGTAAAATGCTCTTGAGACTCTGGAGTTAATAAAAACTCTACAAGTTTAACAGCGTTAGCTTTGTTAGGTGCACCTTTTACTAAAGCCGCACAACTAACATTCATATGCGTTCCTCTATCATTTTGATTAGGAAAGAAAGCTTTAACTTTTTTTGCAGCTTCCTGTTGCTCCGCACCTTTTTTACCGGATAACATAAGAGCTAAGTAGTAAGTATTAGCTACAGCAATGTCAGCTTCACCCGCTGCGACTGCCATAATTTGCGCTCTATCATTACCTGTTGGTGTTCTTGCCATGTTTGCAACAACTCCTTCAGCCCATGCCGCTGTTGCAGCTTTTCCATTATTTTTAATCAAAGATGCTACAAGAGATTTATTATAAATGTTACTAGATTTTCTTATTACTAATCTACCTTTCCACTTTGGATCAGCTAAACCTTCATAAGTCATTCCAGATAATTCAGCACCAGTTACTCTCTCTGGTGAGTAATAAATTATTCTTGCTCTTTTTGCGATTCCAACCCACTTGTTTGTTCTAAAGCTTTTTGGAACAGCATCTTTAATTGCTGCAGATGTTAAACCACCTTGAAGTGCACCTTTTGCATCCATTGCACCACATCTACCTGCATCTGCAGTGATGTATAAATCAGCAGAAGAGTCTGCACCTTCGCTAATGATTCTTTTTTCTAGAGCACCTGATTTTCCGTTTATCAAATTAACTTTAATCCCAGTCATATTTGTAAACTTAGAATAAAGCTCAGAGTCTGCTTTATAATGTCTTGCATTGAAAACATTAACCTCGTTAGCAATTGCTAATGATGATGCAATTACTGAAAAGACTAACGTTATAATTGATATCTTCCTCATTTATTCTCCGTTATTCCTAGTTCTTCCGCATGATTTAATGAGAATGAGAACTATTCTCATTGAGAATGATTATCAATCGCAATAGTGTCGCAGTCTATTGGGACTTCCAGTCGCCTATTTTGCTAAATAAGAAATTTCTAAAAGCTGTCACTCTAGCTGTGTTTTTTAGAGATTGAGGATAAACAAAGTGTGCTTCCGTGATTGGTCCCTCTGATTTTGGAAGGACTTTAATTATATTTCTTGAATTACTAACAAGATATTCTGGTAATGCAGCTAAACCAACACCAGCTTCTACTGCTAAAAGCAGTCCCATTACGCTATTAACCTTCATAATAGTCTTTCGCTTTTTACCATCATGCATTCCTAATTTAAGCGCCCAATCTGGATTATAAACTGGTGATGGAGCCCCTTTACCAAAAGATATAAATTTATGCTTATTTAAATCAGCTATAGTCTTAGGCATACCATGTTTCTCCAAGTACTTATTTGAACCATATATAAAGTACTTAAGATCAATCAACTTTTTTTGGATATAATTTAGTTGTTTTGGTCTTCTCATAAAAATACCAATATCAGCTTGTCTGGTACTCAAATCTAACTCTTTGTCCTCAAAAATAAGCTCTATTTCTACTTCAGGGTTTAGACGCATAAATTCTTCAATTCTTGGTGTTAACCAATGTGTACCAAAACTTCTAACTGTTGTAATTGTTAATTTACCAGTGGGTTTATTTTTTTGATCACCTAAAGATGTTTCAACTTCTTTTAATTTGCTAATAACTTCATGAGCAGTCTTAAAAACATATTCTCCATTTTCTGTAAGTGTAAGCCCTCTTGCATGTCTTTCAAATAACTGAACTTTTAGATCCTGTTCTAAAGATTGAATTTGTCTACTAATTGCAGATTGACTAAGGTTTAAATTAACAGTGGCATTAGTAAAACTTCCTGCCTCCGCTACTGCATGAAAAATCTTAAGTTTGTCCCAATCCATTATTTATTTAAATCAACCAAAACTCTCCCAGAAATTTCACCCTTTAATATTTTAGGATAAGTTTCAATTAACTCCTCTAAGCTAACTGTTTGAATTGATTTTTCTATTAAATTAAAGTCAATTAGTTTTGCTGCTTCACCCCAAATAAATTCTCTTCTTTTGATACTGCAATTAGCAGAGTCCATTCCCCAAAGTTTTATTCCTCGTAACATAAATGGAATAACATTAGTGTTAAGTTCATTAGTACTTGCATTACCACAGACCGCTATTATTCCATTTGAATTAGTTTGGACAATTGCATTTGATAAAATTTTTCCACCGACCGTATCAACTACTCCATCCCATAAACCTTTATCTATAAGCTTAGGATCTTTATCAAATTCACTACGATTTATAACATTTTTAGCACCTAACGTTTTAAGATAATCTGCTTTTGAGTCTTTGCCTGAAACAGCTGTTACATTGTATCCCATTTTATTTAGTATCATTACCGCAATACTTCCTACTCCTCCTGATGCTCCAGTAACTAAAACATCATTTACTTTTGCACCAAGTAATATTTCTTCTCTTGCTTTAATTGCAAATGCAGCCATCAAAGAAGTAAAGCCCGCAGTTCCTAAAATCATTGCTTGCTTACTTGTTAAGTCATCTGGTTTCTTAACTAAAAAATCACCATTGACTTTTGCCATTTGCGAGTACCCACCATAAAAGATTTCTCCAACTCTAAACCCGGTTAAAATTACTTGATCACCTGACTTAAACTTTGAATTTTCACTGTCAACAACACGCCCTGAAAAATCGATTCCAGGGATATGAGGAAATTCTTTTACTAATCTTCCACCATTTTTTAAAATCATTCCATCTTTAAAATTAAGATCTGAATAATCTACTTTGATAGTGACATCACCATGTTTTAAAAAACTTTTATCTACTGATTTTACTTCTCTTGTAAAGTTGTCACCTTCTTGATTTAAAACTAATGCTTTAAATTGATCTGACACTTTTAATCTTTTGAATTGCTAATTAACCTTAAATATCTATTTTGATAACTTAGATCTTCTTTGAATTGACCTAAATAATAATTTGTAACTGTTGTTGCTTGTTCTTTTTTAATTCCTCTCATAGTCATACACTGATGAGTTGAGTCTATTGTCACTGCTACTCCTTTGGCATCCAATGCCCCCATTAGTGTATTCGCAATTTGCATAGTTAATCTTTCTTGAGTTTGCAATCTTTTTGAGAAAACCTCAACAACTCTTGCCAATTTACTTAACCCAACAACTCTTTCATTAGGGATATAAGCTACGTGCGCTTTGCCTATAATAGGTGCCATGTGATGTTCGCAATGACTTTGAACAGAAATATTCTTTTGAATAACCATGTCATCATACCCATCGACATCACCAAATGTTTTATCTAAAACTTGGATAGGATCTTCTTTATAACCTTTAAAATATTCTTTAAATGCTTTAACCACTCTTTTTGGTGTTTCCAATAATCCTTCTCTACTTGGATCTTCACCCATCCAAGCTAAAATAGTTTTAAAAGCTTCTTCAGCTTCCTTATCAGAAATCTTTTTAGAATTTTGATTATTATCTATATCTTTAACTAATTTCATGGTGGGTTTTATACCTATAAATGTGTATTTTTAAAATATTTAATATATCTAGATATGTGCTACATAATCACCGAATATGTTCAAAAAAAGAGAAAATGTGCTGGAAATTGAAGAAGGGAATCTACTTTCTCCTAAATTTGATAATGATGGATTAATTCCTGTTATTACAATGTGTTCTCAAACAAAAGAAATTTTAATGCATGGTTATATGAATGTTGAAGCGTTAAAAAAAACTATCGAAACAAAAGAAGCTCATTATTACAGCAGATCAAGAAAAGCTATCTGGCATAAAGGTAAAACAAGTGGTTTTGTTCAAAAAGTAATTGAAATCAAAATTGATGATGACCAAGATTCTATTTGGTTAACTGTTGATATCGGTGATGGCGCTAGCTGTCATGTGGGTTATCGGTCTTGTTTTTATAGATCTATTCCACTTGGACCTATTGAAAATGGACGAGAAGTAGAAATGAAATTTACTGAAAAAGAAAAAAAATTTGACCCTGAAAAAGTTTATAAGGGCCAACCTAATCCTACTAAGATATAGTTCATGGAAATAAAATACAAAAATTTAAGGGTATTAGGACCAGCAATTTTAAGGGTAAAAATTCCTAATAAAATTATAGAAAAATTAAATGAATATATCGACAATACTATTAAAAATAAATCTAAAGCAGAAAAATTAAATTATGGAGAGAAACTTGTGGGAGATGTTACACAAGAGTTTTTATTAGAAATAGAATTTGTTAAGTCATCAGGATGGTTAGATTTTTTAGGAAATTGCTCAAAAATTTACACAGAACTCAATGAAGGAAAAAAAATTACCAAATTTAATTTATTAGATACTTGGATAGTGAGACAATTTAAAAATGAGTATAATCCTACACATTGGCATGGAGGTCATATTTCTGGGGCTGGATTTCTAAAAGTTCCTAAAATTTTAGGTGATAGTGTTCAAAAAAAAAAGGATATCAATTATAGGGGTGGAAATTTACAATTAATACATGGCTCAAGAATGTTTACTTGTCCTTCTACTTATAACATTGTTCCTGAAGTTGGTGATTTTTATTTATTTCCAAATTATTTAATGCATACTGTTTTTCCATTTAAAGGAACTGATGAAGAAAGACGATCTATTTCTTTCAATGCTACAATTGATGATGAAATATATAATGTCTATGGGAGATAAATTTCAAAAAAATGTTCTTGGTGAAAAATTACAAGAATGTTCTTTAGATCCATTAACTGGTTGGTATCGAGACGGTTGTTGTAATACTGATGAAAATGATCATGGGTTACACACAGTTTGCGCAAAAGTAACAACAGAATTTTTAGAATGGTGCAAAGAAGCTGGGAATGATTTAATTACCCCACACCCTGAATTTGGATTTCCCGGTTTAAAAGACGGTGATGGATGGTGTGTTTGTGCTACTTGGTATGCTCGTGCAGTAGAAGCTGGTAAAGGTTGTCCAATATTTTTAAAAAGTACTCACGAAAACACACTTAAAATTTTACCAATCGAAACTTTAAAAAAATTTGCAATAGATCTGTCTTAATTACATATTGCCATACTTAGGTCCACCACCACCTTCAGGGGTAACCCAAGTAATATTTTGTGATGGCTCTTTAATATCACAAGTCTTACAATGAATACAATTTTGAGAATTAATCACAAACTTTTGTACATTGTTTTCATTTTGAACTTCATAAACTCCAACTGGACAATATCTTTGAGCAGGTTCATCAAATTTTTCTAACGTATAACTAATTGGCAAATTTGGATCTTTCAATTTCAAATGTACTGGTTGATTATCAGCGTGATTTGTACCAGTTAAATATACCGAGCTTGTTTTATCAAAAGTGATGACATTATCAGGTTTTGGGTACTCAATTTTAGGCATTTCATTTGCTGGCTTAAGTGTCTCGTGATCAGCATGTTTATGTTTTAAGGTAAAAGGCATTCTACCTCTGAATAAAATTTGATCTATTCCTGTAAAAATAATACCCAAGATAAGACCCCAGCTAAAACTTGGTTTGACATTTCTAGCCTTATAAAGTTCGTCATAAACCCAGCTATTTTTGAACTTTTCCTCAAAGATCGACAAATCTTTTTTTAATTTAAAATGTTCATCAATAGTTTCAGCAGCTATCATTCCACTTTTCATGGCTGTATGCGAACCTTTTATCTTAGGCATATTAAGCGTACCCGCATCACATCCAACAAGTAATGCTCCAGGCATAAACATTTTCGGTAAACTTTGAAAACCACCTTCAATTAAAGCTCGCGCTCCATAAGAAATTCTTTTTCCACCTTCAATAATTTTTCTAATTGCTGGATGAGTTTTAAATCTTTGAAATTCATCAAAAGGAGATAAGTGAGGATTTTTATAATCTAATCCAATGACATAACCTAAGAAAACTTGTTTGTTCTCAGCGTGATATATAAAACTTCCACCATAAGTGTTTTTATCTAATGGCCAACCAGCTGTATGCATGACCATCCCCTCTTCATGATTTTTTTCATCTATTTCCCAAATTTCTTTAAAACCAATTCCATATTGTTGAGGATCTTTTCCTTTATCTAATTCAAACTTATTAATTAATTGTTTACCCAAATGACCTCTACAACCTTCTGCAAAAACAGTTACTTTACCAATAAGATCAATACCAGGCTCATAACTATCTTTTTTATTTCCTTCTTTATCTAAACCCATATCTTGAGTTGCAACTCCTTTAACAGAGCCATCGTCGTTATATAATATTTCACTTGCCGGAAATCCTGGAAAAATTTCAACACCAAGTGCCTCAGCTTGTTCTGCAAGCCATCGACATAAGTTTGCAAGACTAATAATATAATTTTTATGATTTTTTTGAACTGCTGGAAGTAACCAGGTTGGCCAGCTCAAAGATTTATTCTTTCCTAAAAATAAAAATTTTTCTTTAGTAACTTTAGTTTTGATGGGTGGGTCTAATTCTTTCCAACCAGGAATTAGTTCATCTAAAGCTCTTGTTTCAAAAACGTTTCCACTTAAAATATGTGCACCTATTTCAGATGCTTTCTCTAACAAACAAATATTTAATTCAGAATTTAGTTGTTTTAATCTAATAGCTGTAGCGAGTCCTGATGGACCTCCACCTACAATAACTACATCATATTCCATTGTCTCTCTGGACATACTCAATTTTTTACAGATTATATTATTTTTGTATAGTGTTTAATTTGTTCAATTCCTCTAAGAACTGAGGAACTGCTTCAAAAAGATCAGCTTCAAGTCCATAATCTGCGACACTAAAAATTGGCGCTTCACCATCTTTATTGATCGCCACGATCACTTTACTTTCCTTCATACCAGCTAAATGTTGAATAGCACCTGAGATACCAACAGCGATATATAAATCAGGAACAACAACTTTTCCAGTTTGACCAACCTGATGATCATTACTTATATATCCTGCATCAACTGCTGCTCTTGAAGCTCCAATAGCTGCATTTAATTTATCAGCTAAAGAAGTAATTAATTTAAAATTATCACCACTCTGCATTCCTCTTCCACCAGAAACAACAACTCTCGCTGTACCAAGTTCAGGTCTGTCTGATTTTACTTCTTCCCTTTTGATAAATTTTGTTTTTGCAAATTCTTCAACAGGATCTGCTTTTTCTATAGGAGCCGATCCACCTGAGCTTTCACATGGATCAAAAGATGTGGGTCTAATAGTTACACATTTTTTTGTATCTTTGCTTTTAACAGTTGCAAAAGCGTTTCCTGCATAAATTGGTCTTAAAAAGGTATCAGGCGCAATAACTTTAATAATATCACTTATTTGAGATGTATCTAAAGCAGCAGCAATTCTTGGCATTAAATTTTTGCCAAAGGTATTTGCTGAACTGATAATATGTGAATAATTTTCAGCTAATTTTACAATTACTGGCGCGAAATTTTCAGCAACAAAATTTTCATAGTGAGGAGCTTCAACTTGGATGACCTTTTTGATTAATGGTAATTCTGAAAGCGCTTTTGCAGCTTCATCACAATTATGTCCAATAATAACTGCATGTACATCACTATCAATTTGAGAAGCTGCTGTACTTGCGTTTAGTGTGAATGGCTTTAACTCTTTGTTATTATGTTCTGCAACTAATAAAACCGACATTATATTACCTTAGCTTCATTTTTTAATTTTTGAACCAACTCAGCAACACTTGAGACTTTTATTCCAGCTTTTCTCTTAGGTGGCTCTTCAACTTTAACTTGCTCGATTCTAGGAGTTATATCTACCCCTAAATCTGACGCATTTAATTGCTCAATAGGTTTTTTCTTTGCTTTCATTATATTTGGTAATGACGCATACCTTGGTTCGTTTAATCTTAAGTCACAAGTTACTATTGCTGGAACATTAATTTCTATCGTTTCTAAACCTTCATCTATTTCTCTAGTAACTTCTAATTTACCATCTTTGATTTCAATTTTAGATGCAAAAGTTGCTTGAGGCCAATTTAAAAGTGCGCTTAACATTTGACCTGTTTGATTACAATCATCATCAATTGCTTGTTTACCCATAAAAACTAAATCTGGTTTTTCTTTTTCAACAATTTTTTGTAACAATTTTGAAACAGCAAGCGGTTCAATTATACCTTCGGTCTTAACAAGTATTCCTCTATCCGCCCCAACTGCTAAAGCTTTACGAACTGTTTCTTGAGCTTTCTCTTCACCAATACTTACTGCAACAACCTCTGCTGCTTTACCGGCTTCTTTAATTTTAACTGCTTCTTCGATCGCATTATCATCAGGTGGATTAGTAGACATTTTGACATTGTCAGTTACAACACCTGTGTTGTCTTCCTTAACTCTAATTTGAACGTTGTAATCAATTACTCTTTTTACTGCGACTAAAATTTTCATTAAGCTCTCAATAATTTATTTTCAGCATCATAAGGACTTTCATCTAATATTGTAGCTTCATACATCTTGCCTAAAATATCAACCTTAAGTTTCTCCCCTACATTAGCCAAGTCTGGTTTTACCATTGCTAATGCAATTGACTTATCTAATCTAAATCCATATTCACCACCTGTAGCTCTTCCAACAACTTTGTCATCTTTATAGATTGGATTATTTCCTAATACATCTGAGTCAGTTGTATTATGAACTTCGAGAGTAACTAATTTATTATCAAAACCTTTTTCTCTCCACTTATTTAATGCTTCGAGACCTATGAAATTTCCTTTGTTGGGATGGACAAACCTATCTAAGCCTGACTCATATGGAGAATATTCAATCGATAACTCTGTTCCGACTAATTTATAAGATTTTTCAATTCTCAAACTATTCATTGCTCTGATCCCAAAAGGTTTCAGTCCTAAATCTTTTCCAGCTTCCATTAATTTATCAAAAATATGATTTTGGTATTCAATTGGATGATGTAATTCCCAACCTAATTCTCCAACAAAGTTTACCCGCATCGCATTGACTGGGGCATAACCAACATTAACATTTTTAGCTGTTAACCATTTAAAGTTTTCATTAGAAAAATCATCTGTGGAAACTTTTTGCATTAATTGTCTTGCTTTTGGTCCAGCTACAACAAGTACCCCTGTACTATTAGTTAAATCTTCAAATATCACTGATCCATCAGTTGGCATCCATTTTTGAATCCAATCGTGATCTAATCTTAAATTTGCACCTGCTGAAACAAGGTAATAGCTGTTTTCGGCCTCTTTCATGATCGTAAATTCTGAATGAACTCCACCTTTGGTATTTAGTGCATGACATAGATTTATTCTGCCAATTTTTTTTGGAAGTTTATTTGCAACTAAATAATCTAAAAATTCCTCAGCTTTAGGACCTTTAATTCGACATTTTGCAAATGCCGTCATATCTAATAGACCAACATTTTCTTTTACATTCTGACACTCTTTCTTAATTGCATCAAACCATTTTGATCTTCTAAATGACCAATCATCTTTTTGCTCCATACCATCCGTTGCAAAAAAATTGGGTCTTTCCCAACCAAATTTTTGACCAAACACTGCACCTAAATCTTTCATTCTTTCATAACAAGGAGATGTTCTTAATGGTCTTGCAGCTGGTCTTTCCTCATCAGGATAATGAACAATAAAAACGTGGCTATAAGCTTCTTCATTTTTTGCTTTTAAATAAGATTTGGTTGCATAATTTCCGTAACGTCTAGGTTCAACACCAAGCATATCAATTGTTGGTTCTCCATCAACAATCCACTCTGCTAGTTGCCAACCTGCACCACCAGCAGCTGTGATACCAAAACTATGCCCCTCATTAATCCAAAAATTTTTTAATCCCCAAGCTGGACCAACTATTGGATTGCCGTCTGGCGTATAACAAATTGCTCCATTGTAAACTTTTTTAACTCCAACCTCACCAAAAGCAGGAACTCTGTGAATAGCACCTTCAATATGAGGTGCCAGTCGATCTAAATCTTCTTGAAATAATTCGTATTCTGAGTCTTTTGATGGTCCTTCAACATAACAAGCTGGAGCACCATCTTCATAAGGACCTAAAATTAATCCTCCTGCTTCTTCTCTCATATACCATCTACTATCACTATCTCTTAAGACACCCATTTCAGGTAATCCTGCTTTTTTTCTTTTTTGAATTTCTGGATGAGGTTCTGTCACGATATATTGATGTTCAACAGGTATTACTGGAATATCTAATCCAACCATTTCACCTGTTTGACGTGCAAAATTTCCTGAGCAAGAAATAACATGTTCACATTCAATTGAACCTTTATCAGTCTCAACTACCCAACCACTTTTTGTTTGTCGGATTGCTGTAACAGCAGTATTTCTATAAATCTCTGCTCCTCTATTTCTTGCACCTGCGGCTAAAGCTTGAGTTAAATCAGCTGGCTGAATATATCCATCTTCAGGGTGTTGAATTGCGCCAATTAAATCATCAGTATGACATAAAGGCCAAATTTCTTTCACTTGTTGTGGTGTTAAAAATTTTACATCAACACCAATTGTTTTAGCAACACCAGCATACTGATGATATTCATCCATTCTATCTTTGGTACTTGCTAAACGAATATTTGAAACAACACTAAAGCCAACATTTTTCCCGGTCTCTTCCTCTAATGTTTTATAAAGATTAACTGCATACTTATGCAATTGACCAACCGAGTAACTCATATTAAACAGCGGAAGTAATCCTGCTGCATGCCAAGTTGATCCAGATGTAAGTTCTTTTCTCTCAACTAAAACAACATCTGACCAGCCTTTTTTTGCTAAATGATAAAGAGCACTTACTCCAACGACGCCACCACCAACTACAACCACTTTAGTTTTTGATTTCATTAAGCGATTCCTACTAAATTTTTATTCATAACGAAACAAAATTGTCATTTTTAATCATATGGAGCTCCCTAATGGGATTGGGCTAGAGACCATAGTTGTTAGCCAGCAATCTTTGAGTGGACCTTCTGTTTCATACTTTTCAACTTGCCAGTTAAACTTATGATAGATTTTATCTTTATCTAAAAGGATCACTTCAAATTGAGCCCAATTTTCACCACTTCCAAGCTTTGTTATGGTGTGACTTAAGTGATTGATCATCATTTGATAAGAATCTCCTTTAATCATTCTTTTAAATTTATCTAAAGGTCCAGTAACTTTTTTATTGTTAGGATGGGCAAAGTTCCAAGTCTGCTCTATACCGCTATCCTTATAAATAAGGTCATTATTTTGAAGTCCTGATAATTGAATTTCTATAACTCTATCAGGTTTGATATCACTATTGGGTTTTAGTAATTCTGCCTTTGCTATTGTTATAAAAATAAAAAAAATAAAAAGAGCATTTGATATTATTTGAATTTTTTTAATCATTTTCCAAAAATTATTGATTTTAGTCTTGTAGAACAGGAAAGGCTTGACGTATTTTTAAGAAATGTTTTTGATATTCCATTTTGGTACATCTATCCTCGATATATTCAATTTTGTTTTTAATAACTAATTTTTTTGCTTGTTCATTTTTAATTCCAAGCTGTAACCACAAAACTTTTGCTTTAATATTAACTGCATCTTTTGCAATATCTAAAGCTTCTTTTGAAGGTCTAAATACATTTACTATATCAACTTTATTTTTAATATCGGTAATTTTACCACACACGTCTTCTCCTAAAATTTTTTGACCTTCAGCTTTAGGATTTACAGGGTAAACTTTAAAACCATATTTTTGCATATATTTCATGACAATGGTTGATGCTTTTGTAGGATCATTGCTCACTCCGACCATTGCGATCTTTTTATATTTTGAGAGGATTTCTTTTATATCATTCATTGTTTATTTTGGATTTTTTGCTTACAGAACTCTTTAGCTTCTTCAACTGTCATAGGGGTGTCTAACTTTTTACTCCCAGCAATACATGCTTCAATTGCTTTATTTTGATTATGGCCTCTAAAGTTATAAATAATAATTATTCCAATTATTAAAAAAAAAATAAGTAAAATATTTTTTTTCATTATTTATTTTTCCATTTAGGCTTTCTTTTTTCTAAAAAAGCTGAAATTCCCTCTTTAGCATCCAAAGCCATCATATTTACTGTCATCATTTTGCTGGTATGAGCATACGCTTTTCTAAGAGGCATCTCTAATTGTTTATAAAATGTTCGTTTACCAATTTTAATTGTTAGATTTGATTTAGATGCAATCTTTTTTGCAATTTTTAAGACCTCATTATTTAATTTAGATTTTGAAAAACAATCATTAATTAAACCGATTTCTTTTGCAAAATTTGCTTTAATTGGCTCGCCTGTGAGCAACATTTTCATCATTGGTTTTTTATTAATTTTTCTACTAACAGCAACCATTGGTGTACTACAAAATAATCCAATATTTACTCCAGGTGTTGCAAATAATGCATCTTTAGTACTATAGGCTAAATCACAACTAGCAACTAACTGACAACCAGCAGCATAGGCTGCTCCATGCACTTTGGCAATAACAGGTTTATTACCCTCTACTATTTGAAGCATTAAGTTAGAACACAGATTAAATAATTTTTGATATTTGTTTCTTACCTTTAAATTTTTTACTTCTTTTAAGTTATGGCCTGCACTAAAACCTTTTCAAGCACCTTCTATAATAATTACTTTTGTTTTTTTATCTTGATCAAGTTTTTTTAGAACTTTAATTAGATCATTTAAAGTTTTAAAAGATAATGAATTATATGTTTTAGGATCATTAATTTGAACTATAGATATACCGCTAGATAATTTCTTCACTAATATATTCATCAAAAGTTCTATTTGAGTTTGCCTTCTTCTCGCATTTTGGCTCTTATCTTGGTGGCCGATATTTTTTGTATTTCTTCTGACAATACTATCTCCTCTATCTTATAACCAACCCCTCTGCCATAACAAATATTTGTGATATTCGGGACCAACATAATTTTAAAACGACCCTCAAATTCTGGATTAAGTTTATCTTCTATATTTTTTTTCACTGTCTCAAAATCAAATGGGTTATCATCTACTCCTTGTACATCTCTTATTTGAATACAAACTTGGCCTGTTTTTTTAATAATTTCCTTAAATAAAGTGTAATGGCCATCATGAAATGGCTGCCATCTTCCTAGCATTTGTGCTGTTGGTTTTTTGTTGTCCCATTTATATGTCATTTAAATATCCTTTTTTGATTTTGAGCCATTAAACAGATTGGGATTATATTACACGATTAATTTCTTTGACAGCTTTTTCAAAAAATATAATCATTAAAACATGAATTTTTCTCTAGAAATTGGACCTCAAACAGATCTGGATACTGTTCCGGCTGTAAAAGATATTTACATCACTATGCTACCTGGAGGAGATTATAAAGAGACAGCTCAACAAGCAGTTGAGTTAGTAAAGAAAGGTTTCAATCCAGTTCCACATTTTCCTGCAAGATCTATGCAGGATGAAAAACAGCTTAAAGATTATGTTTCGAGATGTAAAGATGGTGGCGTCAAACAAGTTTTAGTTATAGGAGGAGGAAGAGAGCCAATGGGAAAATTCGATAGCTCTTTTCAACTTTTGGAGACTGGTTATTTTGAGAAGATGACGATAGGAATTGCTGGACACCCAGAGGGGAGTCCTGATATATCCGATTCAGATTTAGAAAAAGCTATGAAAGATAAAAAGCCTTATGCTGATTATATTGTAACTCAATGGTTACTGGATCCTCAGCCTATTATAGACTTTATTTCTAAACAAAGCGTACCAGTGCATGTGGGAATTACTGGGCCTCTAAAAATATCTAGCTTAATAAAGTTTGCTAATATAGTTGGTGCAAAAAATTCCTTAAATTTTCTTAAATCTAATTTTAGTAAGGCGTTAGATTTATTAAAACCTAAAGACCCTAATGATTTAATTGGGAAAATTAAATCACACACTGATTTTTTCCACATTTATACATTCGGCGGCTTGAAGGAAACTAACAAGTGGTTGAAGGAGAATAGTTATGTCTAAAGAATTTGACTATACTAATTTAAAGCATGTTACTTCTGTAGATCAATCAGATCGAAAAGTACCATATAACTTAAGACAAAGTGGACCAACAAAAGTTGAAATGTTAATCTCAACAAGAGTAAGAAAATCACCTTATTGGCATTTATCTATGCAAGCAGGTTGTTGGAGAGCAACTGTTTACAATCGAATTTATCATCCAAGAGGCTACGTAAAACCTGAAGATGGTGGAGCAATGGTTGAATATGATGCAATTGTTAATCATGTAACTATGTGGAATGTTGCAGTTGAAAGACAAATTCAAGTTAAGGGTCCAGATGCAGAAAAATTTGTTGATTATGTAATTACAAGAGATGCAACAAAAATTTCACCGATGAGAGCAAGATATGTTATTTTGTGTAACGCTTATGGTGGGGTTTTAAATGATCCAATTCTTTTAAGAATTTCAAAAGATGAGTTTTGGTTTTCATTATCAGACTCTGATATTGGTTTGTACTTACAAGGTGTAAACGCAGATGGAAGATTTAATTGCACTATTGAAGAAATCGATGCTTGTCCTGTTCAAATACAGGGTCCAAAATCAAAAGCTTTGATGAAAGATTTGTTAGGTGATCAAGTTGATTTAGAAAATATGCCGTTTTATGGTTTAGCTGAAGTTAAAGTTGCTGGACGAAGTTGTGTGATTTCTCAATCAGGATTTTCTGGAGAAGCTGGTTATGAGATATATTTAAGAGATGCAACTTTATATGCTGATGACATGTGGAATGCTGTACTTGAGGTTGGAAAAAAACATCAGCTCATGGTTATTGCACCTGCTCATCACAGAAGAATCCAGGCTGGCATTTTGTCTTGGGGTCAAGATATGGATCAACAACATAATCCTTATCAATGTAACTTAGGTTACCAGGTTTCTTTATCAGGAAAAGGTGAATGGAACAAAACTTCTGATTACGTTGGTAAAGCGGCTCTAGAAAAAATGGGTAAAGAACTTAAGGATGGTAAAAAACCATACGCACTTCAATTAGTTGGATTGGAGTTGGGTGGAAAACCTATTGATGATTATGCACCAGATTTTTGGTTAATATCAAATGAGAGTGGTGGGGATCCAGTTGGCTTTATTACTTCACCATGGTGGCATCCTGAAAAGAAAACAAACATTGCAATGGGATATGTTCCTTTTGATGGGACATTAAATGCAAATGGATTTCCAAAAGGTAAGGTTGGAACTAAATATAAAGTACATTTACCTGAAAAATACTCTGATACTCCAGGTAAGCCTGTAGATGCAGTAATAGTAGATATTCCATTTAAAGAATCTTTCAACGCTAATACAAGAGAAGTTTCAAAAGGTTAATCTGATTTTGGGGGAGTTTACTCCCCCATCATCTTAAATGACAAAAGGTTTCTTAATAGTAATTTGCATTATTATAGCTATTGCTTTAATAATATTCCCATTAATCGTATCTTACAAAGAGCAAAAAAATAAAAAAAAATAAATGTTCGGTGAATTTCTAAGTATTATTTTAAAATCTATTAAACTAGATAAAACACTTTATTCCGATAGTAAAAATTTTGGTGAAGCCTCAGTTTATTTTGCGGGTATCATTATGATTTTAGATGGCATAGCTGGTGCAGTTGCTGCAAACACAGTTTTTAAAACAGCCGTTGCAATGTCGGGAGTGACTGCAATATTAACTTGGTTTGTCTGGGCAATATTAATCTTTGTTATTGGGGTCAAACTATTTCCTGATAAAAATAGTAAAGTTCCATTTAAAAAAATACTAACAGCTGTTGGTTTCGCTCACGCGCCTGGTCTCTTAAGATTTTTTGCTGTGACACCAGAATTAATGATACCTATAATTTTCCTTACACAATTTTGGATTTTTGCTGGATTAATTATCTCGACGCGACAAGTTCTTAATCTTAAATCTAACTTAAAATCATTTGGAATTGTCTTTATGTCATTTTTAATAATTGTCTTTTTATCTATTTCATTTGTGATAAGTCGAATGAATGCATTACCAATTAATCATATTTAGATTGGAAAAATTGTCTTAGAAACTCTGCAAGACTTACAAATTTTAAAACCAGTTAGGATCAAGTTTTGAGTAACACTTTCATGCTGTTCTTTACACTCATCACAAATTTCATCTAAATCCTTCAGATTTTCTATTTCTTTATCCTCAGTCATTATCAGTCAAACCGGCTCCCGCTGCACCCTCTTTTAAACTATCAGTTTCCTCTACAAATGTATCCTCTGCAAGTTTGTAGAGACTTTTCCAATCTTGATCGGAAAAGTTATCTTCATTGTTTAAAAAACTTATTTCTACTTTTTTTGCTAACTTTGGCATCTCTTTATTCCATATATTAGAAGAAATACTCACATTAAAATTCAATAAAAATTTACAATCATCAAATGAAATTAATAATTTTTTTCCAATTATTTCTGAAGCCCTGCTTAAAAAAGATAAAAGTAGCAATGGATAGGCAAGATTTTCAACTGAGCATTTTTTTAAATTCTCAATGTTTTTTACTTGGTCAATAAAATTAACACCTAACATTATTGGACAAAAAGATGATCCATCTGATTTGTTAATTTTATCGATAATTTTTATCTCCTCAAAATTTTCTTTTTTTTTATTTTGATAATATTGATTAAGATGCTTGATCGCTGGAAAACCAAATAATTCAAATAATCTTATAGATTTACCAACTTCCTCTGCGATACCCCATGAATAACCAGCACCTCGACTTGCCCTCTTAGCTGTAGTTTCTATCTCACTTAAGGATTTCATAATTTAAGAATGGGTTTTATAAACCCATTGCTCATCATAATATTTTAGCTCATTTGGGAGTGGCGCACCTTGAAACATACATATTCTCAACCACTTGTCAGATCTTGGATCAAATTTTAAAGCTCCAAAAAAAGATAACTTTAATCGCAACATATCAATTGGAACTAAATTTTCTCCAATAGTATTATCTTGTATTTCTGAATATGGAAATTTTTCAATAATAAAGGCTCTTCTAACAACATGTCTTAAATCAGAATTATCAATTAAAAATTGATTAATCTTTAAATTATTTTTTAAAGGCAACAATCTCTCATACAATCTTTTTATATCTCTAGCTATTGCCAAGGGTTGCTCTAAATCTGCACCATTTTCCTCAAAACGATTAGCTAATCTTGGTTCTTCTTTATTTTTTGAAATAAACCAAAATTTCTGGTTGCTCTCTTCTATATTAAAATTAATTTTTAAAATATCCGAATATTTATTTTCTAAAATCTTTTTCAAATCTCCGACATTACGTTCAGTTGGAATATTAAAGTATTTTTCTTCCTCCGAGCTCATTTGTGCAACCAATGGCTGAACTATATCACCAAATGGTTCCATCATGATTGAGACAACGTATTCAATACACTCCTCACAAGTTTCTTTCTCTAGCCAAAGATAAATTTCATTAAAAGGATAATCTTTTTGAAAATCAAATTTGTTTTCTAAGAAACTTATAAATTTTTTTATATCTTTTAGCAAAAGTTTAATTTTTTTAAGCTGATATTCACTCTCTGTATTCCAGCTAGTTATATTTTTAAGAGAATTTTTCACACAATCTTTAAATAAATCTTTATCTTGTGTTTTAACAATTTTAATTTCTCTTATTTTTTTAAGTGCAATTTCTCTACTAAGTATCCAATTATTTAATAAAGTTGGATGATTGACAATAAATGGGGCCATTCCTAATCCAGTAGAATTTCCTATACCCAAATTTCTACAAATTTTAGGATCTAGTTTAACAGCTGAATTAGGATTTTTATTTTTTGCAACATGATTGACTTGATCAAACGTAAATTGTCTTACTAAATAAACTAACATCATCTCTAATCTGAATGGTCCGTTAATTTCTTTTCTATTTTTAATTCTGAATCGATCTGCTAAACCAAACTTACCTGATCCATAAACTGCAGTCGTTCTGTATAAATATCCAACTTTTTCAAGTAGCTCTAAATCAGGTTGATTTCCATTGCTTAAACTTTCAACAACATGATCAAATACCCTAACAGATTTATTTGCTCTAGATAAGGTTAGCTCTTTATAAGACAACCTCCCAACTTCCTGTTTTGGAACTTCATTTCTTAATCTGTCAATATCTTCTTTTAAAGGTACTCCATCATGTAATGTAAAAGCTGCATCCCACTTTGTAGCTATTACTCTATCTGATCTTTCATCATCATTAATTTTGTTCGCATAACAGATTAAAGAATAAACCCTGTCTTTTTTTTTAAATGAGTATACTGCTGTGCCATAACCCTCTTGGTCTAAATCAAACAAGTCTCTATTATATTGCCAATCCTTAAATTCACTTAAAAAACTTCGTAAAAAAGATAATCTTGATTGATGAAAGGAACCAAGTCTTGATAACTTCATTATGATGTTTGGATCTCTTAATTCTATATTCATATTTAGATAGTTTTATAAAAGTTATACCAATTGTTACCTAGTATTCCATTAGTCTCAGTCTCTGAAAAACCAACCTTTTTTAAACCTGCTTCTAAGTTTTTAAAACCTCTTGCATCCTCAAACCAATTAGGCTGTTTAGGAAACCCTGGTTTATTTTTAGAGCCTTCTCCATAATTTTTATTTTTTGACCATGTTCCATTTCTCATCCATTCAACAACCTCATCTGGCTGATTCAAACAAAGATCTGATCCTATACCAATATTATTAATATCCATTATTTCTGCTGTTTTGGCCACCATTTCGCAAAAGCTTTCTAGAGAACAATTTGTATTATTTTTAAGATGATGCGGGTATAAAGATAAACCTAATATTCCACCGCTTTCACTTAAAGTTTTTAATAACTCAGAAGATTTGTTTCTTTTTGCTGCATGCCAAAAAGATGGGTTTGCATGAGTGATCGCTATAGGTTTTTCACTAAATTCAATTGCATCAAAAGTACTTTTTTCGGCTGAATGGGACATGTCCACTACGATACCCACTCTATTCATTTCTCGGATAACTTCTCTTCCGAAATTAGTTACCCCACTATCATTTTTTTCATAACAACCTGTCGCTAATAATGATTGATTATTGTAAGTGAGTTGCATAAATCTACATCCAAGACTATGAACTTTTTCAACTAAATTGATATCATCTTCTATTGGAGAACAATTTTGAAAACCAAAAAAAATTGCAGTTTTATTCTCATTATTTGCTTTTTCAATATCCTTAAAACTGTGACCTAAAAAAATTAAATCTGAATTTTCTTTTAATAAAATTTGCCACTTACTTATTTCTTTTTGAAGTTCATCAAAATCCTCATGATAGACTATGGTAACATGAACTGCATCTAGACCAGCCTCACGATTAATCTCAAAAACTTTTCTCGACCATTTACAATATTGAAGATTATCGATTTTAAATTTCATTTTGGTTAATTTTGGGTAAGCATACCAAGTTGTTTTTTAAATACTATTTATTTTATTGAAATTTTAATCTAATTTTGAAATAAATATTCATCAAATTGATCATGAAAAAGAATAAAAATCTCAAAGTTGCAATCGTTATGGGAAGCCAATCAGACTTCAAAACGATGAAATTATCCGCAAATATACTAAAAAAAATGGGTGTTCGATTTGAAACTAAAATTATATCTGCCCACCGTACTCCAAAAAGAATGTATGAATTTGCAGAGAACGCATCAAGAAATAATATTGGAGTAATCATCGCTGGTGCTGGTGGATCAGCACATTTACCTGGTATGATTTCAGCTATAACCTCAATTCCAGTTTTAGGTGTCCCGGTTGAAAGTAAAAAGCTTAAAGGACTTGATAGTTTATTATCAATAGCACAAATGCCGAAAGGGATACCTGTTGGAACTCTTGCAATCGGAGAGGATGGTGCCATCAATGCTGCTTTATTGGCAGCAGCTATAATTGCACACAGCAATCCTGCTGTAAAAAAGAAATTAAATAATTGGCGTGCATCACAAACTAGATCAGTAAAGAAAAATCCAAAGTAAAAGATGTCAATAAAAAATTTGGGTATAATTGGTGGCGGTCAACTAGGAAGCCTATTAGCTGTCGCGGCTAAGAAATTGAATATCAATACAATAATCTATTGTGATGATGTTGATGCTCCAGCACAAAATTTTTGTAACAAATTTATTTATGGTAAATACGATGACAAAGTCAAAATGCAAGACTTCATAAAAGAAATTGATGTAATTACCTATGAATTTGAAAATATACCTTATGAAACTCTAAATGAAATGAACAAGGTAAAACCGGTTTTACCAAAGCCATCTGTGAATAGATTAATTCAACATCGAATTGCAGAAAAAGATTTTGTAAACAAGCTCAATATTAGAACTACTAGATACGCATCAATAGAAAGTAAATCTGATATGGAGCCATTAGGAGATTTCTTACCTGGAATTTTAAAAACAACTACAATGGGTTATGATGGTAAAGGCCAATACCCTATTAAAAAAATTGAAGACATCAATAACCTGAATATTGATTTTTCAAAAGGTTATATACTGGAAAAATTAGTAAAACTTAAAAAAGAGATATCAGTCATTATTACCAGATTTGGGAACAATAGTTATGAAATATATGAGCCGATAGAAAATACTCATGAAGATCAGATATTAAAACATTCAATAATACCAGCTGAAATCAGTAAAAAGATATTTGATGAATCTAAAGATTGGTCAATCCGGATTGCAGAGGAATTAAAATATATAGGAACTCTTTGCGTTGAATTTTTTATTGATAGAAATGAAAATCTTTATGTTAATGAAATAGCTCCCCGAGTTCACAATTCTGGCCATCTAACAATAAATGCTTTTAATATTAGTCAATTTGAAAATCATGTGAGAGCAGTCTGTTCGTTAGAAAAAATTCCACTCAAAAAAATATCGAATGCAAAAATGGTGAACCTAATAGGAAATCAAATAAGACCCTACAGAGAAAACTTTAAATTAAATGAAAATGAATTTTTCTTTGATTATCAAAAAAAAGAGATAAAAGATAAAAGAAAAATGGGCCACATAACAACTTTAATATAAATGCTTAAATCTATTGAGGGAAATTTTGATAACCCAGAGGTTAATAAACTTCTGACAAAACATTTTATAGAATTAAGAGCAGCATCACCCGAGGGTAGCGCACATGTTCTAGATATTCCAGGTTTAAAAATTTCATCAATCAAATTCTGGAGCCTTTGGGAAAATGATAAAATATTTGGTTGTGGGGCATTAAAGTTCTTAGACGAAGATCATGGTGAATTTAAATCAATTAGAATACATGATGATTTTAGAAATCAAGGTAATGGTATTAAAGTTATCAAACATCTCATTGATGAAGCTAAGAAATTAAAGATTAAAAGAATAAGTTTAGAGACTGGTGCTGGAAAATTTTTTGATCCGGCAAGAAAATTATTTAAAAAATGTGATTTTACACCTTGTAAACCCTTTGCCCATTATAAAGAAGATGTTAATTCTATCTATTTAACTAAGCGAATTGACCACGAATGATAAAAAAAAGTCTATTTTGCACTAAATTTGTTGACAAAACCCTAATATTTATAAACAAAGCCAACATTACTTAATTATAAGTAATAAATTAATATAACAATAAGTAAGAAGAAAAATATGAGTCTACAAGGAAAAGTAAAATGGTTCAATCCAACTAAAGGTTTTGGTTTTATTGAACGTGACGACAAAGAAAAAGATGTGTTTGTACATGTTTCAGCTGTAAGAGATGCTGGTATGAACGGTTTAGATGAGGGTCAAGCTTTGACTTTCGATGTTGAAGATGGTCCTAAAGGTCCTTCAGCAGTTAACTTAAAAACTGCATAATTTTCACATAAATTAATTGGCTATAAATTTAATTAATTTTTTAATTAAGAATTAATTTATTTTTATAGCCAATGAACTATTCTAGAACAAAATTTAGAAAATAACTTATGATTGGCATTTTAGGTGGAATGGGTACCCAGGCAGGTTTAGATTTTTGTAATAAGCTGGCAATTTTATATAGAGGTAAGATCGATCAAGATTACCCTTTGTTCATGCTTTATAACAAATCAAATATTCCTGGTAGACCTGAGTCGATTGGTATCCATACCGGGAAACTATCAAATAAAATAAGTAATAAAAAAACTAAACAAAAATATTTATCTGTTTTAAAAAGTTTAATTTATGGTTGTAATCTTTTAAAAAAAAGTAATTGTAAATTTATAGTCATACCCTGTAACACAGCTCATTATTGGTATGATGACTTAAAAAAAAGAATTAACTTGCCAATAGTAAATATGCCTAAAGAAGTTTTTGTGCATGCTAAAAAAAAATGTAGAAAACATTCCTCCATTGGTTTACTTGCTACAGAAGGAACTTTAAAAACAGGTGTTTATAATAAGTTTTTTGATAAAGATTATAATTTAGTGTTTCCAAATAATTCTATTCAAAGTAAGTCCGTTAACAAAGCTATCAGGCTTGTAAAAATGGGAAAAGTGAAACTGGCGAGCAAAGCTATAAAGCCAGCGATAAACTATTTAATCAAAAAAAAATGTAAAAAAATCATTCTTGGTTGTACAGAGCTACCTATTGCTATTTTTGCTTATAAACCATTTAAGACAATTAAATCATCAAAAATTTTTTTAGACCCAAATTTGATTTTAGCTAACGCTGCTATGAGGAAATACCAAAATAGATAATGCCATCTAAAGAAAAGCCTTATGTGTTAATGGTTGCAGAAGCAATTTACTTAAAAGTTTGTGAGATTAAGAAAAAAAATCCTGAGCTAACAACAATCAACGCAATTGAAAACTTTATGGGAACAACAACCTACAATGATATAAGTAGTGGAAAATTCCATGATGAACTAATTGAAAAGGTATCAAAAAAGAAGGTGCCTGAAGAAACTCTAAGATTACTTCATATTCAAAAAGATTTATCAGTTAAGCAATTAATTCAATATCCTGAACTATATTATGCAAAGAGCCATTATCCTCTTGAAATTTCTCAAAGAGCTTTCGATCATTTGTGGAGAATGTGTGAAAGTTATGAATTATGGTGTAAAGAGACAAAACAAAATAAATTAATAATACTTAATATTGTAGATTAAATAACTTATAAGAGCTGGAATGGTCAGAATATTTCCACTCATATTTGTTTTACTTTGGTCTTCTGCCTTTATCACAACAAAACCAATTATTGATAATAGTGATCCTTTCGCAGCTCTAGCCTTCAGATTTTTTTTTGTTGCTGTGGGTTTTTTTTTGTTTTCAATTTACCTTAAACAATCAATATTGATTAAAAAAAGATATCTGATTGAGTCAATGTTCAGCGGTATCTTGTTTCATGGGTTATATTTAGGAGGAGTTTTTTATTCGATTTCAATTGGGATGCCAACAAGTTTAGCTGCTCTAATCGTAACACTTCAACCAATTCTAACAAATATTTTGAGCGGACCGCTTTTAAATGAGAAAGTTACATTACAGCAATGGGTAGGAGTTTTATTGGGTTTTGTTGGTGCTTCTTTAGTACTAGGAATAGATGTTGGTTCAGGTATTCCTCTACTAGGTTTGATTGCAACTTTAATTGCATTGTTATCTATAACATTTTCTACCATTTGGCAGAAAAAATTGAGTAATAACTTACCATTATCTGTTAGTAATTTTTATCAAGCGCTTGGTGGGTGTTTATTTCATTTGTTAATAATTATTTTTTTTATAGAACCCTACATCTATTTTACAAAAACATTTATAATAGCAATGAGTCATCAAATTTTTCTTGTTTCCTTTGGTGCATTTACAATACTGATGTTTTTAATAAAAAAAAATTCAGCTAGTAAAACAGTTTCTGTTTTTTTCCTTATACCAGCAACCTCTGCAATTATGGCTTGGCTTTTTTTAAATGAAATTTTAACAAATATAGATGTTATTGGTTTTTTAATAGCTTCTGTTGGTGTTTATATTGCAACAAGAAATTAATAACTAATTACTTTGATAACCAAATTCTAACGAGCCATCTGTTATTGAGTGATGCAAAGACTCTCCAAAGCTTCTTAATCCGAAAATTCTTACTTTTTTTGGATTGTTAGAAATAAAATCAATCGTAATTGATATTCCGTTATAAATTGAATTTGTGCAATCACCTTCATTAAATTTATCAATATTTATAGGACATCCTTTTTTTAAAACTTCATTAACAAGATCACCTTGAATTTCAATTATTGTTCTTGAATGCGATAAATCTGTAATTGCAAAATTACTTTCATCGAATTGTTTTCCATCATTTAAAAGTAAATCTGTTTTAGAAGATATAACTATCCAATTCTTTGGTCCCATCCATAAAATTCTAGTATCTGAATTTGAAGAAGATTTTAAAGTAGAAGGTAATTCTAGGTTATCAATTTTTATATTTGAGATATCTAGAGTTGAATTTTTATATTGAACTATTTGGAATATAAGAACATTCTTCAATTCTGAAATCTTTAATAAGTCTTTCTCATTTTTATTTTCAAAATCACCAAATTTTCCATTTTGATGCACATTATTTAAAGAAGAAATTTGCTTCACGATCTTACTCTCTTTCCTTCATGGTCTACATAATGTGAGGACATTACTTCCACTTCAATAGAAGTATTTTTAAGTGGAGAGACTGCAAAAAGCTTTTTTCCTATCATATTTTTTCCATCTTTTAATATTGCAAGAGAAAAAGGATTATTGTTCTCGACACTCCAACAAGATGAAGAAACGTGACCAAGTTTAGGATTTGGAAGTTTTGCATTTTTATTTTCTACCAAATGAGATCCTTCTGGAATACTTGATTTCCTGTCCAATGGGACTAAACCAACAATTTTTTGTCTATCCGCTTTATTAAATGCTTCTTTAGCTAAAGATCTCTTTCCAATAAAATCTTTTTTCTTTGATACTAAACCTTCTAACGAAACGTCATAAGGAATGGTTCTACCATCAAGTTCTGGTCCAGCTACATGGCCCATTTCTATTCTTAGTGTTGATAATGCTTCTGTACCATAAGGTTGAATATTAAATTCTTCTCCAATTTCAATAATTTTTTCCCACATAAATAATCCAAAATCAGACTCAACGTTTATTTCGTAAGCAAGTTCACCTGAAAAGGAAATTCTAAAAATTCTTGCTTTAACGCCAAATAAATCTCCCTCTACATATCCCATAAAAGGAAGTGCCTCATTGCTAACATCTATTTTAGGAAAAAGCTTTGCTAACAAATCTCTTGATTTAGGTCCTGCAATCGCCGCACCAGCCCATTGTTCAGTTGTTGAAACGACATTAACATTTAATTCTGGCCAAACAATTTGGAGGTAATATTCCAAATGCGATAATACGTTTGCGGCCTGTGCAGTAGTGGTTGTCATATGATAGTGATTTTCTGAAATTCTGGTTGTTGTCCCATCATCCATTACAATTCCATCTTCCCTAAGCATTACTCCATATCGTGCTTTACCTACTGGAAGTTTTAACCATGCGTTTGTGTAAACTCTATTTAAAAACTCTGCAGCATCTGGACCTTTAATATCAATTTTCCCTAAAGTTGTTACATCACAGACGCCCACGTGATCTCTAACATTTTTTGCTTCTCTTTTTGATGCCTCAAATAAATTTTCATTTCCTCTTTTGTAGTATCTTGGTCTTTTCCAAGCACCAGCATCTACCCAGACAGCATTATTTTTTTCATGCCAATGGTGCATTGGTGTTTTTCTTGTAGGCATATATTCTTTGCCTATCTCCCTTCCAACTATTGTACCGATGGTAACTGGTGTAAAAGGCGGTCTAAAAGTAGTGTGACCTACTTGAGGAACAATTTTTTTTTCAACATTTGCAACTAATTGTAATCCATTTAAATTACTTGTCCTTCCTTGGTCTGTTGCCATTCCCAATGTTGTATATCTCTTAACATGTTCAATAGATCTATAGCCCTCTCTTAAAGCAACCTCTATATCAGAAACTGCTACGTCATTTTGGAAATCTACAAATCGTTTATAATTTTTACCTTTAGGAAGTGGAGAACACCAAAATTTATCATGGGCACTATATTTTCGTTCATTTGTATTAGGAATTTGTATTTTTTCATCTTTTTTAGTAATGCTTTTAGAAACTTCTGACCCAGTATTAAAACTGTTTTTTAAGGTATCTTGTAATGTAAATGTTCCATTAGCAGCACCTAAAGAATGTTCATTTTGTTTTGATTTGTCAGGTACAAAAGCATCTATCGAGTCGTTAAATTTCAGTTTATTACCTGATTGAGATGCTAAATGAACAGTCGGTGTCCAAAATCCAGATACACAAATAGAGTCGCAATCTATTTGTTCTGTATTTACAAAATCTATCTTCTCTTTATTTAATTTACCAATTGTTGCTGATTTTACTTTTTTATATCCATGAGCAACTATCACTGCATAAGAAAATTTAATTTTTATATCTAAATCTTTAGCTTCGTTAATTAACTCAGAGTTTTGATCCTCTCTAGTATCTAAAACTATTGGATTGACACCGTTCTTTTTAAACTCAATAGCTGTTTCATAGCCGCTATCGTTGTTAGTGAAAATAATTGGTTTTTTACCAATTAAAACACCATAAACTTTCATATATTCTTTTGCAGCAGCTGAGAGAAAAACTCCTGGTGTATCATTATTTCCAAAAACAATGGGTCTTTCAATAGATCCTGTTGATAGCAACACTTCTTTTGCTCTTATATACCAAAGTCTTTGTCTCGGTGTGTACTTAGGTTTTTTTTCTAAATGATCTCCTGTTCTTTCAAACATTACCATCATATTATGATCATAGTATCCAAAAACTTGAGATCTATTTTTAACAATAACATTAGGCATCTCTTTTAATTCAGATATAATTTTTTCTGACCAATCTTTTCCGGACAAGTTATCTATCGTAACGTCATCTGTTAAAAGCGTACCTCCATATCTAGGTTTATCCTCTGCTAATATTACTTTTGCTCCGTTTTTGGCAGCCGCATAAGCACTTGCTAAACCAGCAGGTCCAGAGCCAGTAACTAATAAGTCACAATATTCATATTTATGCTCATATCTCTCTTTATCTTTTTTTAGAGAAGCAATTCCTAATCCTGCTGCTTTTCGAATAAAAGGCTCATACACTCTATACCAAAAACTTTTGGGCCACATAAAAGTTTTGTAATAAAAACCAGCAGGAAAAAAGCGATTTAAGAAATTATTTATTGCACCAATATCAAAATTTACTGATGGCCAACAATTTTGACTAGTTGCTGATAAATTGTTTACTAATTCTATTTCAGTTGCGTTAATATTTGGTTCTGAGCAACCATTAATCTCGACTTGCATTTTTGCATTTGGTTCATCAACTCCTGCACCAAAAAACCCTCTTGGACGATGATATTTAAAGCTTCTTCCAATTAAATGTATGCCATTGGCAAGTAGTGCTGAAGCCAGCGTATCACCCTCATACCCAATATATTTTTTTCCATTAAATCTAAATTCAATAGGTTTATCTCTATTGATTAAACCACCAGTATTTAGTCTAAAATTTTGTGACATCAAAATTCTTCCTCTGGTTTAAAAGTTCTAAAAATTTCGTGAGTAGTTGTATCTCTCTCAACTTTAAACCATTGTCTGCATCCAGCAATATGATGCCACAATTCAATATGTTTTCCTCTCGGACTTTTTCTTAGATAAACAAAATTATCCCATTCTTCATCACTTATTTCTTGATTAAGTTTTGGTCTAGTAATTGTTCCATCACCTCCGTAGGCAAATTCTTTTTGAGACCTGTCCCCACAGTAAGGACACTTTATATTTAACATTTATGAAATCCAAGTTTTTGTTCCAAGGCCCTTCTCATCTAACAAGTAACCTTTAGAAAATCTATTTAGACTAAATCCCTCATTTAATTCATGAACCCTATCTTGTGCGATTGTATGTGCAAATGTCCACCCAGAAGATGGAACCGATTTGAAGCCTCCATAACACCAACCACAATTTAAATATAATCCATCGATATGAGTTTTATCAATAATAGGTGAGCCATCCATTGACATATCCATAATCCCTCCCCAAGTCCTTAACATTTTCAATCGACTTAAGAATGGAAATAAAGCAACACCTCCTGTTAAGACATGTTGTATCGTTGGAAGATTACCTTTTTGTGCATAACTATTATATCCATCAAGGTCTCCACCCATGACCATCTCACCTTTATCTGATTGACTAATATAAAAATGTCCAGCACCAAAGGTTACCACTCCATCTAAAACTGGTTTCACTGGCTCAGAAACACAAGCTTGTAATAAATGAGTTTCTATAGGAAGTGTCATATTAAGTTTTTCTGCTAAAACATTTGTGCTGCCGGCTACACACAATCCAATTTTTTTTGATTTAATATCTCCTCTAGATGTTCTCAAACCTGTTATTTTTCCAGCCTCAATATCAAATCCTGTTACTTCACAATTTTGAATTATATCGACACCCATTGAGTCAGCTTGTCTAGCATAACCCCATGCAACTGCATCATGTCTTGCTGTACCTGCACTCGGCTGCGCTAAGCCTCCAAAAATTGGATACCTTACATCATCAGAAAAATCTGCCATAGGTATAATCTTTTTTACTTCTTCCCTGTTTAGTAAAACAGCATCAATTCCATTTAATCTCATAGAGTTTCCTCTACGAGCATAAGCATTCAGTTGTGCATCTGAATGAGCTAAATTTATTATGCCTCTTGGTGAAAACATGACATTAAAATTTAATTCCTGACTCATGTTTCTCCACAAGTTCATTCCAAATTCATTGAACCTAGCATTATCATCATACATAAAATTTGATCTGATAATTGTGGTGTTTCTTCCTATATTTCCTCCACCAATCCATCCTTTTTCAATAACAGCCACATTAGTAATTTGATGTTCTTTAGCTAAATAGTAGGCAGTAGCTAGCCCATGGCCACCCCCACCAATAATTACAACATCGTATTCTTTTTTAGGTGTAGGATCTTTCCATGCCAAATCCCATTTTTCATGATTAGAAAAAGCATTTTTGATTAGGCTAAATACTGAATATTTTTGCATGACTAAATTTTATAATAATGAATATAAATAGTTCCTATTTTTTTTATATATAATTTTTAGATATTTCCAAAGCTCTTAAAAAGAGATACTAATCGAGCAGTTTTTGTATATTTAAAGAATTTTATGAGTGAAATAAAATCAGACATTCAAATTGCAAGAGAAGCTAAAATGCAACCAATCAAAGACATTTTAGCAAAAATAAATGTTCCTGATGAAAGTTCTGCCTTTAGCCCCATGGGGCGTCACATCGCAAAAATAAATTTAGAATACCTTGATGGTCTCAAAGGTAAAAAAGAGGGAAAATTAATTTTAGTGACTGCCATAACTCCTACTCCAGCAGGGGAAGGAAAGACTACAACTTCTGTAGGTCTCAATGATGGTCTTAATAAAATTGGAAAAAAATCTATCGTCTGTTTAAGAGAACCAAGTTTAGGTCCATCTTTTGGAATGAAAGGTGGAGCTGCTGGTGGTGGCTATGCTCAAGTTGTTCCTATGGAACAAATTAATCTTCATTTCACAGGTGACTTTCATGCAATTACATCTGCACATAATCTTTTATCTGCATTGATAGACAATCATATCTATTGGGGAAATAAACTTAATATAGATATAAGAAGAATTGTTTGGAAAAGAGTTTTAGATATGAATGATAGAGCATTAAGATCAATTAATATTAATCTTGGTGGTGTCGCTAATGGATACCCAAGAGAGGATGGTTTTGATATTACAGTTGCTTCAGAAATAATGGCTATCTTTTGCTTGGCTAATAATTTGGAAGATTTAGAAAATAGAATTGGAAATATTACTGTAGCTTACACAAGAGAGAAAAAACCGATATATGCTAAAGACTTAAAAGCACAAGGACCTATGACTGTTTTATTGAAAGAAGCTATAAGACCAAACATAACTCAAACATTAGAAAATAATCCTGCTATAATTCATGGTGGGCCTTTCGCTAATATTGCACATGGTTGTAATTCTGTAATCGCAACTAAAGCAGGACTAAAATTAGCTGACTATGTGGTAACTGAAGCTGGGTTTGGTGCAGATCTTGGTGCTGAAAAATTTCTAGATATTAAATGTAGAAAATCTGATTTAAAACCAAGTTGTGTGGTTATCGTTGCTACAATTAGAGCATTAAAAATGCATGGTGGTGTAGCCAAAGATGATCTTAAAAATGAAAACGTTGAGGCACTAAAAAAAGGTTTAGTCAACCTTGAAAGGCATATTGAAAATGTAAAAAAATTTGGTCTTCCTGTGGCGATAGCTGTAAATCATTTTATAAAAGATACTGACAATGAGGTAAAAGCTTTAGTTGATTTTTGTAATAAATTAGGAATAAAGGCAAGTCTTTGTACCCACTGGGCTAATGGAGGAGAAGGTACAAAAGAATTAGCTTCACATGTTGCTGATTTATGTGAAAAAAATGAAAATAAATTTAAATTTTTATACGAAAGTAAGACACCATTGTTTAAAAAAATTGAAACAATAGCAAAAGAAATTTACAGAGCCGATGAAGTTATTGCAGATACTAAAATTAGAGATCAACTTAAAAGTTTTGAAGAAGCAGGTTATGGAGAATTACCAATTTGTGTAGCTAAAACTCAGTACAGTTTTTCAACTGATCCTAATCTCAAAGGTGCACCTACAGGTCACTCATTACCAATTAGAGAAATAAGGCTTTCCTCAGGAGCTGAATTTATAGTTGTTGTCTGTGGAGCAATAATGACAATGCCTGGATTACCAAGGGTACCAGCAGCAGACTCTATTCAACTTAATAAAAAAGGTGAAATCGAGGGATTATTTTAATTTAATTCGTTAAGCCAATTTTTAAGCTCTAACATTCTCTTTTCTTTATCTGAAACTGAAATTTCTTTTTTGATAAAAGCAATGTGTTTTTGAACTTCAGTGTCATCTTTAAATACTTTTCTACTTTCAATTAATCTTTCTTTTCTAAACTCAATTAGATTAATCATTTTTTCATAAGTTATTTCTGGATGGTATTGTAACCCCCAAATTTTTGTCTTATTAACCTCAAAATATAAACCTTGAACTTTATTAATCTTGTTCGAGGCTAAACAAATTCCTTTATCAGGTATTTTTACCACCTCATCAAAATTGAATGCTGGAGAATTAAATTTTTTATCTTTATTTTTATAAAGAGGATGGTTTATTCCATTTTTGTTTATCTCTATTTCATTTGCTATACCAATATGTGAATTATCCGCCTTTTTGACTTGGCCACCTGCTGCTGTGACTGCTACTTGCATGCCCCAACAAATTGCCAAAATTTTCCCTACTTTATTTTGACAATTTTTCATGAATTCAATTTGCCTTCTAATTTCTGGAGTATCATTATAAATATTTAAACTACTTCCGCCCCAAATAAGACCATCATACTGCTCGAGTTGATCGGATATTAATTGAATATTTTGATCTGAAGAGGGGTTAACAACATCAAATGAAAGTTCATCAGTAAAATGGCTTAAGCTGTCCTTTAAACTTTCTGTGTGTGTTTGAATACCATTTTCTGAAAAGCTCTCATTTTCTTCTCTTAAGTTTCCCTCTACAATTAATATTTTTTTCATTCAAACAATTCTCCTGAAATACTATGCTGATACATCAGTTTAAGATCCTCTTGATTGATTTTTTTTGGATTACCACTGGTAGATGGATCTTCTAAAGCCATTAGAGATAATTTATTTAAATCTAGTTTGGAACAATCCATAATGTCAGATAGTTTATGGGGGATTGCTAAATCTTTTCTTAAATTCAAAATCCACAATAAAAAACTTTCAAAATTTTTATCTAAATCTAAATAATCACAAATTGAGATAATTTTTTTTTCTATAATAGATTTATTAAAAGTTAATACATACGGCATAAAAATTGCATTACTCAATCCATGATGAATATTATATTGAGCATTAACAGGATGGCTCAATGAATGAATTGCACCTAATCCCTTTTGAAAAGCAGTCGAACCCATTGATGAAGCTGCTAAAAGATTTTGTCTAGCTTCAATATTTTTTCCATCTTGGTATGCAACAACAAGTGAATTTTTAATAAGTTTCATTCCCTCCAAAGCAATACCATCTGCCATAGGATGAAAGCTTGGTGCACAATATGCCTCAAGATTGTGAGCTAAGGCATCCATCCCTGTTGCTGCAGTTAACCTTGGAGAAAGCTCAATAGTCAATTTTGGGTCAAGAATAACAATTGAAGGTAAAATTTTTGGATGAAATATAATTTTTTTAACACCCGTTTTTTTATTAATTATTGCAGATGCTCGACCAGTTTCAGATCCTGTTCCTGCAGTAGTCGGAATTGCAATTATTGGAAAAATATTTTTATCATTAGCTCTTTTCCAATAATCTCCAACATCCTCAAAATCCCAGATAGGTCTACTTTGACCTGACATAAAAGCTATAGCTTTCCCAACATCAATTGCACTTCCTCCGCCAATCGTAATTACACCATCACAATCATTCTGTTTAAATTCTTTCACACCCTCATCGACATTCTCACCAAATGGATTTCCTGTAAAATTTGAAAATAATATTAATTTTTTTAACTTTTTTTTAATTTCACTAATTACCTCCTTAATAAATGGAAGATTTACTAAATCTTTGTCAGTAACAAATAATGGGTTATTAACCTTTAAATTATGACAAGCTTCTCCTAAATCTTTAACCCTATCTTTGCCTACCCAAACTGTTGTTGGATAATTCCAATTAGATTTCATATTTTTTTAAGTGACTGTAAGTTTTCTATTATTCAATATTGCTTTAAATAAACTAATCATTAAAGGAATTTTTTTCTTATTAATTTTTCTCATAACATATGGGGCAATTTCTCTAACTAACTGTTCTCCTTCAACAGTGTCATTAGGCATAAATCTTTTTTTTGCATTTTTAAATGTATATCCTTTTCCTAAGTAACTGCCCATTTTACTATTTCGACCACCCGCAGCGCTAACATATAAATCACCCACACCAGCAAGCCCGAGTGTACTTGTTTCTTTTCCTTTAAAATATTTTGTCAAATATTTCATTTCATTAATTGATCTTTGAAATAAACTTGATGACGTATTTAGACTTTGACCAGCACCTATAATCATTGCATATATATTTTTAATCGCTGAGCAGACTTCAACACCAATAATATCTTTGGAGAATTCATTTAAATAATATTTTGTAGAAATTCTTTTTCCTATTTTTTTTGCAAAATTTATATTTTTATTTGCAATTACTACACTTGTTTGATGTTTTCTCGCTAATTCTTTTGCTAAGCATGGACCTTTTAAAACTGAAATATTTTTTATCCCAGAAACTTTTTGAAGTTTTTCAGAAATAGTAAAAATTTTCTTATTCTTAGATATATATTTTAACCCTTTGGTAAGAACCAGCAAAGGTGTATTAATATTATTTTTCTTCAACTCCTTACCAATAAAGTCTATTCCAGGTAAACTTAAAGCAATTACTATTAAATCAAATTTTTCTTTTAATAAATCACCAGAATATTTTCGAAATTTAAGTTTTTTTGGCAAATTCATTTCTAATGCAGAATGGTATTTTCTTTTTGAGGATAATTCTTTTATGAATTTTTTTGAGTAAGGCTCAGTAATTACAACATCATTCTTATTTTCCATGCAGGGAACTGTGAAAGCAGATCCCATGGCCCCTCCTCCAATTATTAAAAATTTTTTCATATTGATTTAAATTCAAAAATATTAATTAAACGAAAATTTAAAATGCAACACATACGTGAAAATTTTCTATGTCAATTTTCATATTAAGTCATTATTTTATTTTAAATTTTAATATTTTGTTAGTAAAATAAACTTAATTTTTATTAAATCTTATGAGTAAAGTAGCTATTATCGGTGCAGGTCCATGTGGCTTATCAATGTTAAGAGCATTTGAGCAAGCAGAAAAAAAAGGTGAAAAAATACCTGAAGTGATTTGTTTTGAAAAACAAGAAGATTGGGGTGGTCTCTGGAATTATAGTTGGCGAACAGGTTCTGATCAGTACGGAGATCCAATTCCGAATAGTATGTATAGATATCTTTGGTCTAATGGACCCAAGGAATGTTTAGAGTTTGCTGACTATTCTTTTGATAAACATTTTGGCAAAGCAATTCCCTCATTTCCTCCAAGGGAGGTACTATACGACTATATAGTTGGAAGAGCTAAAAGTGGAAATTTAAAAAATAAAGTTAAATTTAATACAAGGGTCATCAATACAATCTTTAAAAATGAAAAATTTGAAATTAGCTATCAGGACAAAGTAAATGATAAAATTTTAAAAGAAAATTTCGATTTTGTAATTGTCTCAACTGGTCATTTTTCTGTTCCATTTATTCCTGAGTATGATGGAATGAAATCATTCCCAGGAAGAATTATGCACTCCCACGACTTTAGAGACGCAGAAGAGTTTAGAGGTAAAAATATTGTAGTATTAGGCAGCAGTTATTCAGCTGAAGATATTGCGCTTCAATGTAATAAGTATGGAGCAAAAAGTGTAACTATTGGATATAGACACAACCCAATGGGATTCAAATGGCCTAAAGGCATGAAAGAAGTTCATTACCTAGATAGACTAGATGGAAAGAAAGCTATCTTTAAGGATGGTACTGAACAAGAAACCGACGTTATAATTTTATGTACAGGATACTTACACCATTTTCCATTTTTAGAGGAAAGCTTACAACTGAAGACAAGAAATAGACTCTATCCACCTAAATTATACAAAGGTGTAGTCTGGCAAGATAATCATAAACTAATGTATCTTGGCATGCAGGATCAATTTCATACATTTAATATGTTCGATTGCCAAGCTTGGTATGCTCGTGATGTAGTTATGGGTAAAATAAAAATTCCTGATAGTAAAGAAATTGAAAATGACATAAACAAATGGGTTACAATGGAAGAAAAACTTGAAAATCCTGATCAAATGATCGATTTTCAAACAGAGTATACCAAAGAGCTACATGAAATGTCCGATTATCCTAAAATTGATTTTGAATTAATAAGAAAACATTTTAAAGAATGGGAACATCATAAAGTTGAAGACATCTCAACTTATAGAGATAAATCTTTCTCATCCCCGGTAACAGGATCTATTGCACCGGTTCACCACACGCCTTGGGCAAAAGCAATGGATGATACTTTAAAAACTTTTTTGAATAAATAATTAAGTTTTAATCAATACCTAGGTGTTTTTTTCTTTTTTCAACCCAAGATCTAATCAGATTATCAAATATAAGAGCTATAAAAGCTACACAAATACCAAGTGTTAACCCAATCCCAGCACCTTTTTTATCTGATAGTGCTTTTAATATATATTGTCCTAAATCTTCAGTACCAATGAAAGCTCCAATAATTACCATGAATAAAGCAAATACAATTGTTTGATTTATACCAAGCATCATGTGAGGAAAAGCTAAAGGAAATTCTATCTTTGTTAATCTTTGAAATTTATTGACACCAGACATGGTTGCAGCATCGTGTAAACCAGCAGGAACACTCCTCAATCCCTCAATGGTGTATCTAGTAGCAGGTATTGTTGCATAAACTATAACAGCTATTAAAACAGATGTATCCGTAATACCAAATAACATCATCACTGGAATTAGATAAACAAATGATGGGAATGTTTGAAAAATATCACATACTCCTAACATGAAATTAGCAGAGTGTTTATTTTGAAAACATAATGTTCCAACTGTAAATCCAATAGTACAAGATACAATTACTCCAAATGTTGCCATATAAGTCGTTACTAAAGCCCTATCCCACCAAGGACTTAAGGCAATAAATAGTGTCAATCCACAAACAACTAAAGCTGAACGAATTCCACCAATTAGATATCCCGCACCAACAACTAAAACTATAGTTGCTACAGCTGGCATCCTCAAATATAAAGCCCTCATTGGTTGAAGCACCTCTTGAATGAGCCAAGTATTAAATGCTTTAATATAAATAAAAAAAGTGTCAAAAATCCAATCAACTCCTTTATTCCAAAAATCAGCTGTTGATATTCCTTTATTATGTGGAACTTCAAATAGATAATTAAAACTACCTTTAAATAAAAAGGTTCCAATATAAGCCAGTACTATTCCAACAATTACTGTTGCTGCAAAAAATAAGATATTTTTATTTCTTTGAAAGAATGTCAGATTACCAAAATAATCTGTTTGTTTATTAGCCCAAGCTAATGACATTTTATCTAATAAAATCGCAATTAAGCTAATACACAAGCCTGCTTCTAGTGCTAATCCTATATTTAACTGATTTAGCGCTAATAGTAGATTAAATCCTAAACCTTTTGCACCAATAAAAGCTGAAATTACTGCCATGGAAAAGCACACCATTATGACTTGGTTAACACCAATTAAAATGTCTCTTCTTGCAGTTGGAATTAAAACTTTAAACATTAATTGCCAATTATTACATCCACTCATTCTACCAGCTTCAATAACTTCTGGAGGCACTGCTCTTAAGCCTAATATGGTTAGTAATATCATTGGTGGTATAGCTACAACCATAGTTATTATAACTGCAGCATGATCGCCAACTCCAAAAAGAACTAAAGCAGGAACCAATACCGCATATTGTGGCATAGTCTGCATCACTAATAATATTGGATAAAGAGCTTTCTCGACACGTTTACTTTTAAATGCTGCTATTCCTAAGCCTAATCCAAAAATAAACGACAAGGGTGCTGCAACTAATATAAATGAAAGAGTTTGCATAGATGGTTTCCATTGACCAAATATTGAAATATAAATCATCGTTAAACCAGCAAACAATGCTAGACCTTTCCCGCTGACTTTATATGAAAGGATTGCTGCACCTGCTGCCACAATAGTCCATGGTAATCCTGGAAGTTCAGCCCAAGGATTTTTATCGATCCAATCCCAACTACTAAATGCCACTATAGTTTCAAGACCACCTAATAAAACCTCTCTGATTAATTGTATTAAGAAGGTCATAAACGCTGTTAAATTTCTACTTATTTGTAAAACTATAGGACGACTTTTAAACTCTTGTGTATCTTCATTCCAAACCTCAATTGGCATCCATTCATTCATTAAAAAAAATAAAGAGTCGTTTATCCAAATAGGTAGCCAGCCTAGTAATGGAGGTAACCGCCAAAACACATCAAAGGCATAATATCTCACCTCTTTCCCTAAAAACACATAACTACTCTGATTTGGATCTTTTACAAATTCTGCTTGGCCACGGATAAATTTATATGTTTCTGGAACTTCAATAGCAAAACATAAAGCAAAAAATACAATTAATAAAAATAACCATTGAAATGTTTTGGGGTATTTTTTTAAAAATTCCATAATTAATTATTATTTTTTCTTCCTCCAAAAACTGTATTAATAATTTTAGTTGGGTTTATAGAGCCCACAATTTCATTTTTACTATCGATCACAGCTACGGCTTTTTCTTGAGTAAGAATTTTTTCTGCAACATTTTCGATTATTTCATCCTTTGAGACTTTTAAATCACCTAAATCATTTTTAGATGCATCCATTACATCTTCAATTAATAAAACTTTTTCTCTTGGGACCTCTTCTGTAAACTTACGTACGTACTCTGTGGCTGGATTTAAAACAATATTAGCGGGAGTATCTAATTGCTCAATTATACCATCTTTCATAATTGCAATACGATCAGCAAGTTTTAAAGCTTCATCAAAATCATGAGTTATAAACATAATTGTTTTTTGTAATTTTTCTTGAAGTCTTAAAAATTCATCTTGCATTTCTTTTCTGATTAAGGGATCTAAAGCTGAAAATGGTTCATCTAAAAACCAAATATCTGGTTCGACTGCTAGAGATCTAGCGATTCCAACTCGTTGTTGCTGTCCTCCAGATAATTCTCTTGGAAAATAGTTTTCTCTTCCATCAAGTCCAACAAGCTTGACCATATCCATTGCCTTACTAATACTGTCCTCAGTTTTGACACCTTTAATCTGAAGTGGAAAAGCGATGTTCTCCACAACTGTTTTATGAGGCAGTAAAGCAAAGCTTTGGAAAACCATACCCATTTTATTTCTTCTTAGCTCAATAAGCTCTTTGTTGTTTAGTTGTAATAGATCTTGTCCTTCAATGAAAATTTTACCACCTGTTGCATCTGTTAATCTAGATATACATCTTAATAATGTTGATTTACCTGAACCAGATAAACCCATCACAACTAACATCTCACCTTTTGAGACTTCAAATGATGCATTGTTTACACCTACGATACATCCATTTTTTTGAAAAGTTTTGGCATCAACATTTCCATTTGACTCTTGAAGCATTTTTTTGGCATTTGATCCAAAAATTTTGTAGACATTTTCACATTTGATTACTGTCTCAGCCATAAATCTCAATTAAGTTATATGAAAATAAGGTAAAATTAAATCCATAATATTGTAACCATTTCCCCTTAAAAATTTTTAATAAAATAAACTCTAGTATCAATTCCAGTACTTAAAAAACTTAGGGCTTCACCACTAACAGTTATCGACTCATTTACTCCTACATTGTTTCCACTTACCGTAAAACCTGCAAAACACTTATTTTTTGTGTCATCCCATTTTACAAACGTCTCATCAATTTTATTTCCGTTAATTGTATAAATTTCATGAGCTCTAAAATTTAAAAAATTTGCACCCATTATCGCACGTTGTGGGATCAACTTTGTTGCCTTACAAACTTGTTCATATACTTCATCAGTTAGTTTAAAATGATCAGTGCCATCAAATGTAACTAATATGCCGGAAGGAAGTTTTGAAATAAGCTCACTTAGTTTTTTCTCTTTAGCAATTCTTTCCTCCTCAAGTTTCATTTTTCTAACCAATTCATCACCTCCACCAAACATAATATTTAAAACGAAAAAAGATGATATGACTATTAGGATAATAATTACTAACCCACCAAATTGTTTAGTGAATTCAGGTAAATTTTTAATCTTATCTAACTTACTTTCTTTTGACATTTAATCTTGTAATTTACCATTTTTCCAAATTCCAGATTTCACTGATCCATCAGCCCAAGTAAAAGTTCCTTTACCATTCATAAATCCTTTGGCCCATTCACCTTCATAGGTTGACCCATCGGGAAAAGTCAAAATACCAATTCCACTCCATTCACTATTCTTGAATTCACCTTTGTAAATATAACCATTTGGCCAAGTCTCAACACCTTGACCATTTTTTTTTGTACCTACCCACTCTCCTTCGTAAGTTGTTTTGTCAGTGTAAACCCACTTACCAAAACCATTTTCACAATTACCCTCCTTACATCCGGTGCTTCTAGCTAAAGCAACTGATGAAACTAAGAAACTTAAAATTATGGTAAGAAGAAATTTTTTCATTAGTATAGTTTACACAAAAACAATTAAAAAAAAATTAGACTTTTTTGTCATTTTCAGTGCAAGAATAAATAGAAATATATTTTTCAGAATTTTCACTTTTTATATTTTTGGTAATTTCGTGAATTAATTCCCCTGTTTTCCTAGTAATAATACCTGACTCAGAATAATTTTTTTCTTTATCGATAGATTTAAATAAAACCACATCTTTATTTACAACTTTTACATTTAATGATGAAGACTCAGAAAGAAATAATGTTAATCCTGTTATAAAAAGAGTTTGTGGTTTTTTTGATTCAATTTTAAATTTGTCTAAATCTTTTTCTTTTAAATCTTTTGCCAGAAAAGTTTGATAATTATATTCAGAATTTTTAATGATTTTTTTTTCTAGTGAACACTTGAACTCAAGATTAATGTCTTCATTAATATTTATATCTTTTGCTAAAACTCCATTAAAAAAAAAGAAATTAACAAATATAAAAAGTAATATTTTAATCATAAATTTTATCTAAAAAAAAATCTCCCCCAACGTTGTTGGGAGAGATTTAAAGATTTAATAGCTCTTAACCTTATTTAGTAAAAGCTTGCCAAACTTTCTTATTGTCTGCTAACCATTTTTTAGCTGCATCCTCATGAGTCATTTTGTCAACGTCAACTAAAGCTGCCATTGCACCAATTTGACTTGTTGAGAACGAAAGTTTTTTAAATGCCGCTGCTGCTTTTGGATGAGTTTTTGGAAAGTCAGCATTAACTGCTTTTTTCAAATAACCATCTGGCGAACCACATTTTCCATCACCACCATCCTCTGGTCTACAACCAGCTGTGTATGGAGGAAAGTCGATGAATGTAAAACCAGCACCATCAGTAAAGTTTGGTGTCCAGTTAAAGATGATTGTTCCTCTTCCTTCTTTTTCAGCTGCAGCTAACTCTGCCCATAAAGCATCTGCACTTCCAGCAAATTTAACCCACCAAAGATCACCTAAACCTAAAGCGTCAACTCTTTGTGGAATTAAATCACCATGCCATGTTTGTGGACCTTCCAACATTCTTCCTTTTCCATTTGGAGAGTCAGGTGTTGTAAAGTTTTTTGCACAATCTGGATTTTTTAATGCTGTCCAATCTGGTAAACCAGGACATAATCCTTTTTCAGCAACCCAATTAGGATAACCCATATCCTCTAGAGTTCTTGCCTCATGATCTCCCCAATCTAACAAACCACCTTTATCTAAAGCAGTTGTGAATGATTTACCAAAAGCAGATTCCCATACCTCGTGAGATATAGTTACATCACCAATTCTAATTGACTCGTATACTGCTTGAGAGTCAGCATTAACGTATTTTACGTTGTTACCCATACTTTCGAACATTCCACCAATAACATAGGCCATTACAATTTGACTTGACCAGTTATGTGTCGGAATAACGATGGGTTTTTTACTATCTGCATTTGCTATACCGGCGAAACTTACCGCTGAGATTATCATTGCAGATATAAATGATATTATTTTTCGCATTTATTCCCCTTTCTTAATATTAAGTGTGAATAGTATGTGCCTAAGTAAAATGATAGTCAACTAATAGATATTTATATAATATAATAATAGATATAAAAAATGTCGCTGACTACATTAGATATAAAAGAACCTGGTCTAAATATACTACCACCTGGAGTTGAAAGACACGTTGTAAACGCAGGTGGGCTAACTGGTTTACAAATTTTTCCAGATGACGAAATAGAAATCATTAATGATGAAGGAAATCAGGTTTGTGAAATAATTTGTTTCGACAAAGATGGAAAATCTGAACTCGCAATTTTGAATTTGAAAGAAAATAGCGACAAAAGTTTTATTAAAGAGATTTTAAAAAAAAAGGATGAAAGTTCTTTAACTACAAATTTTCAATTAAAAAAAAGAAATCTAGATTTAAATAAATCACATTCTTCAATTTTATTTGATGAAAAAACACCTTGTGGTGAAAAGATTAAATTAAAATCTAAAGATAAGTGCTATGTTATTTTCTCTGCACCACAAAATGACATGTTGGTAAGTGAACAAAATCCATCTGGTGATTTAATATTATTTGTAAAAAGAGCTAAAATTATGAATGATAAAGAATTATCAATAATTCCTGACCCCGTGTTTGAGCCACATTACGAAAAAAATATTGATAGACAAACTGCTATTTCTTTTCAAGTTAAAGAAGGTGATTACATTCAAATCATTAGTCCAGCAGGTAGACAATGCTCTGACTTTGTTGCATTTGATACAAGAAAACTTGATAAAAAAATTGAAAAAGGACTTGATTGGCAGACCACACGAACCTTCATGGGTAACACTTTTCCCGGGCCAGGATTATTCTCAAAATTTTATGACACAGATCATGAACCTTTAGTTGAAGTAATTAGAGATACAGTTGGGAAACATGATACTTTTAATTTAGCTTGTACATCAAAATATTACGAAGATGCAGGTTATTTTGGTCATCCCAATTGTTCGGATAACCTAAATAATGCTATGGCCGAATATGGAGTTGAAAAACAAAAAGGTTGGCAAGCAATTAATTTATTTTTCAATACCTCGGCAACTGGATTAAATTCTGTTATTTCTGATGAATCATTTGCAAGACCAGGTGATTACGTAATGTTTAAAGCATTAAAAGATTTAACAATTGGAACAACAGCATGTCCAAGTGATATTGATGCATGTAATTCATGGAATCCCACGGATATTTTTGTTAGAACCTATGACAAAAAAAAAGAATTTTCAAAATCATTTGCTTTTAGAATGAAAACAGACTCCGAAAAAAAACTTACTAGAAATTCTGGTTTTTATGAAAGAACATCAAAATTAACTAGAAATTTTATTGATGCTAGAGGTTTTTGGCTTCCAAATGATTACACAAAACATGGTGTTGTAGAAGAATATAATGCGTGCAGAGAGAATGCTGTTTTAATTGATTTATCGTCATTGAGAAAATTTGAAATTATAGGTCCAGATGCTGAAGAATTAATGAATTATACTTTAACTAGAAATATTAAAAAACTTTCTGTTGGACAAATTGTTTATTCAGCAATGTGCTATGAAAATGGAATGATGTTCGATGATGGCACTTTATTTAGATTAAGTGAAACTGGATTTAGATGGATTTGTGGAGACGAGTATGCAGGAGAGTGGCTTAAAGAAGTTGCTCAAAAGAAAAAGTTCAAAGTAAATATAAAAAACTCAACAGATCAAATTAGCAATGTTTCCATTCAAGGGCCGAAAAGTAGAGAAATTTTAAAAAAAATGATTTTTGCACCTCCAACACAGCCTGCAATCGATGAGTTAGAATGGTTTAGGTTTTCAATTTGCAGAGTTGAAGAACTCCAAGGAATACCATTAATTGTCTCTAGAACTGGTTACACCGGTGAACTTGGTTATGAAATATGGTGCCATCCAAAAGATGCACCAAAAGTATGGGATAAACTTATGGAGTATGGTAAAGGTGATAATTTAATACCTGCTGGATTTGCTGCTTTAGATAAATTGAGAATTGAAGCAGGTTTAATTTTGTTTGGAAACGAATTTGATGGTCAACAGGATCCGTTTGAAGCTGGAATTGGTTTTGCAGTCCCTCTCAAATCAAAGGAGGAAGATTTTATTGGTAAAAGTGTTTTGAAAGAAAGAAAAGCAAATCCTCAAAAAAAACTTGTTGGTCTTGAGTTAATTGGTAAAGAACCTTCAGGTCATGGTGACTGTGTACATGTTGGAAGATCTCAAGTAGGTGTCATTACAAGTGGTTGTTTATCAACTACTCTCAACAAAAATATAGCTTTATGTAGAATTGATAATCAATATTCTGAAATAGGCACTGAGGTAGAAGTGGGTAAAATTGATGGTCATCAAAAAAGAATTTCTGCCAAAGTAGTTGCTTTCCCACACTTTGATCCTAAAAAAACTAGAGTTAGATCTTAATGCCCAAAACAGCAAAAGATTTATTAGAATTTTGGGAAGATCAGATGAAACTTTCTCACATGTCTAGTAACTATTTTTTTAGAAAATCACCTTCCCATTATCATATGATGCTTTTAGTTATGCACGCTTATAAGTATAAAGAGGACTTAACAGTTGAAGAATTAAAGACTAAATTGTTTAAAACTTCACGTCCTAAGTCAGCTTTGATGATTAATGAGGCATGTGAAAAAGGTTTTTTTTTCTTAGAAAAAACTTCCGGAGACCAGCGAAAAAAGCACATAAAGCCAAGTGTATCTTTTATTGAGGAGTTTAATAAATACATTGAAACCCTTAAACATCTAAGCTTTTAAAGCTTTATTATTTTTACTTATATTTTTTATATATATAAAAAATTATATATTTACGTCGCATGAAAAATAAAGATGTGAGTATGTCATTACCGACAAAAGCAAAAGTAGTAATTATCGGTGGGGGGATCCACGGATTAAGTACTGCTTGGAAACTATCCGAAACGTATAAAAATCCAGGAGATATTGTTGTTTTAGAAAAGAAAGATACTGCGGCAGGTGCGAGCGGCATAGCTTGTGGTGTTGTTAGAAATAATTATTTTCAACCAGCAATGAGAGAATTAATGGCCCATTCAGTTTCAGTTTGGGAGAGTGATCCAAAAGCATTTAAATATAATCCAGTTGGTTATTTGCAAATATCTCCTGAAGTTATGCATGAAGATGTCGCCAGTATTTATGAACAACAAAAAGCGATTGGTTATGAGTCTGAATTTATAGAAGGTGAGAAAGATTGCATGAATTATATGAAGGGTATATTTGATGATTGGCAAGCTCAAGGAATCACATCTATTCTTCATGAAAAAAAAGGTGGATATGCTTTTAATAAGGATTCAATTAAAGCACTTGAAAATAAGTCTACCTCAAATGGTGTTCAAGTGATGAAAGGTGTTAGAGTTACTGGTTTTAAAAGAGGTAGTAATAGTAAAGCTGTTACTGGAGTAGAAACAGACAAAGGAACAATTGATTGTGAACAAGTTGTAATTGGCGCAGGACCTTGGGCAAGAGATTTTTGGAACATGTTAGAGCTACCAAAAACTGCAAACATCAAAGGCAAAGATGGTAAGATGCATGTTACTGACATGTGGACTTACTGGATGCTTCAAGAGGGTGTTATTGGAGTAGAACCAGATTTCTTAAAAACAAATGATGGCAAACAACCGCCTGTGGTTCATGTCGACTCTACTGCACCTTTGTATTCAGATAAAACAAAAAAATTAATTACAGATAAAATTTGGGGTATTTATTACAAGCCTGATATTGAGGGGTTAGGTGTTCAAGGAGGAACTTCTCCATACATTGTTAAAAAACATTTCGATCAAGTAAACGTTGATCCATATGGAATTGAGTCACCAGAGTATCAAACAACAGATGCTTTTAGTGAAATGTGGTGTTCAGCTTTAGCTCACTGTCAAAAAAGATTTGAAGGGAAATCAGATTTATATAGAAAAGGTCCTTCAGGTGGACTTGGGTGTATGACCCCTGACTCTTTTCCGATCTTCGATAGATTTTTTGAAAATGTTTATATGATTGCTGATGCTAACCATGGATACAAAATGATTGGTGTTGGTGAATTGGTAGCAAAAGAAATTCTTGGTACTGAAAGTGATTTATTAAAACCATTTAGATTCAACCGTTACGAGAAGGGAGAATTGCACCCTACTTCGAACAGTCCGTTTCCTTGGAGCTAAACTTCAAGCCTAGACACTAATAAATTTTTCAGTTACGCTTGAATAAATTTATAATTCATTGAGGGGAAAATGACGGATCTAGAAAAACACGTAAACCGACCAGGTAGAGATAAACAAGTTAAAAAAGTCAGAGAAAAAATAAACGAATTAGGAATAACCTATATTTATTATCAATTTATTTCTGTAACAGGAAGAGTGGTTGGAAAAGGAATACCCGCTGATCATTGGGAAAGAACAGCTGAAAAAGGTTTCCAATTAGTTTACGGAGCAACTGCGAACTTATTTTTAGATCGACACAACAACTATATTGGTTATGGACCAGAGGCTATGGAATTGGTTGGAATTCCTGACCCTGAAACTTTTTGTCAGTTACCGTGGGATAAAAGAGTTGGAAGAGTTTTTGTAACTTGTTTTAGAAACAGAGAAGAAAGAAATAATCCTGGAGGTCATTTAACTTCTGATTGTAGAGGAAATTTAAGAATTTTCATGGATGAGTTTCAAAAGAAACATGGTTTAGAACTAAGAGTAGGAACTGAGCCAGAAATGATGTGGTTGACTAAAAATGATGATGGAACTCCAACTGGTAAAGGATTTTCGAAACCATTTTGTTATCACATAGACCAATTTGAGTCATTAAGACCTGTGTTTATGAAAGTAATTGAGTATGCAAAAGCAATGGGTCTAGACATGATTCAAGGTGATCACGAAGATGCACCTGGTCAATTAGAATTGAACTGGACATATGACAATGTTTTAAGAAATGCAGACAGACTATCAACTTACAGACAAATATGTGCTCAAGTTGCAAGAGAACATAATCTAATTGCATGTTTTATGACCAAACCATTTATGGGAGTTTCAGCAAGTGGTTGTCATACTAATATGTCTTTATGGAAAGGTGGAAAAGTCAAAACGAACAAACTTGGACACAAATCTTTACCGGGTGTTGAAGAAGTTTTTGGTTATGTAGAAGGTGGAACAAACACTTTTATGCCAGATACTAAGGATATGCAGTTACCTGGAAAAATTGGATTACAATCAATAGCAGGCATTATGGAACATTTACCAGCCTTAACAGCACTAGGATCTTCAACAGTAAATTCATATAGAAGATTGTGGGATCAAGGTTTCTGGGCTCCTGTTTATGCTGATTGGGGTTACCAAAATAGAACTTGTGGATTGAGAGTATCAGCACCGGGAAGATTTGAATACAGATCGGTAGACTCAATGCATAATCCATATTTATTAGGAGCAGCTTTACTAAAAGCTTGTGATCATGGAATTAGTAAAAAGATGCAACCAGCAGCTCCAGAGTCTAGAAATATTTATGAAGCTCAAAAAGCAGGTAAAGATGTTAAGAAACTTCCTTTGAGTTTAGGTGAGGCTTTAGAAAGATTATCAGAGGATGAAATTATTAAATCTGCAATGCCTGATGAGATGTATAAAGTTTTCCATTGGTATAAAAATGATGAATGGGAAAGATTTTTAGGTGCAACAACTCAATGGGATTTAGATACTTATTTAGATTGTTTACCATAATAGATACAGAGAGAAAAAATATATGTGCGGAATAGCAGGTTTAATTCATAGAGGAAAATCATCCAATGTAGGTCATGAACTTCAAGGAATGTTGCAAGCCTTAAAACATCGAGGAGAAGACTCTACTGGTTATGCTTTGTATGGTGATACAGATGGTAAAAATTTCATCATGAGATTTAAAGTTGGTGAAAACGTTGGTGAAGGAAGTACGTCAGTTGCTGAAGATGTATCTGTGTACGATGAAAGAAAGAAAATTGTTGATAGTTATCTTGCAGAAATGGGCGCAAAAATAATTAAAGAAGAAAGAATACTCCCTTACTCATTAAGATATGAAATCGAATACAATAAAAAAGATTTATTAGAGTTTTCACAAAAAATAGAAAGTATTCCTGGTGTTGAAATTTTATCTATGGGTAAATCATTAGAAGTAATCAAAGATCTAGGGAATGCCAAAATGGTTTGCGATAGATATAACTTAGATAAACTTGTTGGTACTCATGCAATTGGACATGCGAGAATGGCTACTGAGTCTGGTGTAGATATTAAATCTGCTCACCCTTTTTGGGGATATCCTTTTAGTGATGTGTCCGTTGTTCACAATGGTCAACTAACGAATTATTGGAATAATAGAAGAGCTTTAGAAAATAAGGGAATGAGATTTATGTCAGAATGTGACTCTGAATTGATTGCAGTTTACCTCGCTGAAAAAATGAGAGATGGGGCTTCATTAGAAGAAGGAATGAAAGAGTCATTAACAGGTCTCGATGGTGTATTTACTTATTTTGTTGCCACAAAAGATTCTTTAGGAATGGCTAAAGATACAATGGCCGCAAAACCTTTAGTTTTATATGAGTCTGATGATTTAGTAGCAATGGGTTCAGAGGAGATAGCTATAAGATCAATTTTGCCACAAGAAATTGATACTTATGATCCATTCGATGGAGAGGTTAAAGTATGGCAAATTTAAAAAACGTGACCAAAAAAACAAAAGCCCAGGCAATGGGTATGCACTCGGAAGTTTTAACTGGAAGAACTCAACAGAAATTTTTTAATCCAGATGAAGCAGAAAATTTTTATTACTTTGGAACTTATGATGTTGATTTTAATAAAAGAACAGATCTTGATGTAAAAAATATGACGGCAGCTGAAGCTAATAAAGAACTCGATAATTTAATGAGCCAAGGCTATGGAACAATAGTAATCAAAAATCCTCAAGGAAAACACAGTTTAGGTGTTGGAATTTTAAATAAATTAAATTTAATTTTTGAAGGTAGTTTAGGATACTTTGGTATGGGCTCTAGTGATGGTCCGATTGTAAGAATCAATGGAAGAGTTGGCTGGTCATGTGCAGAGAATTTAATGGCTGGAAAAGTTGTAATTGAAAAAAACGCAGGGTCTTGTTTTGGAGCTGCTATCAGAGGCGGTGATTTAATTTGCAAAGGTAGCGTCGGTGCAAGAACTGGTATCGATATGAAAGGTGGAACTATCATTATTGGTGGTGACGCTGGTGCATTTACTGGGTTTATGATGCAAAGAGGAAGAATAATCATATTGGGAGATGTTGGCATAAATTTAGGTGATTCGATGTATGATGGGACAATTTTCGTAGGTGGAGAAATTGGGTCATATGGTAGTGATGCAGTAGATTCAGAGTTGACGCAAAGCGATCAAGATTGGTTAAGAAGAAAACTTAGAGTTGCTGAAATTGGTGAAAACTTTGATGTAAGTAAAATGAAAAAAATTGTAGCTGGTAAAAAACTTTGGAATTACGACAACTTAGAACCTGCTGAGAAAAAAGGAGCAATTTAATGGCTAAGAAAAAAAAGAAAAAAAACGGAAAATCAAATGGTAACGTTGGTGGTAAAGCTGATGTTCATGTAAGCAGCAACGGATCAAGAAACAAAAGTTTGCTTGGTCACAACGCTATATTTACCCCAGAGGTAATTGATGACATCCATATTAAATCTCAGTTAGGAAGATACAGAATGCGTGGAATGGCATTGATGAAAAAAATTCCTACTTTTGATGATTTAGTTTTTTTACCAGGAACTTTAACCAGATTTGTAATCGAAGGTTACAGAGAAAAATGTGAAACCAAAACTGTAATTGGTCCAAGATGTGAGAACCCAATTGAATTAGATATACCAGTTTATATTACTGGTATGAGTTTTGGCGCTTTATCTTATGAAGCTAAAACAGCACTTGCTCGAGGAGCAACAATGGCTGGAAGTGCCACTTGTTCCGGTGAAGGTGGAATGATCCCGGATGAAAGAAGATATTCTGAAAAATGGTTTTACCAATGTATTCAATCTAGATATGGATTTAACCCACATCATGCACAACTAGCAGATGGAATTGAAGTATTTATTGGACAAGGTCAAAAAGTTGGTATGGGAGGACACTTGATGGGTCAGAAAGTTACTGACCAAGTAGCTGAAATGAGATCATTACCATCAGGAATTGATCAAAGATCTCCTGCAAGACACCCTGATTGGTTAGGTCCTGATGACTTAGCATTAAAAGTTGAAGAATTAAGACAACTAACAAAAAATAAAGTGCCAATTCAATTAAAATTAGGTGCATCAAAAGTTTATGATGATGTTCGTATGGCTGCTAAGTGTGATCCAGACTCTATTTACTTAGATGGTATGGAGGGATCAACAGGTGCAGGTCCACACATTGCTGCTGCCAATACAGGTATTCCTGGTATCGCAGCTATAAGAGAAGCAAGAAGAGCTTTAGACGATGTAGGTAAAACTGGAAAAGTTACATTAATTTATGCTGGTGGTGTAAGAGATGGTGCTGATATGGCAAAAGCTTTAGCACTAGGTGCTGATGCAATTGCAATTGGTACCGGTTCAATGATCGCATTAAATTGTAATAAAGACATTCCAGAAGCCGATTTTGAAAAGGAAATGGGTGTTAAAGCAGGTGAATGTTATCACTGCCATACAGGAAGATGTCCTGTTGGTGTTGCAACTCAAGATCCAAAATTAAGAGCGAGATTAAATCCTGATGATGCTGCATTGAGAGTTTATAATTATCTTCATTCAATGACACTTGAAGCTCAATTGCTGGCTAGAGCATGCGGTAAAACGAATATTCATTCTCTAGAACCTGAAGATTTAGCAGCGTTAACATCTGAAGCTTCTGCACTAGCTAAAGTTCCATTAGCTGGAACGAACTATACTGTTGGTGTTGATAACTTCCATAAAATCTAGATTTTAATATGGCGAAGAAAAAAAATAAAAAAAAAGAAGCCTCTAGTCAGCTTGGTAAAAAAAAAGAAACTGCTAGAGAAAAAATGATTGGTCAGTCGATTGGTTATCGATATGACGTAAATCTTTTGCCTGATTATAAAAAAATTACACCTTTTTTAAAAAAATACATTGAAGCTATGGGATGGGATGATCTAAACTGGTTAGAGGATGTACATATGGGTTATGAGGAAGGTAAACCAGCAGTATTTTGCAGAAATGCAAATGGATGGGTAACAATTCCAAAATCAATTAAGTTACCAAATAACCAACAAGACAGAGACATGATTGCGAGAGAATTACTAGTTAAATTTCAAATGTCACCAAAACATCCTCTTGTTGATTTGAAAAAAGCTTATCTTAAATTTTAAGTTCTCAATCTAAAGTTGATTTTTTTTTTAAACCTTACACATATGTAAGGTTTTTAAGCTCTGTTTCATTTGTAACATATCTTAAAATTTAATAGGCTTTTAAAAAAAACTAATATGGAGAGAGAATATGACTGATCAGTTAGGTGCTCTTACTACTATATTTACAGAATTTTACTACTGGATAACAGTAGTACTGATGTTTTTAATTCACGTCGGTTTCTGTATGTATGAAGTTGGAGCTTCTCGATACAAACACCATCAACATACTCTTATGAAAAACACGATGCTGATACCACTCGTAACAGTAACTTGGTTTTTATTTGGTTGGTGGATTTACTGGGCTTTCCCAACAGGACCTGGGATAGCACCTTCAATAATGAACGAAAGTACAGCTTTAATCACTGATGATAGTTTGTTTAGTGCAAAATTTCAAGTGGCAACAAGTAGTATAATGGCAATTAACCTTGGAGATCACATCAATGGTGTTTTCTGGGCTGCTTTTTTATTATTTTCTTGGACTGCTGCATCTATCGTTTCAGGAGCGATTATTGAAAGAATAACAACTTTTGCTTTTGGTATTTTAGCAATAGCAATTGGTTCAGTTTTCTGGACAATCGATGCTGCTTGGGGATGGCATTTTGATGGTTGGATGCTTAAAATTTTAGGATACCACGATGCATATGCATCAGGAGTAATTCATGCGATTGCGGGTGGATTTGCTCTTGGAGTTCTAATGGTTTTAGGACCTAGAATTGGAAAATTCTCATCAAGTGGTGAACCAAGAAATATAGGGCCAAGAAATCCTTGGCTAGTAACAATTGGATTATTTCTGATTTATACTGGATTCTGGGGATTCTATGCGGCATGTAATATACCGATTTTTGATCTTGGACCTGAGTATGGTATGGAAGGTATTTCATATTGGACAGCAACAAACATATATGTAACTCCGACTACACTAAGTGGTATTACTTTTAACTTTCTGATGTCATTATCAGGAGGCTTATTAGCTGGATACTGGATTGCTAAAGGTGATCCTTTCTGGACGTACTCTAGTGGACTAGCGGGTATCATCTGTGCTTCAGCTGGAAATGATTTATATCATCCAATACAATCAATGATCATAGGTATGATCGGTGTTGTTATTTCGTACAAACTACATTATTGGGTTGAGCGTAAGTTCAAAATTGATGATGCAGTTGGTGCAGTAGCAGTTCATGGTTATGCAGGATTTATTGGTTTAGTTATATGTGGTTTTGTTCTAAATGGTTATCCATCATCTGGTTATAGTGTTGGAGCTATGTGGGACGGAACAACTTATGCTTCAATAAATCCTTTAGGAATGTTCTTAGGAGCAATAATAATGTTTTTTGTTCTTGGACTAATTCCAGGCTACATCATAGCTAAAGTTTTACACGGAATGGGCAAACTTAGAATTCCGCGTGAAGTTGAAATAGCCGGACTAGACTATGAAATAATGGAGACTGCTAAGTCAGATGAAAAAGCAGTCGCGTCCGCAACCAGGTAAAGGAGGAAAATATGGCAACAGTTACAAACTGGATTGATCACCTAAATAAACCTGCAGATCAAGTTGCAGGTGCTGTTTATCCTGGTGCTGGATCTAGTGAAGGCTTATTGGTAATACTTGCTATTATCGTGTGGATAGGTTGGCACGTCTTAACTTCAAAATCTGAAAGTGAGGAACTGGAAAGATTGGCGAGGAAAAGACATGGTGCAAACGACCACAAAAGCAATATTACTGATTGGTAATAAAAATTAAAATTTGGGCGCTACATTTTTTTGTAGCGCCCTTCATAATCTAAAAATCATAATGTCTGACGAGAATAATAATGAAGAACTGAGACCAAGAAAGATGCGTGGTGTAGCTTTCCCAAAAGCTAAATACGGGGTTATACTTGCAATCATAATTATTATAGTTGTAAATCTAGTTTATTATAAAGAAACAATTTTTTCTTTTTTTAAATAACTATGTTACCCTAATTTATGGCAAAAAATTTATTCAAAATTGCTAAAGAAAAAAAAATAAAATATTTTTTAATCAGTTTTGTAGATCTATTTGGAGTTTTAAGATCAAAATTAGTTCCAGCTAATGCAATAAAAGAAATGCAAACAGCAGGTGCGGGTTTTGCTGGTTTTGCAACTTGGTTAGACATGACCCCGGCAGACTCTGATATGTTTGGTATTCCTGACCCAGATAGTTTAATTCAATTACCTTGGAATAAAGAAGTTGGTTGGTTAGCATCAGATCTTTGGATGAATGGAAAACCTGTTGAGGCTTCACCCAGAGTAATGCTCAAGAGACAAATTAAAGAACTTGCAAAACGAGGTTTAACGATGAAATCTGGTGTAGAGTGTGAATATTTTCTAATTTCAGAAGACGGAAAATCTATTGCAGATCCAAGAGATACACAGTCAAAACCTTGTTATGATCAATCTGCATTAATGAGAAGATATGAGCTTATAAAAGAAATTTGTGATTGCATGATAGAAATGGGATGGGGTCCTTATCAAAACGATCATGAGGACGCTAATGGTCAATTTGAAATGAATTGGGATTATTCAGATTGTTTAACAACAGCTGATAGACATACTTTCTTTAAGTATATGGTAAAAACAATTGCTGAAAAACACGGGCTAAGAGCAACATTTATGCCTAAACCTTTTCAAAATTTAACAGGCAATGGTTGTCATGCGCATATTTCTGTTTGGCAGGGTAAGAAAAATAAATTTTTAGATCTAAAAGATAAACTGGGTTTAAGTAAAATGGCATATAATTTTTTAGGAGGAGTGATCAAGAATGCCTCATCGTTATCAGCTTTCTTTAATCCTACAATCAATAGCTATAGAAGAATAAATGCCCCACCAACAAAATCAGGGGCATCATGGTCTCCAAGTAGTATTTCTTACACGGGAAATAACAGAACTCACATGATAAGAATTCCTGATCCTGGTAGATTTGAATTAAGATTAATGGATGGGTCTGCTAATCCATATTTATTACAAGCTGGTGTTTTAGCTGCCGGATTACATGGTTTAAAAAATAAGATTAATCCAGGAAAACCTTTGCATTGTAATATGTATACAGACTATAAAAAATATCCTAACCTTCCAAAACTTCCAAATGAATTGAAGCAATCACTAGCACAATTAAAAAATAATAAGGAAATGAATAAAAGTTTTGGTAAAGATACGATTAATAGCTTTGTTAAGCTAAGAAGTTCGGAGATTAAAGAATTTAACAAGAAAGAAAAATTTAATAAGTCAAAGCCCGTCACTAAATGGGAAAGTCAAAATACTTTAGATTGCTAAAGTGAATTGGAAGCTAACGAAATTTTTAATCAACGATAATTTTAAATTCAAAAGAAATTATGTCCTTAAATATTTACCTTCCACTATGCTTTCCAATGCTTTTAATTCAATTTCTAGCTGGAGAAGCTATAGAGCTACTCCTCTTTTAAAACTTAATAAACTTCAAAAAAATTTAAAACTCAATAATATTTTTTACAAAGATGAGTCTAAAAGGTTTCATTTAAAATCCTTCAAAGCCCTTGGTGGTGCTTATGCAGTAGAAAAAATATCTAAAGGAAAAAAAAATATTACAATTTCCTCTGCAACTGCAGGTAATCATGGAAGATCGGTTGCGTGGGGAGCGCAAAGATTAAAATTAAAATGTAAAATATTTGTAAGCCAATATGTGAGTAAAACAAGAGTAAATGAAATTAAAAAATTTGGTGCTGAAGTTATAAGAGTTAAGGGAGATTATGAAAACTCCCTTAAAGAATGTCAAAAACAATCAAAAAAAAATAATTGGAAAATTGTCCAAGATGTATCAACAAAAAATTATAAGTATGTTCCTCAACTTACGATGGCGGGATATTCAATTATGATTAAAGAAATCTCCAAACAAACTAATCAGTATATAACTCATATATTTCTGCAAGCAGGTGTTGGAGGATTGGCTGCTGGTGTAGTTGCTGGTGTTGCAAAATATTTTAAAAGAATACCTAAAATTATAATCGTCGAACCTGATCAAGCTGATTGTGTGCTTCAAAGTATTAAAAGCAATAAACTTAAAAAGATTAGAATTAAAAAAGAGAGCATTATGGGTGGAATGTCGTGTAATGAGATGTCTTTGGTACCATGGCAAATATTAAAAAGTGCCAGCGATTGTTGTGTATCGATCTCAGATAAAAATATTGCAAAAACTATAGCTGGCCTAAAAGATAAAAAGTTTAGCAAGATTTCTATTACAGGTGGTGAATGCGCAGCTCCAGGCGTTATTGCTTTAATCGGAATATGTAACAATATTAAAGCTAAAAAATTCCTTAATCTTAATGAAAGCTCAAATATTCTAGTCATAGGATGCGAAGGAAATGCAGATGTAAAACTTTACAAACAACTGCTATCTAAAGGTAGAAGATAGAATTTCTATGACAAAAAACGCCATTACATGGATCAGAGAAGATTTTAGAATTGAGCATAATCCTGCTCTTGCCTATGCTACACAAAATCATGAAAATGTAGCTGCCTTATATATCTATAACAAGGCAGATTTTGATAATAAAAGAGAAGCACAAAAATGGTGGCTTTCAAAATCTTTGGAAGTATTCCAGTCAGAATTATCGAAATATAAAATCAATCTTCAGATATTAGAAGGTGATGAATTAGAGGTTTTTTCTAAAATAAAAAAAAAAGATGATGTTTCAATATATTGGAACAAAATTTATGAGCCTGATGTAATTGCTAAAGGAAAAAAAATCAGAGATGTTTTTATTAAAAATGAAATCGAATTTAAGTATTTTAAAGGAAATATTCTAAATGAATTTCAAGAAGTAACTAAAAATGATGGAACTCCTTTTAAAGTGTTTACCCCTTTTTGGAGAAATGCTGAGCAAAAATTTTTAGGCTTGCCTCCAAGCAAAAATTATATCGTTAAGAAAAAATCAAAATCATTCTCTTTATTTAAAAATTCTATTGAGCCAACAAAAATTCTGCCAAAAAAAAACTGGTATAAGAAATTTGAAAATTATTGGAATGTATCTGAAAATGACTCGAAAAAGATCTTAAATAACTTAATTGCAAATAAAATAAAAGATTATGGAACTGCTAGAGATTATCCATCAATAGAAGGTACATCCAAGTTATCTCCTTATATTAAACATGGACAAATCCATGTGAATACAATTTGGAAAAAATGCAGTGAAATGAAATCTAAAGGAATTGGGTATAGAAAATATGTTAATGAGTTAGGTTGGCGGGAATTTTCACATAGCTTAATAAATTATTTTCCAGAGTTTTTAAAAGGAAATTATAGAAAAGAATTTGATAAGTTTCCTTGGGTTAAAAATGAAAAGTTTTTAAAGGCTTGGAAATCTGGAATGACAGGTTATCCAATTGTTGACGCTGGTATGAGAGAACTTTATGAAACAGGATGGATGCATAATAGAATTAGAATGGTAGTTGGATCTTTTTTAGTAAAACATCTAAGGATAAATTGGACTGAAGGAGAAAAACATTTTCGAAACTGCTTACTTGATTTTAATAAAGCTAATAATGTTGCACAATGGCAATGGGTAGCAGGTTGTGGTGCAGATGCTGCACCTTATTTTAGAATATTCAATCCAATTCTTCAGGGAGAAAAGTTTGATAAAGATGGTATATATGTAAAAAAATGGATACCGGAATTAAGTAAAGTCCCAAAAAAATTTATTCATAAGCCTTGGGAAATGGAAATTAAATATCAAGAGGCTATCAAAACAATAATTGGAAAAAATTATCCAAAACCCATTGTCATTCATGAAGAAGCTCGTGCTGCTGCTCTTAAAGCTTTCCAAAGCTTAAAAAATTAAGCTTCACCAAAAAAATGATGAATTATAGTTCTTGTTTGTGGATTTAACCTATGTTCAAAAAGATAGATTCCTTGCCAAGTACCTAGTAATAGTTCTTTATTTTTAACACTTAATGAAATTTGATTATTGGTTAGAGCAGACTTAATGTGTGCTGGCATATCATCTTTTCCTTCAGTTGTATGAATATATAACTTGTTATCCATTGGAGCTAATTTATCAAAATAATTGATCAAATCAGTCTGCACATCTGGGTCAGCATTTTCTTGAACAATAATGGAGGCACTCGTATGCATAATACTTAAATTTAAAATTCCATTTTTAAAATTTTTTTTTTCAATCCAATTTAATGTTTGATCAGTAAATTCATATAATCGTTGACCATTGGTATTTATTTTGAGATTAAAAAATTCTTGTTTCATATTAATAATTTTTTGATGTTAACTCAAATAAACGACTAATTGTACGTTTAAATGGTTTTTCTAAAGACTTAGAACTTGACAATTTTTCTAAACTTTGCTCAGCGGTTACTGCTATAGCTATATCTTTATCATAAATTACATCAATAAAGGTTATGAACCTTTGTTGTTGATTTGAGTTGATATCATTAAATTCTGGTATGTTTTCAATAATTATAAATTCAGAGTTTTCAGCAATTTTTAAATAATCTTCACCTCCTATGTTTTGATTACACAATTCATCAAAATGAAACTTTGAAATCCCCTCATAAAAATTTTTTATTTCAAAATTCCTACCTTTGATATTCAAAACTTTGGAAGATAATTTTTTATTTTTAGTAATTATTCTAGAAAACTTATTTATCTTAAAATTAGTTTCTTGATTTAAAGGATGGAAATATCTTCGTTTTTCGTTTTCTTTGCTTTTTCTATAATCATCGTCAATTATCAGCTCATGTTCTATAGATTTTTCCTGCATTATTTGAATAAAAGGTTTAAATTGGTCTCTTTGTAACCCCTCTTTATACAGCTCTGATATTTTAGTATTTGAGGTTACAATAACCTTTATATTTTGATTAAATATTTCCTGAAATAGTTTGCCTAATATCATAGCATCGACAATATTGGTAACTTGAAATTCATCAAAGAAGATGAGTGAAAATTTTGATTTTAAATCTTTGACAAATACAGTAATTACATTTTCCTCATTTTGATCTTTATTATCATGAACAAAATCATGAAAGTTTAACATAAATTCATTGAAGTGAAGACGTTGTTTTTTTTGATTAACTAGATTAAAAAAAAAATCTAAAATCATAGTTTTTCCAACACCAACACCACCATAAAGATAAAAACCTTTTTTTGAGGATTGTTTGGAAAAAAAATTCAACAAGGAATTTTTAAAATTTTCTTTATAAAAATTATCTAATTGTTTAACTAAAGTTATTTGATTTTGGTTTAACTCTAGATTTTGTGTATTACAATGAGTTTTAAATTTTTCCTCAAGATTTAAAGGCATTAATTTTTTTTACTTTTAAAATCAATTCCGTATTCAGATCTTGGTCCTTTCCTTAGTCCAAACGGACCAGATATAAATAATGTTAAAGGCCTCGTCCCAGGTTTTAAGTCTACTCTATGTAAGTTATTTGCAGATCTAAATCCTATATAACCAGGCGGTCGCCAGAATTTTCCTGTGCTTAATGTCTCCCAATAACCATCTCTCAATATTATGGTGATATATGGAAATGTATGATTGTGAACACCTTCGCCATGATCATCCGCTAACATTTCATGAATTAGAATATTAAACGGAAACCACTTTGGTCTGTGTCGAAAGATGAGATAATATCTATTCATCCATGGTTTAGCTTCATGATACTTGGGATGTGAAGGACCCCTATCTAAAACAACTTTTTTTCTTCCTATTTTATCCAAAAATCTTAAAAACATAACTAATCATATTGGTTTATTGAGCCATTTTTAACAATAAATAAATTTTCATTATATATTAAAGGTTTTGATATCAAATCTCGGCCAACCTTTTCAATTTTTAAAATATTTCCAGCGCTTAAACTAATAACAATTAAATTTCCATCAGAGTTTGTTAAATAAAGATTATTTCCACCTATGGTAAAACCTGTTGGTTTAATTCTTTTTCTTTTTTTTAAATTAAAATTTTTATAAATATCATTAATTCTAATAATGTTTCCTTCATTCTTTTGAATTGTAAAAAGATAACCGTTTTCAGACACAGTAAAAATGAAATTGCCAATTATAATTGGTGTAAGAATAGAATTAATTTCACTCATCCAATTCGTGGTCCCTGATTTTAAATCCACAGAGTAAAATTGATTTTTATTATTGGAAAAATAAATTGAGTTTCCATCGCTAACTAGTTTTGAAAAATTAAAACCATATGTTTCATTAATAATACTGCTTGTTTGTGTTGGGAGCTGCCATTGAATTAAACCTGATGAAATATCAACTGCAGTTATATCTCCGAGAGAATTATTATATATCACTAAATTATCTTTAATTAAAATTGAGAATTTTGAATTAGATACAGTAAAAGAATCTTCAGTTTTTACATTCCAGCACTCTGAACCATCCTTTACATAAAAACATCTTAAAGTATTTTTAAAATCAACTACAAAAAATTTATCTTTGAAAATTTTGACTTCTGAATTAAATGGATATTCACTTTTTTTTGACCAAATTAAATTTCCAGTTTGTAGATTAATACTTGAAATTTTTGCTATACTATCTGCAACTAACAAATTTTTGTTCGTCATTGCAAATGATAAAGTGGGATGAATTTTCTTTTCTGTTTTTGAATAAAAGTTATTTTTCCAAACAACCTTTTTATTTTCATTAAACCTGATAATAGTTCCCTTCTTTTCAAAGACTATTACGCCATTATTTAAAATCAGTGGCTCAAAATTAAATTGATTAAAATTTTCTAGTTTTGAAAATTTATAATGATTAATTTTATTGATCTGGCCATTATATTTTGATGAACCAAAATTATTGAGTGGATCAAAAATTTTATTATTTTGCTCATTTTTTGATAGGTCTAATTTTAATAAAGGATTAAATTCTGTTGAAATTATCTCTTTTTCGGTAAGAATTTTTTTAGAGACCTTATTTTCATTTTCAATTTTTTCTTTTTTATTCCATATTCGTGAATTTTCATTCAGAGAGCAATTGGACAAAAAAATTGAAAATATTAATATTACAAATATTTTATTCACTCAAATCTCTGTTTAGTCTTTTTTGTGTTTCCTTGAGTATATCCAAATTAGCGTTTTCTAAAGTAATTATTTGACTGAAAAATTCTTTGGATTTTTGCTTTTCACCTTTAGAGTAAAAGTACTCTGCTATCAAATATAAAGCATGAGACTTCCAAACACTTTTTGAATTAATTACAGGATTTAAAATTTCTAAAATTTGACCTTCATTGATTGTATCAGCATTATAAAGAGCTTTTTTATAAATAATAAGATACTTAATTTCACTATCCAATGAAGTTTTGTTAATCAATATATCAAACAAGCTATTAATTTTATTTTTATCACTCACAAGCTCATTATCTATTAAGTAATATAAAGCCAGTGGAGAATAAGTTGGATCCTTATTTTCTACTATCTCTTGCATCGTTGATACTATCCCAGAGTTGTCTCCATTCTTATGTTTAATGATTGAACTATTATATCTGTCTGAAATTTTAATTTTATTTTTATCTTGATAGATTTGATATGAATAAAAACCGAGCAGAATTAATATCAAAAAGATTAAACAAGATATGAGTAGTTTTTTATTTTTTGTAAAAAAATCTTTTATTCTCTGATTTCTGGTATTGCTATTAATGATTGCTAAATCTTCATCCATTATTAAATCATATTTCGAAGAACGTATTGTAATATGCCTCCATTTTTATAATACTCTAACTCATTTTTAGTATCTATTCTACAAAGTGCTTGGATCGTTTTAATCTCACCCGAAGCATACTTAATTTCTACTTTAACTTTATCTGAAGGATTAATTCCATTTTCAAGATTGATTATGCTAATCAATTCTGAGCCAATTAATTTTAAGTTTTTCCTATCAATATTATCAATAAATTGTAATGGTAGAATACCCATCCCAATCAAGTTAGATCTATGAATTCTCTCAAAACTTTCAGCAATTACAGTCTTTACTCCTAAAAGTTTGGTTCCTTTCGCTGCCCAATCTCTTGACGAGCCAGTTCCATATTCTTTACCACCTATAACGACTAAATCTGTTCCTCTTTTTTTGTATTCAACAACTGCATCATAAATTGGCATCACTTTTTTTTCTGGGTAAAGTGTTGTAAATCCACCTTCTGTGCCAGGTGCCATCTCATTTCTTATTCTGATATTAGCAAATGTTCCCCTCATCATTACTTCATGATTTCCTCTTCTGGCACCATAAGAATTATAATCTTTAGGTAAAATTTGATGTTTCATAAAATATTCTCCTGTCGGGCTTTCTTTTTGAATATTACCTGCAGGAGAGATATGATCTGTAGTTACCATATCGCCCAAAATTAATAATGGACGAGCATCATGAATTTTTTTAAAACCCTCTGGTTGGTCTGAAAGATTTTCAAAAAAAGGTGGTTTTTTTACATATGTAGAATTTTCTTCCCAATTATAAATACTACTTTTTTCAGTTTTAATTTGTTGCCATTGTTTTGGTCCCTCTGAAACATTTGAATACCTCTTCACAAACATTTCTGGATTTAAAGATGATTTTAACACATCTTCAATTTCTTTATTAGATGGCCAAATATCCTTCATAAAAATATCTTTGCCATCTTTATCTTTGCCGAAACTATCTTTATATAAATCAAAATTCATATGACCAGCAAGAGCATAAGCAACGACTAATGGCGGTGAAGCAAGATAATTTGCTTTTATATGTGGAGAAATCCTACCCTCAAAATTTCTATTACCAGACAATACTGAAACCGCATAAATATTTTCTTTTTGAATAGAGTCGACTATTTCATCGGCTAATGGACCTGAATTTCCAATACATGTAGTGCAACCATAACCCACTAAATGAAAACCAAGTTTATCTAAATAAGTATTTAATCCTGCTTTCTCCAAATAGTCTGTAACAACTTGTGAGCCCGGTGCTAATGAAGTTTTAACCCAAGGTTTTACCTCCAATCCTAACTCTACTGCTTTCTTCGCTAAAAGCCCTGCTCCAATTAAAACATTTGGATTTGAAGTATTTGTACAAGATGTAATTGCTGCAATTAAAATAGATCCATCTTTAATTGAATATTCTTTATCTTTAACTTTTGAAACTGAAAAATCTTTTTTACCAGTTACTTCAGAAAAACTTTTCTTAAAACTAGTTGAAGCATCAGTTAATAAAACTTTATCTTGTGGTCTTTTTGGTCCTGAAATAGTAGGAACAATAGTGGTCATATCTAAAGTTAAAGTATCAGTAAAATCAATATCTTCACTAGACCACAAACCCTGAGCTTTAGCATATTCTTCAACTATTTTTACTGTCATTTCATCTCTACCAGAAAATTTTAAATACTTTAGAGTTTCTTCATCTATTGGAAAAAATCCACAAGTTGCTCCATACTCTGGAGCCATATTTGCAATTGTTGCACGATCCGCTAAAGTTAAATTCTTTAAACCATCACCATAAAATTCTACAAACTTTCCGACTACACCCTTGTCTCTTAACATTTTAACAACTGTTAAAACTAAGTCTGTTGCAGTAGTGCCTTCTGGCATTTTATTTTTGACTTCAAAACCTATTACTTCAGGAATAAGCATTGAAATAGGTTGACCTAACATGCCCGCCTCAGCCTCAATACCACCTACTCCCCATCCTAAAACTGAAAGTCCATTAACCATGGTAGTATGACTATCGGTTCCTACTAATGTATCTGGAAAAAGATAACTCTGTCCCTCAAACTCTTCACTCCATACTACTTTGGATAAATATTCTAAATTAACTTGGTGACAAATTCCAGTGCCTGGAGGAACTATTCTAAAGTTATTGAACGCTTGCTGACCCCATTTTAAAAAAGAATATCTCTCACCATTTCTATTAAATTCAATTTCAACATTTTTGTCAAACGAGTCTGCTTTAGCAGACTGATCAACTTGAACTGAATGGTCAATAACAAGATCTACTGCAGAAAGTGGGTTAATTGTATTAGGATCTTTATTTTTCTCTTTCACAGCTTCTCTCATAGCCGCCAAGTCAGCCACTGCAGGAATTCCAGTGTAATCTTGTAGTAACACTCTTGCAGGTCGATAAGCAATTTCTGTTTTAGATTTTTTTGATTTTAGCCAATCTTTAATTGCCTCAATTTGATTTTTTGTAACTGAAACATCATCTTCATATCTTAATAAATTTTCTAACAAAACTTTAAGAGATTTTGGTAACTTTGAGATGCCCTCCAAGCCATTTTCTTCTGCTTTTTTTAGTGAATAAAATTTGAATTTTTTGTTGTTTATTTCTATTTCAGATAACGTCTTGTATGAGTTAATTTTTCCTGGTTTCATATTTTATATATAAAATGTAACTATGCTTAATAAAAGAAGCCCTGACATAACATAATTAAAGTACTTAATAAATTTATCATTTGTCGCAAATTTCCTTAAAAATTTACCAACAAATGTCCACAAAGTAATACTTGTGACAGAAAATAGAAAGGCAAGAGCAACTATTTGAGTCGCATAACTTATATAATTTACACCTAATTCAACATAAGTAGAGACAACAATAATTGCAACCGTGACGCCTTTAGGATTTAAATATTGAAATAAAAAGGTTTCAATAAATTTTACAGGGTTTTCCTTTTGGGTTTCGTTTGAAGAGGTTGAAAATGCAATCTTATAAGCTAGATATATTAAAAATATAGTCCCAAGATATCTGATTACTATTTGAATGATTGGAAATAATTTAAAAACATTTATTAAACCAATCGATAAAAACAAAACTAATGAAGTAAAACCTAAAGTCACACCAAGAATATGAGGAATCGTTTTTTTTATCCCAAAATTAAATCCAGAGTAAGATGCGACTACATTATTTGGACCCGGCGTATACGCTGTAACAAACCAAAATAAAGAAATTGATAATATTTCAGGATGCATACTTAGGCTATTGGAAGACCATTTTCTGATGGTTGAGATGGATGAACGAGAATCACTCTACCTTCCTTATCAATCGAACCTAAAATCAAAACTTGAGACACTACTCCAGCAATATTTTTTTCAGGAAAATTACAAACTCCAATCACTTGTTTACCTTTTAAATTATCCTCATTGTAATAATGAGTAATTTGTGCTGAAGATTGTTTAATTCCTATCTCTTTTCCAAAATCAACTTCTACCACCAAAGATGGTTTTCTTGCTTTCTCATTTTTTTTTACAGAAATTACTGTCCCTACTCGTATGTCAACTTTATCAAATATATCGTATGTTATTTGTTCTTTCATAAATTCAGTATATATATTAGTTATTATTCATGAGTACAGAAATTAATATTGAAAAATTATATGAAAATTGCATCAAAATTTTGACTGATTTAATCGGTTTCAAAACAATTTCTGGAGATGATAATAGTAATTTAATTAATTATTGTGAAGAGTACCTTCAAAAGTTAGGTGCAACTTCATTTAAAACTTTTGATGAGGAAAAGAAAAGAGTTAATCTTTTTGCAACATTTAAGGCGAAAAAAACAAACGGAATAAAACCGATCATCTTATCTGGTCACACTGATACTGTTCCAGTTTCAAAAAGTTGGAGCACTGATCCTTTTAAAGCCACAATCAAAGATGAAAAACTTTATGGCAGAGGTGCATGTGATATGAAAGGTTTTATTGCATGTGTTTTAGCTTATGCGCCAATTTATTCAAAAGTGGAATTAAATAGAGATATCCATTTTTCATTTACATTTGATGAAGAAACTGCATGTCTTGGAGCACCCATATTAATTGAGGAGTTAAAAAAAAGAAAAATTCAAGACGGCATATGCATAATTGGAGAACCAACTAAAATGAAAATTATAGATGCTCACAAAGGTTGCTATGAATATACAACTTATTTTGAAGGTTTAGCAGGTCATAGTTCAATGCCACATAAAGGGGTTAGTGCTGTTGAGTTTGCTTCACGTTACGCAAACAAACTCATTGAATTAAGACAGGACTTAAAAAAAAGAGCTCCTAAAGACTCGATATTTGATCCACCCTTTTCAACTTTGCAAGTAGGAGGAATATTTGGTGGCATAGCACACAATGTTATAGCTGATAAATGTTATATTGAGTGGGAAACTAGACCGGTGGTGAAAGAAGATGGAGTTTTTTTAAATCAAGAAATAGACAAGTATGCTAATGAAATTTTATTGCCAGAAATGAGAAAGGTATTTCCGAATTCAAAAATAACTAAAAAAATAATAGGTGAAGTAACTGGTTTTGATCGTGTTAAAAATTCAGAGGCATGTGAGTTAGTTTCAAGTTTAACTGGGGACAATTCGAGAGAGGTTGTTTCTTTTGGCACTGAGGCTGGCTTGTTTCAGGAAATTGGGATGAGTACTGTTGTTTGTGGCCCTGGTTCAATTGAACAAGCTCACAAAGTTGATGAATTTATTGAATTAAATGAAATTAAAAAATGTTTAAAATTTTTAGATGGTCTTAAAAAAAAATCTACTTTAAATTAATTCCAGCCACCAACAGCTTTCACTTCTAAAAATTCTTCAAGACCATGTTCACCAGCTTCTCTACCTATTCCAGAATGTTTAAAACCTCCAAATGGTGCATCTACAGCAATACCGGCTCCATTTACGTCTACCATTCCTGATCTTAACTTTCTGGCAACTCTTTTAACTTTTTCTTTGTCTTGCGTTTGAATGTAATTAGTCAATCCATAAGGAGTATCATTAGCAATTTTAATTGCTTCCTCTTCATTTTCAAAAGGCATTACTGATAACACCGGACCAAAAATTTCTGTTCTTGCAACGTCCATATCATTTTTAACATCAGCAAAAACTGTTGGTTTGACAAAGTATCCCTTTTCAAATCCTTCCGGTTTACCAGCGCCTCCAGCAACTAATTTTGCACCTTCATCTATACCCTTTTTAATTAAAGTTTGAATTTTGTTGTATTGGGTTTCAGAAATAACAGGACCAATATGCTCTCCCTCTTTCTTTGGATCACCAACTTCAAAATTTTCAGTATATTTTTTTAATCTTTCTACAGCTTCATTATACATTGATTTTTCAACAAGCATTCTAGTTGGAGCATTACACGACTGACCAGAATTTCTGAAACATCTTAAAGCTCCTCTTTCAATAGCGTCTGGATCAGCATCTTTAAAAATTATATTTGCTCCCTTTCCTCCTAATTCTAGACTTACTCTTTTAAAATCTTTGGCTGCATTTTGTGAAATTAATGCTCCAGCTCGGGTAGAGCCAGTAAATGAAATCATGTTGACGTCAGGATGACTTGTAAGTGCATTACCAGTAGTTTCACCATCTCCATTTACTAAATTGAATACTCCAGCAGGAAATTTTGTTTCATCAATTAATTCTGCAAGAATCATTGAGGATAAAGGAGCAAGTTCAGATGGTTTTAAAATCATAGTACAGCCAGAAGCTAAAGCTGGTGCAACTTTAAGACAAACTTGATTCATTGGCCAATTCCACGGTGTAATCAAAGCACACACACCTTTTGGTTCATATATTAATCTTTGATTAGGAGCATGTTCGCCCAAAGGTTTTTCAAATTCAAAATTTTTTAAATATCTAATAAATGATTTTAGATGTGCCGCACCTGTACCAGCTTGTAGTTTTGTAGCAAAATCTTTGGGAGCTCCCATTTCAGTGGTAATAGCTGCAGCAATATCTGCCCATCTTTTCTTATAATTTTCATACAATTTTTCTAATAATCTTATTCTTTCTTCTTTAGGGGAAAATGCCCAGGTGCTATAAGCTTTTTTTGCCGAACTTACTGCATAGTCAATATCTTCTTTATTACCTAAAGAAATAACCGCGCAATTTTCCTCTGTAGCAGGATTAATTACTTTTATTTCTTGTTTGCTCTTTGGAGCAACCCATTTTCCATCGATGTAAAAATTTTTTTTATTTTCCATACCAGACTCCTAACCTTTCTTTATTTTTTTGCAAATAAATTAGTAAGTTCATAAACAATTGTTGCTGCAGCTAAAGATGTCACCTCTGCATGATCATATGCTGGGGACACTTCAACTACATCTGCTGAGATTAAATTCATTCCTGACAAGCCTCGAATTACATTGACCATTTCTCTTGAAGTCATTCCTGCAATTTCTGGTGTGCCTGTTCCTGGGGCAAAAGCTGGGTCTAAAACATCTATATCTATTGATAAGTATAATGGATTATCGCCAACTCTTTTTTTAATCCTTTCAGCTATTTTATCAGTTCCCTCTGTTTGAAATTCATCACAATGAATTATTTTAAATCCAAAACTTTCATCATTTTTAATATCATCTCTACTATACAAAGGTCCTCTAATACCTACATGCATAGAAGCATCGTCTAAAAATAAATTCTCTTCTCTTGCACGTCTAAATGGAGTTCCGTGCGTATAAGGTGCCCCAAAATAAGTATCCCATGTATCTAGATGAGCATCAAAATGAACTAAAGCAACTGGGCCTTTATTAATTTTGTTAACTGCTTTTAATAAAGGAAATGCAATTGTGTGGTCACCACCTAAACTAATTATGCCTCCAGTTTTTTTCAATAAATCCACAGCACCCTCTTCAATTTGTTTGATCGCCTCATTAATATTAAAAGGATTGCATGTAATGTCTCCAGCGTCAGCAACTTGTTGTACTTTAAATGGTTCTACATCATAACTTGGATGATAATTTGTTCTTAGGTGTCTTGAAGCTTGTCTAATGCTTTGAGGACCAAACCTTGCCCCTGGTCTATAACTTGTACCTGCATCAAAAGGAATACCAACTATTGCAACGTCACAATATTCAACATCTCTCAATTCTGGCAATCGTGCAAAAGTTGAGGGTCCAGCAAATCGTGGTACTTTGGTTCCACTTACTGGTTGGATTGGTTCCTTGGTACTTTTTTTTTTCATCATAAAACTCTATCACATTCTCACAATTTGGAATATCTTCAATAATACTTATTATGAAATTATTTAAGTTCATTTTATTATATTTATTTTTAATTTCTCCTGTACAAGCAGATACGATTTATCAATTAATTAAAATCCCAAATCTAGAAATTTATAATATTAAAACTACTAATAGTCTGAGATATCTTTACGCTAAACAACCTTTTACGATTGGGGCAGATAATAATATTAATTGTTTTAAATCATCAAAACAAGATTTAGATAAAAAGTATCAAATTATAGAAAAGAATTTAAAAAGATATTCTCAAAGTTTTTTAAAAAAAATAAATTTAAAGTATATTGTTCTTTGTGAAGATTTATCAATTTCAGGAATAAATACTGCTGGAATACCTGACAATGTAATGAAAACTCTTATTGTTGATATTAAATTTAATAATAAATATTTTGAAAGAGTATTACATCATGAAGTCTTTCATATAATCAATGATAGTTTTAAGGAAATTTTTAATGAAAAAACTTGGTCAAGTTTCAATTCAGATAGCTTTAATTATGCAAAATGTTCTACTTGCACAAAAAAAATAGGTCTTGATACTTATTCTAAAACTGATGGTTTTATTACTGAATATTCAAAATCAACCGCTTCTGAAGATATGGCAGAAGTTTTTTCTCATTTAATGCATGGGAATTTGCCAAAACAAATTGATCCTATTCTTCAAAAAAAGATAGATTTTATCAAATCAGGTTTGGTTAAAATTGATCAAAATTTCGATTTATGATTAAAAAAATTAAAGCTTCAAAGTCAGAAAAGATAATTTTTTTTTTCTTAATATCTTTAGCTATTTTTTCTCTAAGTTCTTTTTTTTTGATAAAGAATAAATGCTTATTTGTTAAAAATTATAATCCAGAAAAAATTTCTTTTGATAAGCCAAATAATATTGCAATTTTGAACGTTGAATGCGGTAATGTAATTATTGAATTATATCCAAATATTTCTCCAAACGCGGTTGAAAGATTTAAAACATTGGTGAGGTCTAAAGCTTACGACGATGTTGCATTTCATAGAGTAATTAAAGACAGTCTTGTACAGGCAGGTGATTTGGAATTTGGTAAAAAAGGAAACATTGATTATGGAAAAATCGGAACAGGACAATCAGGATTAGGAACCATAAACTCAGAAGTAGATGTTCCATTTTACTATGAAAGAGGAAGTGTAGGTCTTGCAAGAACACAAAAGTATAATACTGAAGATAGTCAATTTTTCATCACACTCAAAGATGAGCCATTATATGAGAGTGAATATACACCGATTGGGAAAGTAATTTATGGGATAGAAGCACTAGAAAAAATAAAATATCAAAATAAATCTGAGTATGTTCTAAGGCCTGACTTTATAAATTCTATTAAAATGTTAGTTAACTAAAGGTTTACCAGTAGCCAAGGTGTGTTTAATCCTGTCTTGAGTATTTTTAGTTTCAATTAATTTCATAAAGGCATCTAGCTCTAATTTAAATAAATCATCTTCTGTCAACACTTTATCCATAGTCGTGTCTCCACCACTTAAGACAAAAGCTAATTCTTTTGCAACCTCTACCCCATGATCTAAAATTACTTTATCATTATAGAGTTTTTCTAAAATTTTATGCATTTCTCCAATAACCGCTTTCCCAGGCAAGTTAAACTGAAGTTCGTTAGGTGCTTTAAAATCTTTGTTTTCATTCAAGATTTTTTTTGAAACCTCTAATAAACTATTTCTATTCATAATCTTTTTATTTTCAGGCAGTAAGTATTTCAATGGCTCAGCTTCAACAGGTGATGCTGCTGTTTTTCCATAGCCAATGATATCAAAAACTTTTAATGGTGCATAATTTGGATCTTTTTTTGCCTCTGCTGTATCTAACCATCTAGCTAACATTTCTTTACAACCTCCGCCAGCTGGAATTAATCCTACGATAGTTTCTACTAGGCCAATTACAATATTTGTATGAGAGGCAACAAAATTACTTTGTACTAAAACTTCAAATCCACCTCCTAAAGTAAGTCCTGATGGTGCGGATATAACTGGGTGTTTAGAGTACTTAAGATGTTTACATGTTTCTTGGAAATATTTAATAAATTTCTCAATTGATTTAAAATCATTTTTGTCAGCGAATTCCATTGTATAGGTTAAATTTACGCCTGCAGAAAATTGCATGCTTTCATTAATGATAATCAAAGGCTTATCGGTTGCTTTCTTTAAAGCATCCATTGAATCATAATCTAATGCATTAGCTTTGGTGGTAAATTCAACTATATTATAATCATTGAATCTATAAATAGATGCTGAACTATTTCCATCAACACTCGTTGCTGTTTTCTTGACCTTACCCAGAGTTTCTATTGATGTATATTTTTGCCTTTCACCATAAAAATTTTCATTTTTTGTTTTACTTAAATTTTCTAAAAAATTATTGCCCTTAAAATTTTCAACTTTTTCAAAAAAGTTTTTAACGCCAATCTCCTCTAGCATTTCAAAGGGTCCTTTTGCCCAATTAAACCCTAATCTCATAGCCTCATCAATATCATTAAATTCTTTTGTTATTTCAGGCACTAATGATGAAGCATATTTAATAATCTTTTCTAATACAGACCAAGCATATTCTCCATATTTATCATTCCTATTAATTAGACCTTTAAGGTCAACTTTGTCAGATTTTATGTCAATTTTTTTGCTTAGAGAATAATCTCCAGTTTGTAGATCGATAGCTTCCATTACTTTGCCACTATCAGTTTTCTTCATTCTATAGAAACCCCCTTTGCCTTTTCTACCTGTATATCCAGTTTCAATTAATTTTTTTACTAAAGGAATTTCTTTTGCAACCTCATGAAATTCATCTGTTTGAGGTAACTCTTTGATAAAACTTTTTAAAACATCAGCCATAAGATCAATGCCAATTAAATCATAAAGCCCAAAAACACCTGTTTTTGGAATACCCATTGGTCTCCCAAATATTGCATCCGCTTCCTCTACAGAAAGTTTCATTTTAAATGCTTCAGTCATTGCTATTTGCATAGCGTAAACACCAACTCTGTTACCTAAAAAACCTGGAGTGTCATTACAAACGATAGCTCCTTTTCCAAGCTCAAGTTCACAAAATTCTTTTAATTGATTTATTTTATTTAGGTCATTGTCTTCATTTTTAACAATTTCCAAAAGACCCATATATCTGACAGGATTAAAAAAATGAGTTATACAAAAATCTTTTTTTTGTTCTTTATTTAAATTTTGAGATAAAACTTTAATAGGTATTGAAGAAGTGTTGGAGGAAACAATCGCACCATCTTTTCTACTTTTAAAAATTTTTTCATAAATTTGATGTTTGATATCAATTCTCTCCACAACTGCCTCAACAACCCAATCAGCTTGTTCAACTACTGAGAAGTTATCTTCAATATTACCAACTTTAATATTTTTTATTTTAGATTTATCAATTAATAAAGGTGGTCTAGATTTGTGAATTCTTTCTCTAGCATTTTCACTTATTTCAGTTTTTAAATCTAAAAGAGTTACAGGTATATTTGCATTACACAAATGAGCTGCTATTCCACTGCCCATTGTTCCAGACCCTATCACCACTACATTCTTTATCTTCATGGAATTATTTTTCTAACGATTAATACCTCTGAGTCTTTCAGATCTTCTTCGTAAAAGCTCAGCAGTCACTAATATTAATGTTGATAGTATAATTAGACAAGTTGCAACAGCTAGTATTGTTGGACTTAATTGCTCTCTTAAACCTGTCCACATTTGAATTGGGATTGTCGTATTTTCTAATCCTGCTAAAAATAAAACAACCACAACTTCATCAAATGAAGTTACAAATGCAAATAACCCACCTGAAATTACTCCTGGTAAAATTAAAGGTAAGGTAATTTTCATAAAAGTATTTACTGGATCACTTCCCAAGCTTGCAGCTGCTCGAGTTACACTATGATCAAACCCCGACAAAGTAGCCGTGACTGTAATTACTACAAAAGGTGTTCCTAATATAATATGTGCTAATACTATTCCAGTATGAGTTGCTGCTAAACCCGCTTTTGCCATAAAGAAAAATATTGCAACACCAGAAATAATTAATGGAACAATCATTGGTGAAATTAATACAGCCATTATTAATCCTTTATATGGCATATGTCTGCTGCTCAATCCTAAAGCCGCAACTGTCCCAAGTATCACTGATCCAATTGTTGCAAAAATCGCAATGATAAAACTATTCTTAGCTGCTAATCCCCATGGATTTTTTGTTCCGTAAATCATATCCTTGTACCATCTTAAAGAAAATGCATCTGGATCTAGACGCTTCATTCCATCAGAAAAACTCAAAAATTCTTCTGCGTTAAATGATAATGGGAATATTACAAACAAAGGTGCAATTAGAAAAAAGAAAACAGCACCACAAATTGTAAGATAAATATAATGCCAAACTCTATAATGTGGTTCAGTATATTTTGGTAAAGCCATCGTGATTATCCTAATTTAATATTATCAATTCCAACTAGTTTGTTATAAAGCCAATAAATTACCAATACTCCACTCAACAACATTAATCCCATGGCTGATGCAAAGCTCCAATCAAGAGTGCTTTTCATGTGGAAAGCAATTTGGTTACTTATTAAAGTTCCAGATGCACCACCAACTAAGGCTGGGGTGATGTAATAACCTATCGCTAAAATAAATACTAATAAACAGCCCGCACCTATTCCTGGGATTGTTAATGGGAAATAAACTTTCCAAAATGCCACAAATGGCGTTCCACCTAATGATTTTCCTGCCCTCATTAAGCTAGGTGAGATAGTTTTCATGACACTATAAAGTGGTAAAACCATGAATGGCAGCAATATTTGTGTCATTGCAACGTAACTTCCTGTTTTGTTGTACATCATCTCAGGTCTATTATCGTCAGCTACTAATCCTATTCCAACAAAGAAATCATTTACTATTCCTTGTTGTTGCAACAAAATCATCCAGCTAGCAGTTCTAACTAATAATGAAGTCCAGAACGGCAGTAGTACACAGATCATTAATAAGTTACTATACTTCATGGGTAAAGTAGCTAATAGATGAGCTATAGGATAAGCCATTAAGAAACAAAAGACTGTTACAAAAAATGCAATTTCAAGGGTTCTTAACCATAACACTCTATGAATTCGTCTGTCTTCCTCTACACTTACTATTTTTCCCTCTTCATTTACATACATGTCCATACCCTTTAGATATTTTTGACCTGTAAACTCAGGAGCCCTTCTTTGAATTGCTCTCCAGTACTCAACATTAGCCCATCTTTTGTGAACTGACATTATTTGTTCCTTGTAGTTTCCCTCTTCAAATGATTTTGATTTTCTTCTTAATTTTTTAATAATACTTTTAAATCCATTTTTTGTGTAGTTTAACTGAGTAGATAACTTACCCTCACGTTTATCCTCAACTAATTTTATGAAATCCTCATGGAAAGCAGCAAAAACTTCTTCATCAGGTAACTCTTGACCATCCCAGGTTTCCATTGCTTTAAAAGTTTTTGGAAGCATTTGTGTTACCATTTTATCGTCAACACTTCGGAACAACATATCACCTATTGGAAAAACATAAGTAATTATTAAAAATAACAATAAAGGAGCAACAAGTAGGAAAGCTTTGATCTTATTCTTTCTCTCTGCCTTTTTAAGACTTACCTCTAAAGGTATCCCATCTGTTGTTAAAATTTGTTTTGTTTCAGAGCTCATAAATAAAAAGGGCGGTTAGTAATAACCGCCCTTAAATTATAATATATAATTAAGTTGTTTAAAACTTAAATTATAGACCAGCTTTCATAGCTTCCCATTTTTCACCAAGTTCTGTGCCGTTATCAGCCCAGAAAATTGGATCTACTAGGAAGTAGTTTTTAGTGTTAGCTGGTGCAGTTGGCATTTGTGGTACCATGTTAGTCTTACCATCTTTATACCAAGGCTCACCTTTTTCCATAATACCAATTGAAGATTTTCTCCAAGGAGCATATGCGATGTATTTGGCACTTCCTGCTAACATCTCTGTGCTAGTCATCATAGCTAAAGCTTTTTTAGCCATACCATTAGCATCGTTTGGTCCACCTTTAACTTGTACGAAATATTCGTAGTCAAGACCTTGGCCATCCCAAACTTGTTTGATTGGTGCACCTTCTCCAATTTCAGCATTGAAGAATCTACCATTCCAACCAGTAGCCATTACTACTTCACCTGATACTAACAGTTCTGGTGGTTGAGCACCTGCAGACCAAAATACACATCCACCTTTAGGGTCTGTGCATAATTCTTTGATCTTATTCATTGCTCTTTCAACACCTTTTTCTGTTTCTAAAGCTTTGTAGATTTTTGCTCCGCCTTTACCTGGCTTAATACCATCTGCTGCTAAAGCGATCTCTAAGTTAGTTAAAGCGCTTTTGTAGATAGCTCTTTTTCCAGGAAATTTCTTTGTGTTAAAGAAATCTTTGATAGTCTTTGGAGTACCTTTAACATTATTAGTGTTATAAGCATAATTCCAAGAATATAAAATATTTCCTACAGCACACTTACTAGGCATTGCAGTAAAGAAATCTTTACTTGCTGGAGTTCCATCTGGAGCTGGTGGGAAGTCTTTATCGAAATCAAATTCAACAAATAATCCTTCATCGCATCCAGTAATAGTATCCATTGCAAACACGTCGATTATATCCCACGTGATTTTACCAGCTTCTTTTTGTGCTTTAATCTCTGATAATCCACCAGAATAGTCAACCCAGGCAATATTTATGCCAAGTTTTTTAGCTGTAGGATCACCATAACCTAACTTTTGAGACTCAGTATAAGCCCCACCCCATGACACTGCAGTTACTGTTGTTGCAAATGCTGAAGTAGTTAGTGAAAGTACAAAAGAAATAGCTAGTAATACTTTACTTAGTTTTTTCATTTTTCCTCCGTTTAAACGTTTTTTATAAAAATCAATTACAACAAGATCGATAATGAGAGTCAACAGCCCATTTTAGTTAATTTAGCAATATATTGGTGTTCTAAGAAGGATCTAACGCTCTAGCATCTTCACTGTTCCAACCTATCTTGATATCTTTGCCAAGCTTGATATCCAAATTGGCTGAACTATTAGGGACCTTTAAAATAAATTGATTGTTGCCTAAAAGATTTATTCTAACTCTTGTATGATCTCCGTGATATATTACTTCTTCAATCTTTCCAGAATGTATATTGTCCATTTGATCACTTGGATTAATTAACGCTCTTTCAGGTCTTAAAGAGATCTTAGTTTTCTCACCTTTACCTTTAACAGAAATAGGATTCGCGAGTATATCTGTGTTAGCTATTTTAACCTTACACTTACCACCTGAAATATCTGAAACCTCACCCACGAAGGTATTATTTTCTCCAATAAATTCAGCAACAAAAGAATTCACAGGTTTTTCATAAAGCTCATCCGGACTTGAAAGCTGCTGAACTTTTCCATCATTAAAAACAGCAATACGATTAGACATAGTTAATGCTTCACTTTGATCATGAGTTACATAAACAACAGTCACCCCAATGTTTTCATGTATGTGTTTGATTTCATATTGCATACTCTCCCTTAAATTTTTATCTAAAGCTCCCAAAGGTTCATCCATTAAAACTAGCTGAGGGTCAAATACCAATGACCTTGCCACAGCCACCCTTTGTTGTTGACCGCCTGATAATTGCCCTGGCATCCTTGATGCGAAACCTTGAAGTGAAACCATTGATAACGCCTTATCAATTTTTTTATCTGCCTCATCTTTTGGAATTTTTCTAACTCTTAATGGAAAGGCAAGGTTCTCATAAACTGTCATATGAGGAAATAGCGCATAATTCTGGAACACCATTCCAATACCTCTTTTATGTGGAGGTATACTTGAGATAGCCTTACCATCTAAATATATTTCACCATTTGTTGGTGTTTCAAATCCCGCCAGCATCATTAAGCAAGTTGTCTTTCCAGAACCTGAGGGTCCTAACATAGTTACAAACTCACCTTCTTCGATATCTAATTGAAGATCCTTAACAACTAAAACTTTGCCGTCATAGCTTTTATCTACTTTATCAAATTTGACGAAATCTTTTTTAAGAGCCATAATTTTAATCAACTTTTAAACATTTGTAAGAATAAATTTCAACCTTTAATAACTAGCTTTTAACGTGAAGTTCTTTAGACATATTACAAAATAATTCTGCTCCTTGATCTGTAACTCTAATTGCCTCTGATGCTTCAACACCCCATTCACCAAATTGCATAACCGCTATCATATGAAAACAAATATTTGGCTCCAAAATTGTCATGTCGCCTTTATAAATATTTAAAGTATGTTCTCCCCAATCTGGGGGATAACCAATTCCAATCGAATAACCTGTCCTAGATTTTTTTTCTATTCCATATTTATCTAATATTTTCCAAAATGCTTGAGCAACGTGATCTACAGTATTTCCAGGTTTCGTTGCATCAATTCCAGCTTGAAGCGCCTCAATTGTTTTTTTCATCGTATCAATTTTAAGTTGATCAGGTTTTCCAAGCAAAATAGTTCTGGCCATCGGTGCATGATAACGCTTATACACTCCAGAAAGTTCAACAATTGTAGCCTCACCATCAATAAATTTATCTTGTGTGGCGGTTAGATGTGATGCAGATGTTCCTTTTCCGGTAGGAAGTAATGTTGCAATACTGGCGTATTCTCCGCCAAATTCAGAGGTTCCATAAAACAAAGCTTTTTGAATTTCTCCAACAGCATCACATTGTCTAACCCCAGGACTTATTACTTCGTAAGCTTTTTTCATTCCAACCTCTGAAATTTTTGCAGCAGATTTCATAAAATTTATTTCAGTATTTGATTTTACTAGACGAGCCCAATTAACTAATCTTTCAGAGTCTATGATTTTGGCATTGGGTAAACCATCTCTAATTTTCTGATAACAGAATGCGGTAAAATAATGTGCATCCATCTCTAAACCAATAGAAAGCTTGTCCCATTTTTTATTCTTAATTATGTCTACTAAATAATCATAAGGATGCTTAGGCCAAGTGTGAATGTAGTGTTCATCATATACGATTATATTCTCCCTTTTTAAATATGTTTTTAGATAAGCTCCCCCTGCATCTTGATCTCTAACAAAACATAAAGGTTCATCAGCATTGACATGAACTATTGCACATTGTGCATAATAAAAAGACCAAGCATCATAACCTGTTAAGTAATTTATGTTATTCGTATCATGAGAAATTAACAATTCGATGCCTTTATCTTGCATCATTTTTTGAACTTTTTTTAATCTATTCCTATATTCTTCTTTTGTAAAAAGACTCATCGATCTAAATTAAATAATTTTCCAAATCCTTGAATATCTTTATTCATTCCAATACTTTCTAAAGTATCCCAGATTAATGATTGATTGCTTGTAATGACAGGCTTACCTAATTCTTTCTCTAATCTTTCAATTAAATTTAAAACTGGTAAAGCTGTGCACGAAATAAATAAGGCATCAGCATTTTTAATTTCAATTTGTGATAAAGTTTTAAATAAAAAGTTTTGATCTACTTTTCCAATATCATAGTCAGCTGCAATATCTAGATAAGCATTAGCAACAATATCAAAACTTTGACTTGAAAAATAATCTATAATCTCATCATTCAATTTTTTACTATAAGGGGTAAATATTGCTAGTTTTTTTATATTTAACTTTTTTAATGCCTTTAAAGCTGCAGTGCTTGGTGTTGTAATTTTTGCTTTTGGTTTCGCCGCTTTAACTTTTCTTTCGATGGTATCATGTCCAACAGCTATAGTTCCCGAGGTACATCCGTATACAACACAATCTATGTTTTCATCTGGTAAAATATTTTTAGTAACATCTGTAACTTTTTCGGACATTTTAATTAAATTTTCTTTTGATAATGGATTGTAACATTCAATTCTATTAACAAAAAAATCTATATCTTTATCTTTAATTATTTTGATAAAGTCTTTTTCAATTATGAAATCTGTAGCTAAAGCAATTAATCCTATTCTAGGATTATATTTTTTTATAAATTGTGGTTGAATTTTATTAGACTTCATTAAAATCGTTTAAAATCTTTAATAATCAGTCTAGTTTAAATAAAGACATTATAAAATAAGATAATTTGGCGGTTGAAAATCTACATAAATAGGATTTAATTTAGCCTTTATAAAATGTTAACAAATAGAGGAATATAATGAGAAAATTAATTATTGCTGCATTTATATTTGTATCAAGTTTTACAACAAATGTTTTTGCAGAAGTAAAAATGGGAATAATTTTAGGATTCACTGGTCCTATAGAATCTCTTACGCCTGCTATGGCTGCATCTGCAGAACTTGCTTTTAAAGAAGCATCTGACTCAGGTTCACTATTAGGTGGAGAAAAAATTTCAGTAGTAAGAGCAGACTCAACTTGTGTTGACTCAGCAGCAGCGACAGCGGCAGCTGAAGGTGTTATTGCACAAGGTGTTGCTGCAATCATGGGTGCTGATTGTTCAGGTGTAACAGGTGCTATTGCATCAAATGTTGCTGTACCAAATGGTGTGGTAATGATTTCACCTTCTGCAACATCTCCAGGATTAACAACTCTAGATGATAAAGGGTATTTCTTCAGAACTGCTCCATCAGATGCTAGAGGTGGACAAATTCTTGCAGATATCACTAAAGATAGAAAAGTAAAAAGTGTAGCTATTACTTATACAAACAACGATTATGGTAAAGGTTTAGCTGATGTTTATAAAGCAGCAGTAGAAGCTCACGGAATAAAAGTAACTACAGTAAATGCTCATGAAGATGGAAAAGCAGATTATTCTTCTGAGGTTGCAACACTAGCTTCAGCAGGTGGTGATGCAGTAGCTGTTATTGGATATCTAGACCAAGGTGGAAAAGGTATTATTCAAGCTTCTTTAGACTCTGGTGCATTTGATAGATTCATTTTGTCAGATGGTATGATCGGGCAATCATTAGTTGATGCATTTGGAAAAGATTTAAGAAAGTCTTTTGGTTCAATGCCTGGATCAACTGGAAAAGGTGCTGGAGTTTTTGCTGGTGTAGCAAAAGCTGCTGGTATTGATAGTTCTGGTCCATACACTGGTGAATCATATGATGCAGCTGCTTTAATTGTTTTAGCAATGCAAGCAGGTAATTCAGCTGATAGAGCATCAATTGCAAAAAATGTGATGGATGTTGCAAACGGTCCTGGAACAAAAATTTATCCAGGTGAACTTAAAAAAGGTTTAGATTTATTAGCTAAAGGTAAAAAAGTGAACTACGAAGGTGCAACAGGTGTTACTTTTACTAGCGTCGGTGAAGCTGAAGGTTCTTTCTTAGAACAAGAAGTTAAAGGCGGAAAATTCAAAACTAAAAAACAAAGATAATTTATCTTAAAATTAAAACCCCTGACATTTTTATGTTGGGGGTTTTTTTAAAAAAATAAATATTTATCAGCCATATATAAAGCCCAAGCAAAAGCTGCACCTAAAATTATATATTTCATCTTTCTTATTTTATTTCTATTTTTTCTGGAAGTATACCTTTTGGTCTATATCTCATTATCAATAACAGGCCTATTCCCATCATCAAAAATCTAAAATATGGGACACTTTCAATTAAATGAACTTTTAAAAAGTGAGTGTCAGCTAAACCAGCTGTTGTTAAATTAACTAAATATAATCCAATAGGTGCTGACTCAATCCATAAAAACCAAACCACAAAGCCTCCCAAAATTGCACCAAAATTATTTCCACTTCCACCTACTATGACCATCACCCAAATTAAAAAAGTATAACGCATAGGTCTGTAGCTGCCTGGAGTAAATAATCCATCTTGGGTTACCAACATAGCGCCAGCAATTCCAACTATAGCTGAACCTAAAACAAAAATTAGTAAATGTTGTTTCACCACATTTTTGCCCATCGCATTCGCTGCCTCTTCATTATCTCTAATAGCTCTCATCATTCTACCCCACGGAGAATAAAGAGCTTTTTGAGTTAGAATTAATAGAATGATAACAACAATTAAAAACAAACCTGAATAACAAAGTTTTACAAAAATTGATGATCCTTCAATGACAAATTGATTTAGAGCAGCTTGTCTTTCAGTTAAATCTGTAATTAAATTCAATTTACTTAAATTAAATCTTTCTACTAAATTTATAAACCAATCTGTCTGTTGTAAATTAACCTCATAAGGTGCAGGGCGCTTCAATCCGATAACATTTTTAACACCTCTGGTGAGCCAATCTTCGTGTTTAATTATTGCTATAACGATTTCTGATATTAATAAGGTGGCTATAGCCAAATAATCTGCCCTTAAACCTAAAGCAACTTTACCAATTATAAATGCTAACCCACCCGCAAACAGAGCACCAACGATCCAAGAAAAAATAATTGGAAGACCAAATCCACCGAGAAATCCTGTTTTTGCAGGATCTACTTCCTCTATTGCTTCAATCCCCGGTTCAGATACAAATCTAATAATTATTATTCCTGCAATTATAATAGTTGCAATGATATAAGTTCTAACTTTTGATTTTTCATATTTTTTTAATATGTATCTAACAGCTAACACCATCCCTATTATTAGTAAAAGACTTAAAAGAATATTAGATCCACCCGCGCTCCATGCTTCTTGAACGGGATCAACAGAGATTAAAACTGCAGCTAAACCACCAAGGGCAGTATATCCCATTATACCAAAGTTAATAAGACCAGCATAACCCCATTGAATATTAGCGCCCATTGTCATGACAGCTGAAATTAAACAAAGGTTAAAAATTGATAAAGCTATATTCCAAGATTGAAAAATACCAACAAGAATAATTAATCCCATCATTATAGTATAAGCTGCAATTACATTTAAATTTTTTCTCACAATATTTTCCCTTTAAAAATTCCAGATGGTCGGTAAAGCAGTACAATGACAAGAATTGAAAATGATACTGCAAATTTATAATCTGTTGATAGTAATTGTACTAAAGTATTTGGCTCTAAACTTTCAGGTAATAGATACATGAAAAATTTTTTATAAGCATAAGTTAAAAGAATCTCAGAAAACGCAATTACATATCCGCCTAAAAATGCACCAAAAGGATTTCCTATCCCACCAACAATAGCTGCAGCAAAAATTGGGAGCATATTATTGAAATAAGTAAATGGTTTAAAACTTTTATCTAAACCATATAATGCTCCACCAATTGTAGCTAAAACTCCAGCTATTATCCATGTAATCATAACAATCTTTTTTGGATCTATTCCAGACAACAATGCAAGATCTTCATTATCAGAATAAGCTCTCATACTTTTTCCTGTTTTTGTTTTATTTAAAAACCAAAAAAGAGCTGAAACTAAAATTAATGTTACAACAATCGTAATTACTTGAGTGGATTTGATTGCTAGACCTTCGTTAAGACCTGTCATTTCTTTAAACTCACCAGCTTTAATCAAAAATTTTTCACCATCAAAAAATCTCCTATCAGATGGACCAATGATTATTCGAACAACTGCTTGCGTGACGAACATTACTCCAATGCTCACCATTGCTAGTTGAACAGGGGGGCTTTTACTTACTCTATAATATTTAAAAACAAATTTATCTATCAAAAGCATATAACCAACCATAAATATAATAGCAAAAGGGATTGCGATAAGAGCGGTAGGTAAAATGCCCAAACTTATTCCTAAAGATTGAAAATACCATGTAAATAAAATTGTAACCATGGTTCCAAAAGACATCATATCTCCTGTAGCAAAGTTTGCGAACCTTAAGATCCCATATATCAACGTTACAAAAATTGCTCCTAAAGCTAATTGAGATCCATAAGCTAATGCTGGTACAAAAATATAATTTAATAAAAGTACAATCGCGTTTATATAATCCATATCAACCGCCTAAAAATGAACTTCTCACTCTTGGATCATTTAGTAATTCTTTTCCTGATCCTGAATAACGATTTTCTCCTGTAACCAATACATAACCTCTATCTGAAATAGTTAGTGCTTGTTTGGCATTTTGTTCGACCATTAGTATTGCAACATTTGTACGTTTTACTTTTACAATATGATCAAACAATTCATCCATCACTATCGGTGAAACTCCAGCAGTTGGTTCATCTAACATTAAAACTGATGGTTTGATCATTAGTGCCCTACCTAGTGCAACCTGTTGTCTTTGCCCTCCTGATAATTCACCAACTAATTGATTTCTTTTTTCACTTAATATTGGAAACAATTCATAGATCTCATTGATTACTGAATTATAATCTTCATCAATTAAGAAGGCTCCCATTTCTAAATTTTCCTCAACAGTCATTCCTGCAAAAACATTTTTCGTTTGAGGTACAAATGAAATTCCTGACTTAACTCTATCTTGTGGAGATAATTGTGTAATATCTTTACCGCCAATTATTACTGAGCCAGATTTTAAATTTAATAAACCTAGCATTGCCTTCATTGCAGTCGATTTTCCCGCACCATTAGGACCTAAGATTGAAACAATTTCACCTTTGTCGACATTCACTGAGCACGAATTAATAATATCTGGACCATTTCCATATCCACCAGTCATCTTATTTCCCTCAAAAAATGCCATTATCAATTATCCTTAATTTTTGATCCCCTACCCAAATAACTTTCAATTACTTTTTCATCTTTTTTTGCATCTTCCACTGAACCTTCGAATAATACTGATCCTTCAGCCATTACAATCACAGGATCACATAATCTTCCTATAAAATCCATGTCATGTTCAATCATACAAAATGTATATCCCTTTTCTTTATTTAGTTTTTCAATCGCTGTACCAAGATCTTTCAGTAGTGTTCTATTTACACCAGCACCCACTTCATCTAACAAAACTAACTTTGCATCTACCATCATTGTTCGACCAAGCTCCAATAATTTTTTTTGACCACCAGATAAATTTCCTGCTAGCTCATTTCTTAAGTGCCCTAAATTTAAAAACTCTATAACTTCAATGGCTTTTTGCTTTATAATATTTTCTTCTTTCATGATTAATGAAGGTTTAAATATAGCATTTATTAATTGTTCACCTGACTGATTACCAGGAACCATCATTAAATTTTCTAAAACTGATAAATTTGTAAATTCATGTGCAATTTGAAAGGTTCTAAGTAAACCTTTTGAAAATAGTTCATAAGCTGGCACATCAGTTATATTTTCGTTGTTAAACATAACACTACCAGCTGAACATTTTAGATTTCCAGCAATCAAATTAAATAAGGTAGTTTTTCCTGATCCATTAGGACCGATTATTCCAGTTATAGTTCCCCTTTTAACTTTGAGTGAACAATCTGATACCGCTGCTAATCCACCAAAATATTTTGATAGATTGTTTATTTCTAAAATATTTTCTGACATCAATTATTTGTTAAGTCTTTTGTAAATTTGATTTAGTGCATTTACTACAGATTTATAAGCCCCTCTCTTACTCATTTCTTTTAAACCTTGTTCATTTAAACCTTTTGGAGTTTGAGATTCTTTAACTAAATGTTTTAAATCTTTTTTTGAATTTACAACTGCATCTTCGGATAAAGCCAAAAATAAAGTTGTTATATATTTCTGTGCATCAGATCTTTTAATACCTTTTTTTATCAACCAAGTACTCATCACATTTAACATTTCATAGTAAGATGCCATCATCCCTGACGTTGACCAAAAATTAATTGATAATTTTTCATTTTTAATTTCAATAGTAGATCCAATTTTATTAAAAAAATTTTTAACCTTTCTATTTGGTGGGCAGATAGGCACTGGTCCTTTTTTAAGAGAAATTGGCGGAAGTGGAATGGCTCTTACTAAGCTAGCTTTTACTTTTATCATTTTTCGAAGTTCTGAAAGATTTATTGTTGAAATAAAACTTATAATTGTTTGACTAGATCTAAATCTTAAATTTTTAATAATTTTCTGACCAACGGTTGGCGTGACTGCCAAAAAAATCCAATCACAATTATCAACAATTTTTTGATTATCCTTTTCAATAAATATCTTTTTAAACTTTTTTTTTAGTCCTTTTGCAACAAGACTATTTCGTGATGAAATAAATATTTTTTTATAATTAATTTTTGAAGAACATATTCCAGATATTACTGATGATGTTATTTTTCCAGTTCCTATAAAACCTAATTTCATAAATATGTTATAGTGATTAATTTATATTAATTAATAAAAAAAGAACCTCTAATTCGCAACAACTCTCTACTTAAATCTTTATGTTCTTTAAAGGCTTTTCTGCCATGAAGCCAGAAATAATTATTTGCTACTACAGATGATCCAACCGGAAGTTTAGTTATGATCTTCTTATTACTTTCCTCTAAACTGTCAGATAATTTTTGTAAAAAAGTACCTTGTTTCATATTTTTAGGTTCAGGAAATTGATCAATATATGAAATTTGAGCCTTTCCATCTTTATCAGATGAAAATACTGGATGTTCAACTTTATAATCAATATTTTTACTTTTAGGAGAACCCCAAAGAAAATCTTCTTTTCCAACAGGATCATTAAATAATTCATCACAATGTTCCCAATCATCGAGATGAAGCATGGCAGTTTCTCCACCCTCAACATTTTTTTCCTCTATTTTTGACATTAATAACCAGTCAGTTTTTTCTTTTACATAGGTTCCATCAGTATGTAGATCCATATTTTTATAAGCCTTTCTAAGATAAGAGTCACTTTTGTCCTCATGCTTAACATGAAATCTAGCATAATATTTACCAGCCATTGCATCATGATTAGGGTTCCCAATAAGATGCGCAACAGCAGTAGAAAGCTTTACTAAAAAACTATCATCAATTTTAGATATTAAATTTTTTGGTTTAATAATAAAACAACCAGTATTTCGATCTCTAATAATTTTATTAATTAATTTAGATAATTTATTATTACTTAAATCATCTAAACTCTTTGCGATAGTAAATCTGGTAAACGGTTTATATTCTAATGCAGTAATATCAAACTTATTAAAAGGAAAGATAAGTTTATTTAAAATTTCATCTCCTATATCTATGTTAATTATCCTTGAAGATTGCTTATTTTCATAAATTTCAAATCCTTCAATTTTTTCAATCATAAATTACTGCTAAAAAGTGTAAGTATGATAGCAGAGAAAATTGTTGGGTAAACTAAATTTTTTTTAGTAATAAAAAAAAGCCCAATTGATAAAATTATTACAATTAATCTTACTAAGTAATCTATCTCAGATAATAATCCTGATGGAAAAACTACAATTCTAGCTATTAATGCTGCCAACGTCGAATATGCCAAGCAATTGAACCATCTAAATATTTTGGAAGTTTCTTTAATATTTTCTGAACTTATGACACCTAAAAATCTAGACAAAAATGTCGCTAATGAAGTTATTAAGATTACTAAAAAAATATTACCTGTCATTAATTTCTCCAATAAAAAATGCAATTGTTCCAGCCACAAAACCACCAAATAAAATACACCACTCCGGAGAGATAAAATAAAAAGCTGGACCTAAAATTGCACCAAGGATGATTGATAAACTAATTTTGATAGTTTTCATCGCCCCCACCATCATGCAAGTAAAATAAATTGGATTAATGATTGCTAACCCAATTAACATGTCTCTATTCAAAAAGTCTGATGCAATGTAGCCAATAAATGTTGAAAAAATTGCTACTGACCAGGTTGCTGTACCAATACCAATCCAAAAATCTATCCTTGATTCTTTTTTAATTGGTTCATAATTATCTTTCATTATTAGCCACGATGAGACGGCAATGAAGTGACATGATAAATAATATTTCCATTTAGGTTGTTTATGGTGCATCAACAAAGGCATTAAGGAAACTGTCATTGGATACAATCTTGCATTTACTAACCAAACAGCAATGAAGATATTTATTAATGATGATCCAATTATAAGTGACTCTGCCATTACCAATGAACCAGGTAAAGCATAAGTTAAAAAAGTTGAAAAAAGACTTTCTTGAATTGTAAAACCAATATTTTTTAAAAGAGCTCCAATTGCTATAAAGCTAGCTCCCAAGGCTATAGCTGGACTGCCAACACCTTTGATGGATGCGAAACCTTTCAAAAAATATTTTGAGTCAATCATTAACCGCCTAGGAATAGGCGTCCCACATCAGGATTATTTAAAAGTTCATCTCCTTTACCTGCTATTGCAGTTTGTCCTGATACTAAAACATAACCAATGTCAGCAAACTCTAAGCCTTTCTTTGCATTTTGCTCAACAAGGATAATTGTTTTTTTTTCATTTTGTTGAAGATCTCTTAAAATTTCAAATACCATCTCAATATATCTTGGCTCTAGTCCTATTGATGGTTCATCGACAAGTAAAACTGACGGTTTCATAACCAATGCTCTTGAAATTTCTAATAACCTTCTTTCACCTCCAGACAAAACTTTTGCAGGTTGATTTCTTCTGTTTCTTAATCTTTCGTACTTCTCGAGAATTCTCTCAGCTTCTTGAAATGACTCCTCAGTTTTATCTTTGATAAATCCGCCCATTAAGAGATTTTCCTCAACTGTCATATCAGGGAAAACAGAATTATCTTGTAAAATATATGCAATACCAACTGATTTTAATTTTTCAGCTGGTGATAAATTGGTTATCTCTTTTCCATCAATTTCTATTTTCCCAGAAAAAATATTGGTAAATCCATAAATTGAATGGAGAATAGTTGATTTACCAGCACCATTTGGTCCTATTAAACAAAGTGACTGAGCCTTGCTAACATAAAGATCAAAATTATGTAAAATTTCCATTTTCCCATAACCAGCATTCATATTTTTAATTGTAAGATGAATGTCATTAGGTGAAAGTTTTTTCAAATCATCTGCTTGAGGAGCTTTTCCTAATACTTCATATTGATTAGACATTATTGTGCCCCCAAGTATGCATCGATTACTCTTTTATCATTTTTGATCTCATCTGGTGTTCCATTGGCAAGCATTTTGCCATGAGCTAAACAATAAATACTCTCTGCTAATTGCATAATAACTCTCATATTATGTTCGATAACTAAAAGAGTTATCCCAAAATCTTGATTTACTTTTATTAACCTGTCTATAATTCCATTGATTAATGTTGGGTTAATACCTGCCGTTGGTTCATCTAATAAAAGCATTTCTGGTTCATTCATTAAAGCCATTGCTAACTCAAGTAATTTTTGCTGACCAAAAGATAAGTCGCCAGCTCTTAATTTTCTTTTTTGATAAAGTCCGACAAAATTTAAAAGATTTTCTGCCTTCTCGGTTAAATCTTGAGGAATTTTAGAGAATATTTTTAATATACTTTCATCACTACCTTTGTGACTGATTAGCATATTATCTACACAATTTAATTTTCCATAAATTCTTGTTTGTTGAAAAGTTCTCAACAAACCAAGTTTAGCAATTACAGGAACAGGTAACTCAGATACCTCTTTACCATTAAACTTAATTGAACCTTGATCTATTGGATAAGTGCCTACTATTGAGTTAAATAAAGTTGTTTTTCCTGAGCCGTTTGGACCAATTAGTCCAAATATTTTTCCCTTTTCTACTGACATTGAAATGTCAACATTAGCCTTAACACCACCAAAAGATTTGCTTACATTATTTACTTCTAAAATACTCATTTCAGTTCTACCTGTGCTTTTCGATCTGCCTCATCTACAACTTCACCAAATCGTTCAGGATATTTTTCTCTCAACCATCCCATAATTCCCTCTGGGAAATAAATAACAATGACAACGATCAAAACTCCTAAAGCAACATACTGCCACCCTAAAAAGAATGTCCAAAATCCTTCTTTAAAAATATGAAATACAGTTGCGCCAATCACAGGACCCCATAAAGTTCCCTTACCACCAAGGATCGCCATCAAAACCATGAATACACCCATTTCTCTTCCATCAAAAGCAACATCGGTCGAATCTATGTAGCCAACAAGTCCGCCCATGATACCTCCTGCTAAACCGCAGAAAAATGCTGATACCATCCAGCCAATTATTTTGTATTTCATCGTTTCAATTCCCATCGCCTCAGCTTTATCTTCATTATCCCTAATCGCATTAAGAATTAATCTAAAACGTGTTGAGTAAATCGCTCTCACTGCTATGAATGTAAGGACAAGTGCACCAAAACTTAAAAAATAAAAAAATTCCCCTCTTGCCTCTAGACCACCAACGTTTGGAAAAGGTGGTGTGGTAAAACCTTGTCCTGCTCCAATAATCTCTATACCACCAGAAATTTCTCCTGCAGCAACGCCTAAACCTAAAGTACAAATTGCAAAATAATGTCCTCTAAGTCCTAGGATGGCATAACCAATTAATCCTGCAACAATAGTTGGAACAACGGCAGCAACTACAAGTCCGGCTGCCATTCCTTGAAAGAATTGTGTGGGGGTATGTACAAAAGTTTTTTCTCCTCCACTTTCTGTCCACTCTGCTAATGGAAAAAACATGCCAACCTGTACAGAAGCACACAAATACATTCCTAAACCATAGAAAAGAATATTTCCAAATGTGTTATATCCCATTTCCCCACCCTGAATATTCCAAGTGGTGGCTAAAACAATCAATACACACAAAATAGATAATTGAACTTTAAAAGCTGGAAATACAAAAGGTGCAGCAAGTCCAAATATTAAAATTGCAGCATATAATATGACATTTTTATTCATTATTTTAGATACTCTCTTTTTCTTGAAAGTTTAAATCTTCTATAAACAAGAATTAAAACTAATAATAAAAACACTGAACCTATTCTAAATTCTGTACCTAATATATAGTCAGCAAACTCTTCAAATACACCAAGACCCATTCCAGACATTGCAACACCAGGTAAGTTGCCAAGTCCAGCAACAATAACAATCATGAATGATCTAATTGTATATGGTAATCCCATATAAGGATGAATCGTAAAAGTTATTGAAATCAGCGCTCCTGCAACACCACATAGAGCAGCATTTAATCCAAAAGTTGCTGCATAAACTTTTTCTGTATCTACACCTAAAATCTTTGCAGCTCTGGCATTTTGAGCCGTTGCTCTAATCGCTCGACCAAGTTTTGATTTTTTCATATAAATTACTAAACCAATAGCAAAAACAATACTAACGAATGCTGAAAATATTTTTGAGTTTGGTAAAACTACTGCACTATCAAATAAAAATGTTGTGCCATAACCTGAATTTGCTAAAACAACATCTGCACCAAATGCAAAGTTCATTAGTTGCATGAAAAGAATACTTATGCCAAATGTAGCAAGAATTGAGATAAACAAGTCTCTATCAACAACTTTATTGATTACTAATTTGTAAATTCCAACACCAACAAAATACATTATAATCGGTGAAACTATGACTCCCCAGGCTGGATGAATTCCGTAGAGATACATAAAGTATGCAATGTATCCACCAAGAATAACTAAATCACCTTGTGCAATGTTGATGATATTCATGACCCCCCATTGCAAAGCCATGCCATAAGCAATTAACGCAAATAAAATTCCAAGCAATATCCCGTCCAAGCAAGCTTGAACAGTTATCATCGGATACTGAAAAACCATGAAATCCATAATTTGCCTCTAAAAAAAATACCCCCTAGAGTTTAGGGGGTATTTAAAGATTTGTTATTATCTGTCAGACCATTTAGGAATTGGATGAATCAATTTAGCTGAAGCCCACTTTAATGGAGCTACAACTTTATTTTCACATTTCCCAGCGCCATCACACATTACTTGGAAAAGTACCATCGGCTTGTCAACATTTTGACCACCCGGTGCGAACTTAATATTTCCATAGAATGTTTGCATGTTCGTAGCTGCAAGAGCATCTCTTACTTTCTTTTGATCGAAAGAATTCGCTCTTTCAAAAGCATCTTTGAACACTAACAATGCTGCAGATGACTCTGCTGATTGATATGGCGGATCATATCCAAACTCTTTTTGGAAATCTGCCGCATACGTCATACCATCTTTAAAGAAGTTATCTTTATACGTTAGTGTTTTATGCCATTGAGAAGCACATAATGCATACTGAGAATTTTTACCATGTTGTTTTGATAATTTCGCAGCATCACAATGTGTCATTGCTAACATTGGAACATCAACTTTCATTTCAGCAATTTGTCTAATTGCAGTTAATGCACCTTTTGTGTGTCCTGATACCACAAGAACGTCTGGCTTCATTTGTTTTACTTTAACTAATGTTGCAGCCATATCGTTAAGCTCTTTTGGCAGCTTATCGTCGATTATAATCTCAGATCCAGTTTCTTTCGCTGCATCTAAAATACCTAATCTTACGTCTTGTGAAAAAGCATCTTGTTCAAATGCTTGTGCAATTCTTACACCTTTTCCACCATTTAACTCAACCGCTGTTCTAATAGCTACATCAAGATATAAGTTAGCTGGAGCTAAAACTGCAAATAGATATTTGTAACCTTTAGTAAACAAAGATCTAGACGCACCATTTGCTTCCACCATTGGCACACCATATTTTTCTGTAACAGGTGCAATTGCTTTTGTTAAACCTGAACTATAAGGCCCAAGCATAAACTCAACACCATCTTGTGAGATTAATCTTTCTGCTAATTGAGCTGCTCTTTTTGGGTTTGATTCATCATCATAATAAATGATTTCAAACTTATAAGTTTTTCCACCAACTTTAACACCACCCATGCTATTAATTCTATCAACAGCCATGTTATAACCATTTTGTGTATGAACACCATTAGATGAATATTTTCCAGTTAATGAAATAGCAGCACCTAAAACAATTTTATCACCAACTACTTTTGCCAATGAAACAACTGAAGTTGAAAGTAAAATTGCTACTGCAGAAATAAAACTCAAGATTATCTTGTTTATTTTCATTTTATTTCCTTCTGTTATTAATTAATTAATTCTTAATTAAATAAATAATTTTGTTTTATTGCAAGAGGCAAAAACAACTTTAGATAGGTTTAATATTGTTGTGTAACAATAATAATTAACGCAATGATTACTAAAACACTCGCTGAGATTGTATTAATTGTTTTTGGATTTGCTTTAATCCATGTAATTAATTTTTGTGCTAGCAAAGCATAACCAATCAAAGAAATAAAATCTAAAACAATATAAGTTGTTATTAAGATTAAGAATTGAACAATATAATTGTTATTAAAGTCAATGAACTGAGGAAATATTAAAGGAAAGAACAACCATGCCTTAGGACTTGTTCCTGCAACTAAAAAACCATCTTTGTAAAAAGACAAAACACTTTTGGTGCTAATTATTTTTGAATTTACATCTTTTGGTGAAGTTTTGTACACATCATAAGCTAAATACATCAAATAAATTACCCCAACCCACTTAAAAAAGTTTAAAAAGTTTGGATTATCTGACAAAAATGTTCCTATAACAAAAATTACTAAAGTTGCTTGAAATAAATTTGCTGTAACATCCCCTAAAGCTGTCCAAATACAATTTTTAACTCCATAATTCATCGAATAAGAGATAATAACTATCCGAGGAGTTCCGGGTGTAATGAATAGAAAAATTATGATCTGTAAAAAAAGGATAAAATCTAGGGGGAGCATAAAAAAAAAGATAGTCCTAAAAAACCGGGAGCTAAAGATGGCTAAGTAGGACTATCAATTCACAATATAACAGATCCTAAAAAAAATGCATTATTGATTTTTTTCAAATATAAAGGATTTATGAAAAAAAAAGGTCACAGGCCAGTTACCCGAGTCAAAAATCCAGAGCCAAATCATGAAGATCCAGATTGGGTCATCTGGGCAGCCTGGGCTGATAGGATCACTTTTGAAGATATCGAAAAAAAAACTGGCTACCGAGAATCGGATGTTATTAAGATAATGAGAAAATCTCTCAAACCATCCTCATTTAGATTGTGGAGAAAAAGAGTTCATCAAAAAAGTATCAAACACAGAAAAAAATTTGAATATTCAAGAAAACAAATTACTAGTAAAATAAAAAAAGGTGATTATCTATAACTTATGAAAAAAATTACAATCTATACAGGTCCCATGTGTAATTACTGTGAGGCGGCTAAAAGATTGCTGACAAGAAACAATGCACCTTATGAAGAAATTGATGTTGCAAAGGTTGAGGGTGCAAAAGATGACATGATCAAGAAAGCAAATGGTAAAAGAACAATTCCTCAAATATTTTTTGATGACCAACACATTGGTGGTTATGATGAAGTGAGAGCCTTAGAGAAAGAAAATAAACTTCAAGAACTTTTAAAATAATATTTTAAAAAACCTTCCTTAAATTCAAAGCAATTTCATCAAAGGTTTCAGGTCTCATTGCATTGTTATTTAATAAATAAAAATCAATATCCAAACCATTAACATTTTTGGTATAAATATATTTTGATTTTAAAATATCATCTCCTTCAATTTTAAAAGCAAAATTTGTATTTTTTTGAGGTAAATAACCAATTGCCAAGTGAATTTTTTGCGTATAACCTTTTCCTAACGCTTCATTAAGTTCATAAATAAAAAATAAACTAAAGTTATCATCATAAATTACATCAATACCTACTTCACCATTAATATTATGTAACGCTCCCGAGTTTAATTTGGTATCAAACTTACCGCTTGCACTATCACCTATATAAGAATACTTGATATTAGATGACCGATGTAAATTAGCTTGATACTCAATTTTACCATGTCTTTTCATTTTATATTTTTGATTATTTAATTCTTCAACTGAAGCTAGAGATAATCTTAAATTTCTTGATTGAATACTTTGTTTATCAAATTTCATTGAAGAAATACCACTCTCAGAATAACTACTTAATAATGTATAACCTAAATCAATTTGAGCAGCAGGTATTAAAGTATGGTCATCTTTTTTAATTTCTTCTTTTATTTTCAAAGTTCCGTAAATCTGTCTACCATTTCTATTTCCGTTTAGTTTTGAACCATCTAGGATACTTGAAATATTATATTTGAGAGCACCAACACCAATAATAGTGTCTAAAAATCTTCTATCATCTTTTACGGGCGCAGTTGAATAATAAGTTAAATTGTATGTATTCGCATCTAATTTGCTCCCCGCAGTACCAACTTTTACATCATTTTGACTAAACCTAAATGCCAAACCTTTAATTCCATCACCAACTGTAAATTTATCAGCACCAATAGTAATACCGTCAGTATAGATTTTTTTCTTAGATGATGTATCAGTTTCTCTAACTTTACCAAAAGCCAAGCTTCCTTCAGCCCAATAAAAAATATCATTATCTTTTTCTTTTTCTTTTGTTGAGATTTGAATTGCCTCAGAAAGAGAAGCTAACATCTGATTTGAGAAATTTAACTTTATGTTTTGATAGCTTAAATCTTGAAGGTCTTTATTTCTTCTGATCCATTTTAATCTATTTAAAGCAGTGTCCGTTGAATGTTCTATAGTTCTTGTTGCAACTTCTATTTGTGCAATAGCCATTCCAGTTCTGTCACCCTTTGTAATCGAGGGACATTTTCCAGCAATAATATTAAAGGGACAAGCTAATGAAAATTCGTATATTTGATCAATTAAATGAGTAGTACTAGAGTCATCATTACTTATATACATCATCAATCCATTTTTACTGAATGTTGCATGTCTCATTTGGTCCATATTACCAAAACCAGTAGTATTAAGATTAACAAAACCATCAACAGTATGTGAAGATGTATCAAATGGTGCGTCTAAAGAGATTTGTACAACTCTATGACTACTATGATTTGCTACAAAAAATCTTTTACCATCTTCACTGAACTCAATTGACATGGGATTACTTACATGTGAAGATACATCTATACCAGCGTTATTATTCACTGAAAAAGTTGTAACATCATATGGAGTAGAGAGATTAAATTCAAGAACCTTACCATTATATGTAATGATAAACATTTTTTTTCCATCATTGCTTAACGAAACACCCATAAGTCTATTATTTTTATGTGAGTCAACTAACCCATCATCACCTGCTAAAGAGTTATTTCTATTTGCATCAGTCAATAGATGTTCAGTTCTTTGAGAATAACTACAAGTCGAAATATCAAAAGGAACTGTAAGATCAAATCTAAGAACGTTATTTTTAAGTGTGCCACCTACTGCTCTATTTGCAAAATAAAAATACATACCATCGTTACTGAAATAGAAATCAAAAGGGTTATGACCTATGGTCCCTATTAGTCCATGATTTAAATCACACCTTTCATCGTCTCCTGCGTAAGTACCTGAAGAGGCGTCAAAAGGAATGGATAGGTCATATTCATCAATAAAACTATAATCTGTCTCACCGCCCTCATCTCTATAAAATCTTACAAACATTTTTGTTCCATCATTATTGAATTGTACACCTCCAACTTCTCTATCTGTGTTAATTGAAAGCCCAGCTCTAACCGTGGTATGTTCATCTCCATTACTAACCTGAAAATTATCTACTAAAGTAACTACAGCTCCATACGAACTTGATATCTGAAAGAGAAATAATAAAAATAAAACTAGTCTATTAATTTTTTTCATAGGTCAAACTAGAAAGTACCAGAAATTTCTAAATTTGCACCATAATCGGGGATTTTACTAAATAAACTATAGTTAGAATCTATTTTAAGTTTGAAATTACCAAAATTTTTTAAATAACTAATCTCAGTATTATTGTTATTCGTTGGATCATAAATCACATCGAAATTAGCTTGATTAACTTGTTTTTTTCCTAATTTAAATAATAAACTATCTGAGTAAGCACTATTACTAAGACTTTGGAATCTTTCATAGTTTATTGCAAAAGTGTATCCATTTACATTCATATATTCGAACCCAATATTTCCCCTAATATTATGCAAAGAATGTTTTTTTATAGTTTTTCTTACTGTTGTATTGTCAATGTGATTTTTATAAAAATGATCAATATCTGGAGTTAAATCAAAAATATATTCTACAAAACCATTTCTGTTTAGAGTTTTATTATCTAGATATACAGTGTCATCAAACTTAAAACCCCCCGAAGCATTTCCAGTTTTAAAAGTCAGTCTTTCATGAACATCTACGCTGTTTGTGGCGGAAGTACCGAAATCCGTATACTCTGAAAGTTGGGTAATACCAATCTCAAATTTACCAAATGGAGTTAAATTATGTCTAGTATATTCGTTTTCATTTTCATAAATCATTGACGTAAAAATTTGTCTGCCGTATCTTTCTCCTGTAACTGTATTTTTAACTAATTGATCAATGCTTAAAAAGCTTGCACCAATTAGAGTATTAAGATTTGATTTTCCATCTAGAGGTAAACTTCCATACATATTTAAAGTATATGCTTGGGCGTCTAATTTACTTCCTAAACCAGTATCAATTTTGACATCATCATTGCCATATCGAAAAGCTAAGCCAAAAATTTTATTATCAATTAATTTATCAGCTCCAAACATAATACCTCTTGTTCTAATGTCTTTTGGTTTAATGAAACCTTTTTCTCCTACTCTGCCAAATGAAATATCAACGTGAGACCAGTGAGACCAATTCCTCATATTCTTAAAAGGATTTTTATCTTTTAAGGATGCATGAATAAATTGATTATTATTAAGTGAGTTTTCTAAATTATGTTTTAAAGAGTTCTCTAACTTATGCTTAAATGAAGCTAAAATTGGATTATTGATATCTAGTTTAATATTATGACTGTTTAAATTTCTTTTTTCCTCATTTCTACGTAACCAATCAAATCTTTTGAAAATTGTATTTGAATTTTGATAAATTATATTTTTAGCAATTTCCGCTTGAGCCCCTATTGCTGTAGCAACATCTGCTTCACAAATTACAATTCCAAAAGGGCAACTTAGATCATACTCAAAAACTTTATTCTTTAAGGTACTAGCCCAAGTAACCTGATAAAATTTCATACCATTTTTCGCAAAACGCATACCTCCTGCTGATCCATCAGCTCCTGCAGCACTAAAAACATTCGCTACACTTCCAACGAAAGTTGCTGTTGAAGTATCAAAACCAGTACTTAACTTATAAACATAAATCTTATTATTTGTTGATGCTTCGTTTGACTCAATAACATACATTCTTGTACCATCATCATCAAAATCAAAATCTTGTATTGTTACAGAATTTTCGGTTATTGCAAAAAAATTTCCAAAACTTGCTGAACCTGGCAAAAAGGGAGTGCTTAGATTAAATTCAGCAATACCAACTGTACCGTTGACATCCATCAAGAACATTTTTGTTCCATCGTTATTAAAACGTATACCATGAGACCTACGAGCACTATCCGAGCCACCTTCACCAGCTGCAAAGGTTGCCCAATCTACCCCATCATCTGCATCTTTTGAAAAATTAGATATATCATAAGGAGTCGATAAACTATGGACATTCATATTCCCAGCCATATCTATTGCATATAGTTTTGTACCATCGCTATTAAATGTGTGACCTTCCAATCGATTACTTACTAAAAAATCACCACTATCGCCACTATTTACATTTAAAGTAACTATTGAAGCAGTATCTATTGATGACACATTAAATGGAATACTTAAATCATACTGGGTTATAACAGGCGAAGTTCCATACTGAGAAAAGTGTATTCTGGTTCCATCTGGAGTTAAAGTTACTCCAATCGCTTGATTTACATTAGTAGTGTCTGCCGAGCGTACAAAAGTTGGTTTTACTTCTGCTTTCAAATGTGTAAATTGAAATACAAGTAAAAATAATATTAGACCATTTATTATTTTTTGCATAACTCATATTATAATTTAAAAAATATCAATAAAGTCAAAAGTTAAAAGTCTTTCTTTAAAAAAATATTAATTTCTATACCATAAAAATAATTATTTTTTTAAGTAATATTTTGGTTATTCGCTTTTAAACTAGAAAGTTCCAGAAATCTCTAGACTTGCCCCATAGTCTGGAATTTTATCAAACAAACTATAGTTAGAATTTAATTTTAAATTAAGATTACCAAGATTTTTATTGAAGCTGACATTTGCATAATTTTGATTAAGGGGATCAAAATCTAGGGCAAAATTATTTCCGTCTGTTTCTTTCGAGCGACTAATTTTAATTATAAATCTCTCTGTAATACCTTTACTCTCATTTAATGATCCTTTAAGTGCAAATGTTTTCTCATACATCGGTGATAAAGTGAGACCATCAGGATAAATCAGTTCAAAACCTAAACTGGTTCTTAAATTTGGTCTATGATATGCTCCATCAATTGTATCAGTATTAACTTGATTGGAACCTACTATGGAATAATTGTAGTCAATATCACGAGACATATCATAATAAAATTCCATTCCTCCCATCGGTTGAAAGGTTTTATCATTTATTGTTATCTGATCTGCCTCAAATAAAAATCCACTAGAAATTTGTCCAGTTGTAAACGTATCTTCATCGTATCTTATGTTTTGCGTAGGTGAATTGATTGCATCACTTAAAAAATCTGTATATTCACCTAATCTTGTAATTCCAAAAGTAAATTTAGTTGTAGGTGTTAGATTTAATTTACCATAGGTATTTTTGGTTCTAAAATCTATAGCAGTAAACAATTGTTTACCGTATCTTTTTCCTGATTTTTTTCCTAAATAATGACTATCTATTTTGAGTGCACTTAGGCCTAAAACTGCATTTAAATAATTTTCTTTATCCTTTGGCATGATGCCATATAAATTTAAAGTTAAAGAGTCCATGTGAATATTTTGTTGAGAACGGGCAATGTTGGATCTGCCATTGCCATATCTTATTGCCCAACCAAAAAATTTATTATCACTGAATTTTCTATCAGCACCAAGTGTTATTCCTTCATTTCTGATATTTTTTTCATTTTCAAACCCTAGTTTATCAAAGTGACTTAACGATAAATCTGCCAAACTCCATAAAGACCATTTAGACTTTTTCTGATCTTTTTTTGGGGTACTTACAAGAGTAGCTATCTTTTTTTTAGCAACTGGTTCCAAACTCATTGCTAAACTCTTCAATAAAGGATTTGGATAATTTATGTTTATGTTGTGGCTGGTGAAGTTTTCTTCATCTCTATTTCTTTTGATCCATTCAAATCTGTAAAAAATTGAGGAGATATTCAAAGCAATATTTTGTTTAGCTAATTCAACCTGTGATCCAATACTTGCAGTTGGTTCTGATACACAAGCTACTAATCCATAAGGACACTCTAATTGATATGAATTTATTTGGTCTACACTGTTCATAGGAGGTGCTATATCTACAATAAACACCTTCATTCCATCATTCGAAAAAACAAATCCTACTGGATATCCTAACCCACTTGCTTTATTTCCAAAATTATTAACATCATAGTTCCCAACAAGTGTAGCTGTTGATACGTCAAATTTCTTTTCTAAAGTAAATTGATAGATATCAGATGTGTCAGTGGTGTTACCCGCAGTGTTTTGAATCAAAACAAACATTGCATGACCAGACTTACTAAATTCAATATCTCTTCCATAATTAGTACCAGCTGGTAATGTAACACCAATATCAGTTAAATCGACTTGATGTATCTGTGTGATAGAGCTAATGTCGTAAGGACCAGGTAATTGATAAGTTGTTACTAACGGAGTATTGCTAGTATAACGTATAGTAAAAAGTTTTTTACCATCATCACTAAATGCAAAATTATGTAATTCAGCGTTAGGAATAACACTATCAACAAATGTAGCTGTTTTAAATTCATTCGGTGTAGATAAATCAAATCTATAAATTTTTCCAGCTGAACTGGCGAAAAAAAATTTTCTACCCTCATCAGCAACTACCATGGCACGTAATCTAGTATTCAAATCATCACCTGCCAAGACTCCTACTCTAAAAGAATCAATAAAGTCACAATCGACATCTCCAAGAATCCTTCTTTTGGATCTAGAAACGTCAAACGGCTCCAAAAGTCTATTCATAGAAAGATTACCATATTGGTTGGGAGTAGGCTTGGGATGATCTTCCATATCCCAGTTTGCGGTAAATACTTGTAATCCATCTGTGCTAAAAGCAACATCAAGAGGATCTTCTGTTGAGTCTTTTTCCATTGTGTACTCTCCAGCAGAATTCTGACAACTTGAATTATGTTGGGGTATTCTTCCATCTAACCAAGTAACCGTTAAAGCCGCTGCAAAAGCAAGAGTAGAAAAAAAAATCCCTAAAAGGATTAAAAATACATTTGTTTTAAGAGAACCTTTTAATACGGATTTTAAGATTTTTTTTGATTTTAATTCTCTCAAAACTTTCATTGGATAAATTTATATTTTGATTAATACATGAGTCAAAAAAATAATTTGGTGTAAAAAAAGTGATAAAATGGTGATATTTATCGAAGAATACTGAGAGGATCATAATAGCAACCGGTATGTTCTAAAGTTTCAAAAAAGACTGCACTTAATTCCGATGAATGGAAAGTTGGGCAAATTCTTTCTGCCTCTAAATTATTTGCATATTCTTTTTTTACTTCATTAATTGCTAATGAACTTGATAAAGAAGTTGTTGCTTGGGCGAAACTTCCTGTATGCGCCAGTGTTAAAGCGGGGCTTACCATGGCGGAGTATTGAGTACAATTACTCAATACGGGTAGCAAAAAAAGTAATAATAAGATTCGTTTCACAACTGCAATCTACATAAAAATCATAAATTTTAAATAACCAAATTATTCAATTTGGGTTTCAAATTATTTCTTCTTTATCAGCTCAGTATTATTAATGTTTATTGCCATACAAGTGATGTCATCCCTTAACTTTTCTGCACCCCAGTTAAGCTCTTTTTCGATAGCTTCGACGATGGACTTTGGTGTGACCTGTGACATTTCGTTTATAATTTTTTGTACTCCTTCAGCTCCTAGCTCTTCACCATTTTTCATATACCCTTCAGTTACTCCATCCGTATAAACCACAAAAGTTTTATCTTTAAGATTAATAGTATTTGATTTGACCATCGACTCGGTAAAATATTTTACAATACCAATGGGTGGCATTTCAGATTTGATATATTCATAATTTTTATTTTCATCAAAAGTAAGAATACTTTCGTGACCTGCATTAATAAAAACCAGCTCCCCAGTTTTAATATTTAATTTGCCAAAAACAGCAGTAACAAACATTCCTTTAAACTTTGCTTCTACCAATTCATTATTGACACCAAAGACAACTTTTTCTAAGGGAAATTTTAAATTAGTAAGTGTTCTAAAAATTGAGGATGCTTTTGCCATATACATTCCAGCTTTAACCCCTTTGCCAGATACATCTGCTAAAGTAAAAAAATATTCCTCAGGTGTTGATCTGACAACGTCAAAATAATCTCCAGATACATCTCTTGCTGGAACATTTTTTGCAAAAATAAAGTTTTCAAACTTTGAAATATCAGGGAATAAACTTTTTTGAACTCCTGCAGCAAGTTCTCGCTCTTTTAAAAGTTTAGCCTCTTTTTGTAAGTTAGCTAAAGCCATTTTATTTTCTTCAATAAACCTGAAATAAAGCCCTGTTAAAAATGTTATTGTGACAATGAAAATTGGATAACTAAAATCTACTAACTCTGATCTAAATTTATAAATTGAAAAACCAATAATAATAATTGCTAAAATGTTACCAAAGAAGATTGACAAACTATATTTCGGTTTAATTTTTTGCGATAAAATAAAAGTTAAAAGAGCAATAATAATAGAAAATATCAATTCAAAGATGTAAGTGTTTGGATTTCTGATTAAATAAGATTGATCTAAAATATTTTCAATAACATTGGCATGAACCTCTACTCCCGGAATGGTAACACCGAGTGGGGTTTTAACTAAATCGAATAGACCTTGGGCTGATGCACCAATTAAAACATATTTATTTTCAAAAAAACTTTTTTCAAAATTGCCATCATAAACATCACCTGCCGAGATATATTGTTTCTTTTGTGATTTTTTATACTTAATCCAAATAATACCATTAGGATCAGACTCTACTTTATAAGGTCTAGCACTTATTCTTTGAATACCCACCTCATTTAATTCAACGTAAATGTTTTTTTGTTTTGATCCAACTCGAACCATTTCTAAGCCCATGGTTGGATATATCTTTTTATTAAACTGAACTATTAAAGGAAGGGATCTAATAATACCATCGAGTTGATCTAAAAAAGAAATGGATCCCAAACCTTGAACATTTTTTTCTAATTTTTCTAATGAACCTATTGAATAAGGATAAGCGTAAGTGAATTCCTCAGGCTTTCCTCCTTTAGAAAGAAATCGTGCTTTTGCTTTTCGATTATAATTAGCGTGAGAAGGCACGTTACTGCCTAATACTGCAATAATTGATTTTGACTCTTTTAATTTTTCAGCAAATAAATCATCTGGACCTTTAAGATTTTGCAACTCAGAAACATCTGATGGAATTAAATTATATGATTTTATTATTTCATCAGGAGATTGTTTATCTTTTTCGGTGAAAAATATATCGAAACCGATTGCTTTTGGATTTGAAGTATTTAGTTGATCTAAAATTTCTGCAAAAACTGTTCTGTTCCACGGAAATTGCCCGAACTTACCAAGGCTTTGTTCATCAATATCAATGATAACTACTTCACTCTCTTTTTCTTCAGCAAAAATTTTTTGATACAAATCAAAACTCAAATAAGAAACTGACTTAATAAATGCTGGATTTAAAATTTTTAGAAAAATTAATAAGGTTAATACAATTAAGAAAACAAAATAATTTAAATTTTTTTGTACAAAAGCTTCCACAAAGTGAAATTTATATCTAATTTAAGCAATGTAAATGAAACTTATTAAGAACTACTTAATTACTTCTTTTTTCTTCTTTTCTTCTTAGCTCTTTTCTTCTTAGCAGCTCTTTTCTTTTTAACAATCTTTCTCTTCTTCGCTACTTTTTTCTTAATCTTTTTTTTAGGTTTTTTCTTTTTAACTACTTTCTTTTTCTTCTTAACTTTTTTCTTGACTGCTTTCTTTTTCTTTTTAGCCGGTTTTTTCTTCACTGCTTTTTTCTTTTTAGTAGCTTTCTTTTTCACAGCTTTTTTCTTAGTAGCTTTTTTCTTTGTAGCTTTTTTCTTTTTACCTTCTTTTTTCTTGACAGCTTTTTTCTTTTTAGAACCTTTTTTAGTAGCTTTTTTCTTTTTACCTTTTTTCTTATCTACTTTTTTAGCTTTTTTCTTTTTATTCTTTTTCTTTTCTGCTTTGGCTTTTTTCTTTTTAGCTTTTTTCTTTTCAGCTCTTTCTTTTTTAATAGCTACTTTCTTCTCTTTATCTTTTTGAATATTTTCTTTAATGATTGATTTAATTTCTTCTTTTTCAAAACCCATAGACTTAAGCTCTTTTCTTAATTGCTTTTTCATTTCTTTTCTCTTACCTTTCTTCTCTTCTGGTGAGAGCTTAGCAACTCTTAGAGCTTTCATCTTTTTATTAAATTTTTTTAACTGATTTTTAGTAATTTTTTTTGCTTGTCCAGGCGCTTTACCTTTAGTCATTGAAGTCATGCTATAAGGATTGTCTAGTAAAGTTGAACCAAGACTATTTCCAACAAGGACTGCTCCAGGTCTCATTCCTAACGTATTATTTTTTCCTGGACCGATTAATAAAGTATCAGTTTTACCTTTTGATACGATTGTCTGAAATTCTGTTCCCCTTGATCCGAGTGTTCCCTCTGGCACTTCTACAGTTAAGCTATCAGGATTTTTTTTACTAATTAAACCAGAGATTACTTTTAAGCTTCCTTGTTTGACACTCGCAACAATTTTTCCATCATTTGTTGCAGGATCAAATATAAATGTATCCATCACAACTTCTGAGTCTTCACCTATAGTGAATGTCGATTGATCTAAAAGTAAAATTTGTGTACCAGATCCTGCACCAGCAACAATTGTTTCATTTAAATAAATTTTGTCACCAGCTTTTAATTCTCTAGTCTCAGTTTTTACAGTTCCAGAAATTGCACCAACAATTCCAACTAATTGTTTTTCGATGGTTAATTTTTCCTCAGCAAAAACACTTGTGCCGATCATAAAAATTAGACCTGACAGAACTGACAATAATTTTTTCATTATCGTAAAACTAACAAAAATATAAAAAAAATAAACTTTAAAAGCTCAAATTGAACGTGAAAAAAAGCAATTTATAAGCGAATTTTAAAAAAAATTTGATTAATTAAGTTTCAAAGCCTTTGAAAAACTTAATGCGAAGGAATCGGCTAAATAATCATAGTTCATTATATTTGCCTCAGAAAAAGTTTTTTCATATGACAAGTTAATAAATAAAGTTCTATTAGGGTCAATGATTGGAAAGATATCTCCTATGGCTTTTGTAATCATAATATCAGTTGTTGTTGCATGGTCAGATCTTAACTTTGTAGAGTCTACTGACGTATCGGCAACTTTATAATCATTAAAACTGGTTGAGGCACTCCAAGCTATATAAGCCCAAGGAAATGCAAAATTTAAACCAATACCAAATTCATAAGTTTCATAATCATTTCCTGCATCTACTTTTGCATCCGAGTCACTATATCCTAGACTTAAAGAACTAGAAATAATTGGAGTTAAAATTACATCATAACCAAAAGTAAAACCATGCCCAATTGAGTTAGTTTCATCTGCAGTTGTATCTTCTGAATTTTGGTTCGCTTTAGAGTCTGAATACGAGTAACCATAACTAAAAGAATGTCGCTCCCCTGCTGTAAAGAAACCTCCAACTCCAAGCATAAATGAAAAACTGTCTGCATCATGCTGCGCATCAGTTTTACTCATAATTACATAGGGACTTAAACTCTGATTACCTAAAGTAGTATCCAAACCAATTGTTAATCCATAACTTTGAAAATCATCATCAGCTTCCTGATATTGATTTGATGTAGAATGTGCGAAGTTTAATAGCAATGATGATTCTTCTCCAATAGGTCTTGTTGCTGTTATACCTAACGATGCACTTTCTGTTCTGTCATGTCTTGCGGAAGTAAAATTAGCTATTGCATCTGACTCTAATTTTTTTCCAGTTTTTGAAACACTATTTACGTTATTGGAAAATGTTGCACCAAATCCAACATCTGCTGTTAAATTCCACAAACTTGGTTCCCGATCTCTTAACTCCTCTTCAATTTCTTGTAATGTTTCTAAATCCTCTGGTTCAAGATCTCTTCTTAATTTCATTTCCTCAATAATAGTATTGGCCTTTTCAGGAGAGTCGACTTGGACTAAAACAGACAATAAATATAATTTGATTTCAACATTGTCTGGATAAAGCATATTTAACCTCTCAAGTGTTGAAATTGTTTGTTTAAAATTTCCAACTTTACCTTGTTGTTGCGCATATTTTAAATTCAAATCTAGGTTATTAGGATCTTGTAGGATTTGCATATAGGTAATATTTTTTTCTGATGAAAAAGCAGATGTTGAAATCAACAATATTGTTGAGATCAATAAATATTTTAATCTTGATAAATTAGAAAACATAAAAAAGAAAAGATATTAAGTATATTGTTTTTTTCAATTAATTAATTTTAGAAATAAGTCTTATTTTCCAATACTTATCAATGTCAGGTCATCAGATAATTTTCTATTTTGACTAGTTCCTATTACTGATTTAGTAATGTTATCTAATTGCTTGATGGTATCTTTATTATAATTTTGTTCGATGATACCAATCGAGCCATCGATGCCTATTTCTTCACCTTGATTATTCAGACTTTCCGACAAACCATCAGTGAACGCATAAAACCTTGAGCCATTTAATTTTGTTTTATGAATATTATAAATACTTTTATCTTTTTGTTTAATCACCCCTAAAGGAGGTGCGGAACTTTCAAACTGATCATATTTACCTTGTCCGTTTCTTAAAATTGCAGGTTGATGACCCGCATTGACCCATCTAATTTCATCAGTAATTAAATTATATTCTCCAACAATTGAGGTAACAAACATTCCGGCAGTTTTAGTATTATTTAAATCATTATTCATATGAAAAACTATTTCGTCTGGATCTACTTTAGATTGAGCTAAAACTTCAAATAAAGTTGATGCTTTAGCCATAACCATACCTGCATGAATTCCTTTGCCAGCTACATCTGCAATTATAAAATAAATACTATCATTGTGTGGGTAAAAACTAAAAAAGTCTCCTGAGACTTCTCTTGCTGCAATATTAATTCCATGAACTGGATAATTTTTTAAATTTCTTTTGGGTAAAAAATTTTCTTGAACTTTTACTGCAAGTTTTACTTCTTTTGAGATTCTTTCTCGCCACTTATTTTTTTCATCCTCACTTGTCTCAAGTTTGCTCATGAGCTTGTTATAATAAAGACCAATAACACCACCAGCTGTAAAAGGATCCTGTGGACCTCTTATCTTAAGATCACCAGACTCTGATTGTTTATCCAAAATAGTAATTAAATCGTGTTCAATAGATACAGCATTATGTTCAGCAATATTCAACCCTAGTTCTTCTTGAACAGGGCTAACTCTGAGTGGATAAAATTTATTAAAAAAACTTAAGATTATAAATGAAGATATGAATGTAAATGCACCTATAGAAATTATACCAATTAATTGAATTTTAATTTGTGAAAATCTATCAAGCCCCGTATCCAAAATATTTAAGTCACTAAATAAACCAACCGCTAATGTTCCCCAAATTCCTGCAGCTAAATGAACTGGTACTGCACCAACAACATCATCAATTTCAAATTTATTTAATAATTCATTAACAATAATTGCAATGATTGCCCCAACGATCCCTACAAAAATAGATGTCACTGATGTCATGGAATTACATCCAGCAGTAATTGCAACTAGTCCTGCTAGTGGGCCTAATATAATATAAAACGGATCTGGCTTTTTAAATCTAAAGTATGAAACACTTAATCCAGTTAATAAACCAAAGGCTGCAGCTAAAAAAGTGTTAATTAATATTAAAGGCACTACTTCATCCATTGCACCATTACTACCCCCATTAAAACCAAACCAACCAAACCATAATATGAGTGTTCCCAAAACTGCTAAAGGAAAACTGGAACCTGTAAATTTTCCTCTGTTTGCATCAGAGTATTTTCCAATTCTTGGTCCTAATATAATTACAGCTGCCAAAGCTATCCATCCACCCACTGAGTGAACAATCGTGCTTCCGGCAAAATCAACAAAACCTAAATCTGATAACCAGCCTGTGGTTTTAACTGTTCCTGTAATTGCAAGCAGTTGATCAACTGTATCATATTTAGATAGATAACTTGAAGACCAAGCCCAGTGACCTACGATTGGATAAATTATTCCAGTCGCTAAAACAGTCATGATTAAATAACCATTAAACTTCATTCGCTCAGCCACTGCTCCTGAAATGATAGTTGCAGCTGTTGCAACAAACATTGCTTGGAACACAAAATAAGTCATGTACTCAGCTTTATCTGTTTTAAAGAAAAATAAGTCAGTACCAAAAAATCCGTTATAAGAAGTACCAAACATCAAACCAAAACCAAAAATCCAAAAGATAACTACCGAGACACCGAAATCTGCTGCATTTTTTAAAGCTACGTTGATACTATTTTTATGTCTTGATAAACCAGTTTCCATACACATAAAACCCGCCTGCATAATGAAAACTAAAATCGCACAATCAATAACCCATAAAGTATCAATATTACTTGTAAGTATATCTATTACTTCTTGGGCCATATCTTTATTCATAATTTTAGTTACCTAACAAAAAAATTTCAACTAGCAATTTACTTGGTGATCAAATTGATTTTTAATGATTGTTTTTAACAATCAGTATCTCTGGTATAAACTCCATTACGAGTTAAAGTAAGTATACATGGATTTTCACCTCCAATAGTCTCTTCAGCAACGATTAGATAATTAGCGGCACCCGTACTTGCGATACAAATATTATAACCAATATCAACTCCTATAATGTCAGCGTTATCAAATAAATTAGCTTGAATAGCATCAGAAGAAGCTCGAGTTGGTGTGCAGCTACCATCATCTTGAGTATAGTAACTACCAGCATTTGAGTACTCTTCTGTTTGTGCCAAAGAAATTTGTTGCATTACATTTTTAGCAGACTTTTCTTTAGCTCCAGACATATAGCCATTGTAAGCTAAAACTCCAACAGCTGACAGAGTTCCTATTATCGCGACCACAACTAAAAGCTCTACTAGGGAAAACCCTAGTGAGCTTTTAATTTTCATATTTTTTTTATGATGCAGTTGATTATTCTGCTTCAACTTTGTTTAACAACACATCAGAAGACGATTCATCATACTGAGTTTTGACAATCAAAAAACCTTCATCATTACCCTCTCCTAGCGTAATTGTCGTGTAGCCTTTTCCTGACGCCGCGCATGTAACTGAGGCATTTGTAGAGGTTGGCGCAGTAGAGCCATCTGTCACTCCTTGACAAGCTGGTGTGTAAGTGTTTTTAAAATCAGAAAGTGTTGAAAGAGCTGCAGTTTGAATTGTAGTTGCAGTTCTACCATCACAAATTAAACTTCCACCCATTGCGCTTGTTTCTGTACCAATGTTACATTTTTGAATTTCTGCTGCTAAATATTTTGTTACTGCACCTTGGTTAGATTTAGATGCATTAATTTTTGCACTTTTTGTATAACCATTGTAAGCAACAACACCGACAGCTGCTAAAATACCAATGATTGCAACAACAACTAGTAGTTCAATTAGTGTAAAACCTTTGTTATTTTTCATGTTTCCTCTTTAATTAATTAATTAATCAGAAAATTTATAATAATTATCAATGATGTAAACTATAAATATTGCCTAATTTCACTCAATATTTGAGTTGGTTGGCCAATTTGGGTTTAATTTTTATATGTTTTTTGTTATTAGCCTTATAGAATATTAAAAATAATGAAATTTAAAGTTACTGAAGTTGAAAATATAAGTACTGTATTCCTAGATGGAGAGATAGATATGGATGTTGCAGACAATGTTCGAGAAGTAGTTTTCCCACTTATTGATTCTGGAAAAGAAGTGCATTTAAATTTAAAAGGTGTTCAATATATGGACTCATCTGGAATTTCGGTTTTAGTTGAAAGTAATCAAAGAGCAAAACAAAAAAATACTAAAGTTGAGCTTAAAGAAGTAAGCCAACCTGTTGAAAAAGTTTTAGCAATGGCAAGGAAGTTTCTATGACATATAAAGTGACAGACGAAGGTGACACTAGCACTGTATTTTTAGATGGTGAGATTGATATGGACAAAACAGAGGGCGCGAAAGAAGTTATTTTTCCTCTGATCGATGCTGGTAAAAATGTAAACTTAAACTTGAGTAGTGTCCAATACATGGACTCATCAGGTATATCAGTCTTAATCGAAAGTCATCAAAAAGCATTAGAAAAGGGAACTAAACTTGTAATTAAAGATGTCAGTAAATCAGTTTTAAAAGTCATTATGATGGCAAAGTTAGAGCAAATTTTAAATTTGGAGTAATTAGAAATAATGAGTACTGAAGTTTCAGATTCAACAAATTTATCTGAAAAAAAAGATTTCTTAGTAAGATCTTCGAGCTTGAAAGATGTTAGAAGTTTCTCAAGAGAAGTTTTTGAGAAATTTAAAATTAATGAAGATTTGAGAGAAGAATTAGTTTTAGCAATTGCTGAAGCAGCGCAAAATATTGTAAAACACGCTTATAAAGATTATCCTGACACACAAGATAGAATGGCTGTCAGAATTTCTTGTACAGATAAAGAGCTTGAAATTTCTTTTTTTGATAAAGGCAAACCAGTTGAAAAAAGTAAGGTTAAACATAGGGCAATTGATGATGTTAAACCAGGTGGACTTGGTACTTTTTTTATTCAAGAAATAATGGACTCTATAAAATTTAAAGAAGGCGATAAACCTTGGATCAATAATTTAGTATTAACAAAAAAATTATAAATTAATTAATTAAAGCACCAACGTTGAATATTGGTGAGTACATCGCTATCATCAATCCACCAATCATCACCCCCATAAAAACAATCATGATCGGTTCTATTAAACTAGACATATTATCAACAGTCGTATCAAATTCTTCTTCATAATAAGAAGCTACTGAATTAAACATTTCATCCAATTGACCTGTTTGTTCACCAACAGATATCAATTGGCTAAAGGTTGGAGGAAATAATGGTTCTTTTAAAAAAAGTTTTGTTAACGTATCTCCTGAAAAAACTCCTTTTTTAACATTCTCTAGAGCGTCTGTGATAACATCATTGTTACTGACTGATTTTGCAATCTCTAAACTTTCCAATAAGTTTACACCTGCAGCACTAAGATTTCCCATGATTAATGAAATTCTAGCTAACATAGATTTTAAAATCATATCTCCAAACACTGGTAATCTTAAAACTTGTCTGTGCCATCTAAAACGTATTGCGGCATTTCTTTTTGTAATAAACCTAAATCCAATAAAACCAGCAATACCACCAAATAAAATAACTTTTCCGCCTGTTCCTCTTAAAAAGTCACTCATTGCCATAATGGTAGCAGTAGCTGCTGGCAGCTCTAAACCCATACCATCATACATTTTGGCAAATACTGGCACCACTTTAACTAACATGAAGGCACTGACCGTGATTGCCACAGTAAACATTATCGCCGGGTACATTAAAGCAGACTTAATTTTTTTCTTAATTTTTTCTTTCTTTTCAAGTGAGTCTACAATTTTTAGCAAGAAGACATCCAGTTTACCGCTGGCCTCTCCTGCT
>CACLSR010000002.1 GCA_902609685.1 uncultured Pelagibacteraceae bacterium
CTTTTTCTAATTTTACTGTCATAGGTTCCGCCCATAATTTAAAAGAAATTAAAGTTAAAGAGCTACAAAGAGTTCAAAGCATTTTTATTTCATCACTTTTCAAAAAGAACAAAAATTATTTAGGATTATATAAATTTAAAATTCTTAGAAAATATACTCAAAAAAAAGTTGTCGCTTTAGGTGGAATATCAAAAAAAAATATCAAGAAAATAATGTTATTAAATATCTCGAGTATCGCAGGGATTTCTTATTTTAAGTAAAAAAAAGGCCCCAAAATGGGGCCTCTTTTAAATTTAATTTCTAAACTAATTAGAATGCAAATGAAAGACCGAACTCATAACCTTCATAGTCTTGAGTAGCGTCTGCTTCCATTCCGTCTACTTCGTTCATAGCACCAGCAAGTGTCATTCCACCCATTGTGTATGAAGCTGAGATACCAATTGACTCTTGGTCTGCATCATTAGTCTTGTCAGTCTCTAAAACATGAGAACTTAATCCAATACTTAAGTCGTCATTTACAGCATATGTAATACCATAAGCAGTTGACTCTTTACCTAATGTAGCAGTCGTGTGACTTGACTCAGATGTTTGAGCACCAACAGTTAATGGTCCAAATGCATACTTGATATACATAGTGTCTGCATCCTCGTCGATGTTCACACCCATGTCTTTATCTCTAGTAGCATAACCTAATGTTAGGCCTTCTACTTGTTCTGGTGCGAATGATATCGCAAAGTCCATGTATGAATCAGATACAGCAGCTGCACCACCATCGTTTTGGTAAGCCATTTTTACTTGAGCTCCACCAACACTTGGAGAAGTGTAAATAAACATGTTATTTCCACCGCCACCACCGATTACAAGTGGACTTCCAGATGCAGAAGTACCATCTACATCGATAACGTCCCATGCCTCTTCGTAAGCATTTGGCGTCACATCGTCAACAGCACCCATAGCAGATGAAGCACCATGACCATCGAATACTAGGGTTCCCCAGTCTCCGCCCATAGACAAGCTGTAGTCATCTAATGTACCACCGTCGATTTCATACTTAACAGTAATAGCGATTCCATTATCAGTTTCACCGCTAGCACTAAAGTTTAGACTGTCACCCATGTAAAAGCCGTTACCTCTTGTAGCTTTACCTCTGTTAGTGTCGTCGAAATAAATCGCAGCACCACCTGATACTGACATTTCAGCAGCACCAGCAGAGAAAGAAACTAGAGAACCAGCTAAAGCTGACAATCCGATTTTTTTCAAATTGTTCATATTAATTACTCCTTTTTGATTGTTTAATATTAATAATAAACACCCGCAAATTATCATTTTTAGTCACAAAAACCCCAAAATTAGCCTTTTTTTTCAATTAATTTTAATGGTGTTGTATTTATGCAACACAAATTATATGAATTTTTTTATAAATTAGGCATTTAAATGTATATTTATTTAAATTTCATTTTAAAAACTGAAAATGTTTAAAATTCTAAAATCTATAAAATTAGCATTAATAGTATCTTTAATTTTTACTTTAGCATCGTGCAGCAAAGGTTTCTTCAAACCTGGTGATGCAAGAAAAAATCCACCTGATCCTAAACTTAGAGTTAAGAAGAATTTAGAGGAAGGAAAAGGTTTTAGATTAAATACAGCCCTTAAAGGAAACAGGGGCGGAACTAACTTTGAATTTGCGAGTTCAAACGAACTATGGAGAGCCTCACTAGATGTTTTAGATTTTATGCCCCTAACCTCTGCAAATTATAGTGGTGGTATAATTATTACAGATTGGTACTCTGAACAGGGTAATGCTGAAGAGTCTATAAAAATTACAATTAGATTTTTAAGTAATGAAGTAAGATCTGATGCAATAGATGTTGATGTTTTCTATAAAAAATGCATCGCCAATAACAATTGTAAAATTAATAAACAGGATGGACAATTAAAAAAGGAAATTACAAGACAAATACTTGCTAAAGCAGCAATATATAAAAAACAATCAAAAGATAAAAACTTCACGCCTTATAATAACGTGTCCACTCCTGGTGACTAATAGTTACAAAATAATTGATAACTAATTATTATGAGTAGATACAACTTTAAATCAGTAGAAAATAAATGGCAAAATTATTGGGAGAAAAACAAAAGTTTTAAGGTAAAAACAAATCCTGCTAAAAAAAAATTTTATTGTCTTGAAATGTTCCCTTATCCATCAGGAAAAATTCATATGGGACACGTGCGAAATTATACCATTGGAGATGTACTTGCTCGTTATAAATTTTTAAAAGGATATAATGTTTTACATCCTATGGGATGGGATTCTTTTGGTATGCCAGCTGAAAATGCAGCCAAACAAAATAATTTAGACCCAAAAAAATGGACTGAAACAAATATCCTCAATATGAAATCTCAACTGAAAAGATTAGGTTTATCAATCGATTGGGATAGAGAAATTTCAACCTGCAATAAGGATTATTACAAACATCAGCAAGCCTTTTTTCTTGATTTGTTTGAGAAAAAACTTGTTTACAGAAAAGAAAATTATGTCAATTGGGACCCAGTGGATGAGACTGTTCTTGCAAATGAACAGGTTATTGATGGGAAGGGCTGGCGTTCAGGAGCTGTAGTTGAAAGAAAAAAATTAAATCAGTGGTTTTTTAATATATCAAAATTTTCTCAGGAGTTGTTAGATGGTTTAGAAAAATTAGATGATTGGCCAAACAAAGTTAAAGTAATGCAAAAAAATTGGATTGGAAAGTCGTTTGGGTGTGAAATTGATTTTAAAATTGAAGGTGATCTACCAGTGAAAAATATCAAATGCTTTACTACACGACCTGATACACTTTTTGGATTTTCTTTTCTTGCACTATCTGTAGATCATGAGATTTCCAAATTTTTTAATGACAAGGAAGACTTTTTAAATTTTAAAAACGAATGTTCTAAAACGGGTACAACTGAAGAAGCTATAGCAGTTGGTGAAAAAATTGGCTATAAAACTAACTTAAAAGCTATAAATCCTTTAAATCCAAACCAAAAAGTACCGGTATATTTTGCAAATTTTGTTCTTATGGATTACGGGTTTGGTGCTGTATTTGGTTGTCCAGCTCATGATCAAAGAGATTTTGATTTTGCTAAAAAATATAAACTAGAAATCAAAACAGTTGTTAGACCAAATGAGGAAAACAAAAAATTTAAAGTAAATAATGAAGCATATTCAGGACCAGGTGTTTTAATTAATTCAGATTTCCTGAATGGTTTGGAAGCACCAGAAAAATCTGTTCTTGAAACTATTAAAATTTTAGAGCAAAGAAAATTAGGTAAAAAACAAATTAACTTTAGGTTAAAAGATTGGGGTGTATCTCGGCAAAGATACTGGGGATGCCCAATCCCAATAGCATATGATGAAGAAGGCACTGCTTACCCTATTCCAAAAACAATGCTGCCAGTAGAGCTACCAGAAAATATAGATCTTAAAGTTAAAGGTAATCCACTTGATAGTCAGGATAGTTGGAAAGAAGTTACTATAAATGGAAAAAAATTATTAAGAGAGACAGATACTTTAGACACATTTGTCTGTTCATCTTGGTATTATCTAAGATTTTGTTCTCCAAATGAGATTGGATATGGATTTAAAAAAGAGGATGTAGATTATTGGATGCCAGTTGATCAGTATATAGGTGGTGTTGAACATGCAATTTTACATTTACTTTATTCAAGATTTTTTATGCAAGCTTTGGCTCATGATAATAAAGATTTTAATATATTAGAACCTTTTAGTGGTTTGTTCACTCAAGGAATGGTCTGTCATGAAACTTATAAAGACCCTGATAATAATTGGGTTGGTCCTGACGAGATTGAAAATATTGATGGAAAAAAGTATCTAAGAAATGACAAATCTAAATTGATTTCTGTTGGGCCATCAGAGTCAATGTCAAAATCTAAAAAAAATACAATCGATCCAGAAGGTATCATTTCTAATTATGGGGCTGACTCAGCAAGATTGTTTATATTGTCAGATAGTCCACCGGAAAAAGATGTTCAATGGTCTGAAGAGGGAATCATTTCATCCTTCAAATTCATCCAAAAACTTTGGAATTTAAATGAAAAAATTCTTAACCAAATAAATCAAGATCACCAGAAAGATCATGACGAAGAGATTAAAAAATATACAAACAGATATCTTAAAAAAATTCATGATAATCTTGAGAGTTTTGGTTACAATAAAATTGTTGCAAACTTGTATGAGATGTATTCCTTTTTAAATAAACAAATAGAAAAAAAATACACAAAACAAACATTGATTGTAAATTATCAAAAAATTTTAATTACGATGACACTGGTTGTACCCCACTTTGCCAATGAGTGTTTAGCAATTATGAATACTAAAAATATCACGTGGCCCGAGTACGATGTCTCAATACTAAAAGATGATATTATTAATGTTGTTATCCAGATTAATGGAAAAAAAAGAGGTATTGTTCAGACAAAAATGAATATTAACGAGGAAAAACTCTTTAAATTAATTCAGAATGATGAGAAAATAATGAAATATATTACTCAAAAAGAAATAAAAAGAAAAATTTATATTAAGGATAAACTTTTAAACATAATTATTTAAATGCTTAAAAAGATTTTTTTCATAATTTTATCATTAAATCTACTTACACATTGTGAATATAAGCCTGTTTATTCTAAACAGAACAATGCTGGTTTAAAAATTATGATATCAGGTTTTACAGGTGATAAAGATATCAATAATTTTATAGCGTCAAATGTTAATAGGAGTAGTAAAAATGAATCTAACGACATTGTTAAAATAAATTTTAATACAAATTATACAAAAAAAATTTTGGCAAAAAATAGTGCGGGCACAATTACTGACTATCAAAGTGATGTGGTAACAACATTTGTTATAAGAAAAGATGACAATACAGAAAATTTTGTTGTAAGAGATAAATTTAATTTTAAAAAAATGACTGATAAGTATGAGGAAAAAAATTATGAGCTAAATATCAAGCGAAATCTTGCAAATTCAATATCACAAAAGCTGATACTTAGATTAGCCGCAAATTAATGATTCTAAAAACATTTGAGATAAATAAAATATCAAACCAGGCAACTTTTTTTTTGTTATATGGAAAAAATGAAGGTTTAAAAACTGAGTGTATTAATGAAATTTTAAAAAAAAATGATGGAAAAATTTTTAATTATGATGAAAAACAAATAAAAGATGAAATTGAAAATTTTTATGAAAACATATTATCTGGTTCATTATTTGAAAACAGCAAAATTATAATAATCAATAGAGCTTCAGATAAAATTGTAGAAATAATTCAGGAGTTAATAAATCGGAATATAACTAACACTAAAATAATTATTAATGCTGATATTCTTGAAAAAAAATCAAAACTCAGATCTTTATTTGAAAAAAAACAAGATTTAATTTGTATTCCTACATACCCTGATAATAATGATACCCTTTCTAAATTAAGTGCTACATTTTTTAGAAAAGAAAATATTACAATTTCACAACAAAATATTAATTTAATAGTGGAAAAATGTAACGGAGATAGGAACAGTTTAAAAAACGAACTTAATAAAATCAAAAATTATTTGATAAATAAAAAAAAAATATCGTCTGAGGAGATTTTAAAGTTAATTAATTTAAGTGAAAATTATGAATTATCAGAATTAATCGATAATTGTTTAGCCAAAAACAAAAAAAAAGTAACAAATATTCTAAATGAGAATAACTATAATTCAGACGATTGTATAATAATTCTAAGAACTTTTTTGTCAAAAGCAAAGAGAATTCTGAAACTTGCTGTTCAACTAGAACAAAACAAAGACATTTTCAAAACAATTAATTCAGCTAGACCACCAATTTTTTGGAAAGACAAAGAAATTTTAAAAATTCAACTTAATAAATGGAAACCAAACCAGATCAAAAGGCTGATTAACGAAATAACTAATATTGAACTCGAGATTAAGAACAATTACAATAATTCAATACTTATTATTAAAAACTTCATCTTTGAACAAAGTTATACTCAAACTAGTAATTAGATTTAATTATATCAATTATTTTGTTTAACTGCTCAATATCATGATAGGCAAAGGTGATTGTTCCTTTATTTTTTCTAGTATTTTTAATCACAACATTTAAACCAATCTTGTCAGATATAGATTTTTCAAGATTTACAATATTAGGATCGTTAGATTTTGCATAAAAACCTTTTTTTTTCTTAAAAATTTTAACAAAGTTTTCTGATTGACGAACGGAGAGTTTTTTTTCAATAATCTTTTGAGCCACGAAACTTGCATTTTCAAGCCCAACTAATATTTTTGCATGTCCAGCAGATAACTTTTTTAACTCTATTAAATTTAATACATCGCTTGGTAAAGTTAATATTCTTAAACAATTCGTAATATAACTTCTGCTTTTTCCAATAAATTTTGAAACTTTTTCTTGATCATAAGAAAAATCGTTAATTAGTCTTTGATAGCCTTGGGCTTCTTCAAGTGGATTAAGGTCATTTCTTTGAACGTTTTCGACAATTGCAAATTCTAATGATTTCAAATCATCTGCTTCTGTGACGACTACTGGGACATCGTGGAGACCTGCTTTCTGAGCTGCAAGCCATCGTCTTTCTCCAGCTATAATTTCATACTTTGAATTTTCATTAGATTTACGAACAATAATAGGTTGAATAATTCCTCTTTCTTTAATTGATTTTTGAAGATCATTTAAACTTTCTTCATCAAAGATTTTTCTAGGTTGAAATTTATTCGGATAAAGATCTCCAATTGACAGTTTATTAGTTGTTTTCTCAACTTTAGTTTCACCGATTAGTGATGATAACCCCCTACCTAACCCCTTTTTAATTTTATTCACTAAGCTGCACTCCCTATTTGACTTTCTTGATTTATAAATTCGTCTGTAAAACTGTAGTATGATTTACTTCCAAGACAATTTTTATCATAAATTAAAACGGGTACTCCATGAGATGGTGCTTCAGATAATCTAACGTTACGCGGAATTACTGTTTGATATACTTTTTCTTTAAAATAATTTCTTGCTTCTTGTTCAACTTGTGATGATAATTTATTTCTTCTGTCATACATTGTTAAAAGTATCCCTTGAATTTCCAAACTAGGATTTAAATTAATTTTTATACGATCAATTGTTTTCATTAGTTGAGTTAAGCCTTCTAATGCAAAAAATTCTGTCTGAAGGGGAACTAAGAGTGAGTTTGAGCACACAAGAGCCATCACAGTCAATAGACTAAGAGAGGGTGGACAATCTATGAGTATATAATCGTATAATCCCCCAGAATCGTTTAAATACGCTGCTAATTTAATCTTTAATATAAACGCTCGATCACTATCCCCAGCTGTTTCGACCTCTAGACCTGATAAATCGACATTGGAAGTTATCAAATCAAGATTATCAAATTTAGTTTTTTTTATTACTTCTGAGATAGTCTTAGTTCCATTCAAAATGCCATAAATAGTCTCATCTGACCTTTCTAAATTGGATAAACCAAGACCAGTTGTTGCATTACCTTGAGGATCTAAATCAATAACTAGAATTTTTTTATTTTGTTGAGATAATGCAGACGCGAGATTGATTACAGTTGTTGTTTTACCAACACCACCTTTCTGATTTATTATTGAAATAATTTTCATTAAATTTTTTTTTCCATATTTTTTATATTTAACAAAAAGGAATCCTTACTAGTTAAACTTTTTTTTTCCTCATATTCTAAATCCCAAATCTTAAGAGTATCATTTAATATTTTTCTCCCACTTTTGCCCATGAATAAAATAATATTTTTATATTTCTGAAAATTTTTTTGCACTAAATCAAGGATTATGGGCATTGGTTTAAATGCTCTGGACATAATCGTTCCAGTTTTAATATTTTTAATTTTATAAATATCTTTTTGTATTATCTCTGTATTCAATTCTAATTTTTCTGAGACATCTTTTAAAAAAAGGCATTTATGATAACTTTTTTCATAAAGTTTTATTTGCATACTTTTTTTTAATTTCTTCATTAAGATTGCAATGATTAATCCAGGCATACCACCTCCAGATCCTAAATCGTAGGTTGTATTACTATTTAAATCAACAAAATCAACTATTTGTGCAGAATCTATAATATGTCTGTGTCTAATAGCCTCTTTATCAGAGTTTTTTTTACTAATTATATTAATTTCCTCATTTTTCTTTTGAATCATGCTTATTAAATTTTCAAGATCATTACAAGTTTCACGTGAAACATTAGATTTTAGAATTTGAGAGTAATTTTTAGAAATTTTCGAATCCATTAAGCTATATGCTTAATAGACTTTCTTTTAACGTGTGACAACAAAATATATACAGCTGCTGGAGTTATTCCATCAATTCGTAGCGCTTGCCCCATAGTTTTTGGTCTTATTTCCTTAAATTTAGCTTTTACCTCGTTAGATAAACCTGAAAATTGATCATAGTCAATGTTATCAGGAATAATGAGGTTTTCATCCTTTTTAAAGGCAATAATATCTGCATTTTGCTTCTTTAAATAACCTCTGTAATGAGAGTTAATCTCTATTTGCTCATCAATTTCAGATCCAAAATCTCTAATCTCAGGCCAAATTTTACGCATTTTACACATATTAGCACCTTTTTGTGCTAGAATTTCATCCGCTGACCTCAAAATACCATCTTTTGCAATTTTGATACCATGTTTTTCTGCTTTTGTTGGAGATATGCTTAAACTAGACATTTGTAGAGATACTTTACTCATTTTGACAAATTTATCCTCAAACTTTAACTTTCTATCTTTAGATACTAAACCTATTTTAATACCTTTGTTAGTAAGTCTTAAATCGGCATTATCTGCTCTCAAGCTAAGCCTGTACTCAGCTCTTGATGTAAACATTCTATAGGGTTCAGCTACGCCTTTAGTAACCAAATCATCAATCATCACTCCAATATAGGCATCTGACCTATCTAGGATGAATGGCTCTTTATTCATAAATGACATTGCAGCATTCACACCAGCTACAAGACCTTGGGCTGCAGCCTCTTCATATCCAGTGGTACCGTTTATCTGACCAGCTAAATACAAGTTTTTAATTTTTTTAGTCTCGAGGGTTAAAAAGAGCTCCCTGGGGTCCACGTAGTCGTATTCTATAGCATATCCTGGTCTAATCATTTTGACATTTTCTAAACCATTGATATTATTGAGTATTTCAATTTGTACTACCTCAGGTAATGAATTTGAAATTCCATTTGGGTAAATTGTATGATCATTTAGCCCCTCGGGCTCTAAAAATATTTGATGTCTAGTCTTCTCTGCAAATTTAACTATTTTATCCTCTATTGATGGACAATACCTTGGACCTACACCTTTAATGCTACCGGAGTACATTGCACTCTTAGATAGATTCTTCTCAATTATCCTATGCACCTTTTCGTTAGTGTAGGTCATTGAACATGACACTTGTTTATTGTTTACTGATTTCGTTAAGAATGAAAAAAAGTAGGGATTTTCATCTGCTACTTGTTTTTCCAAATCTTTGAAATTTATTGTCCTCGCATCCAGTCTCGGGGGAGTACCTGTTTTTAATCGCCCTATTTTAAATTTATATTTTTCTAATTGTTCACTCAAACCTGTACTAGGTTTTTCATTATATCTTCCAGCGGGCGTACGTTTATCGCCTATATGTATTAATCCATTTAAAAAAGTACCAGTTGTAAGTATCATTTTATTACAATTAATCTTATTACCTTTTAATGTTAAAAAGCTATTTATTGTATTATTTGAAAAAATAAACTTAATTACTGGATCTGAAAAAATGCTTAAATTACAATAGTTTACAAGTTTTTCTTGCATAAATTTCTTATATAATGATCTATCAGATTGAGTTCTTGGTCCTCTCACAGCTGGTCCTCTACTTCTATTCAGTAACCTAAATTGTATTCCTGATTTATCTGCAATCTCTCCCATTACACCGTCTAATGCATCTATTTCTCTTACTAAATGACCTTTACCTAAACCACCAATGGCCGGATTACATGACATCTCACCAATAGTATTTTTATCGTGAGTAAATAGGGCAGTATTTACACCTAGACGAGCTGAAGCAGCAGCAGCTTCACACCCAGCATGACCACCTCCTATTACAACTACATCAAATGAAAATTCATTTTTCATGATGTAAATTTATATTTGAAAAAAAATTTTACAAGGTTCTTATTTTCCAATGCAAAAATCGTTGAAAATACTACCTAATATTTCCTCTACATTTACTTTTCCAACTATCATACCTAAATGTCTCGTAGCCAACCTCAAATCCTCAGCTCCTTTATCAAAATCTTTTTTATCATTTTTTTCTATGAAATTTCTTAAGTTGTCTGAACACTGAATTAAGTGTTGTCTGTGTCTTTCTCTAGTAATTAGTACATCTTCATTTACAATAAATTTTGTCTTTAACTTATTTTTGATTTTTGAAATTAATTTATCTAAATTAAGATTTTCTTTTAATGAAATTAAAACATGATCCAACTTTTTTACTTCAATATCTAATTCGCTATTAATAAGATCTGACTTATTTACAACTAAAATTGCATTATCTTTTAATAAGTCATTCAAAAATCCACTTAAATCAATACTTTTTGCACTTACTACCACTAATTTTAAATCAGCATTTTCTGCTCTATCTAGCGATAATTTTATACCTTTTTTCTCTATTTCATCTTTAGAATTTCTTATGCCTGCCGTATCTGAGATTATAACGGGATAGCCATCTATATTTAGATGTGTTTCAATTACATCTCTTGTTGTTCCTGCAATTTCGGAAACTATAGCTACATCTCTTTTCGATAAATTGTTTAATAATGAAGATTTACCAGCATTTGTTGGACCAACTATAGCTATTTTGAAACCTTCACGGATTATTTCACCTACTTTTTGATCATCTAAAATTTTATTAATTTGATTTAAAACTTCAGTCGAATCTTTTTTAATTTGTTGTATGTTTTCATCAGGTAAATCTTCCTCAGGGAAATCTATTTTTGCCTCAACGAAAGATAAAATCTTAAGTAATTTTTCTCTTAAACCTTCAAATATCTTAGCTGATTTTCCTTTCATTATTTTTACAGCTTGTAATCTTTGTATCTCAGTTTCTGCTGAGATTAAGTCTGCTATACTCTCAGCTTTCAGCAAATTGATTTTACCATTTTGAAAAGCTATTTTGGTAAATTCTCCTGGCTCAGCTAATCTAAAGTTCTCTATTTTAGATATTTCATTTTGAAGTGCTATAACGATTGCTTTACCTCCGTGGATATGAATTTCAACCATATCCTCGCCTGTATAGCTCTGAGGGCCTGGAAACCATATTATTATACCTTCATCTATTAATTCAAAAGTATTGATACTATTAATTTTTCGAAGGGTAGCTATTCTAGGTGGAGGGACAGGTTGTCCAGTGAGTAGGGTAATGGCTTTAGATGCGTTGGGACCAGATATTCTGATAATTGCTATTCCTGATATTCCGGGACCTGATGAAAGAGCATAGATTGTCATAGTCAAATTATAATAACTTAATCTTAATATTAAAATTAAATATTTTTAATTAACAATTCCCTCAAGTGCTTCAAAAAAACTCTTACAATAATTTTGAACATTAAATAACGGGCTTTTTAATGCATTAAGAAATATTGATTTTCTAAGATTAATATAATCTTCATGATTATTAGATAAATCGACAACTTTATTTACATAATCTTCCTCATCTTTAGCAACCATTCGTTCCATATTCAGATTTTTATTAATTGACTCGCCACATCTTGAATTAAAATTATACCCAGCCATTGTTATAACAGGAACACCCATCCATGTGGCCTCAAAGGATGTTGTAACACCATTGTACGGGAATGTATCTAGGGCAATATCAATATCATTATAGGTAATGAGATGATGTTTTAAATCTTCCTGCCTACCTATAAATTGAATTGATTCTAAAACATCGTTTTTTTCGAACAAATTTTTAAGTCTTTTTAATGCATGATTTCTATGCGATGTTTTTAAAACAAGTTTAGATTTACTGACCCTTTTAAGAATATTTGACCACACATTTACAACGTCAGGATTTATTTTATTAAAACTATTAAAAGAACCAAAGGTAAAGTATTTATTATTAATAAATGGGGGAGGGTTTTCTTTTCTTTCAAAATCAAAGCCACAATGGCAATTCCATATTTCAGGTAAATATATTACTTTTTCAGAATAAAATTTTTGTTCATCTGGCTTAATAAGATTAGGGTCAGAAATTATATAATCCATATTTTCTAATCCTGAAGTATTGCAATAACCCATCCATATAACTTGTTTCTTGGCAAGCCTGTTCTTTAATAATTCTATACGATGTGTTGATGTATAGCCCATTAAATCTATTGTAATATCTAATTTTAACTCTCTTATTTTATTTAAAGCGCTTATATTATTTAAATTTGAAATATTTATTGTTTCAGTTGCCAAATTTTTAAAACTTTGTGTTAACTGGTCTTCCTTTGCATTATTCAAGAGCAAAACAATTTCAAATTTTTTTTTATCATAGTTTTGTAATACAGTTTTCAAAAAATATGTGATGGAATGTCCCTGTAAAATATCAGATGATAAAAAACCTATTCTAATTTTTGGACCAGTTTCTTGAAATATTTCTGATAACTTGTCTTCAGGTAATATTTGTAAGTTTTTATCCACAAAACTACCATATTCTAAAAAGTCTGCTTGAGACCATTCTTTACCAAAACATCTCCAATAACCATAATTACACAAATCATCAGCTGTAAAGTTTTTAGATTTGATTATTTGATCAAAATGGAAAGTTAACTTATTAGAGTCGTTTAATCTGCGATAAACCATAGCCATTGCAAGATGGATTGTTTTGTGGTTTGAACATAATTCTTCAGATGACTTATAAAATTCAAGAATTTCAGTAAAATCAAATTTATAGTTTTTTTCTAAGTCAATTAATAAAACGTTAGTAGTAATAAAATTAGCGAGAGAGTCTAGAGCGTGATTTGTATTCTTTTCTTTCAAATATCCACTCTTAAAATCTTTTATTGCTAAATTTAATGCATCAATATTCTTTTTATTGTTACTAACTCTACTTAACCCTAATAAATTATGCAAAAATGAAGACCTTTCTTGCTCATTGGTTTGCGAGGTAATTTCAAATACCACTCTGGAATATTCTTTTTGTTTAAATAATTCTTGAAGTTCTAAGACTAGTTTTTTATTTGAGGTCATTAGTAAATTTAAGCAAACATTTTAATAAGTTAAACTATTTCTTTTAATGACTTAAAAAAATTTTCAGAAAATTTTTTTCTATTAAATAATGGACTTTCTGTTGAATCTGTAAAGACAGATTTTCTTAAACTGATATACTCATTATGATTATTTGATAAACCAACTGCTTTATCTACATAATCATCCTCATCTTTAGCAATCAATTGTTCCATATTCAAATTTTTATTAATCGACTCGCCACATCTTGAATTAAAATTGTATCCTGCCATAGTTAAAACAGGTACTCCCATCCATATTGCCTCAAAGGATGTTGTAACACCATTGTACGGAAATGTATCTAGAGCAACATCTATTTTTCTATAAAGATTTAAATGATCTTCTAATTTATCAATTCTATAATAAAAAGAAACAGAGTCCAATACACCATTTTTTTTAAATATTTTTTCGATTCTATCAAATTTTCTTTTTTTGCTAGAGCATTTTATAATAAGTTTGGATCCTTTAACTTTCTTTAAAATATTTGACCAACAATTAAGTACGTCATCTGTCATTTTTGAGGGATTATTGAAAGAACCAAAGGTAAAGTATTTATTATTAATAAATGGGGGAGGGTTTTCTTTTCTTTCAAAATCAAAGCCACAATGGCAATTCCATATTTCAGGTAAATATATTACTTTTTCAGAATATAAGTTTTTTTCATTTTCATAAATTAAGTTCGGATCCGTGATTATATAATCCATATTTTCTAATCCTGAAGTATTGCAATAACCCATCCATATAACTTGTTTCTTGGCTAGTCTATTTTTGTAAAACTCTATTCTATTTCTTGATGTATAACCCATTATATCAATCATTATATCGAGATTGAACTTTCTGATTGTATTGAACGCCCTAAGATTATCTAGCTTCCCAACATCTATTGTTTTGCTAGCTAGATTGGTTATCCGCTCGGCTGTCTTTTCATCTTTTAAACGATTTGTAAACAAGATTATTTCGAAATTTTTTTTATCATAATTTTCTAACACAGTTTTTAAAAAATAATTTATAGAGTGACTTCCATTTATATCTGCTGATAAAAAACCAACTCTTATTTTTTCATTTTTTTTATCAGACAAAGGAACAATATCTTTTTGGGAATATTCGCTTAAGTTTTCATTAACAAACTGACCAAATTCTAGAAATTTCGATTGTGTCCAGTTTTTATCAAAACATCTCCAATATCCATAGTTACACAAGTCTTGAGCAATAAATTCTTTAGATTTAATAATTTTTTCAATATGAAATACCATGCCCTTATAATCACTAAGTCTAGAGTATATTGTTGACATAGCAATATTAATTGGTCTTTGATCCTTTAAGTGTTTTGGTAATACTTGATAAAAACTTTTTATTTCGTCAAAATCAACATTGGTATTTTCAAAATCACTCAGAATTGAACTCGTAAGGACAAAATTGGTTAAAGCGTTAAGACCACCAACACTTTCACTGTCTTTAAGATATCCCTTTTTAAAATCTTGGACTGCCAAACTAACTTGATTTTTATCTTTTAAACCTAAAGACATTCTACTGATTCCCAAAAGTACAAACAGCCCAGCATTTCTCTCTTCTTCTGTTGTTCTTGAGGTTATTTGAAAGATTATCTCTGAATATTTTTTCTTTTTATATAAATCTTGTAATTTTAATTCTAAATCTTTTGCTGATACCATTACATGTATCTATGCTGGTTTATTCATTGAATTAAAAAACTCAGCATTATTTTTAGTATCTTTTAATTTAGAATTAATAAATTCTATTGCATCCATTGTGCCCATTGGTGCAATTATTCTCCTTAGGACATTCATTTTTTGAAGGTCATTTTTGTCAAACAACAGCTCTTCTCTTCTCGTACCTGATTTTGTAATATCAATAGCTGGATAAATTCTTTTATCTGCAATTTTTCTATCAAGGACTGTTTCACTATTTCCAGTACCTTTAAATTCTTCAAAAATTACTTCATCCATTCTACTACCAGTATCAATTAATGCTGTAGAAATAATTGTTAATGATCCACCTTCTTCGATATTTCTTGCAGCACCAAAAAATCTTTTGGGTCTTTGCAAAGCATTGGCATCAACCCCACCAGTTAAAACCTTTCCTGAGCTTGGAATTACAGCATTATAAGCTCTCCCTAATCTCGTTATTGAGTCTAAAAGTATAACTACATCTTTTTTATGCTCTGTTAATCTTTTTGCCTTTTCTATAACCATTTCAGCAACAGCAACATGCCGTTGAGCGGGCTCATCAAATGTAGAACTAATTACTTCGCCTTTTACAGTTCTCTGCATATCTGTTACTTCTTCTGGTCTCTCATCAATCAGCAATACAATTAAGTAACATTCAGGATAATTTTTTGCTATTGAGTTAGCTATGCTCTGTAAAATCATGGTTTTACCGGCTTTGGGAGGCGAGATAATAATTGATCTTTGACCCTTACCAATTGGACTAACTAAATCTATAAGTCTTGGAGTTAAATCTTGTTTTTTGTCAGGCTTTACTTGCTCTACTTCCATAACAAGTTGCTTATCTGGATATAGGGGTGTCAAGTTATCAAAAGCAATTTTATGTCTAGATTTATCAGGTTCCTCAAAATTAATTTTACTTACTTGCAATAATGCAAAATACCTTTCTCCTTCTTTTGGAGCTCTAACTGGTCCTTCAACTGTATCACCTGTTCTTAAACCAAATTTTCTGATCTGGCTTGGGCTCACATAAATATCATCCGGACCTGGTAAATAATTTGACTCCATGGCTCTTAAGAAACCAAAACCATCTTGGAGTAATTGTAGCACACCAGCTCCGGTTATTTCCTCTTTTTCTGCAACCTTTTTTAAAATCGCAAAAAGTATTTCTTGTTTTCTTAGAGTACTTGCATTTTCTATTCCAAGCTCTTCTGCTTGAGTAATAAGCTGTTCTGATGATTTAAGTTTTAGTTCTTGTATGTTCATGAATAAATTATTAAGGACTTAATAATAGAAGTAATATATATGCTAAATAAAATTATTCAACCCTAGATAGGCTTAAATATTACAACAAATATGATTAAAATAAGCAATAATGTGGGTATTTCATTAATGTATCTATAATATTTATGAGAATGCTTATTCACATCAAATTTAAATTGCCCTAAAATTCTTCCAAGATAAAAATGATACAAGGTTAAAATAATCACAAATACTAACTTTAATACCATCCACTTTTGCCCCAGTTGGTCAAAACCTATTTCATGTATTAATACTAACCCGAATATCCAGGATAGAGTCATTGCAGGAGTCATAATGTAAAAAAAGAGTTTTTTTTCCATTACTTTAAATACATCTGATACCAATGGTTTGTCATTGTTTTGTGAATGGTAAACAAAAATTCTTGGAAGATATAGAAGACCTGCCATCCAAGAAATTACTGCAATTAAATGAAGGGATTTGAAAAGCAAGTAAGTATTCATGGATTATATGTTTTGTTGAATTAATGATTTCAATAAATTTATATGATCATTATTATCATTTAAACATGGTACCATATCGAAATTTTCACCACCAGACTCTAAAAAACTTTCTTTACCTTGAATTAGAATTTCTTCTAATGTCTCAACACAATCTGAGGAAAAACCAGGACATATTGCAAGAACATTCTTCTTTCCCTCTTTAGGCAATTTCTCTAGGGTTTTATCTGTATAGGGCTCAAGCCATTTTTGAGGACCAAATCTAGATTGAAATGTTGTTTTAATTTCTATCGAATTAAATTTCTCTGAAATCAATCTTGTTGTTTTTTGACAATAGCAGTGATACGGGTCTCCTTTATCAAAGTATTTTTGTGGTATACCATGATAAGATGCCAATATTAAATCTGGCTTCCAATTTATTTCTTTTATTTTCTTATTTAGTGAATTTACCAAAGCGTCTATATACAAAGGATGTGACTCATAATGTGGTATTATTTTGATTGATGGTTGCCATCTCATTTTCATTAAAGTTCTATAAACTTCATCACAAACAGTTGCGGTAGTTGCTGCAGCATATTGAGGGTATAAAGGAAGTATAATCAAGTTCTCACAACCTTTTTCGTGTAATTTTTTTATTTTACTTTTGATACTCGGATTTCCATACCTCATGGCATAGTCAATAATTAGGTTTTTTTCAGAGATTGAGTTTGATAGTTTCTTGGCTTGTTTTTGTGTATAATAGAGAAGTGGAGAAATATTTTCATCTTTCATCCAAATTTCTTTATAAGCTTTAGCAGTTTTAGATGGTCTAAAATTTAATATGAAAACGTTTAATATAATTTGCCAAACTATAGGATTAACTTCTATTACTCTTTTGTCTGACAAAAATTCTTTCAAATATTTTCTAATGTCAAACCAATTTGTAGAATCTGGTGTCCCCAAATTTATTATCAGGGCTCCTGTTTTACCAAAATTAATAGGTGGATGATTTAATTCTTTTTCCATCAATAATCTTTTATAGTTTTAACTAAATAATCCATCATACTTGGATCTGTTTCGGGCAATATTCCATGACCTAAATTAAATATATATGGATGATTTTTAAAAATATCCAGATACTTGATTGCTTCTTTTTTAAGGTTGTCTTTATCAGTGAGTAAAACTTTTGGGTCCATACCGCCTTGCACAGGAATTTTTATTTCTTTTTCAATTTTTATTGGATCAACTTCATAATCTATACAAATTGCATCTGGTTTTACAATTTCACAATATTTTTTGTAATCCTTTATACCTCGTGGAAAACAAATCACTGGAACATTTAAAGATTTAGTAAATTCAACTAAGGAACAAGTTGGATTATAAATGTAAAAATCATAATCCCTATCTTCTAATAGTCCTGCCCAACTATCAAAAATTTGTATAATCTCTGCACCACTATCAATTTGATTTTTAATATGAATTTTTAAAAATTTATCTATTATCTTTAAAGTTTTTTCAATTATAGAAAAATCTTTAAAAAAATTTTCTTTGAGTTTTATTTTTGGAGATTGTTTATTAAGTATATAAACAAGTAACGTCCAAGGAGCTCCAACAAAACCTATGGTAGACTTGTTTTCTGTTAAATTGTTATTTCTTACTAGATTTATAGCTTTATAAACAGGATCAACTCTTTCAATAAAATCATTTTCAGTAACTTTAAATACTTGATCAAGGTTTAAATCACCAAGAATGGGTCCAATATTTTTTTTAAATTCTACTTTTTGTTTCAAACCGTAAGGTAAAATTAATATATCAGAAAAAATAATGGCTGCATCTAAGTCAAATCTTTTTAGAGGTTGTAAGGTTATTTCAGCTGATAAACTAGAATTTAAACATAGTTTAATAAAATCAGTATTTTTTTTTCTAATTTCCCTAAACTCTGGCAGATATCTTCCAGCTTGCCTCATAATCCATATAGGATTTAAATCTGTTTTTCTGTCTTTAATAACCTTTTTGATATTAGACATATTAATAATTAAGTTTATTTAACAGTATTTGTAGTATGAGCGGTGAAATACGTGGATTAAATTTTATATACATTTTATAAACTAGTTATTAACATTTAAATGTAATTTTTTGACATATATATAAGTAATATTGAAGCTTATTACCAATATTTCAATTTAATGAAAAACTTTATACAGATGTTTAATAATGTTAATAAAAGCTATGTTTTACAGCATAAATTTTAAATTTATAAAATTAACCAACTTTGTCTAAATAATACAAAAACTATTAACACTTTATACATGAGTAATATTTATCAGATTTATTTAATATCAGACTCTACGGGTGAAACGTTAGATAGAATTTTCACTGCAATTAAAGCTCAATTTAAAAATATAGATTACAAAATACATACTTATTCCTTCACAAGGACTGAAAACCAAATTTTAAAAATTTTATCAAATGCTAAAGAAAATCAAAACTCTATCATCTTATATTCAATCGTAGATAGTAGCCTTGCAAAATATCTTGCAAGGAACAGCGAAGAGAAGAAAATACCTTGTTTTGGTGTTCTTGGAGATTTAATCTTAAGCTTTTCAAAGCTGCTTAATCAAAAAGCATCTCACCAACCCAGTGGTCAATACACTCTCAATGATGAGTATTATAAAAGGATTGAAGCAATTCAATTTACTATGAACCATGATGATGGAAATTTAGTTAAAGACATTAAAAAATCAGACATTATTTTGTTGGGGGTTAGTAGGACCAGCAAAACACCAACCTCAATTTATCTGGCAAACAAAGGGTATAAAATATCTAATATTCCTTTGGTAAATGAAAATTCTATTCCTGAGACTTTAAAAGAGGACCCAAACCTTACTTGTATTGTTGGATTAAGCACAGAAGCAGAAAGGTTAGCTGATATTAGGAAAAATCGAATGAATTCATTAAAAGAGTCTCAAAATAAATCTTATACAGATCTATCTAGTATTAAAAAAGAAGTTGAGGACGCCAAAAATACTTTTAAAAAATATAGGTGGCCGATTATAGATGTTACTAGAAAATCGGTCGAGGAAACTGCTGCCTCAATTATAAAGATATACGAAATATATAAAAATAATGGTTAAGATTATACTTGCCTCAAAAAGCAAAGTAAGAAAGCAAATTTTGGATGATAACAATATCTCCACAGAGGTTCAAAATTCTAATTTAGATGAGGATATTGTCAAAGAAAGTTTAATTAAAGAAAAAGCATCTCCTGAACTAATATCAAAAAATTTAGCTGAGTTAAAAGCAAATAAGGTTAGTCAAAAAAACCAAGGAATTTTGGTTTTAGGTGCTGATAGTGTAATAGATTTAGAGGGTGAATTAATATCTAAACCAACAAATAGAGAACAAGCTTTAGAAATTTTGAAAAAACTAAACGGGAAAAAACACAATCTCATCAGTTCAGTTTGTATCTCTCAAAATGGTGCCATGATTTGGAATTACACTGATAAAGCAACTTTAACAATGAAACAATTTAGTTTAGATGAACTAAAAAGTTATTTGTCGAAAATTACAGATGAAGCATTATATGCTTATAATGTTTATCAAATAGAGGGGGAAGGTAGAAAACTATTTTTAAGTATAGAGGGAGATGAAGATACTATTATGGGTTTACCGATCAAAAAAATAAAACAATACTTGAGTAATTACGAATGAAAAAATATTTAGTAATAGGAAATCCAATTGATCATTCTTTGTCTCCCAAACTTCAAAATTGGTGGTTAAAAGAAAACAATATCAATGCTAAGTATGATAAAATTAAACTAGAGAATCATGAAATTAAAAATTTTATTCAGGACATAAAGAAACAAAAAATAGCTGGTTGTAATGTAACTGTCCCTTTCAAAAAAACAATTATCTCTTTTTTAGATAAATTAAGCCCTGAGGCAGAACAAACTCAATCAGTGAACACAATTACTTTTGATCATGGTGATTTAGTTGGACATAATACAGATATAGCTGGTTTTGATACGGCGATCAAAAAGTTAAATTTTAATGTAGAGGGCAAGAAGGTATTAATTTTGGGAGCTGGTGGTGTAGTCCCTTCAATAATTTTTGCCTTAAAAAATATGAATGTTCAAGAGTTAATAATAAGCAACAGAACAAGAGAGAAGGCAGAAAATTTGAGAGTTTTATTTGATAATCTGAAAATTTTAGATTGGGGAGATTTAACTGATTTTCATATGGTAATAAATGCTACAAGCCTTGGTTTAAATAATGAAACAATAGATTTAGATTTCTCAAGTTTAGGGCAGGATAAATTATTTTATGATGTGATTTATAATCCTCATGAAACTCATTTTTTGAAAATGGGAAAACAATTAGGACACAAAATAGAAAATGGAAAAACCATGTTTATCTACCAAGCTTTAGAAGCATTTAAATTATGGCATAATATAGTTCCAAAAGTTAATACAGACACATTTAAACTTTTAGACAATGATTAGAATTGGAATTTTAGGAGATATCGGATCTGGAAAAAGCTATGTAGCCAATTCTTTTGGTTATCCCGTATTTAATGCAGATAGTGAAGTTGGAAAATTATACAAAAGAAATAGAAAAATTTTTATTAAACTTAATAAGTCTTTACCTAAACACATCACTCAATTTCCAATAAAAAAACAAGAGGTAACAAAGACGATATTAGCTAATAAAAATAATTTAAGAAAGATTATTAAAATTATACACCCAGAAATAAGAAAGAAGATGAATATTTTTTTGAAGAAAAATAAAAAAAGTAAATTAATTATTCTAGATATCCCTTTATTACTTGAAAATAAAATTAATAAAAAAAAAGATATTTTGATATTTATTCAAGCTAATAAAACCGAAATTTTAAAGAGATTAAAAAAGAGGCAAAATTTTAACTCAAAAATTGTTAATAGATTTAGAAAAATACAACTATCGCTTGATTATAAAAGAAGAAAATCAAACTTTATAATAAAAAATAATTTTACAAATAAAACTATTAAAAATCAGGTAAGGTATATTCTAAAACAAATACATTAAATGAAAGAAGTAATTTTAGATACAGAGACAACCGGATTGTCTGTTAAAGAAGGTCACCGAATAGTTGAGATAGGATGTATGGAATTGGAAAATTTTATTCCTACAAATAATAACTTTCACTGCTATTTAAATCCTCAAAGAAAAGTTTCTAAAAAAGCTTTAGAAACACACGGGTATACAGATGAATTTTTATCTGATAAAAAAAAATTTAAAGAAATAGCTGATGATTTTTTACTTTATATCAAAGGAAAAAAATTAATTATTCATAATGCTGAATTTGACTTATCACACTTAAATAATGAATTAAAAATTGCAGGTAAAGGATTAATTAATAATGAAATTATAGATACAGTTGTACTAGCTAGAGATAAATTTCCTGGATCTTCTAATAGTTTGGACGCGCTATGTAAAAGGTATAGAATAGATAATTCCAAAAGAGAAAAACACACAGCTTTAATAGATTGTGACTTATTATCAAAAGTTTATATTAATTTAATTGATCAAAAAGAACCTAAATTAAATTTAAGCAATGAAAGATATGAAAGTAATTCAAAAGTTGATACAAATGTTTTATATTATAAAAGTGTTGTCAAAATTACTAATGAAGAAAAAAAAGAACACAAAGAATATTTAAATAATTACTTAAAAAAAAATTTTTTTAGTTAAAATTTTTTTTATAAAGTTCCTCAAAATCAATCTTTTTCTCGAATTTGATTTCTGGATAGCCCGAGGTATGTAAAAGGTTAAGTAAAGCTTTTTCCATTTCAGGATATACTTCTTTTTGAACATCACATAAGACTATTTTTTGTAAAATATTTTTGTCTTTAATTTCCTTATTAAGTTTTATTACTGTAGAATAAGTCATTTCGAAGTGTGACTTTTTTTTGCTTTCAGAATTATCATGAAATTTAAGTAAAGTATCTACCTCGATAATTTGATCTTTTAAAGGTTTTGAATTTATGTCTATATTAAGTTGATATTTGGAAATATAATCTTTTACATATAAGTATGTCTCAATATCAGGCGTTTCGCCTGAAATATCTTTAATATACTTGCTCATAATTTTATAATTTTCGCTCATTATCTTCGTCTATATCTTCGAACTCACCCTCTATATATGGTTTTCTTGTTTTTGTCCCACCTTTAAAATTTTTTACAAGTTTTCCAAACAATAATTTTCTTGTGAAAGGAAATATTAATAGAAATCCTATTAAGTCAGTTGCAAATCCGGGTATGATTAAAAGAATTGCTGCAAATGCGATAGCAGCTCCAGAAATCATCTCATAAGCAGGTAATTCATTTTTTATTAATTGATTTAAACCTGTTCTGAGAGTGTTTAATCCCTCATATCTTGCATAAAAAACTCCAATTATGGCAGTTATAAATATCAGTGAAATGGTGTTAAACGCACCTATTTGCCCCCCTATTTTGATAAAAAGAAAAATTTCTAAAATTGGGATTAAGATAAGGGTAATTAATACTGAGTTCATTTGTCTTTAATCTAATTGTTAGTTGAAATTATTCAACATAGTAATTAAATTAATCCTATGAATTATAGTTTTGAGTATATTGATATTATTTTATTAGCAATGATTGCTGGCTTCATTTTTTTAAGATTGAGAGGAATCTTGGGAAAAAGAACTGGATTTGAGGGTAAGAGCGCACAACAATTTCAAGAAATTTTAAAAGAAGTCCATCCAGAAAGTAAATTTGAAAAAAAAGAAAATTTTGATGAAAAAGCACAGAGTGAATTTTTAAAGGGAGCAAAGATAGCGTATGAGACAATCATTACTGATTTTAGTGATAATGATAATAAACTTATTGCGAGTAAACCCTTGTTAAGTAAACAAATCTATGATGAATTTAATAAAGCTTTAAAGGATAGAAGCAATAGAGGTCACTATGCGGAAATCACGTTTATTGGAATTAAATCGGCAGATATTAAAGAACATAAAAAAATTGATAAAGCACTTCAAGTTACAGTAGATTTTGTAAGTGAAATAATTACATGTATCAGAGACAAAGAGAAAAAAATTGTTTCAGGTAGTCCTGATAAAATTAAAACAATTTACGATACTTGGACATTTTCTAGAGACATGAGATCAAATAATCCAAATTGGTTGTTGGTAAATACCTTAAATTAGGTGAACAGCAAAATTTCAGAAAGTGATAAAAAAAACTGGGAAGACTTTTTATCAAATGATGAAAAATTACCAGACAAAGATAATTTACAACTAAAGGTTAATTTTAAAAAAACTAGGTCTTTAGATTTACATGGTAAAAGCCTAGATGAGGCAAATAAAATTATTGAGACATTTATCAAAAAGTCATACGAAGACAAAATTCATAAATTGATAATAGTTACTGGTAAAGGTCTTCATTCAAATAATGAGAAAGATCCATATGTTTCTAAAGATTTAGGTATTTTAAAATATTCTATTCCAGAATTTTTGAGAAATAATCAAGAACTAATGAAAATAATTTCCAATATTAGTAAGGCGAGTATTGAGGACGGAGGAAGTGGAGCTTTTTATATTTTCTTAAAAAAAAAATAATTTATATATTTCATATAACTCAAAAATATAATGATTTGAAAAATGATAGTTTGGCTTGCTTCTTATCCTACGAGCGGAAATACATTTGTGAGATCTTTATTATCATCATATATTTTTTCGAATGATGGCAATTTTAATTTTGAGTTACTTAAAAATGTTAAACAATTTCCGGATAATTTATTGTTTGAACAATTAGGTGTAAATACAGACAATGAAATTGAAATGTATCAAAATTATATAAATTCTCAAAAAATATTTAACAATAAGGACTCTATAAGATTTTTAAAAACCCATAGTTGTTTTGTAAATACTGATGAATTTAAGTTTACTGATAGACACAATACACTTGGTGTAATTTATATTGTTAGAGATCCAAGAAATATTGTTACTTCACATGCACACCATTTTCAAACTACAACTGAGCAAGCTTGTGAAATTTTATTATCTCGTCAGTATCTTGGTATAACTTCTAAAAAACATTGTTTAACTTATTTGGGGTCATGGAAAGATCATTTTAATTCTTGGAAAATTTTTAGGAAATTTAATAAATATTTATTAGTCAAATACGAGGATTTAATAAATGATACTGAAAAAACTTTTTTAAATATTCTCAAATTTATCGCACATCTTGGTCGAGTTAAATTTTCTTATGATAAAGAAAAGTTTAAAAATACCTTAAAAACAACAAGTTTTGAGATGATGCAAAAATTAGAGGCAAAAGAGAGTTTTGTTGAAGCAAGTGAAAATCCTCAAACAGGTGAAAAAATTAAGTTTTTTAATTTGGGTATTAAAAATGATTGGAAAAAATTGTTAGATAAAAAGATAAAAGAAAATTTAGAGAAAGAATTGGAAGAGGAAATGAAAGAACTCAAGTATTTATAGCTTATTTTAAAGTATAAATTTTGATAAATCAGTATCTTTAACTAGTGAGTCTAAATTTTTATTTATATACTCTTTATTAATAATAATTTTTTCACCTGCTCTGTCAGTAGCTGTAAAACTAATTTCATCTAATATTTTCTCAATTATTGTGTGTAATCTTCTTGCACCAATATTTTCAACAGTCGCATTTACTTCAGAGGCTATGTTTGCAATTGCATCAATACCATCCTCTGCAAATTCTAAATCTACATTTTCTGTTTTTAATAAAGCAACATATTGTTTAATTAAACTATAGTCTGGCTCCTTTAATATCCTTTTAAAATCTTCACTTGTTAAGGCCTCCAATTCAACTCTTATAGGTAATCTACCTTGAAGTTCAGGTAATAGGTCTGATGGTTTAGCAAGTTGAAAAGCCCCTGATGCAATGAATAAAATGTGATCTGTTTTAATAGGGCCATATTTTGTATTAACAGTCGTTCCCTCTATGAGAGGCAACAAATCTCTTTGTACTCCCTCTCTAGATACATCTCCGCCAACTCTATCTGTTCTGCCAGAAATTTTATCAATTTCATCTAAAAAAACTATTCCATTATTCTCTGTTGAAACTTTAGCTGCTTTAATAATTTTATCCTGTTCAATTAATTTATCGGATTCATCATTAATTAAAATTTCGTGAGATTCTTTTACAGTCATTTTTTTCTTTTTTTCTTTTGTCCCCATTGATTTTCCCAGCATTTCTCCAATATTAATCATGCCAACATTTGCTCCAGGCATACCTGGTATTTCAAAAGAGGTACCACTTCCACCTGTATCACTAACTGCAATCTCTATTTCGTTATTATCTAAATCTCCATCTCTCAATCTTTTTCGAAAACTTTCTCTAGTTGCCGTACTTGCTTTTTTTCCAACTAAAGCATCTAAAACTTTTTCCTCTGCCATTTTTTGTGCTTTAGCATAAACTTCTTTTCTCTTTTTCACCTTTTCCATTGAAATAGCGATTTCAATTAAATCCCTTACTATTTGTTCGACATCTCTTCCAACATAACCGACTTCTGTAAATCTTGTTGCTTCAACTTTTACGAATGGTGCTTCAGCAAGTTTTGAGAGTCTTCTAGATATTTCGGTTTTACCAACTCCAGTTGGTCCAATCATAAGGATGTTTTTTGGCAGAACTTCATTTTTCATTTCACCTTTTAGAGCTTGTCTTCTCCATCTATTTCTTAAAGCTACAGCAACAGCTTTTTTAGCTTTATTTTGACCGACTACAAATCTATCTAATTCTGAAACTATTTCTCTTGGTGATAATGAACTAACTAAAGTCTCATTATCTTTAGAATTTTTATCTTTTGGAACAAGAGGTGTAACGTTAGATTTTTCCATTATATTTTTTCAACCTTAATATTATTATTTGTAAAAACACAGATTTCTGAAGCAACTTCAATAGCTTTCTTTGCCACCTCTTCAGCGCTCATATCTGTACCCATTAAAACTTTTCCAGCTGCTAAAGCGTAATTTCCACCTGAACCAATTCCAATGACATCGCCCTCTGGCTCTAGCACATCCCCAGTTCCAGAGATTATGTAACTATTAGTTTTGTCACCAATAGCCATAAGTGCCTCAAGTCTTCTTAAATATTTATCTGTTCGCCAATCTTTTGCTAATTCTACTGCGGCTCTTGATAAGTTACCTGCGTGCTTTTCTATTTTTGCCTCTAATCTTTCAAACAAAGTCAAAGCATCAGCAGTAGAACCTGCAAAACCAGCTACTACATCTCTTTTTTCAATTTTTCTTACTTTTGACGCAGTGCTTTTTACGACAGTGTTTCCCATACTGACTTGTCCATCACCAGCAACCACTACTTCATTATTTTTTCTTACTAAAACAATCGTTGTCATAGCTTATAAATGGATACTTAATTTAATAGTTCAAGCCCAAGTTTAGTATTATTGCCATATTTGGATTATATATGTATACCTCTTTTTAATTATGAAGCGTAAAGGTAAAATTAGTCGAAAAACAAAAGAGACCAGTATAAGTGTTGATCTTAATATTGATGGTAAAGGTAAATATAAGATCGATACTGGAATAGGGTTTCTCAATCACATGCTTGAGCAATTATCCAAGCATTCGTCTATTGATATGAGTATAAAAGCCAAAGGAGATACGCATATTGATCTTCACCACACAACTGAAGATACAGGCATAGCAATTGGTGAAGCTTTGAAAAAAGCATTAAAAAAATCTGTTGGTATAAGAAGATACGCACATGCGATGATACCGATGGATGAAACTTTATCGCGTGTTGCAATTGATATTTCGAACAGACCTTATTTAATTTGGAAAGTAAAATTAAAAGTCGAAAAACTTGGTGAAATGGATACGGAACTATTCAAAGAATGGTTTCAGGCTTTTTCTCAAGCAGCAGGAATTACTTTGCACGTAGAAAATATTTATGGTGATAATAGCCACCACATCATTGAGTCTTGTTTCAAAGGATTAGCTAGATCATTAAGAGCTGCATTAGAGATAGATCCAAGGAATAGTAAATCAATTCCATCTACTAAAGGCTCATTATAAAATTAATGAAAGTTACTATTGTTGATTACAACTCGGGCAATATTAGCTCGGTGATAAACTCTTTTAAAGAAGTTGCTAAAGATAAGGTAAATATTGAGGTTACTGCTGACTTAAATAAAATTAAGTCTAGTGACAAAGTAGTTTTACCAGGGCAGGGCTCATTTAAAAGTTGTGTAGATGCTTTAAATAAAATTAATGGTTTAACCGAAACTTTAACTGAATTTGCGATAAATAATAAAAAACCACTTCTTGGAATTTGCGTTGGTTTACAAATGTTTGCAGATATTGGTTATGAAGAAACTGAAACCAAAGGTTTAGGCTGGATTTCTGGAAAAGTTTCAAAAATAGATAACCGAAATGGGAAATATAAACTTCCTCATATTGGTTGGAACCAGATAAATATTGTCAAACAAAGTAAGCTTTTTGAAAATGTGGAAAATAATTCACACATGTATTTTGTGCATAGTTATGAATTTATTCCAGAAGATAAAAATGTAATTTCAGCTACAACAGATTATTCATCAAATATTGTTTGCTCTGTTGAAACAGAAAATATTTTTGGGACACAGTTTCATCCTGAAAAAAGTGATAAATTGGGACTTAAAATAATTTATAATTTTATAAGTATTTAAATTTATGAATAAATTTCTTTTTATAATCCTTTGTTATTTTTTTCTTAACGCATGTCAAAATGTTCAAAATGTGGAGAATACAAAGAAAAAAAATTCCAATAAAGAATTTTCAATTTCTATTGAATCTAATTTAAAAACCAATAAATGAAGATATTTCCAGCAATTGATATCAAAGATAAAAAGTGTGTGAGGTTAGTTAAAGGAGACTTTGATAATAAAACTGAGTATGAGATGTCTCCAGTTGAACAAGCTAGTAAATATAAAGATCATGGCTTCAAAAATTTACATATAGTCGATTTGGATGGAGCTTTAACTGGCGAAACCACTAATTTAGATATTATTAAAGATATTGTAAGTAAATTTGACATCAAAATTGAGGTTGGTGGAGGCATTAGAAACTTTGAAAGTATTAAAAAGTATACTGATGTTGGGGTTGAAAAAGTGATTTTAGGCAGTGCCGCAATAAAAGATAAAAATTTTTTAAAAGAAGCTTGCGAAAAATTTACAAATAAAATTGCATTGGGTTTAGATGCCAAAGATGGATTTTTATCAGTATCTGGTTGGAGGGAAAATTCTAATCAACTAACTCTAGATTATTTAAAAGAAGTAAATGGCTATGGTGTTAGCAGATTGATTTATACAGATATCAATCGAGATGGTATGAAGCAAAGCCCAAATTTTGAAGAGACTTCAAAAGTTGCGGAGAAATCAAATTGTCCTGTGATTATTTCTGGTGGTGTTTCATCAATGGATGACATTAAAAAAGCCAAAACTTTGAAAAATATTGAAGGTATAATAGTCGGCAAAGCTATTTATGATGGAGATATTAAATTAGAAGAACTGGTTAAAGAAGATGCTTAAAAATAGAATAATTCCTTGTTTAGACGTTAAAAACGGACGTGTAGTTAAAGGGATTAACTTTGTTGATTTAAAAGATGCAGGTGATCCAGTTGAACAAGCAAAAATTTATTCTGATGGTGGTGCAGATGAAATTTGTTTTTTAGATATTACCGCTTCCAATGAAAATAGAGATACAATTTATGATGTGGTTGAAAGAACATCAAAAAAATGTTTTGTTCCTTTAACTGTCGGTGGTGGAGTAAGAAGTATTGATGATATTAACAAATTATTAAATTGTGGTGCAGATAAAGTATCTATAAATACTGCTGCTGTTGAAAATCCAAAAGTTGTTTTAGAAAGTTCAAAAAAGTTTGGTTCACAATGTATTGTTGTTGCAATTGATGCAAAGAAAAATGGAGATAAGTGGGAAATATTTACCCATGGAGGGAGAAACAATAGTGGTCTTGATGCTTTAGAGTATGTCAAAAAAATGGAAGATAATGGGGCTGGAGAATTACTCGTAACCTCTATGGATAGAGATGGAACACAAATAGGTTATGATGTTGAATTAATGAGTAATATTGCATCAAATGTAAATATACCTTTAATTGCATCAGGAGGCGTTGGTAATTTAGACCATTTGGTTGATGGTATTAAATTAGGAAATGCTAGTGCAGTTTTAGCAGCCTCGATATTTCACTATGGAAAACATTCAGTACAAGAGGCTAAGGAATATTTGGACTCAAAAGGAATACCTGTTAGAATTTAGTATGTTAAGTACACTTGAAAATCTATTTAAACTTGCGCGTGAAAGAAAAGAAAAACCAGTCGATGGATCTTATACTAATAAATTACTATCAGATAAACCGCTAAGCAAATCAAAAGTTTTAGAGGAAATAAATGAATTAATCGAGGCTGTAGATAAAGATACTAATAAAATACATGAAGCTGCTGATGTACTTTATCATTTGATAATTTATCTAGAAGCAAATAACATTAAAATTGAAGATATTGAGATTGAGTTAGAAAAAAGAAAAAATAAAAGTTAATGAGTAAGATTAAGATAGTATTTTTTTTAATATTAGGTTTCGTTTTCTACAAAGGTTACGTTGCTTTTACAAATTTTGAAATTGGAGTTTCTGATAGAGTAACTGAATTAGAGGAAAAAGCTGATTTTGAGAGACAAGGAGAGGTTATAGCTTTGATGATGTATTTAGGTGATCCTCCAGAATTAACCGAACATTTATTAGTTAAAAATGAGTCTAAATGTTTAGAGATGAAACAAATTGCTGAGGAAACATCATTTGCCTATTATGAATGTGCAATTGTTGATGCTAATTTAAAAGGTGGAAAAATAACCAGCATAAATCAAGAGCTCAAAGTTTTATAATGACATATGATGAAAATAATATTTTCGCGAAAATTTTAAGAGGTGAAATTCCCTGCAAAAAAATTTATGAAGATGAGTTTGTATTATCTTTTTACGACATAAATCCTCAAAAAAAAATTCATGCACTTGTAATTCCAAAAGGAAAATATATAGATCTGGATGATTTCAGTAATAAAGCTTCACCAGATGAGATGGTGGGATTGTTAAAAGGTATCAATATAGTAGCAAAGAAACTTGGTATTTCAGTCGATACGGGCAAGGGATACAGAGCCTTAGCAAATATTAATGAGCATGGTGGTCAAGAGGTACCCCATCTTCATTTTCATTTATTCGGTGGTGAACCAGTTGGTAAGATGGTGCAGTGAATAAAAAAGTAGAGAGAAATTATTTAGAAATATCTTTCTTAGAAGATTTAAAAGACTCCTCAAATTTATCAAATCATTACTCGATAAACTTCGTGGATCCTGTTGATTTTCAACTTAATAGATTTTTTTACAAAAATATTGGCAAAAGTCATCATTGGGTAGACCGATTAGTATGGAGTGAAAAACAATGGCAAGACTATGTTTCTAATAAAAAAGTTAAAACATATGTATTAAAAGAAAAGAATGAGCTGGCAGGTTATTTTGAATTAATCTTACATGCAGATAAAAATGAGGTCGAGATAGCCTATTTGGGTTTATTAGAGGAATATCAAAATAAAAAAATAGGTTCATATTTATTATCAGCTGCAATTAAAAATTCTTTTAAAGAAAAACCCAAGAGAGTTTGGGTACACACTTGTTCGTTAGATCATAAAAATGCATTAAATAACTATATTGCACGAGGTATGAAAATTTTTAAAACTGAAACAGTGGTTATTTAAGTTAGTCTTGTTGTGGAAGTTTAAATATTTCTTTATCTAATTTTTGATTCTTTTTAATAGAAGAAAGATAGGTAATACTCACATTTTGATAAATATCCACTGTTTGCCATCCGATTAAGTTATAAGTTTTCTTATCAAAAAATAGATTTATTTCATTTTCGCTTTCTACAAAATTGAAGTTTATAAAATCATCACCCGCATTTCTTTGATCCAAATTTTTTATTTTTTTTAATAAATATTCTTTATTTAGTATTGTATCCAAAGGAGTTTTTTCAAGTGGATAAAAATAATAACTACTTAATGTTTTAATGACTAATGATTTCCCATCTGCAACCAAAATCTTCTGATTACTTAGATTGTATTTACAATAAATTTTTTTTGGATACTCAATTATACAATTACCATTTTCAATCTTACCATTAATATTTTGTTCAAAATCAAATGATACATTATTAATATCTGTAAATTTTTTAATTATATTTTCTTTAATTGACGCTGAAACATTGGAAATTATTGAAAAAAAAATTACAATAAATAATAGTTTTTTCATTTAAGAACATCTCTTTTTCCAACATGATTTGCTTTACTTACTATTCCCTCAGACTCCATCATATCAATTATTCTTGCAGCACGATTATATCCAATTTGAAGCTTTCTTTGTAAAAATGATGTTGAGGCTTTTCCCTCAGTTTTAATTATTTCAATAGCAGTTTGATATAATTCATCCTTTTCACCTTGATTTTTTGTTTCATTTAATTCTTTTTCATCAGCAAAATTAAGTATTTCATCAACATAATCAGGCTCTGCTTGAGATCTTAAAAAGTTATTAATTTTTTCTATTTCTGTGTCTGAGACGAATGGAGCATGAATTCTTACAATTCTATTTGCGGAAGACATATATAGCATATCGCCTTTTCCTAACAATTGCTCAGCTCCTTGTTCACCTAAAATTGTTCTACTATCTATTTTAGAGGTGACTTGAAAAGAAATTCGGGTTGGAAAATTTGCTTTAATAGTACCTGTAATCACATCAACACTGGGTCTTTGAGTGGCCATAATAATATGAATACCAGCAGCTCTAGCCATTTGTGACAATTTTTGAATATAATTTTCAATTTCTTTTCCTGCAACTAACATCAAATCAGACATCTCATCAACTACCACCACTATGTAGGGCATGGGCAATTTATGTTTTGAATTATAACTATCAATATTTCTAACACCTTCTTTGGTCATAAGCCTATATCTGCTTTCCATTTCTTTAACCACCCAACCGAGAACTGATGCAGCTTTTTTAGCTTCAGTAATAACAGGACAAAGTAGGTGAGGGATACCTTCATAAGTAGAAAGTTCTAACATCTTAGGATCAATTAAAATAAATTTACATCTTTCAGGAGTATGTTTGTAAAGAAGAGACAAAATAATTGTGTTGATACAAACAGATTTTCCAGATCCTGTAGTACCAGCAATAAGCAAATGAGGCATTGCAGATAAGTCTCCGATTATTGGAGTGCCAGAAATATTTTTTCCTAAAGCAATAGGTAATTTGATTTCTTTCTTTTTAAAGTTTGAATTATTTAAAATTTCACTGAGATATACATTCTCTCTATTCAAATTTGGAAGTTCTATACCTATGGTATTACTTCCTGGGATGGTTGCTATACGTGCTGACTCTGAACTTGTATTTCTTGCAATATCATCAGATAGATTAATTATTTTAGAAACTTTGATACCCGCTGCAGGTTCAAATTCATTCAGAGTAACCACTGGGCCGTAACTAACCTTTTTAATCTTTCCGTTAACACCAAAATCTAAGAGAATTTTTTCTAAAAATTCCGGATTATTATTTTCATTTTTATTAAGACTTCCCCTTTCTTTTTTGGATGGAGTTTTTAACAAATCAATTGAGGGCAGAGAAAATTTCGTTTTTGTAGACCTATTATTTTCAGCTTTAATAAACGGTAAATTTTCTTGTATTATGTCTTTTATTTCATCTTGAGGAATAAATTCGTTTATAAGTTCATCTTTATTTGTATAACTTTTAGATTTTTTATTAAATAAATAATTTAATATTTTTTTTACATATGAAATAAAATTTTTTAAATTAAAATTTATACTTAAAATGAAAAATAATAGAGTGGGTATTAGAAGTAAATAAAATGAAAAATCATCATATCTATTCAATAAATTAATTAAAAAGTTTTCTGATAGGTAATTTCCAACAAAACCACCACTACCATTAATATAAAGTGTAAAATTTTCAGAGTAAAATTTTGAAAAAAACAAAGATCCAAATAATACGTAAATTGTTACAAAAAAAGTGTTTTCTATGATAACTAAAATTTCTTTTTTTTTAAAAATGTTAAAACCTGTAAAGATATAAGTGACGGGTAATAAGTAGCCTATTAAGCCTATAGATTGTAAAATAAAGTCTGAAGTAACACTTCCCTGGTAACCTAAAACATTTTTTATAATAGTATTTTCTGGGAAAATAAAATTTGGGTCTTCTGGAGAGTATGAAATTAAGGCAATTAAAATTAAAAACCCCATTAAAAGAACACAAATACCAAAAATTTCAATTAATCTATTTGTAATGAATGTTAGAGCTGTGTTTGATAGTTTTTTTATATCCATATCAGATGAATCAAATTTAACACTTTGTATCATCTAATTTTTATTGTTAAAATTAAAAATTAATATGAAACTTTGTATTCTAGGTGGTGGATTAACTGGATTAAGTTTAGCAAAATCTTTAGTTAAAAAAGGATTATCTATTGATATTTTTTTAAATAAAAAAAAAGCAGATTTTAATAGAAGTCGAACGATTGGTATATCTAATGATAATCTGATGTATTTTAATAAAGAAATATTAGATGTTAAAAAATTATTTTGGGATATAAAAAAAATTGAAATTTATTCAGACAATCTAAGAAATGAAAGAATTTTAAATTTTGAAAATAATAGTAAAACTGTTTTTGCAATAATTAGAAATTATCAATTACAAAGTAAATTACTCAAAAGTTTAAAAAAAGATAATTTATGTAAATTTAAACAAAATTTTGATTACAATCTTTCAAATTTAAAAAAATATAAGTTAATAATCAATTGCGAAAATGATAACTATTTTACAAAGAAGTTTTTTGCAAGAAGTTTGAAAAAAAAATATGATAGTCTTGCGTATACTACAATTTTAAAGCATGAAAAAATTCAGAATAATACAGCATCTCAAATATTTACGAAAAATGGACCATTGGCATTTTTACCATTATCAGAAATAGAAACTTCTATTGTTTATTCAATTAAAGGTAAAAAAAATATTAATCTAAAAAAATTAATTAAAAAATATAATACTAAATATTCAATTACAAATTTTGGTATTTGCAACTTTTTTGAGTTGAAGTCTTCGAATTTGAGAACTTATTATCATAAAAATATTCTGGCTTTTGGTGATGTATTACATCGACTTCATCCTTTGGCTGGCCAGGGTTTCAATATGACTTTAAGAGATATTCGAGATTTGGGTAATTTAATTGAACTTAAGTTAAAGAATGGATTAGAGATAGATAATTCAATTTGTGAAGAATTTCAAAATATGACTAAACATAAAAACTATCTTTTCTCTAGTGGAATTGATTTTGTATACGAATTTTTTAATTTTGAACGCAAGATGAATAATAATATCCTTAGCAAATCAGTGAGATTTATAGGAAGAAATAAATTCCTAAATAGATCTTTTAAAAATATAGCTAATAGAGGTTTTGAAATTTAGATTTATTGAATAGTTGTATTATTATAGTTGTCAAATGAATATGTTGTTAAAATTTCTGAAATTTTAGTCTTTCTGAGCTCTAAATTTTTGGCCTCTAATAAAATTTGTTTTTCTTCCAATGTAAAAGGAGATGCCATTGCTAAAGCATTTATTGTTTCATCTAAACTTTGTTTTTCTAATCCTTTCCAATTAATAATGAAACCACGTTTTTCAAAAAGATTTTTTAAGTCTTTAAATATCAATTTTAAATCAGAAAATTCTAAATTTTCTCTTTGATAACTTAGATCTTCATAAAAATTATTAAAATCTACATTACATTCCCTGTATTTTTTATTTGATTTTACCTCGTCTATTTTTTGAAATCTGATTACACCTTTAAGTTCTATCAAAAATTGACCATTATCATTTTCCCTAAAGCTAGTAATTTTACCCATACACCCAATGTCATATAATTCAGGGTTAACCTCACTTTCTTTTAAATTTTTAGGTTGAATCATCCCGATAAGTTTGTTTGACTTCATGCTATCGTTAATCATATCGATGTATCTTGGCTCAAATATATTTAATGGCACAGTAGTACGTGGAAAAATGATAAAATTACTTAGTGGAAAAACTGGTATTGTTTTTGGTAAATCTTCTTTTTTCATAATAAAAACATATCATAATTAAAATTACTTGAATTAAAAAAAACGACACACTATATTATTTTCTTTTGCGGGCGTAGCTCAGTGGTAGAGCGTCTCGTTGCCAACGAGAAGGTCGAGGGTTCGATCCCCTTTGCCCGCTCCAAAATATTTTATTTCAGATACCTACATTTAATTTAATTTTTTAGGGTTTATTTCAAAAATTAATTATTTTAGACATCCGTATAAAAACTCTTATTATTAATTAATATATGCTAAAAATTTGTGTTGAAGGCTGGAGAGGTATTAATCATTCCTTCTCAATAGTTAATCAAAATCAGCTCTTAGAATTGTTGAAATTACCTATTAATTTAAAAATTAGAGATATTCCATATTTTAATAAAAATTGGAGTCTAAAAAAAAATCCTGATGGTTTTTTAGTATCAGAAAAAAAAATATTAGATAAAATTAGTCATGCTCTTTCAGATGAAGAGTTTGATATCACATATAGAATTTCATATCCATTTGACTTTAGTAAAAGCTACTCAAAAAAATTATATGTATTTGCAACTGTAGAAAAAAAAATTGGATCTTACATCAATGGAAATCCAAAGGATAAAAATAATCGGGAATATTTAAACATAATTACTCCATCTAATTGGTGTAAAAATGGTTTAATCGCATGTGGATTTGATGATAATCAAATAAACGTAATACCTCATGGGGTTGATATTAAAACATTTCATAAAATTTCTGATGAAGAAGTGGATAAATATAGGAATGATTTAAAAATTAATAAGAACGATTTTATTCTCACGAATGTAGGTGCTATGTCAGGCAATAAAGGTATTCATTATTTGATAATAGCATTTGCAATCTTAAAACAAAAGTTTCAGAATTTGAAACTTATATTAAAGGATCAAAGTAATCTTTATGATAAGAAAGCTGAAGAATATTTAGATATGATTAAAACTACTAAATATGGAAAATATTTAAATATTGATGTTATTAATGACATAATTTTTATATCTAAAAATTTAGATTTAATTTCGTTAAATAGGTTATATAATTTAACAGATTGTTATGTCTCCCCTTATAGAGCGGAAGGATTTAATTTACCTCCTTTAGAAGCAGCAGCTGTTGGAACACCCATCATTGTTACAAAAGGTGGTTCAACAGATGATTATTTTCACCCAAGTCTGGGACTTCAAATAGATAGTGTGCAATTTGAAAAGAACGATTCAAGAAAAGTGGAACCAAAAATGGATTCACTTATTGAATGTATTGAAAGAATTATTTTAAATCCAAATAATTTTGGTCAAATAAAAGGTTCTCAATTTATTCAAAATAATTATAATTGGAAAATTATTACAAACCAACTTTATAAAGTTTTTAATGAATAAACTCTCAGAAAAAAAATGTGTCCCTTGTGAAGGCGGTGTGCTTGCACTCGACATAAGTGAAATACATAAATATCAAAAAAAAATTGATGGATGGGATGTTATCAAAAATGAGAAAAATATATATTTTTTAGAAAAAAAATTTACATTTAAAAATTTTGTTGAGAGTCAAAAATTTGTTAACGAAGTAGGTAGAATATCTGAGGAGGAAGGTCATCATCCTGAAATTTTATTTGGATGGGGTTATGCAAAAATAAATATCTCAACTCACGCAATTGAAGGATTATCTGAAAACGATTTCATCTTAGCTTCAAAGATTGACAAGATTTAATGTCTAAAATGTCTTGTTTTAGAGAAAATTAAAATAGTATTAGTTTTATCTGCAAACTTTATAATTTCTTTATCTCTGATTGATCCTTGGGGTTGGATTACAGCAGAAACACCTGATTGAATTAATTTTTCAATACCATCAACAAATGGAAAAAAAGCATCAGACGCTGCAACAATTTCTTTTTCATTTTTTTTGAACTTTCTCATTTTATTTATTGCAATTTGACAACTATCTAGCCTACTAGGTTGTCCAGATCCGATACCAACTGTTGTTTTATCACCAACCAGCACAATAGCATTGGATTTAACATGACGGGAAATATTGAATGCAAATAATAAATTTTCAAATTGTATTTTGTTTGGTTTTTTTTTTGAAACAACTTTGAAATCCTTCTTTTTAAAAATAAGATCATCTTGAGATTGAATCAACATTGAGTCTGATGCAGATTTTATTTGAAGAACATCATCAAAGTTAAAGTTTGTCGAGTCTATAATTCTAACATTCTTCTTGGTTTTCAATAATTTAAGAGCACTTGTTTCAAAACCATTTGCAATAATTACCTCTAAAAAGGTTTTATTTAACTCAATAGCTAAACTTTTATTAATTTTAAAATTACAAGAGACTATACCTCCAAATGCGCTTACAGGATCACATTCAAATGCAGATTTATAACTGCTTACTTTGTCCTTTAAAATAGAAACTCCACAGGGGTTAGCATGTTTGATAATTACAGTGCCTATATTTTTTGGTAGGCTTTTGGATATCTTTAAAGCAGCAAAAATATCATTGTAATTGTTATAGCTTAATTGTTTTCCATGAATTTTTTTTAATTTGAAATCCTTATTTTTAGAGTAAATAGCAGATATTTGGTGTGGATTTTCTCCATATCTTAATCTCTCGATTAAGTTTCCATAAATAATTTTTTTCTCAGTAAAATTTTCACTTGTGACTGAATTGAAGTAATCTGAAATTACAGAGTCATAATATGCTGTTTCATTAAAGGCTGATTGAGATAATTTTTTTCTAAATTCTAATTTTGTTGCACCCTTAAATCTTTTTAACTGATCAATCAATGCTGAATATTGATTGGTGGATGTTATTACTGCAACGTCATTGTAATTTTTTGCAGCACTTCTAACTAAGGCAGGACCACCAATATCAATTTTTTCAATTATTCTATTATGATTTTTTGTTGTGTTTAAAGTTTTTTCAAATGGATAAAAGTTGACTATGACTAAATCAATATTTTGAAAATTATTTTTTTTTATTTCTCTTTTATGAGAATTATTATTTCTTTTATTTAAGATTCCCGCATGAATTTTAGGATGTAGTGTTTTAACACGTCCATCAAGAATTTCATTAAAACCAGTATAATCAGAAACTTCAAGGCATCGATAGCCTAATTTTCTAATTGCCTTAAATGTACCCCCTGAACTAACCAGTTTAACATTATACCTGTTTAAAGTTTGTAATAATGGTTTTAAGTTTGATTTATCTGAAACAGATATTACAGCTGATTTTATTCTTCTTACTATATTTTTTTTATTTGCCATTTAATATCTTCGGTCTGGTTATTTGAAATTCCAGAAATAAATATATTTTGATTATCAATGTATGAATTTTTATTACCGAAATATAAACCATTATCAATATTTATATCATAATTATCACAAGTAAATTTCCAACCCTCATCCTCCAATTCAATTAATATTGATTTACCATCCTGAGTTTTCATTAATTTTACGTCAGGTTCTACATGAAATCGAATGTCAAATTTATAATTTTTATTAATCTTTTTTAGAATTTTATCACAACCAATAAAAGTTTCTTCTCCAGGATAAAATTCTATATTTCTTTCATGAATAGTATTATATTTTTTTTGGTATCCATCATGAGAAGCATTTATTTTCCAATAGTTTTTTTCAAAAATAGTTTCTCTTTTTGTAATTTTTAAACCCCTGGTAACAAAAAAAGATTTATCACTGTTTGTAAATTTGCAGGAAGAATTATCATCGATTACTAAGGTATTCTGAGCAGCAGTTGATCTTGATAAATGATTAAGTTTTATATTTGTTTCACTATGATAGCCACAATTGCTAATTAATTTTTTTCCATTAGAAATTATTTCAAAAGATAAAGCTCCAGATTGATAATCTTTTGAAAAAAATGAATTTGGTGAAGGACCAGCATCCATAGTGAGACACATTTTTTTATTTCTCAAAATTATATATCCACCATAATCTTGATTGTCATTTTTGAATTTATAACCTAGTCTTTGAAGATAATTATCAAAATTATTATTATCTGAGATGTTATTACCGTTATAAAGAATATCACTTTTTAGATTTTGCCAAACAAAAGCGTAACCTTGTCCAAGATAGTATATTGTTTCATTGATATGTTCTGGAATATTAATTTGGGATTCTTTAAACCACTCTCTGATTAAAATATAATATTTCAAATAAAATATTAATTGTTTAATACTCCTTGATTTAGGAAAACCAGAATTATCAAGAGTAATTTTAGATATTTTTTTTAGTAAATTTAAACCATATGGCAAATACTTTTTTTCATCCTGATAACAAAGGCCAACTAATATAATAGATGCACAACCTATCAATTTATCTTCAACAAATTTTGATTTATTAATTTCATTTATGAGGTGATTTGCTTGTTTTTGTACCATATTGTTGAAATCAATTTTATATTGTCCCTTACCATCTTCATAAGTGAGATTATGACTAGATAACCAAGCAATAATTCTTTTTGCAGTTAAATCGAAATTCCAACTTTTTGCATTGTATTTATGATTTAAAGTCATCCAGTTTTTTATAACTGATTGGGTATTTTTTTTTGAAGACTTAAGATCTAAACTAAAAAGCCAATAAAAATTATTGAGTTTTTTTAAGTTTTTTTTGGTTATTTCTTTATTATCCCAAATTTCATTTAATGCAAAATCTTCAATCCTAAATTTTTTTTTTTGATATTTAATTAAGGATGAAAGTAAATAAGGACTAGGCTTATAAATCAAATTTTGATAATAAGTTTTTGAAATTTTTTTATCGTACAGACTAGAATTTAAATATAATTCTCTTATTTTATCGAAAATATTAAAAAAAAACCGACTTATGTAAATCATGAAATTATTTTGATTTTAATAATTCAATATTCTTTTTTATATCTCCATTATTACTTTTAAAAATTGTTGTTCCAGAAACGAGTATATTTGCTCCTGCTTCTATTGCCTCTTTTGAATTGTCAAAATTGATACCTCCATCAATTTCAATATCAAAATTGAGATTTTGAGTTTTCTGTATTTCTTTTAGCTCTTTAATTTTTACTAAAACTTCTGGCATAAATTTTTGACCACCAAAACCGGGGTTAACACTCATTATTAAAACTAAGTCAATTTCGTTCAAGTGTTCTCTAATTACATCAACTTTAGTTTCAGGATTTAAAGATACTCCGACCTTTTTATTCAATTGTTTTATCTTTGAAATAGATGAACTTAGATCGTCTGTAGCCTCTGGATGAATAGTAATAATATCTGCACCTGCATCAGAATATGCATCGATATATTTGTGTACTGGAGAAATCATTAAATGGACATCAAATATCATTGATGATTGTTTTTTTAATGCTTTTATAACTGGAGGCCCGATGGTTAAATTTGGAACAAAATGCCCATCCATCACATCTACATGAATCATATCAGCCCCAGCGTCTTCCAAACGTTTTATTTCGTTTCCTAATTGACTAAAATCAGCAGATAAGATTGACGGTGATATTTGTATTTTTTTCATTGATAACTAAATTACTAGTACCAATTTTTAAAATTTAATTGAATTAAAAAATTGATAAATTTGTCTAGAAATTTCACTTTCCAAAGGAAAAGATAACATTCCCATGACAGAATATCCCAAAATCCATGGCATTAAATAAAATCTTATCATAAAGAAAAACCAAGCAACGTATAGTGGAACTATCGGTTGAATAATAAATTCGGGTGTAATTGGTTTAAAAATACGTAGTAATGGATTGGTAAATTTTACGAATACTTTCATGAAAAAAAATTGAGAGTCTTCTTTTTGAAAAATATTCATTGCAACTCTGCCAATTAATGTCCACATTATTACCCCAAGTATGTAATCAATAATGTACACCATTGGGTGAAAATTAGCCGACATTAAAGAATTTATATTGGAAAAAGACTTGAATTAAAAGGGGCGAAATTAATCGCCCCTTAAAATAATTATTTAGTGTTGTTTGCCAAGGATCGATTTACCTGATGGTACACGAACCTCATCAACCATTTTCTGCGTTGCAGCGTTTGGCGCTGAAGTCATTAAACTTACAACAACCATAGCTACTAAGCTGACAGCTGAACCAAAGATACCAAATGTTAACTGTGTAATACCTAAGAATCCACTTCCGCCGTTTCTTACCCAAATTAGGTAACCAGCACCAGAAATTAATCCTAAAGCCATACCAGCTATAGCACCTTCTCTATTAGCTCTCTTCCACCATACACCAAGTACAAGTGGGAAGAATAATCCAGACATCGCAAAGTCAAAAGCCCAGATTACCGAACCTAAGATACCTTGGATCTCCATTGCTGCAATAGTTGCTCCAGCAAAACCAATTACTACAAGTAGTACCCTTGCAACAACTAGTCTCTTAGCAGTCTCAGCTTTTGGATCGATGATTTTATAATAAACATCGTGTGAGATTGCGTTTGCAATTGCTAGAATCAAACCATCAGCTGTTGACATGGCAGCAGCCATACCTCCAGCAGCAACTAGACCTGAGATTACGTATGGTAATCCAGCTATTTCCGGAGTTGCTAACACAACGGCTTTACCACCCATGAAAAACTCATTTAATTCAAGAGTTCCATTTCCGTTAAAGTCGCTTACAAACATTAAGTTTGCTTGGTTCCAGTTTTGATACCAATCTATCGCTTGGACTTCTGAAATTGATTTACCAATAATACCTGTTGGTAATGTTGGATCAATCAATGACAACTTAGATAGTGTCGCTAACATTGGAGCAGAAGAATAAAGTAGGAAGATAAAGAATAAAGACCAACCTACTGATTTTCTAGCTGCTTTTACACTTGGAGTAGTGAAATATCTCATCATCACGTGAGGCAATGAAGCTGTTCCCATCATCATCGCTAGTGCTAATGAAATAAACGCCCAAGGCGTTGCATTCACCGCTGAGTGAGCTTTAGTTATACCAGCCAAACCTTTTGGCACCTCTTTTAGATTTTCAGCAGAGTTTTTCACAAAACCAAACTGAGCTTCTAATTCAGCAATTCTTGATACTTCATCAGCTAACATGAAGTGTGGGAAGAAACCCGCACCCATTTTGTTACTGATCCAGAATACTGGTAATAAGTAAGCTATGATTAGTACAATATATTGCGCAACCTGTGTCCAAGTTACTCCTCTCATACCACCTAACATTGAACATAGTAAGATACTTACTAATCCAACATAAACTGCGTATTGGAATGGAATATCAAGTGCAACAGATGCAATAGTACCTGTAGCGTTAATTTGTGCAGTCACATAAGTAAATGATGCAACAGTTAAAACTACTACTGCAAGAAATCTACTTAAATTACCACCATATCTTGTACCAATAAAATCTGGAACTGTGTAACAGCCAAATTTTCTTAAGTATGGTGCTAATAAAGATGCGACTAATACATATCCACCAGTCCAACCTACAAGAAGTGCCATATATCCGTAACCTTTGAAGTAAATACCTCCTGCCATTGCAACGAATGATGCACCAGACATCCAGTCTGCCGCAGTTGCCATTCCGTTGAATACAGTTGGCACTTGTCTTCCAGCTACGTAATAAGCATCAGCTTGAGCTGTACGTGATAGATAACCAATTATAGCATAAATGGCTACTGTGAAAGCAACGAAACAAATTCCGATTGTTTTCGCAGTCATACCCATCTGCTCGGCAATTGACATAATGATTATGAAAGCTAAAAAACCACCTGTATAGATTCCATAAACCTTAGGTAAATTGTCTATAAAATTACCTTTTATCATTTAGTCATCCCCTCTTTCTGAGAAGCCGAACTCTTCATCAATTTTCTCCTGCCTGTTCGCAAACCAGAAAATTAGGATTACGAAAGCACCAAGTGAACCTTGACAAGTGAACCAATAAGTTAACGGATAACCAAATGGTCCCGTAACTTCATTCATTTCAGCCCCGAATAAGAAGATGCCAATTGAGAATACAAACCAGATTGCTAGTGTCATGAATAGCAAACCTCTGGATTTTTCCCAGTGTTGTTCTTGTTTTGACATTTATACCTCTCTCTTTTTAGTTATAACTGGCAAAAACCATAACCATTATCGAAGAGATTTAAAGTGTTAAAATTGCTCAAATTAGTCCGATTTATGGGTTATAACTATCAAAAATAGCTTATTTTATGGGAAAATATAAACTTACCTGGAAAGATCTTACCTTGAGGGACTTCAAGATCTATCTATTTGCCCTTTTTAAAGCATTTATCCCTAAAAAAAAAATTAAGTCATTAGATGAATTAGAGGATTTTATTCAAACAAAATCAGCTTGGGTTTCACAAGTTACTTTGTATGGTTATTTAAAGACCAGGATGGGCACTAGGTATGTTCTTCATTTTGAAAATGATGAATTTATGAAGTCAGTTAATTTAGCTAAGTGGAATATCTATGCTGTGGCTTTGCAAGATCTTACGTTTTTTACTTTCTCTTATTTAAAAGCAACTACAAATTATGAAGATACCAATAGGGCTAAAGAAATTTTTTTAAAAATTCTAGACGATGAAATTTCAAACAAAATGCCTTTAGATATTATCGAAAACACCAAAAAAAATTTTGATGAAAGATTTGAGAAAATGAATTGGGATACTTATCATACTGATCTCCCTTTTAATCCTAGCGCTTTGTCTTTATATAAGTGGGCTCCAATAGCTGAGGAGCTAAAAACTTTAGATCGTAAAATAGTTTTGAATTCAGTCATTCTCAAATGGGATGTCGTTAAGAAAGAATTTCAAGAAAGATTAGGTTTCTAAGTATTTTTTCTATTGTCAACTAAACTATCAACAACACTTGGATCAGCCAAAGTAGTGGTATCACCTAATTGACCATGTTCATTTGCTGCAATCTTTCTAAGAATTCTTCTCATTATTTTTCCAGATCTTGTTTTTGGAAGCCCTGGAGTAAAGTGAATCAAGTCAGGAGTTGCTAATGGACCTATTTGTTTTCTAACCCATAATTTTAGTTCTCTTTCAAGATCTCCTGTCTCAGTCTCACCTGCATTAAGAGTTACGTAACAATATAGTCCATTTCCTTTAATGTCATGTGGATAACCAACCACAGCAGCTTCAGCAACTTTAGGATGAGCAACAAAAGCACTTTCAATTTCAGCAGTACCCAAGTTGTGTCCTGATACAATAATTACGTCATCTACTCGTCCAGTGATCCAGTAATATCCATCCTTGTCTCTTCTGCACCCGTCCCCAGTAAAATATTTTCCATCAAATTGTGAAAAGTAAGTATCAATAAATCTTTGATGATCACCATAAACAGTTCGCATTTGGCCTGGCCAAGACTGAGCTATACAAAGTCTCCCTTCTCCTGCACCTTTAATTTCTTTTCCGTCTTTATCGACAAGAACAGGTTTAATTCCATAAAAAGGTTTTGTTGCTGATCCAGGTTTTAAAGGTATAGCTCCTGTTTGAGGCGCAATTAAAATTCCGCCTGTCTCTGTTTGCCACCAGGTATCTACGATTGGACACTTTGAGTTTCCAACTGTTTTGTAATACCACATCCAAGCCTCTGGATTTATAGGTTCTCCGACTGTACCCAATAATTTTAGAGATTTTCGAGATGTTTTATTTACTGGATCATCACCTTCTCGCATAAGTGCTCTGATAGCTGTTGGAGCAGTATAAAAAGTATTAACTTTATATTTATCAACAATCTGCCACCATCTTGAGCTGTCCGGATAATTTGGTACTCCCTCAAACATTATTGTAGTAGCTCCGTTAGATAAAGGTCCATAAATAATGTAACTATGACCTGTTACCCAACCTATGTCTGCAGTACACCAATAAATATCTTTAGGCTTATAGTTAAATATGTATTGATGAGTCATGGAAGCATAAACCATGTACCCGCCTGTTGTATGTAGTACACCTTTCGGTTTACCTGTAGATCCAGAGGTATAAAGAATAAATAAAGGATCTTCCGCATTCATTTCCTCAGGTTCACAATGACTTGGGACATCTTTAATTAGATCATGATACCAAACATCTCTGTCGTCATCCCAATAAACATAGTTTCCTGTTCTTTTGACAACAATACATTTTTTAACATCAGGACAATTACTTAATGCTTCATCTGTTGTTGCTTTTAATGGAATTGTTTTTCCACCTCTAACACCCTCATCAGCTGTTATAATGTATTCTGATTTACAATCATTTACTCTTCCAGAAATAGACTCTGCTGAAAATCCACCAAAAATTATGGAATGTATGGCTCCTATTCTTGCACAAGCTAACATCAAAACAGCCAGCTCGGGTATCATCGTTAAATATATTGTTACTCTGTCTCCTTTTTGTATGCCTAATTTTTTTAGACCATTAGCTGCTTTTGAAACTTTTTGATGAAGTTGTTTATAAGAAATTTTTTGAGTATCCTTAGGATCATCGCCTACCCAAATAATTGCTGTTTTATCTTTTTTATCTTTTAAATGTCGATCAATACAATTAGCAGATGCATTTAAAGTTCCATCTTCAAACCATTTTATTTTAACTTCATCTTTACTATACTTCACATCTTTAATTTTTTTGTATGGTTTTATCCATGTAATTCTTTTCCCCTCTTTTTTCCAAAAAGCATTATTGTTCTTAATAGAGTCAGTATATTTATTCTGATATTGAGATTTATTAATTAAACCACTTTTCACCCACTCTGGTTTTGGTTTAAAAATAAGTTCTTGTGTTGAGCCTTCGTTATTAATTTTAACTTTTTTAATCTTACTTTTAATCTTTTTTTTTCTTTTAAGAATTTTTTTTCTTTTTTTAACCTTCTTTCTTTTAGAGGTTTTTTTTCTAGATTTAGATTTTTTCTTTCTTTTAGGCATAAATATTAATTCTAAATCTTACCCATGTTATTTAAAATTTTCCAGCTTTTAGAATCTATTGGCATTACAGATAGTCTACTTTGTTTAATCAGTGATAAATGGCTTAATTGCTTGTTTTTCTTAATTTCCTCAAGACTTACTGACTTATTTAATTTTTTCAAAAACCTTACTGTTACAGCAACAAATCGACCAGATTTATCTGTCTTATCTAAATATGCTTCTTTAATAACCTCGACAATACCAACAATTTCTTTTCCAATGTTTGAGTGATAAAAAAAACATTGATCTCCTTTTTGCATCATTTTTAAATTTTTGGCAGCTTGGTAATTTCTTACCCCATCCCATGGAGTCCCCTTAATTCCAGCTTTTTTTTGCTGATCAATTGACCATGCGTCTGGTTCAGATTTAAGTAACCAATATTTCATTTTTTTTTAAAATTACTTATTTATCTTTTTACTATTATTGATTTTAGTAAAATACTCTATTGTTTTAGTTGATGGAGGATGCCCGACTTGGGTAAACCAATTATAATCAGGAGGATAAAAAATATCCATAATATTTTTTGGTATATCTTTGAATTTTTCTTTATGTTTGCTATTTACAAAAAACGCATTCGTACCAGTAATGTTGCAGCAAACAAGATGATAATTGTATTTATCAAAAAAATTTGCATAGAATTGCAAACTACTACCCTGATCATCTTTTAATCCCCACACATAATTTTCTTGGTAAGGCATATTATAAATAATTGGAGGTGGAAATTTAGCATTATATTCTACAATAAAACAATCAGGTTCAAATCCATCCTCAAGTAAACATTCAGTAATATAAAAATCATTTCCATCTATATCTACAGAAACAACATTTATTTCTGATTTTTTTATTTTTGATTTTTCTAATGCGTCATTGAAAATTTTAACACAATTATCTTTTGTAAGAAATTGTTTGAAAAAATTTAATTTACTTTCTTGTGGTAAATTTAGGTCAATATCAACTCCATCAATCCAAATTCCATTCCAGCCTAACATTAATAAAATTATAGTGTTACATTCTGTACCATTATTTTGTTTTCCACCACAAACACCAATTTCAAAGAAATTTCCTTGACTGATCTCGAGCCTATTTATAATTTCCATCAAAATGCCATCTTCATCATTTTGAGAATAAAATTTCATTCCACTCTTATTTAAGATATTTTTTGATTTTAAAATTTTTTTATCCCAATGTCTTTGGATAAGCATATCTAAATGTCTTTTTATTAATGGAAAGAGACCTCTATAAATATTTATGAACTCATTATTACTCATAATTGAATAATATTTGATAACTTCATTAAATGCAAAATTAAAGTTTTACTCCTGCACCTTTTAAAAATTTTGCGTTTTCATCTAGTGGCCATCTAGGTTTTGCTGGATAATTCAACTTGTCAAATTGTTTCAATTTATATTTTTCCAAACCTACCATCGCTATCATCGCCGCATTGTCACCACATATCTCAATTGGTGGAAAAATATTCTTATAATTATTTTCCTTACATAAATTAATTAACATAGACCTTATCTTTTTGTTAGCAGCTACACCACCCGCAACAACAAAAATTTTATCTTGTATATCATTTTGTTTTTCAAATTCATAAAAAGCTATTTGTGTTTTTTTTTTTAATATTTCCTCAATAGTTTTTTGAAAGGAAGCTGCTAAATTGAATTTTTCTTGATCTGTTTTGATTGTTTTACTTATTTTAAGAATTGAAGTTTTAAGACCAGCAAATGATAAATTACAACCACCTTTGTTAAAAATAGGTTTTGGTAAGTCAAAAGAGTTTGGATCACCTTTTTCTGCCCAAAGCTCAATTTGGGGCCCACCAGGAAATTCTATTCCTAAAAGTTTTGCAGTTTTATCAAAAGCTTCACCCAAGGCATCATCAATTGTTGTTCCTAATCTTTTATATTTTCCAAGTTCTTGAACACTTAAATATTGAGAGTGACCACCAGAAATTAATAATAAAAGATAAGGATAATTCAAATTTGTAACTAATTTTGGACTTAATGCATGACCCTCTAAATGGTTTACAGCGATAAAAGGTTTATTAATTGAAGAGGCAAAAGCTTTCCCAAAGCTTAAGCCTACTGACAAACAAACGATTAGACCAGGACCTGCAGTCGAAGCTACTGCATCAATATTTTTGATTTTTATTCCACTATCATCCAAAGCTTTCTTCACGATTAAATCTATTTTTTCGATATGTGATCTGGCTGCTAGTTCTGGAACTACACCTCCAAATTCTTTGTGGACATCAGTTTGGCTAGAGACAATGTTTGATAAAATTATAGGTTTCCCTTGGTCATTCTCAGTTATAACCGAGGCAGCTGTTTCATCACAACTAGTTTCAATTCCAAGAATTAAGGGTTTTTTACTCATACAAATAGTTTTTAATAATTGTACATTTCCAATACAAGAAAGAAATAAATTTATTTATGACTAAAAAAATTATTATAGGTTCAAGAGGTAGTAAATTAGCATTGTTGTATGCTCAAAAAGCTAAAGAGCAAATTATTAAAAAAACTACTTTAGATACAAATGATATTGAAATTAAATCTATTTCAACAAAAGGTGATCAAGTTAAAGATACTAGGTTGTCTGATATAGGTGGCAAAGGATTGTTTTCAACTGAAATTGAAAAAGAGTTAGAAAATAAAAGTATCGACATTGCAGTACATGCATTAAAAGATATGCCAGCAATAGAAACTAGCGGACTTAAAACAGACTGTTTTTTAGAGAGAAATGATCCAAGAGAAATTTTGATAACAAATAATAAAAAAAAATTAAATGATCTTAAGCTGAAATCAATTATAGGAACATCTTCATTTAGAAGGGAATTTCAAATTAAAAAATTAAGATCTGATCTAACATGCAAAATAATTAGAGGTAATGTGGATACTAGAATTAAAAAACTAAAGGATGGAAATTATGATGCAATAATTTTGTCTTATGCAGGGATTAAAAATTTAAATCTTGAAAATGAAATAGCTGAAATTTTCTCAGCACAAGAAATCATACCAAGTGCTGGACAAGGAATAATTGCACTCCAATGTCGTGAAGCAGATAAAGAAATTATTTCAATTTTAAAAAAAGTAAATCATGAAGAAACGTATAAAAGAGCTCATGCTGAGAGAAATGTTCTCAAAGTTTTAGAGGGAGATTGTGAAACAGCAATAGGCGTTTATTCAAAAATAGAAAGTGATACAATTGTAGTTGAGGCAGAACTTTTTTCAATAGATGGCTCTCAAAGATTTTATGAAAAGAAATCTGGCCAGATTGATAAATTTAAAGAGATAGGTAAACAAATTGGGCAGAATTTAAAAATGCAATCAAATAATTCTTACAAAAAATAATATGCATATTTTATTAACAAGACCACTGGAAGATTGTTCAGAAATGATTTTAAAGTTTAAATCATTAGGTCATCAAGTTTCGCACATCCCACTGATTAATATTGAAAAGGTTAATTATGAGGAAATTAAATTTTCTGAATATGGAGGAATTATTTTTACCAGCGCTAATGCAGTGAAATATTTAGATCAAAATAACATAGACAAAAATATCAAATGTTTTTGTGTTGGTAATTTAACTGAAAAAAAGGCTAGATCATCAGGATTTCAAAACACAGTAGCTGCAGAGGGTAATGTTTCTAACTTAAAAGAGTTAATTTTACAAACTTACGAGACAAAAAATAAAAAGTTACTTTATGTCAGCGGTGAAATTATATCTGTTGATTTAGATCAACAACTCATGAAAGAGGGCTATGGAATAAAAAGAGTGATTAATTATAGAGTAAAACATAATCAAAAATTCAATGAAAGTTTTGTAAAAGATTTAAAATTGAACATGCCAGATATGGTTTATATTTATTCACAGAATAGTGCTCAAAGTTTTTTGAGTTTTGTCAAAAATCATCAAATTGAAAGCTTATGGATGAATACTAATTTATCGTGTATTGGGGAGAAAAGTTCATCTATATTGAATGAAATTAAATGGAAAAAAATATTTCTTTTTAATCCTGGAGAAGAAGAGTTTTTGTTATATAAAATTTAATTATGGAATTGTTTAATAATTTTTCTGAAATATTTTTATCTGTATGGAACAAAGGTATTTTAGGTGTCGATATCTTACAAATATTAATTGGTTTAGGAATTTTTTTAATTTTTTTAATTTTTAGAGGTCTAATTAGTAAACTTGTAATCAAAAAGTTAGAAATTATCTCAAAAAGAACAACAAATAAATTAGATGATACTTTCGTAAAATCTTTAATTGGTCCTGCAAGATTTTTACCAATTGTTTTAGGTTTTTTTATAGCAAGTTATTACATGACATTTTCTATGGAAGGTAGAGAAATTGTCGATACTATAAATAGAACTCTAATAACCATATTAATTTTTTGGGTTATTCATCAAATTATAGAACCGGTCTCATATATCTTAAGCGGTCTTGATAAATTATTAACAAGAGAACTCATTGGATGGATTATTAAATCTTTAAAGATATTAATATTCATACTAGGGCTTGCAGCAGTCTTAGAATTATGGGGAATAAAGATTGGACCAATTATTGCTGGTTTAGGTTTGTTTGGAGTAGCAGTTGCATTGGGTGCACAAGATTTGTTTAAAAATTTAATTTCTGGGATTTTGGTATTAGTTGAAAAAAGATTTAAAATCGGTGATTGGATTTCTGTCGATGGAATAATTGAGGGTATTGTTGAAAAAATTGGTTTTCGATCAACAACAATCAGAAAATTCGATAAATCATTAGCAATAATTCCAAATTTTCAATTTGCAGAAAATGCTGTAGTAAATGTAAGTGAAACTTCAAACTGGTTAATTAGTTGGATTATTACTCTCCAATATGACACTTCGGTTGATCAATTAAAAAATATTAGAGATCAAATTGAAGATCACATAAAAAAAAGTGATGATTTTGACACTAACATAGGAATTGCAGTAAGAGTCGATAAGTTTTCAGATAGTTCTATAGACATGTATGTGCGTTGTTTCACAAAATCAGATAGTTGGAACGAATGGCTTTCAGTAAAAGAAAAACTTGCAATTGCAATAAAACAAATTGTTGAAAACAATAAGGCCTCTTTCGCATTTCCAAGTTCTTCGATTTATATTGAAAAAAAATGATTGCTATCTTTTATTTAGTTTTACAATTATTAAAACTTTATTCGTATGTGGTGATCGCTAATGTTATCATCAGCTGGTTAATCGCTTTTAATGTATTGAATACTCAAAATAGATTTGTTTATGCAGTTCTAGATTTTACTTACAGATTGACAGAGCCATTTTTAAGAAGAATAAGACGATTTTTACCAAATTTAGGAGCGTTAGACATTTCTCCAATTATTTTACTACTATTGATTTGGTTTATAGAAATGTGTATGAAACTCTACATCGCACCAATGATATTCTAAGATTTATGATTTTAATTGATGGAAAAAAAGAAGCAGCACTATTAAGGGAACAGCTTAAAAAAGAAGTTACTGATCTAAAAAATAAATATAATAAAGTTCCAGGTTTAACAGTAATTTTGATTGGAGACTTAACTCCTAGTCAGATTTACGTTCGAAACAAAGAAAAATCTGCTACCGAAGTTGGACTTAAATCTGATGTGATTAAATATCCAGATAGTGTTGAAGAAAAAGTTATTTTAGAGAAGATAGATGAGTTAAATAAAGATAACTCTGTGTCAGGTATTTTGGTTCAATTACCATTACCAAAACATATTGATAAACAAAAAATTATTGAAGCGATTGACCCATCAAAAGATGTAGATGGATTTCATCCAATGAATGTTGGAAATCTTTCATCAGGTTATGAGAGTTCCGTCCCATGCACACCATTAGGATGTTATTTATTAATTAAAAAGATAGAACCTAACTTAAATGGTAAAAAAGCAGTTGTTGTTGGTCGATCTAACTTAAATGGTAAACCAATGACTCAACTTTTACTAAAAGAAAATTGCACTGTTACTATAACACACTCTAAAACAAAAGACTTAAAAGCAGAGTGTTTAGAAGCTGATATTATTATTGCAGCTGTTGGTATTCCTGAGTTAGTAAAAGGTGATTGGGTTAAAAAAGATACAATAGTGATCGATGTTGGGATTAATAAAACTGAGAAAGGTATCGTTGGTGATGTTGCATTTGATGAAGTTTCAAAAAATGCTAAAGCACTCACGCCCGTTCCTGGTGGAGTTGGTCCAATGACAATCGCTTGCTTGCTAAAAAATACGATTGACTGTTTCAAAAGATCGCAAGCATAATATTGAGTTCAATAAATTTTTTTTGATAAGATAGGTTATGAAAAAACCTAAATACCCCTATAGAATTGCACTTCTTATGCTCATACTGACAGTTCCACCAATTGGCGCAACACAATTAGGTTGGTATTTATATGATAAACAAACTGGATTTGATTATGGTATGATAGTTGGAACATTTTCAGTAATTTATGCTGCATGGTTAATGTATGAAAAGAATTGGAGAGAAGATGATGAGGATTAAATTGTGGAAAAAATAATTTTCTTCGGATTAGCGATACCAATTTTAGCATTTGTCCTTTACTTGGGCGGAACAGCTATCATGAAAGGCTTTGAGGCCAAAAGAGAAAATAAATCCAATGAGAGCTTAGAAAATCAGGACCATGAAGATAACTTATCTGATAATAATGATAAGTTAACAGATGAATTGGATAAATTAAATCAACTCCTTAAAGATGGTGTTTTAACTGAAGAAGAATTTAAAAAGGCTAAAAAGAAAATTTTAGATAATTAATTATAATCAAGTAATTTTTTTAAAGATCCAAATTCACCTATTTTATAAATAATTGCATCTTCTTTTTTAAATCCATATTTTTCCGCTCCAGCTTTAAATCTTACAGGTGGCTCCATGATTGGTTCTAGAGATAAAACAAATGTCCCCCAATGCATTCCAATCACCTTTTTGCTCTTTAAATTTTTTGCAACCTCTAAAGCTTCTTCCGGATTAGTGTGATAAACCGACTTATCTTTATAAGGCATTATTGGATAAAAATTATAAGCACCAATATTTATAAACGTAAGATCAATTGGACCATACCTATTACCTATATCTTTATAAATGTTTCCTACTCCAGTATCACAACCAAATAATAACTTGATATGTTTATATTCGATCAAAAAATTTCCCCATAAAGTTTTATTAGTATCTGTTAGACTTCTTTTTGACCAATGCACAGCAGGTAAAAAAGTAATTTTTAAATTTTCATTTATTTCAATTTTATCGTACCAGTCCATTTCATTTACATCGCTATAACCATTTCTGGTAAAATATTTACTAAGTTTTAATGGGAGTAAAACTTTAGAATTTTTAAAAGGAAATCTCCGGATCGTCCTCATATCTTGGTGATCGTAATGATTATGGGTGAGTAAAAAAATATCTGTTTGTGGAATTTCGTTTAATTTTAGTGCTGGTTCGGTAAATCTCTTAGGTCCAAAAATTAGCGGCCCGGCATTTTTTGAAAATACTGGATCTGTAATAATTGTTATCCCACCAAGCTTAATTAAAAATGTTGCATGGCCAATCCATGCTACATAATCGTCTTCTTGAAATTTTTTTAAGTCTGTTAAAACTTTCTCTTTTTCAATAACATGTTCTTTGGGAACTGTCATATCAAGCTTTTTTTTCTCTCTATTAAAAATTTTGAAGGACCATTTAACATTAGGATCTGGTTTTGGTGAACCCTCAGGATTTCTAAAAGTACCGTCTGGTAAATGGTGATAAGGTTTTTTTTCCACTTAAACTAATTTTTTTTATTGTAAGTTTTTATAATTGTCTCCTCTAAAGTTCTACTCATTATTATGGTGCCCTCTTCATTTGGATGTATACCATCACTTAAATTAAACTCGGGCTTCATCGCCACTCCTTCAAGTAAAAAAGGAATAAGTTCTATTTTAAATTTTTTGGCTAAATCAGGAAAAATTTTGTCAAATTTTTTTTTATAAGAAAACCCATGCGAGGTTGGAGCAATCATCCCAGCTAGGATAATTTCAATATTTTTATCTTGAGCAATTTTTATAATTTTTTCTAAATTGCTTTTTGTTTCTTTTGGCTGGATGCCTCTTAACATATCATTAGCCCCTAAGCATAAAATTATTAGATCTATATCTGGCTCACTTAAAGTCCAATCAGCTCTATTTAATCCCCCTGACGATGTACTACCAGAAACACTGCCATCAACAATCTCAATATTGTAACCCTTTGCTTCTAAATTCTCTTCTAAAACCACTGGTAAACTATTGTCATCAGACAAACCATAACCAGCCATTAAACTATCACCAAATAATACGATCTTTTCGATTGCATATGCATTAATGGTTAGTAGACAGATAATAATAATTTTAATAATAAAACTTTTGTTCATGAGTATTCTTCTTAAATTAAAAAAAATAAATCTTAAATACCAAACTGGTAAAGATAATATCAGTGTTTTAAAAGATATAAATTTGACCACAAAAAAAAAAGAAACTATTTCAATAGTAGGTGAGAGTGGTTCAGGAAAAACAAGTTTAATCATGTTAATTGGTGGTTTAGAGCGTCCAACTTCAGGCAAGATATACTTTCAAGACCACGAAATTACAAAATTAAGTGAGGATGAAGTATCAAAAATCAGAAAAAAAAATATTGGTATAATTTTTCAGTCTTTTTATTTAATTCCAAATTATACAGCCCTAGAAAATGTAACCTTAATTCTTGAATTGAATAAATTTAAAAATCCTGAGAAAGAGGCCAAATCTCTTTTAGACAGATTTGGCTTAAAACATCGACTAAATAATTTACCCAGTCAGTTATCTGGAGGAGAACAACAGCGTGTCGCTATCGCAAGAGCTATTGCCATGAAGCCAGAGCTAATTCTAGCTGATGAACCTACAGGAAATTTAGATACAGAAAATTCCGATATGATTTCTAAAATTTTATTTAGGTATGTTAAAGAGGAGGGTTCCTCATTAATTATGGTAACACACGACCCAAAACTTGCTAACCGCGCAAGCAAAAAAATTAAAATTAAAGATGGAAAAATTAAATAATTTTTATCAATACAAGTTTATCTTAATATATGCTCTGCGAGATTTAAAAAGGAACTATAAAAAAATCTCTAGTATAATCATCACTTTGTTCATCAGTCTCTTTATATTAAGTGCAATATTTACTATTGAGGATAGTTTAAAAAAGGAACTCAAAGAAAATGCTAAAGAGCTTTTAGGTGGAGACTTAGAGATTGATTATAACAGAAATCAAGGAAATATAGATTTATTAAATAAAGTTGAAGAGTTTACAACTATATCAGAGATGGTTGAATTCAGCACAATGCTTTCGACAACAAATCGAAAGAAAAATAAATCTTTATTTACTAGAATAAAAACAGTTGACCAAAAGTATCCTTTATATGGTGAAGTAACTTATGAACCTGCTGATGCTTATGAAAGAATGCAAACTAAACCTTATACAATTTTAATTAATGAGAGTTTATCAAAAACCTTAAATATCAAAACAAATGAAATTGTAAAAATTCAAGATAAAGAATTTCTTGTTATTGGTAAGGTAAGATCTGTTCCAGATGTAAGTGGATTTGTGACTTTTGGAGACTGGGTTTTAACAGGTAAACAAACTTTAGATATCTTAAAACTTAACGGAATAGGAAATTTTTTAAATTATGAATATAAAATAAAATTTAATACCAATGATAATCCAGAAATAATCATAAAAAAAATCGAAAGTATTTTTAAAGATGATCAAAAGGTGAAAATTAGATATCCAGAAAATGCAGCAAGTGGATTAAAAAGAGTAATTGGTAACTTTTCACAATTTTTATCCCTTGTCTCAATAAGTGCGATGCTAATAGCTGGTATTGGTATTGCTAATACTCTTTTGTCTTTTATAAATCAAAATAACTTGTCTATAGCAGTAAGAAAGGCCTTAGGTTTCTATTCCGGTAATATTAAAAAACTTTATTATCTTCAATTGGTAATATTATTATTTATAATTACTATTTCAGCATATTTAAGTAGTTTATTAATTGTACCATTAGCAGACAAATATTTGTCAAGTAGCTTTGGACTTAAGATAGATTTATTTTTTTCTTTTTTTAATTTTTTAAAAATATTTTTAATAGGTTTATTAGTTTTGATAATTTTTTCGATTCCTACAATTAGTTCTATCGATCAAGTCAAAGCTTCAAGTCTATTTAGAAATGTATTCCAAAACTTACAATTTTATTATTCAAAAAAATTAATTGGCTTGAGTATTATAATGTTATCGATTTTGATTTTAATATTTACTTATAGATCAGAAAATCTTGTTTATAGTCTTGGGTATTTTGGGGCATTTTTTATTTGTTTGACTATCTTTTTTCTACTTTCAAAGTTAATCATATTTTCTCTAAAAAAGTTTAAATTTAATTCGAGCACTCCTTTAAAAGTTTCTATTAAAAATATTACACAATCAAAAAGTATTACACCTATTACAATTATGTCTTTAGGCCTTGGTGTTACATTACTTTTGACTTTGGCATTAGTTGGAACTAATTTTAAAAGAGAGATAGCAAAATCAATACCTGATATCGCTCCTGATTATTTTTTTGTGGGCATTCAAAATGGAGAGCGTGAAAAGTTTGAACAAAGAATTTTATCAATGGATCCTGGTGCAAATATTGAAATTGTGCCAATGGTTTCTTCAGGAATAGTAAAAATTAATGGTATAAATCCAAACACATATATTACACCTGAAAATGATAGTTATTGGGTTATTGGCAGTGAACGGAGATCATCTTGGGTAAAAGAAGTTCCTGAGGATAATCTAATTATTGATGGTAAGTGGTGGGATTTGTCTAAACCAAATCAACTTCAGATATCATTAGACGCTAAGGTTGCAAAAGATTTTAATATCAAATTAGGGGATATATTTACTTTAAATATCTATGGTAGAGAAATTGATGGTGAAATAGTCAACTTTAGACAAGTTGATTATAGAGATCTAAATATAAATTTTGCAATGCTTTTTAACCCTGACTTTGCAAAAAATATTCCTCACGAATATTTAGCAACCACAAAGTTCTATAATTTAAATAAATTTGATGAAACAAAAATGCTTGAAATTTTCCCTAGTTTATCAATGATTAAAATTGCTGATTATTTAAATAAAGTAACTAATGTTTTAAATAAAGTTTTCATAGCAGTTATTGTCATTTCAACAGTCACTATCGTCATTGGTTTAATTGTAATATCAAGTGCAATAATGGTCCAAGGAAAAGTAAGAGAATACCAAAATTTGGTTTTTAAAATTTTAGGTTTTTCAAGAAAAGAGATTGTTTTTTCTTCGCTGATTGAATTTATGATTATTTTTATATCTGTAATAATGATTGCAGTTTTGTTTGCTGTAGTTGGTTCAAAATTTATTATTGAAAATATATTTGAGTTATTCTGGAAGTTTGATCTTAAAGTTTTGATTTATCTTGGTTTATCCATTGGTTTAGTAACGTTGGTATTAATATTATTAACTAATATTAAATATTTAAATCCAAAGGTTTATCCTCTTATAAGAAATCAATAATCACTAAGATCTATTTAGCCTTCTCCATCAGCCAAAGGTTATCACTCGCCAAAAAGTAAATTTTTCCATTTTTTGGATGAACCTGGATATCTCTAATTCGTCCGATCTCATCTTTAAAAATTACATCTTCTTTTATGTTGGACAAATCATTGAAGATTAGTTTTCTTAAGGATTGATCTTTTAATGATGTAATTAATGCATGACCATTCCATTCATTAAATTCGTTTCCTTTATAAATTGTAATTGCACTTGTTGCAATTGAAGGCACCCAATATTGTATTGCTTTTGTAAAGCCAGGTTTCCATTTTGGACCAATAGGAAACCCAGAATAATTTTTTCCTCCCCAGCCTAATATTTTCCAACCATAATTTTCACCTTTTTTTACTTCACCAAACCAATCACCACCTTTGGCACCATGGTTGCTCATATAAATTTTACCATCGTATGATGATAAAGTTAGACCTTGAGGATTTCTGATACCAATTTGATAAATTTCAGGTAGCCAATCTGGCTTATCTACAAATTTAGGATTGTCATTTGGAATACTTCCATCAAGTTTAATTCTTATAATACTCCCAGGATGTTTTGAGGGGTCTTGGGCAATCATGCCTTTACCTCTTTCACCAGCAGAGGCAAATAAGTGATTATCTTTGATAGCTAACCTTGAACCAAAATGATAACCAGAATCAATAGGAGGTTCAGCTTGAAAAATATTTTTAAAATTTAATTTTTTTTTATCAAAAATAGCTTTAGCGATAGAGGTACTTGTTTTCCCATTACCTCTGTTTTCAGAATATGAAACATAAATAAAATTATCTTTATATAAGATATCTAAAAGACCACCCTGTCCGTGTTCTAGAAAATTTAGGTTATGATCAATTTCAACAGTTTTTTTTTGGCGTATATCTATGATCTTAATTTTTCCACCTTTTTCAGTAATAATTAGTTCTTTATTATTTAAAAAAGACGAACCCCATGGATCGTTAAGAACAACTAGTTTTTTAAATTTTAAATTTTGAGCAAATAAATTAGTTGAAAAAAATATAAAAAATATAATTATAAAAAAAAGATTTTTCACCTTATGAAAGTTTAGATCTTCCACCATCTACTGCAATAATTTGACCTGTTATCCAAGAGCTATCTTCAGTTATTAAAAATCTAGCTAAAGAGGCAGAGTCTTTTCCCTCTCCCAATCTTTTCAAAGGATGAGCCTTTGCAATACCATCTGCTAGGGCTTTATTCTTTAACATGGGCTCAGCAATTTTTGAATTAGTCAAGCTTGGCGCAATACAATTCACTCTTATGTTTGGAGCAAATTCAGCTGCAAGTGAGACTGTTAAACCCTCAACAGCTGCTTTTGTTGATGCAATAATTGCGTGATTGGTGAATCCTCTTTGAGCAGCAACAGTTGAAAATAAAACTATTGAGCCCTTATTTTTTTTCAAACTCTCTTGATAACCCTTAATAACTTCAACCGCAGAATAAAGATTTAATTTCATACATTTTACAAAATCTTGCTCTGTTACCATTCTCACAGGTTTTAAGTCAATTGACCCAACACAATAAGCAACACCTTTTACATCAGAAATATCATTTTTAACTTTTTCTATAAATCCCTCTTCCAAAACATCTGTAATAGTAAAAGGACACCCTAATCTCTCTGAAATATTTTTAACCTCGTTTTCATCTCTACCTACTAAATGTACACTATTTCCAGAATTTACTAATTGTTCAGCCAAGCTTGATCCGATTGAACCTGTCGCACCAAAAATAAGATATTTTTCTGACATAAAAAATTTAATTAGTTATATTTAATTATGAAGTTATTTTTTATACTGGGCAATCAATTATTTCCATCAAAATACCTAGACCGCTTCAAAAAAGACCACCTTTTTTTCATGGCTGAAGATTATGAGCTTTGTACTTATGAAAAACATCATAAACAAAAAATTCTTCTATTTTTATCATCAATGCGATCTCACGCAGATGTACTTAAAAAAGATAAATTTAAAATAGAATACTCAAAAATAGAGGATAAAGAATTTAAGGAAAGTTATTTTAAAAAGCTTAAAAAATTAATTAGCACAAAAAAGATTAAGGAAATATCCAGTTTTGAAGTTGAGGATAAGTTTTTTGAAAAAAAAATTAATCAATTTGTTAATAAAGAAAAAATAAAATGGAATATTATTCAGACGCCAATGTTTTTAAATTCAAGAGAGGATTTTAAAAAATATTTATCTAAATCCAAAAAACCATTTATGGCAACTTTCTACAAAGATGTCAGAAAAAAATCTGGAATATTAATGGGTGCTGATGGGAATCCTACAGGAGGTAAGTGGAGTTTTGATGAGGATAATAGAAATAAATTACCAAAAAATATTTCAATCCCAAAATTTCCAAAAATAAATGAAACTTCTCATACTAAAAAGCTAAAACCTATTGTTGAAAAGCTATTTAAGGATCATCCTGGCAGTACCAAAAATTTCTGGTTTGCTACAGAACACAATGATGTTTTGGAGCTTTTAAATTTTTTCATTAAAGAAAAATCAAATTTATTTGGTGATTACGAGGATGCAGTTGATCAAAAAGATAATATTTTGTTTCATAGTGCACTAAGTCCATATGTAAATTTAGGTCTTATAACTCCAGAATTTATAATTAAAAAAATTTTAGAATTTCATAAAAGTAAAAAAATAAGACTAAATTCTTTAGAGGGATACGTTCGTCAAATAATTGGTTGGAGAGAATTTATGAGAGGAATTTATCAAAGTTATTCTAGTAAAATGGAGACAGGAAATTTTTTCAAACAAAATCGTAAGATGAAAAAATCCTGGTATGACGGCACTACTGGATTACCACCATTGGATTATGCAATAAAGAACGCATTAAATCATGGATGGTCTCATCATATTGAAAGACTTATGATTTTATCAAACATAATGAACCTTTGTGAGATCAAACCCACTATTGTTTACAAGTGGTTTATGGAAATGTTTGTGGACTCCTCAGATTGGGTGATGGTTCCAAATGTTTATGGAATGGGATTGTTTAGTGATGGTGGAATATTTGCAACTAAACCATACATTTGTGGATCAAGTTATTTTATGAAGATGATGGATTTTAAGAGGGGTGATTGGTGCAATATAATGGATGGGCTTTATTGGAGATTTATAGATCGAAATAGAAAGTTTTTTTTAAAAAATCCAAGGCTTTCAATGATGGTGAGAATTTTCGATAAGATGAAAACTGATAGAAAAAAATTGATTTTGTCAGCTGCAGATAAATTCATTAAAGAAAATACAATTTAGTGAAAAAAGAAAATTTACCAATTAAAGTTTGTCCAATATGTCAAAGGCCATTTAAATGGAGAAAAAAATGGAGACTTAATTGGGAAAAAGTTAAGTATTGTTCAAAAAAATGTTCATCAAAAAAATAAAAAATTTTCATAAATATTCAATTTTATTTTTATTAATAATTCTTACAAACAACACTCGTGCAGAATTTTTTGAGGATCTATCAAAAATTATTGAGAATAATGAAAAAAGACTGAGCTATGGTATTTCAGTGACAGATTTTAATATGGATGGAAATAATGAGTTTTTAGTCACAGGTTTTGGTTTTCCGAATTTAGCGTTATCTTTTCAAGATGGAAAATTGAAGAATATAAACCAACAAAAAATTTTTTCAGATATTTCAAAGAAAACCATTGGAGTTGCTGCATGTGATATTGATAAAGATGGCTTTGAAGAAATCTACTTTTTAAATACCGATACATATAGTGGAGTTAAAAAATATTCAGACAGATTATTGGATTTAAAAGATAATAATTATTTTGATTTATTTGAATTAGAAAAAAATAAAGAAAATCTAAATTTAACAGCAGGAAGATCTGTTGTTTGTGTAGATAGAAAGGGAGATGGTGAATATGGAATTTATGTTGCAAACTACGGAGGACCAACAAGGTTTTATGAGATTGAAAATGAACTTATCAAAGATAAAGCTGAGAATTTAAATCTGGATAATATTACTGGTGGAAGAGCAGTTGTATCTGGGCATATTTTGACAGAAAGAGCCGATATCTTTGCGGCTAATGAGAGAGGAGCAAATTTTCTTTTTAAAAATAATAATGGAAATTTTGATGATGTTGCATTTGATTATAGATTAGATGATGCAATCCAAAATGGACGGGGTACAGCTTTATCAGATATATATTACCGTGGTAGATTAGATATTTTAAGTGGTAATTGGCTTGGATATCACAGAGCTTGGGTCCTGGAAAATAATGAATTTAAAGACATTGGAAATAAAGATTTTGATGAACCCTCTAGAATAAGAACAATTATTTCTGCAGATTTTGATAATGATGGTTTTGATGAAGTATTCATGAACAATATAGCAGAACCAAATAAGTTATTTCGTATTAAAGATAATGGAAAATTTGAGCAGATAAATTTTCAGGTAGGACTCGAAGCTAATGGATATGGAACTGGTGCTGCAGTCGCGGATATAGATAATGATGGAATTTTAGAATTATTAGTTTCTCGTGGTGAAAGTAAAGCACAAACATTAACTTTGTATAAAGCAAAAGTTGGTAAAGGAAATAAATACTTAAGGATTAAACCATTAAATAAGTATGGTGCGCCAGCAAGAGGAGCCACTGTTACCTTAATAACTAATCAAAGAAAACATTCAAAAACAATTGATGCAGGATCTGGTTACTTATGCCAAATGGAACCTGTGGCACATTATGGAATTAGAAAAAAAGAAAAAAATTTTAAAGTAGAAATTAGATGGACAAATGGAAGTAAAGAAATGATTGATATAAAGAAACTTAACCAAACAATTATTGTAAGACAGAAATGAAAAAAATATTCAATATATTTTTAATTGTATTTTTAATATCATTTCAACTCAAGTCGTTTGCTGGAGAAAAAAATTATCACAAAAAGCTTATTACTGATTGGTCTAGAATATTCCCTGATAAAAATAGAAATGCCGCGGGACCAAAATTTTTTAAATACATCATAGATAAAAAAATTACTTACAAAGACTTTGTTGAATTTAACAAATTATATTGTGCAGTTTCTGGGTCTTTAATTGACCCAAATAGTGACTCAGAATTCTTATTTATTAAAGAAAGTAAAACGAATAAAAAAATTTGTGGAAATTATTATAGGTGTTGTGTTCCATGTTCGTGTGATCTTATGAAGTATTCTGAAGCTCAAAAGATGAAACATAAATTTGAGGATGGTTTTAAAGAATTCTATGTTTTAACAATAAAAAATCCTTGTTCTAAAAAAGATTTTCCCAATAGAGTAAATAAAGATTATTTTTGTAATGGTAAAAAAATCAACAAATCAGAAGTGTATAGTCTTAACGATCGAATAGTAATAGGTTTATTGCACAATGGAAAAAATTGTGCGAAAGATGAGGTAGACTTTGTTAAAAGTCATCAAGTGACGGGTAGATATTGTGAGTTGAGAAATAATACACCTTTAGAAAATTTAGATGCTGGAATGGGTGATATTTTTATAAAACTCGCGAGATAAATAAATATGAATAATAAAATTTTTGAGTGGGCAGGTGTTATCACTGCAATATTATACTCATTATTTGTAGCTATGAATATTGGTATAGAGTTTTTTGGTTTTTGTTTACTACTAATATCTGCAATTCTAATTGGAATTTGGGCTTATCGAGGCGGTCATAGAGGAATATTATTTTTACAATTCTTTTATGCTACAGCCGGGATTATTGGAATGTTTAGATGGTTTTAGTTAAGTGTTGAAATAATTTTTGGAATATAATTTTTAAAGTTAAAGAAACCTTTATTACAATATTGCCAAGAGTTTTGATCAAGTTCTCTATAAAGGAAATTGATTTTAAAAGTATTTGAATTCAAATAATCTAAATTTTCTCCAATAGTTGGATACAACCCCACTGCTTTTTCTATCTTTTTAATTTCGCTAATATCTATAACTTCACAATCAATAGATTGATTTTTAAATCTTTGTTCCTGGTCTTGAATAAGTGATGACTTAAATTTAAGAACTTTTTCACTTAGTTTGATGCATCTATTTTCATTTTTATTCGAAATTATATAAAATTTTTTGAATTTATTATTTTGAAAATCACTTGTTTCAAAACAGAGGTTATTCTCGAATATTATCAAATTATTTTGATCAATATTTTCAGGATTAGTAAAATCCTGTTTTAAAATTGAGTATTTTTTTTCAGAAATCTTGGGTGGAGCGTTTTCATTTAATTTAATATTGCTAAATCTATTATTTGTAAATTTTTTGATATTCCACTCACTTGCTAAATAATGTTTTCCCTGTGTTTGAACACCTGCAACCCATCTCCACCCAAGAGTGTTTGATGCAGAGTCTCCATCATAAAGATGTTGCATAAAAAATTCCGCACCCAATTGCCATGGCAAATTTAGTGTAAAAATCCAAATACTGGCAAACCACATTCTAGTATGATTATGCAAATAATTATTTTCTTTGAGTTCGTTGACCCAATAGTTAAAGCACTCAACATTTGTTTTTCCATCAATCGCGTTTTTATAATTTTGATTGTTTTGAAAATCCCCTTTAATCTTTTTTAATTCAATTAAAAAATCTGTCCAAACACTGGGTCTTAATTCTAACCAACCTTTCCAATATGTACGCCACAATACTTCTTGAATAAATTTTTCATTTTTTGCAAAAGAAAATTTATCAAGAGATTTTTTGATAACTTCTTTTTCATTAATAATACCGTGAGTAATATATGGAGATAAACAAGAAACATTAGACCTGTTATCAGGTCCATAATCAAAGTTTCTAAGTTTTGAATATTCTGAGAGATTGTTTTCCACAAAATTATTTAGTTTATCTAAGGCCTTAGCCCTTGAAGCTTCAAAATTCATTTTTAATTATTTCGATTTTTTTTTCTTTAGACCTAATTTATCGCTATGTCTTAATCTCAAGATTACAATAGCACCTGCAATTAAAACTATTGCTACCGCTTCATATACTAATGCACTTGGATCCATTTCTTTTCCTTGTAAAATAATAAATCGTGCTAATGCTGTAATAGCTATAAGTAGTGGTAATGTGATACTTATAGATTGCTGGTTCCAAAAAACTCTTACCATCGCTAGTACTTCTAAGTAAAGAAACATTAGCAGCAAATCAGCTAAGGTAACCGATCGATTTTCAAACATTTTATAAATCTCTATTCCAACTGCAATTACAGTACTTACCAGAATGATACACATTAGAAGAAGTTGTAGGTTTTTAGCTATCTTTTCCATTATTTATCTTTACTAAATGGTAACCATTTTTCAAATACTGATTTTGAGGAACCATCATACGGAATTGAATAAGAATATGGATTTGGACTTGTCAACACTTCGATTCCTTTTGAAAACACGAATATAAAAACAATTACAAAAACGAGCACCATTATCTTAAAGGGGTCAAAATTTTTTGTTTTAAAAACGCTGGCAGAATTTTCCTCAGCTCTATGAAAATGTTTAAATGTCAAATATACAGCAAATATTAATCCAATGTGGGCTAAAAAAAGTCCAGTCCACCCAAATACAAAAGTTGTATATGAGAATACGTACAAACTAAAAACAGTAGTCCAGATAAAACTTAACACCAATAAAATTTGCAATCTTACTGTTTTAGGTAATGATCTAAGATCATTTTTGCTATCATCAAACAAAATGTTTGCTGTATCTTTCATCCAATTTTTAAACGATTCCATAAATTTAAATTAAGTTTTTTTCAAAAATAAACAATCCCCAATTTGTCACCGAATAATTAGCTAGTTTCTTAACTTTTTTTTGTGAAAATTTATAAATTTCTCAACATTAGATTTAATAAATGATTTATTTTCCTCAAACGAAACTTTTTTCATTGAGTAAGCATTGCTTTTTGTCATTCTTGATTGAATTGTAATATTGCCTTTATAAAGTTTAAGTTTAACAGATCCATTTATTTTGTTTTTTTTCAAATCAACAATTTTTTGAAGTTTAAACCTTTCCTTTGAAAACCAATATCCATTATAGATCAATTCTGCGTACCTTGAAATTATTGCATCTTTTTTGTGCATTGTTTCTTTATCAAGTGTAACTGACTCAATCGCTCTATGTGCATGGATTAACAATGTACCACCTGGAGTTTCATAAACTCCTCTAGACTTGATGCCTAAAAATCTATTTTCAACAAGATCAACTCTTCCTATTCCGTTTTTTCCTGCCAATTGATTCAGTTTAAATAATAATTTTGCTGGTCCAAATTTTTTTCCATTAAGACCAATGGGGTCACCATTTTTAAAATTAATTGTTACATGAGTAGCTTTGTTAGGAGCTTTTTCTGGAGAAACAGTTCTTTGAAAAATAAACTCTGGTGCAGAATTTTTTGGATTTTCTAGCAACTTACCTTCAGTTGATGTATGAAATAAATTATCATCCACTGAAAAAGGAGATGCACCTTTTTTGTCTTTTGGGATAGGAATATTGCGTTTCTTCGCGTAACTAATTAAATCTGATCGAGATTTTAAATTCCATATTCTCCATGGTGCAATAATTTTTATTTTGGGACCAAAATAATGATAACCAAGCTCAAATCTTATTTGGTCGTTTCCTTTTCCAGTAGCCCCATGAGATACTGCATATGCTTTGAATTTTTTTGCAACCTTTATTTGATCCTTTGCTATCAGAGGTCTGGCGATTGAGGTTCCTAATAGATAAACACCCTCATAAATTGCATGACCACGGATCATTGGAAATACATAGTCCTTTACAAAAATATCTTTTAAATCATTTATAATTATTTTTGTAACACCAAATTTTCTTGCATTGTAAATAATCTTTTTTCTATTTATTTCTTGTCCGATATCTGCGGTGTAACAAATTACTTCTGCATCATAATTTTCTTGAAGCCATTTAAGAATAATGGATGTGTCCAAACCGCCTGAGTAAGCTAATACAATTCTTTTTTTTGATTTCATTAACTAACTACAAGCTTTTTTTGCAGTGTTATATGCTTTAGTGAATCCCAATAATGAATAATGGTCGATTGTTTGAGAGCCTTTTTCATTGTATCCAGTTACCATTATTCTTGAACCTTTTTTCATAATCTTGACCATAATCTTTTCTTTTTTATTACTAGTCATCCATGCAAAACCTTGTTGCTTAATATCAAATTTAAATTTGTTATTTCCAGAGGTTGCTAATACAGTATTGTTTTTATTAAATTCATAACCAGCAGTAGTACTGATCTCATTCGCAATTTTTTCACCAGGTCTAAATGTTACAAATAATCTAGCATCTCTTTTATTTGTTTTAGGAGATTGCAGAATTGGAGAAGACTGAGCAAAACATACTTTACCGGATGCTTTCGCTAAAACCATTGTTTCCCAGTCTTTATATTTACCAATTTTTTTTAGATCTTCCCCAAAAGATTTCGATGTGAATAAAAAAGTAAAAAGTATAAATATGAATAAAATCTTTTTAATCATGGACATGGGTTTGGGAACATTTTTTGAATTTTATTAATCTCATTTAAAATTTCGCTTGATAAACTTAAATTTACACTTTCTATGTTTGTTTTCAACTGTTCGATTGTCGTTGCACCTATTATCACACTTGTCATAAATGGCTGAATTTCACAAAACTTCAATGACATTTGAGTAAAATCAATATTGAATTTTTGCGATAACTTATAATACTCTTCGATAGCTTTTTGACCATTTTCATTTTTATATCTTGTGAAATCTTTAAATAGTTTCATTCTAGATTTTTCTGGTAAATTATTATTTCTATATTTTCCTGTTAAGTATCCGAATGCTAAAGGCGAGTAGGCTAACAAACCACTTTTCTCCCTAACAGAAATTTCCGCAAGTCCAACTTCATAAGTTCTATTAAGTAAATTGTATGGATTTTGCACCGACATCATTTTTGGTAAATCTTTTAATTTTGATATCTCAAGAAATTTTGACAAACCCCATGCAGTTTCATTAGATAGACCAATGTATCTAATTTTACCTTGTTCAATAAATTTTTTTAAACTTTCAAGAATTTCTTCAAATGGTGTCCAATCATTATCGTTTTCGTCATGTTCATAACCATGTTTTCCAAAAAAATTTGTATTTCTCTCTGGCCAATGAAGTTGATAGAGATCGATATAGTCTGTTTTTAATCTTTTGAGACTTTCCTCTAAAGCTTCAGAAATTTTTTTTTTCCCAAAATTATAACCACCACCCCTGATATATTTGTTTGAAGTATTACCACAAACTTTTGTTGCTATAACAACCTTGTCTCTTTTTTTAGTTTTTTGAAACCAGTTACCGATTATTCTCTCTGTTTCCCCATATGTTTCTTCTCTCATCGGTATGGAATAGATTTCTGCAGTGTCCCAAAAGTTTACACCATGATCTAAAGCATAATCCATTTGCTGAAATCCCTCTTCTTGAGTATTTTGTTCACCCCAGGTCATAGTACCGAGACAAATTGTACTCACATCAAGATCCGTATTGCCCAATTTTTTATAATTCATAGTGATTTTTAAAGTATAATTTTTTATTAATCTTTTAAGGTATCTTGAATATTTAGTAAAAGACTATATATCTATAGAAATTATGGCAACAGACAAAAAAGGTATTCTAGCAAGAGCAAGAGCAGCAGCACGTGAAACCACTGCGGTTACTGATGAGGGCTTAAGAGCCTACATGTTAAAAGTTTATAACTACATGGCGACTGGAATATTACTTACAGGAATTATAGCGTTGATAACATTTAAGATGTCAGTTGTTACTGATGCAAGTGGATCTATTGTGGCTTTAACTGAAGTTGGAAATGCCGTTTATTTATCAGGACTTAAGTGGATAGTTATGTTAGCTCCTTTGGGTGTCGTATTTTATATGAGTTTTGGGATCAACAAAATGAGTGCATCAAAAGCTCAGACAACTTTTTGGATTTTTGCTGCTTTAATGGGTTTATCACTATCTTCAATTTTATTAGTTTACACAGGTTTAAGTGTAACAAGAGTATTTTTTATTTGTTCAGCTACTTTTGGTGCTATGAGCATTTATGGTTATACAACAAAGAGAGATTTAACTAAGTTCGGATCATTTTTGATGATGGGACTAATAGGAATTATTATTGCATCATTAGTTAATATTTTTCTAAAATCTTCAATGATGTATTTCGTGATTTCAATTTTAGGAGTTTTAATTTTTGTCGGCCTTACTGCTTATGATACTCAAAAAATAAAAAACATGTACTCTGCTAGTGATACTGGCGAGTTAATGGGTAAAAAAGCTGTAATGGGTGCTCTGACTCTTTATTTAGATTTCATTAACCTATTTATTATGCTCTTAAGACTTTTCGGTCAAAGAAGATAATTTTATTTAAAGTTTTTTCCAATTAGTATTTTTTAGCAACAAATTAAGTTCTGAGGAATTTTTTAGTATTTTACCATTGGTATCCGTAATTAAATATTTTAAATTTTTATTTTTTGGCTTAAAGTTTTTGCAAATTTTATAAATAGCATTTTCAGCTGCATTTTTAAAAACACTAAATCCTACCTGTTTGCTTGAAATATTAAGACCGTAATCTTTCCAAGAACCCTCTGAAACCATTTTTGCATATAAATCTAATATTATTTTAAGCTCATTTTTTTCAAAAAAATGATTTTCATTAAATTTTTTTTTATCAAGATTATTAACAACCAGTCTTAAATTATTCTTCATGAGTTTTATATTTATTTATTAAACCGATTTGAAAGGCTGTAAAAATGAAAGTTATTGGAAGTAAACCCCAAACTTTAAAGTTGACCCAAAATTCCTCAGATTGTGTTCTCCAAACTAATTCATTTAAAATAGCAAGTCCAAAGAAAAAGTATATCCATCTTTTACTTAACAATTCCCAACCTTCGTTTGTAAGTGGTATTGATTTTCCCATTAATTTTTTTAACACAGGTTCATTTGTAAAATACCTTCCAAATATTAAAGCCAGACCAAATAAAATATTAATGATTGTTGGCTTGATGTAAATAAAAACTGGGTTATCAAAATAAATTGTAAGGCCACCAAAAAAAGTAATTAATATTCCACTCAACAAAGGAACTTTGGGTATTTTTTTTTCTAAAAACCAAACAATCGCTAATGCTATAATTGTCGCAATTATAAATGGTGGAATGGCTACTCTTAAATCTTTTCCACTATCGTAATAGTAGTAAAAAAAAATTACTAAAGGTCCAAAATCAGTAAGAAACTTTAAAAAAGATTTATTCACTGGAAGAATATTAACATAAATAATATTTTCACAAAAACTATAAATTTTTCTTATTGATTTTTATTTTTAAATACCCATACTAATCTAAATGGCAATTCAAAAAGCTAAATTTTCAATAGGCGATATTGTAAAACACAAACACTTTGAGTTTAGAGGTGTGATTTATGATGTAGATTTTGAGTTCAATAATTCTGAGGAATGGTATCAATCTATCCCTAAGAATGTTAGACCAAGAAAAGATCAACCATTTTATCATCTGTTAGCTGAAAATGATGAAATAACTTATGAAGCCTACGTGTCAGAGCAAAATTTATTGACCGATGACTCTGATGAGCCAATCAAACATCCATTAATTGAGGAAATTTTCTCTGGTAAAAAAGGTTCAAGCTATTTTAAGCCGTCAAATTAAGTAAATTCACTTTTTAAACACATTTAGCTCAAATCTTTGTCACAGGGCATTGTTAAGTTTAATTAATTCTGATCAAGAGTGTTAAATTTTACCCTTCGTTATTATCTCCCTCTACATTCTTGATCAGATAATTATTTCGTACTAAATAACCCTAATATTTATTTTAAAAATAAAATTTTATGTTTCAATTACTAGAACCTAATAGAATTTTTTCTATAACTTCTAAAGCACCAAAATACGTTTTATTATTATTTATTTTGGTAGTCTCTATAGGTTTAACTGAGGCTCTAATTCTCTCACCAGAAGATTATAAACAAAGTCACTCTGTAAGAATAATGTATGTTCATGTTCCCGCAGCATGGATCTCACTAGGTATCTTTTCTACTATTACTATTCTTTCTATCGTTGGCTATATATTTAAAATTAAAAATTTCTTTTTAATTTCAAAGAGTTTGGCTCCGTCAGGATTTGTTTTTAATATAATTGCTCTTGTAACAGGTTCTATTTGGGGAAAGCCCACGTGGGGAACATGGTGGGCGTGGGATGCCAGAATTACATCTATGTTAATATTGGCATTATTTTATTTGATGTATTTAATTGCTTGGAGAATTTATGAAGATAAAGAACAAGTTTTTAAGGTAACCTCAATTATTACAATTTTAGGAATAATAAATGTTCCTATAATTAAATATTCTGTAGACTGGTGGAACACACTTCATCAGCCAGCATCAATTAATATATTATCAAAATCTACTATTCATTCTTCGATGCTCGTTCCTTTACTAATTATGACTGCGGCATTTGCCCTATTCTCATTGCTAATTTTTTTAATGAAATATAATACAGAACTGATAAAAATTAAAAATAAGGGTTTAGACAGATTATGATAAGTGAAATTTTTTACATGGACGGATACGGAATTTATGTTTGGGGTTCATTTGCTTTTACTTTTTTAAGTTTTATGTCATTGTATCTGGTAATTAAAAATCAATATGAAAGAGAAAAAAATAAGTTTATTGTTAAATTTGGAAACCTAAATTCTGAAAGAGCTGCCTCTGCTAGACTACAAAGAATTAATAGAGAGATTCTATCCAACACTTCAACTATTTAACTTTTAAACCATGTATGGTCGTAAAGTTAAACTAAGATTTTTTTTTATATTCTTAATCGCTGTTACATTAAGTTTAACGATATTCCTTATTCTAAAATCATTGGAGGAAAATGTTGTATATTTTAAATCTCCATCTGAAATAAAAACTTTATCTGAAATGCAGCAGAAAAAGATTAGAATTGGAGGAATGGTAAAAACCGACTCAATTTCTATTGTAAATAAAGAATTAAGTTTTGTTATTACAGACTTTAAAAGTGAAATTAATGTTGTTTACTCAGGATTAATACCCAATCTTTTTGAAGAAGGTAAAGGTGTTGTTGCAGAGGGATTTTTAAAAGATGAGAATTTTTTTTCAGCAACGAAAATCTTAGCTAAACATGATGAAAATTATATGCCTCCTGAAGTAAAGGCTGCTTTAGAGGAGAAATAAATTGTCGAGTTTAATTGGATATTATTCTTTAATCTTTGGTGTCGGTGTTTCAATTTTAGTTATATTTTTTTCAATTAAAAATTTTAATGATACTCAGAAGTTAGATACTAAAGTAATATCCTTAGTATTCTTACAACTTTTATTTGTAATAATAAGCTTCTCAGGCTTAATTTTATCTTTTGTTAACTCAGATTTTAGTAATGAGACAGTTTTTAATCATTCCCACACAACTAAGCCGCTGTTTTATAAAATCTCTGGGACCTGGGGCAATCATGAGGGTAGTCTATTATTATGGTTGTTAGTTTTAACATTATTTATATTTGTCTTTTTACTGAGGTCAAAAAATCAACCAAAACAATATAAAATTTTAACTTTATTATTCCAGCAGATAATAATAGTTGGTTTTTTTATTTTTCTAATACAAACCTCCAATCCTTTTAATCATGTTTTTCCAGTTCCAAAAGAGGGATTAGGTTTAAATCCTATATTGCAAGATCCTGCATTAGCAATTCACCCGCCGATTTTATATTTAGGCTATGTTGGAACTTCCATAATTTTTTCCTCAGCACTAGCAGCAGTTTGCTCCAATAATATTACAAAAATATGGGCATCACATATCAAAAAATGGGTTTTAGTTTCTTGGATTTTTTTAACTTTAGGAATTTTACTTGGATCCATTTGGGCTTACTACGAGTTAGGATGGGGAGGTTTTTGGTTTTGGGATCCAGTTGAAAATGTATCTTTAATGCCATGGTTTGCATTAACAACACTATTACATTGTGTATTAGTTTTAGAAAAAAAGCTTATTCTTACCTCGTGGGTTATTGTGTTATCAATTGCAACTTTTACCCTAAGTATGTGTGGTACTTTTTTGGTTCGATCAGGTATTTTAAATTCTGTCCATACATTTGCTAATGATCCAGAGAGAGGTTTGTATATTCTAATATTTTTATTTATTTTGATATTCTTATCTTTTTTTATATTTTTAATTTTTCATAAAAGTGAAAACAACAATTCCAAAACTTTCTACTTATTAAGTAAGGAAACATCAATTCTAGTTAATAATTGGTTTATGATGTATTTTTTATCTGTTGTTTTAATTGGAACAATTTATCCAATATTTTTAGAGGTTATTTCATCTCAAAAAATATCTGTAGGTCCACCATTTTTTAACAAATTGATCCTACCATTTTTAATCCCATTTATGCTAGCGATGGCAATAGGACCTAAATTAAAGTGGATTAAATCAGATATTGAAGACAAAATTTATTTAATTTCATTTTTTGTAATTTCTTTAATTTTATCAGTATTGATAATTAGAAATTTAGATATTAATTTTCTTTACAATACTATTCTAGTTACAGCAGCTTTTTATTTATTTTTTATAACTCTTAGAGATTTTTTTCACAGAAAATATAGAAACCTGTCGCAAATTACTGCTCATTTTAGTTTTAGCATTTTGATACTTAGTATTTTATTTAATAATATTTTTTCATCTGAAGTTATTACAAATTTAAAAATTAATGAAACTTACCAAGCTCAAAATTTGAAGATTAATTTTGAGAGCATTGAGCAAGAAAATAAACAAAATTTTAAAGCAATTAAAGGTAAGTTTATTGTAGAGGATCAAAGTGGATTAATTGAGGTTATGCAACCTGAACTAAGAATATATAATCAACCAAATATTGTTACAAGTGAAGCAGACATCAAAACTAATATATTCACTGATAAATTTATGACAATGAATTACGTCCAAAATCAAGATTATTTTAATATTCGTTATCAAGTAAAGCCATTCATGATTTGGATTTGGATTTCCACAATTCTATTGTGTCTTAGTGGCTGTTTATCTTTAATTAGAAAAAAATATGAAAACTAAAATTTTTCCAATATTTTTAATTTTTACATTCTCAATAATTTTCTTTGTTTTTTACAAAGGTTTACAAAATACAAATGTTTATACACCTACATTAAAATCAGAAATTAAAATTCCAAATTTTGACGCAAAAGAGTTTTTTTCAAAAGACAAAATAAATTCAGATCAGATATTTATAGGAAGTGATTATTATTTATTAAACATTTGGGCTTCGTGGTGTGTTCCTTGCAAAGAGGAACATAAGTATTTAATGGATTTAAGTAAAAAAGAGAATATCAAAATTATTGGTCAAAACTATAAAGATAATTTTGAGAATGCAAAAAATTTTTTGATAAATTTAGATAATCCATACGACTTAATTTTTTTAGATAATGATGGTACAATAGCAATTGAATGGGGTGCATATGGGGTACCTGAAACCTTTTTAATTCAAAACAATAAAATAATTAAAAAAATAATTGGTCCATTGAATGAAAAATTACTTTTTGAGATAAAAGAATTGACACAATGAATATTTTAAAATTTTTTGTTTCTGTGATTTTTTTGATTTATTGTTTTTCCTCTGATTTAAAAGCTAAAAACTTAGAAATTGAAATAACAAAAAATTTAAGATGTTTAATTTGTCAAGGACAATCAGTGTACGATTCAGATTCTGAATTTGCTAATAGTTTAAAAATTTTAGTAGAAAAAAAATTAAATGAAGGCTTAGACGAAAAACAAATTTATGCTTATCTTAAAAATAAATATGGAGATTGGATTCTGTATGATCCAGGATTCAGTAAAAATACCTATTTTCTTTGGTTATTACCTATATTGATGTTTATATTTGGTGGTGCAATAATACTCAGGAAAGTTATATTAAAAAAAAAAAAATTATGAATTATCTAAGAATTTGTTATTTGGTATTATTTTCTTTTTTAATTTCTTCATCAATCTTTGCTGAAGAAACTAAAGTTAGTAATGATAATACAAAGTTTAATATTTATTCAGGCATGTTTGACTTTAGTGATAATGGAAAGAGGTCAACTCTAATCGGATTTCAACATCAAAATACAGATCTAAATAGAGATACTTTTCTCGGTAATCTTTCTCCTATAACAGGATTTATGTTTACTGCTGATAGCGCAGCTTATTTGTATACTGGTGTGCAGGCTCAATATTCCTTAGGAGCATTAAATATTATACCAAGTTTTACCCCAGGACTTTATAGTCAGGGAGATGGTAAAGATCTTGGACATTTGTTAGAATTTAAAAGCGAAGTTCAGATTTCTTTAGATTTATTCCAAAATACACAACTAGGCTTATCATATAATCATTTGTCCAATGCAAGTTTGGGAGATAAAAATCCTGGGGCAAATAGTTATATGTTTAATTTTCTCAAAACCTTTTAAACAAACATTATATGATAATGAGATTGAAAGATTGTCACAATTTTGGTGATTTTAGAAAACTTGCTAAGCTCAAGCTTCCATCACCTATTTTTCATTATATTGATGGTGCAGCTGACGATGAAATTACATATGCTAGGAATACTAGTGCCTTTGACGATGTAGATTTAGTTCCAAATGTTTTAAGGGGCGTTGAGAATGTAGACTTATCCACAACAATTTTTGGTAAAAAGTTAGATTTACCATTTTATCTTTCACCAACAGCATTACAAAGACTTTTTCATTATGATGGTGAAAGAGCAGTTGGAAAAGCAGCTAAAAAATTTAATACAATGTTTGGTGTTTCTGCATTAGCGACTGTTAGCGTTGAGGAAATATCCTCGTTGATTGATACACCTAAAATGTTTCAGTTTTATTTTCACAAAGACAGAGGTTTAAATGATTCTTGTTTAGAGCGAGCTAAGGCTGCTAAATTTGATGTAATGGCTCTTACAGTCGATACCATTACAGGAGGAAATCGTGAAAGAGATTTAAGAACTGGTTTTACTTCTCCACCAAAATTGACTCTTTCAAGCTTATTTAGTTTTGCGACTAAACCAATGTGGGGAATAAATTATTTAACAAAAGGTAAATTTGAATTACCTCACCTCCAAGATTTTGTAAAAGAGGGTACAAGCACAAACTCTTCTATAGGAAATTATTTTTCAACAATGTTAGATCAATCCATGAATTGGAAAGATGCTGAAAAACTTTGTTCTCAATGGGGAGGTCATTTTGCACTTAAAGGAATAATGAGTGTAGAAGATGCTAAAAAAGCAGTGGATATAGGATGTACTGGTATAATGGTTTCAAATCATGGCGGCAGACAACTTGATGGATCGAGATCACCATTTGATCAGCTCGCAGAAATTGTTGATGCAGTTGGAGATAAACTTGATGTTATATGTGAAGGAGGAATTCATAGAGGAACACATATGCTTAAAGCATTATCTCTAGGTGCAAAAGCATGTTCTGGTGGAAGACTTTATCTTTATGCGCTTGCAGCAGCGGGGCAACCAGGCGTCGAAAGAGCTCTAGAGTTGTATAAATCTGAGTTAGTTAGAGATATGAAGCTCATGGGATGTACAAAAATTTCAGATCTTAATAGAAATAATCTTAGATTTAGAAAATAGTGAGTTTACAAAATTGTTATAATTTTGACGATTTTAGAAAACTTGCGAAAAAAAAATTACCTTCACCAATATTTCATTATATTGATGGTGGTGCAGATGATGAAATAACACTCAAACGAAATACAAAATCTTTTGATGATTGCGATTTAGTTCCTAATATTTTAGCAAGTGTAGGAAAACCAGATCTCTCAACAACTATTTTTGGAAAAAAAATCGATATGCCACTCTTTTTATCGCCATGTGCCATGCAAAGACTTTATCATCATGACGGTGACAAAGCATCTGCTAGAGCAGCTGATAAGTTTGGAACATTTTATAGTATGTCTACGATGGCAAATAATACTATAGAAGAAATTTCAAATATTTCAGGTGGACCAAAGTTATTTCAACTTTATGTTCATAAAGATCAATCAATCACTGATGATTTAATTGATCGTTGTAGAAGATCAGGATTTGATGGAATGTGTTTAACAGTAGATACTTTAGTAGCAGGTAATAGAGAAAGAGATCATAGAACAGGTTTTACAACCCCACCAAAGTTAACTTTACAAAGTTTAATGAGTTTTGCTCTTCATCCAAGTTGGGTATTTAATTATCTTACTCACGGGAAATTTAAATTAGCAAATGTGGCTACAAAAACAGATAAGGGCACCAATATTGCAAAATCAGTTATAGAGTACATTAATGAACAATACGATCCAGCAATGAACTGGAAGGATGCTGAATATTGTGTGAAGAAATGGAATGGACCTTTTGCACTTAAAGGTGTTATGTCCGTTGAAGATGCGAAAAGAGCAATAGATATTGGTTGTACGGCAATCATGATTTCAAATCATGGTGGAAGACAACTTGATGGATCAAGATCGCCATTCGATCAAGTCAAAGCAATCTCAGATGCAGTTGGAGATAAATTGGAAATCATATTAGACGGGGGAGTTAGAAGAGGAACTCATGTATTAAAAGCAATCGCTGCAGGTGCAAAAGCCTGTAGTTTTGGTAAAATGTTTTTGTTCTCTTTGGCCGCAGGGGGACAACAAGGTGTTGAGCATTTGCTTAAAAATATGCACGAGGAAATCAATAGAAATATGGTTTTAATGGGATGTAAGAACCTAAAAGAGTTGAATAGTTCAAAATTAATTTATAGAACTTCTAATAAAATATAAAAGTTATGGAACTAGCAAAGAGTTTAGATAGATTAGGAACAGAGTCTGCTTTTTCGGTTTTAGCAGAGGCAAAGAAATTAGAGGCCCAAGGTAAGCCAATGATCCATTTAGGTCTAGGACAACCAGATTTTAAAACACCTAAACATGTTGTTGAAGCGGCAAAAAAAGCTTTGGATGATGGTCATCATGGATACGTGATGTCAAATGGAATACCTGAGTGTCGACAAGCTGTAACAAGATGGATTAAGAAACGTTATAAAGCTGAGATAGATCCTGAAAGAATTTTAATCATGCCAGGTGGTAAACCTACAATGAGTTACGCAATACAATGTTACGGAGAACCGGGAGTAGAAATAATCCATCCTACACCTGCATTTCCAATATATGAGTCTATGATTAATTATACAGGTTCAACGCCTGTGCCTTATGATTTAACTGAAGATAAAGATCTTAAATTTGATCCGGATAAAATTTTATCTCTTATAACTAAAAAAACAAGATTACTGATTTTAATTAATCCAAATAATCCAACAGGAAGTTTTGTCGAGAAACCTGTAATTGACTATTTTGCAAAGGAGTTAGAAAAACATCCTCATGTTACTATTTTAAGTGATGAAATTTATAGTAGACAAATTTTTGACTACAAAGAAATGCCTTCCTTTTTCCATTATCCAAATTTAAAAGATAGGTTAATTGTATTAGAGGGTTGGAGCAAAGCTTATTCGATGACGGGATGGAGATTAGGCTGGAGTTATTGGCCTAAAGAACTTATTGAGCACGTAAACAAATTATTAATTAATAGCGTGTCATGTGTAAATGCTGCTGCACAATATGCTGGTATTGCTGCACTAGATGGCCCCGATGACTCTATCAAAGATATGTTAGACAAGTTTACTTTAAGAAGAAATTTAATTCATCAGGGTTTAAATGATCTTCCAGGAGTGGAGTGTAGTTTACCTGGAGGAGCCTTTTATGCATTCCCAAAAGTAATTGGTACAGGAATGAATGGTTCTGAATTCTGTAAAAAAGCAATGCATGAGGCTGGAGTGGCAATAGTGCCAGGAACTGCTTTTGGTAAAACTTGTAATGATTATGTAAGATTTAGTTTTGCAGCATCAAGAGATAACATTTTACAGGCTTTAGAAAACATAAAGAAAATGCTTACTAAATAAGCTGTATTTTTGATAAAATTTTTACTAATATTCTTTTAATGAACGAGCAAGTCCAAGCAGAGTTTAAAAAAATTTTTAATGGGAGATTTTCCACCTCTGAGTCAACGAGAGCAAATTATGCTAGAGGTGAGGATACTTATGATCCCGTTTTGTCTAAAGCTGTAGTTTTTCCTGAAACAAATGAAGAAGTCTCTAAAGTGCTCCGTTTGTGTAATGAGCACAAAATTCCCGTTGTACCTTTTGGAACAGGAACATCTTTAGAAGGTAATGTTGTTGGTAATGAAAAAGGCATAACCATATGTCTTGAAAAAATGAATAAAATTTTAAGTGTGAATGTCGAGGACTTTGATTGTCGAGTTCAGGCATGTGTAACTAAAGAGCAATTAAATGATTATTTGAGAGAAGATGGAGTTTTTTTCCCGATTGATCCAGGTGCTAATGCAGCAATTGGAGGTATGGCTTCAACATCAGCTTCAGGGACAATGGCTGTAAAATATGGAACAATGAAAACTGTAATCAGTGGGCTCACAGTTGTTTTGCCTAATGGAGATATTGTAAATACTGGTAGCAGAACTAAAAAAACATCAGCAGGTTATAATTTAACCAATTTATTTATAGGTTCAGAGGGAACATTAGGCATAATTACAGAAGTTCAATTGAGATTATCACCAATACCAGAAAGCATTATGTCTGCAGTTTGTCATTTCCCAACTTTAGAAAATGCAGTTCAAACTGCCCAACAAGTTATTCAATATGGAGTTCCGATCGCTAGAATTGAAATGCTAAACAAAGATCAAATGGGTATTAGTATTAATTACTCTAAATTGAAAGATATCGAAGCAGTGCCAACTTTATTTTTTGAGTTTCATGGATCCGAGGCATCTAATAATGAAAATATTAAAATTGTTGAGGAAATATCGAAAGATAATAATGGAAGTTCTTTTAAATGGGCAAAGGATTTAGAAGAGAGAAATAAGCTTTGGAAAGCCCGATGGGATGTTTATTATTCAGTAAAAGCATTGATAAATAATGGAAGAGTTTATTCGACTGACGTGTGTTTACCAATTTCAAATATAACTGAATGTGTAAATTACGCAGAAGAGCAGGCAAAAAAATTTGGATTAAGAGCTCCGATGGTAGGTCATTTAGGAGATGGAAACTTTCATGTGCTTTTGCCTTTTGACCCTGAAAACAAAGAGACATACAAAAAAATAAGAGAATTTAACGACTTATTAATAAATAAAGCACTTGAATTGAAAGGTACAATCACCGGAGAACATGGAGTTGGGTTACATAAAAAAGAATATCTTTTAAAAGAACATGCTGACAACATTCCATTAATGAAATTGATTAAGAGGAGCATTGATCAAAATAATATAATGAATCCTGGCAAGATATTCGATCTAAATTAGTTAATTCTATATTTTAATGAAAAAAATTCTAATCACTAGAAAATTAATTAAGGAGAGTGAGGATAAAGCCACTAAAACTTTTGATCCAATATTCAATAATAATGATGAGCTATATTCTCAGTCAAAAGTAATAGAAATGAGTAAAGGATGTGATGGAATTTTATCTTCTCTCACAGATAAAATGGATAAAGAAACAATCAACAAATTGCCAGACACGATAAAAATTATTTCAAATTTTGCAGTTGGATTTGGAAATATTGATTTAGATGCTGCAAAAAAAAGAGGCATTGCAGTTACCAATACTCCTGAGGTTTTATCTGATGCGACAGCTGAAATTGGGATACTTTTAATTTTAGGCGCATGCAGAAGAGCCTCTGAAGGAATAGTATCTGCTCAAGAAGGTGGATGGAAGTGGTCAGCAGACTATTTAATAGGTAAGCAATTGACAGGCTCCAGACTTGGTATTCTAGGCATGGGAAGAATAGGACAAAAAATTGCAAAGATTGCAAAGTCGTTAGGCATGATAATTCATTATCACAATAGATCAAAGTTAAGTGATGAAAAAGAGCAGGGAGCGATTTATCATGATGATATTAAAAGTCTTTTTTCAGTTTCTGATGTCCTGTCAATTTGTTGTCCTGCTACTAAAGAAACAGAAAACATGATTAACAAAGAAACAGTTGAATATTTCCCTAAAGGAGCAGTAATTACTAATGTCGCTAGAGGAGATATTGTCGATGATGAAGCCTTAATTGATGCATTGAATCGAAGAAAAATATATGCAGCTGGATTAGATGTTTATAAAAATGAGCCAAACTTAAATCCTGGTTATAATAAAATTAAGTCAGCATTTATTCTTCCACATCTAGGAAGTGCAACAAAGGATACAAGAATTGCAATGGCAAACTTAGCAATCGATAATATTGATGAGTTTTTTAAAACTGGAAATTGTAAAAATAAAGTAAATTAATTCTACTCTGGATTGAATCTAATTCAACTATTGCGACATCTACGCCTTTTTTTAGAAAGACTCTAATCTGATTCTATGTTTTAATTAATCAAGTTAATTAACTTTAATAGGAGTAATAATGACTAAAGAAAATAAATCATTGAAGGTGAGAACATCTTCAAGACGTAAGTTCTTTAAAACTGCTGCTAAGACTGGTGCTATAGCTGCAGCCGCTGTTGCAATGCCATATGTAAAGGCAAATGCAGCAACAACTTTAAAGATGCAAGCTGCATGGCCAAGTGGAGCTAACATCTTTTTCGAAATGGCTGGAGACTATTGTAACATGGTTAAAGAAATGTCTGGAGGATCTCTTCAGATTGATCTTCAACCGGTTGGAGCAGTTGTAAAGACTTCAGAAATCGGACAAGCGGTTAGTTCCGGTGTAGTAGATATGGGTCACTGGGTGACTGCATATTGGTATGGTAAAAACCCTGCTGCATCATTATTTGGAACTGGTCCTTCATACGGAATGTCATCTCAAGAAGTTATGGGATGGATGGAGTATGGTGGAGGAAGAAAATTATATGACGAAACACTTGCAAAAGTTGGTTTCGATTATGTTGGTTTTTTCCATATGCCTATGCCAGCTCAGCCTTTTGGTTGGTTCAAAAAGAACGTAACTAAAGTGTCTGATGTTAAAGGTATGAAGTACAGAACTGTTGGTTTAGCGACTAACGTTTTAACTGCAATGGGAATGGTAGTTAGACAATTACCAGGTGGTGAAATTCAGCCAGCGATGAAAACTGGTTTGATTGAAGCTGCTGAGTTTAACAACCCTACTTCAGACTCTCAGTTTGGTATGCAAGATGTTTCTAAGCACTATCACTTAGGAAGCTTCCACCAATCTCAAGAGATGTTTGAAATACCAGTTAACAAAAAAACATATAATAGTTTATCACCTGCACACCAAGCAATATTGAAAAATGCTGCTTATGCTGCAAATAGTGATAACTACTTTAAAGCTTTAGTAAGATACTCAGCTGACTTAGCTAAGTTAATGAATGAGCATAAAGTAAATGTTTACCAAACTTCTGATGAAATCTTAGCTCAACAATTAAAAGGTTGGGATAAGGTAATCGGTGATTTCAATAAGAAAGATCCTTTCTTTAAGAAAATCGTAGATTCTCAGAAAGCGTATGCGAAGAGAGTAATGAAATACTTGCTGATGAATCAGCCGAATTACAAACTTGCGTATGAAAATGAGTTTGGTCCAATAGCAAAAGTTAAGTTATAATTAACTTTTCATAAATTTTAATGAGGGGGCCTCGGCCCCCTTTTTATTTGATTAATTCAAAACAATTCAATAAGAGTCTATATCTATGATGAGATCTTATATAAAATTTGCCGACCGATTAAGCGTCTCAATGGGTAAAGCATTTTCCTGGTGTATTGTAATTTTAATGGGTGGAACGTGCTATGAAGTTTTTATGGCATATGCTTTAAATGCACCAACTTTATGGAATTTTGATTTTAGTCTCCAAATGTATGGTGCAATTTTTATGATGGCTGGTGCATATACTTTGTGTACCGAGGCACATGTAAGAGGAGACGTTATTTACAGATTATTTTCTCAAAGAGTACAAGCTTGGATAGATATAGTTTTATATTTTATTTTCTTTTTCCCAGGCGTAATTGCATTAGCTTTTTATGGTTATGAGTATGCTGCCCTAGCTTGGAAAATAAAAGAAACAAGCTGGAATAGTCCAGCTCAAATTCAAATTTATATGGCGAAATCTTTAATACCTTTATCTGGTAGCCTGTTAACTCTTCAGGGAATAGGTGAAGTGTTCAGATGCATTATATGTATAAAAACTGGCAATTGGCCAGAAAGAGGAACAGAGCGTGATGCTGAAGAAACTGAAAAAGTATTAATGAGAACTTCACAAGAAGGAAATAAAGAAGATGTTATTTAGTCTGACAAATCCTGAAGTGGCAATTATGATGATGGGTATATTTTTATTTGCCGTACTATTAGGTTTTCCGATTGCCTTTACTTTAATGGCGATGGGGCTAGGTTTTGGATATTATGCTTACTTTGATCCAACTAAGATGGAACATCTTTTTGATAATAGGATATTCCAACTTTTTGTTCAAAATACCTACACTGTTATGGATAATAACGTCCTTACTGCTGTCCCGCTCTTTTTATTTATGGGATATTTAGTTGAAAGAGCAGGTATTGTAGCAAAACTATTTTTTGCAATTAGATTAGCATCTCATAAGCTTCCTGCATCAATGGCAGTTGCAGCACTGATTACTTGTGCCCTATTTTCAACAGCAACAGGTATTATAGGTGCAGTTGTTACTTTAATGGGACTACTGGCATGGCCTGCTATGATTAAAGCTGGTTATGATAAAAAATTTGCATCTGGAATAATTTGTTCGGGCGGGTGTTTAGGAATTTTAATTCCACCTAGTATTATGTTGATCGTTTACTCTGTAATTGCTCAACTATCACCACTTAGATTATTTGCAGCCGCTATTTTTCCAGGACTTATGTTAGCGGGACTTTACATTGCATACGCAGTGTTCAGAGCTTGGTTAAATCCATCAATAGCGCCAAAACCTGCAGCTGAGGAAATACCTCCTACTGCAGTAATTCTTAAAGAAGTTCTTGTCTCCTTCTTACCTTTATTTTCATTGATAATTTTAGTTCTAGGTACAATTTTAGCTGGAATAGCAACACCTGCTGAAGCTGCAGCCGTCGGTGCATTTGGATCGTTGGTGCTTTCATATTTTTATAAAACCCTTAAGTGGAAAAATTTTAAAGAGTCTGTCTTTTTGACAGCTAAAACAACTGCAATGATCATGTGGCTTTTCATAGGATCGTGGACATTTGCTTCTGTATTTTCTTATCTTGGAGGCCACGAGGTTTTCGAACATTTCTTTAAATCTCTAAATTTACAGCCTTGGCAATTTTTAGTAATTACACAATTGATTATATTTTTATTAGGTTGGCCATTGGAGTGGACGGAGATATTAATTATTTTTGTACCAATATTTTTACCATTAGTCGAATTTTTTGGAGTAAATCCATATTTCTTTGCAATGTTGATTGCTCTAAATTTACAAACCTCATTTTTGACACCCCCCATGGCAATGTCTGCTTACTATCTAAAGGGAGTTCAATCAAAGAATGTTGAATTGATGCAGATCTTTGGAGGAATTATGCCATTTTTAGGTATTGTGATTTTGGCTATGGTTTTAATGTATTTATTTCCAGGTATAGCACTTTGGTTACCAGAGACATTATTTGCAAATTAATTTTAAATGACAGATATATTTTCTTTAAGTCTTGAGGAACTTGCCACAAAGATTAAAGATGCCCAACTCACCTCTGTTGATGTTTGTGAAAAGTATATCGAGAGAATCAATAAATTTGACAAAGATATAAAGGCTTGGGCTCATTTTGATAAAAAAGTTTTATTAGAAAAAGCTGCAGAAGCCGACGATCATAGAAGATCTGGTAAACCAATTGGTCCACTTCATGGAGTGCCTATTGCGGTTAAAGACATTATTGGGACAGTTGATATGCCAACCGAATGTGGAACAGTTATTAGAAAAGGTAAATCATATTCACAAAATGCTGAAATAATTGATCTGCTTCATGCATCCGGAGCGATTGTAATGGGCAAAACAGCAACTTCAGAACTTGCTTATTTAGGACCTCCGGCAACCACAAATCCACATGATAAAACAAGAACACCAGGTGGTTCTTCAAGCGGATCTGCTGCTTCTGTAGCTTCTTTTATGGCACCAGCATCAATTGGATCACAAACCGGAGGATCCATTATTAGACCAGCATCCTATTGTGGAGTTGTGGGTTATAAACCTAGTTATGGTTTGATATCTAGAAATGGTGTTTTAAGAACTTCTTACAGTCTTGATCATATAGGAATTTTTGGCCGAAAAGTTGAAGATGTAGCCATGTTAGCAAAAGTATTGATTAAAAAAGATAAATTTGATCCAGCAACTATACATTACTCAACAGAAAATATTTTATCTGAAACAAAAAAAGGACCTTTATTTGATCCTAAATTTATTTTTTATAAAACTGAACATTGGAAATTAATAGATAAAAAATCTAGAGAATCATTTGAATATTTCATTAATTCATTTAAAAAAAATATTGAGATCTTTGATACACCCTCTTATTTTAAGGATATTCACAAGTACCACCAAATTATTCATGAGACTGATTTAGCCAATAATTTTTCAGTTTATTTTAAAAAATTTAAAAAGAAATTATCGAAGTATATGCAAGATGCAATTACAAAAGGCAATAAACATTCGGCGAAAGAATACGCGGAAGCAATTGATTTTATGAAAAGAAGCTATGAGTCTTACGAGGAAGTTTTTGAGGATTATCACGGAGTTTTGTCACCAGCTAGTCCAGGTGTTGCACCAAAGGGTTTAAAAAGTACAGGAACAGCAGAATTTAATAAAGTTTGGTCTTATCTTGGCACACCATGTATTTCGTTACCTTTACTTGAAGGTGAAAATAATTTACCATTAGGGGTTCAATTAATTGGCAATAAGTATGATGATCATAGATTTCTAGGGATTGCCAATTGGTTAGAAAAAGAATGTCAGGAATGAAATGAATAAAATTACTACAATCATAGGATTATCTTTTGCAGTTTTCTTTTTAATTGGTTTAGCAACAACTTTAACGAGATCAATGATGATAGGCTTCTTGGATGTTATTCCAGTTTATCTTTTAATGGGTGCAGCTATCATCATGATGATATACGAAGCCTTTTTTGATAAAGATTAATATCAATTAAATTGAAAAATATTAAGACAGATATATTTCCATTATCATTACTATTTATACAACCAATCTTTATGGCTAGTAACTTAGTTGTTGCTAGAGGTGGTGTTGAATTTGTTCCGCCTATTTCACTTGCATTTTGGCGTTGGACAGTAGTTTTTTTGATTTTATTACCATTCACTTATGTAACTTTAAAAAATAATTTTCATATAATTAAAAAGGAATATAAAAAATTATTTTTTTTAGGATCAATGGGATGTGGTGTATGTGGCGCTTTCCCTTTTTTAGCTGGTGAGACAACAACTGTAACTAATATGGGGATAATTTACACATCCTCTCCAGTTTTTATTATTTTGATTTCATATTTCTTTTTTCAAGAAAAAATAAATTTGACAAAGGTAATTGGTTTAATTGCTTGTTTGATTGGTGTTTTTGTCATTATTATCAAAGGTGATATTGATTTATTAATTAATCTTAGATTTACAATTGGTGATTTATGGATGTTAGCTGCTGCAGTTGGTTGGGCTTTATATTCTATTTATTTATTTTATTGGAAATCAAAATTAAAAATTTTCGATAGATTTACTATGATTTCCTTTTTTGGTGTTTTAAGTTTGCTACCCTTTTATGTTGGTGAGGAATTATTTTATAAAGAGACTATTTTTGTAACAGAATTTTATTTATGGGTGATTTTTGCTGCTATATCGCCAGGGATAATTGCCTTTACACTTTATACTATAGCCCAAAAAAAATTAGGTGCATCTTTAACTGGCTTTACACTTTATGTTTTTACAGTTTACGGTGCAATTTATGGATACTTTTTATTTGACGAAAAATTTGAAAATTACCATATTATTGGGACTATTCTGGTATTTTTTGGCGTATATTTAGCAAAGAAAAATAATGTTAAAAAAGTTTAGGAATAGTTTGTTATTATTTTTACAACTAACAATTTTAGTTTACCTATTTCTCTTAGTATTTCTTTATTTTTATCAAAGGAACTTAATGTATCATCCTGATGAAAATAATTATTTTGATGATAAACTCTCAGTTTATATTGAAAAAGTAAAAGTCCCAACCCAAGATGGATTAGATTTATTGGGTTGGTATCATGAAAAAGATATAAAAAAAAATAAAACAATTCTATTTTTTCATGGAAATGCTGGATCTTTAGAAAATAGAATTCATAAATTAAATCATTTTAGAGACATGAGTGTTAATTTTTTAATAATTGCTTGGAGAGGTTTTAGTGGTAACGAGGGTAAACCATCAGAGTCTGGATTATATGAGGATGGTGAAAGTGCAATTAAATGGTTGGTAAAAAAAGGTGTAGATGAAAAAAATATAGTAATTTATGGAGAATCATTAGGAACAGGAGTTGCAACACATTTATCCCAGAACAAAGAGTTTGCAGGTGTTATTTTAGAAACTCCATTCACATCAATGATTGATGCGGCTAAAAAATTTTATCCATATATACCCGTTGGTCTTTTACTCAAAGATAAATTTGAAAATAAAAACAAAATTAAAAATATTAAATCTCCAATTTTGATAATGCATGGTGAAAAAGATCAAATTGTTCCTTTTGAGATGGGTAAAAAGATATTTGAGATAGCTAATGAACCCAAATATTCGTATTTTACCAAATATGACAATCATATGATGGAGTATGACAAGAGTCTTGTAAAAGCACTAAACTCTTTTTTGATTAATTTAAATTAAGCCATATTCTAAACAAATATTTTTCAAAATTTAAGATTAAGTTTAAAAAGTGAAAAATGTTTTTATTATTATAATTTTATTCATAACTTTAAAAAGCTTTGCTTTTTCGAAAGATAATTCATTTTATCCTGACGATTTATTTCACATAGATCATATGGACTCTCACAACAAAAAATTTGCGCTATATTTTAAGGGGCGAGAGAAATCGATTTTAGCTAGAGGTGAAGAAAGTAATTATATAAATGATTATCCAAAAGATCTTTATATCTATAATTACTCAACAAAGTCATCTTCACCATTGATCTCTTATGATTGGTTTCCCTCTCAAGCCAAGTTTCATTTAGAGGAATATGACTTTCCTGTATTTCCAGACGACTTTGCTTATTACCTTTTAAAAGATGATAAAACACTGGTGATGATTAGTGCAGTTAAAAGTTTAAACGCAAACTTTAAGTATGATATTTTTAATAAGAAACTTGAACTTTACCCCACTACAGGAAAATTTGATTTTATTATTTCGTCTTTTTCTAAGGATTGTGGGCATTATAAATTTAAAGATAATTATAAGTGTAGTATTTATAAACCTTTAATCTCGAGTAATTTAATCAATTAACCTGCGTAAAAGCCTCAGCAAATTTTTCTGCATTAAATAATTGTAAATCGTCTTCTTTTTCGCCCAAGCCTAAAGCAATAATTGGTAATTGATATTTTTTTGCTATCGCCAGTAGAATACCGCCTTTGGCAGTTCCATCTAATTTGGTCATGATTAAGCCAGTTAATGGAATAATTTTGTTAAATTCTTCTACTTGATTAATTACATTCTGTCCCGATGTTGCGTCTAAAACTAAAATAATGTTGTGAGGGGCATCCTGGTCAATTTTTTTTGTTACATTGGCTATCTTTTTATATTCCTCCATTAAATTTTTTTTATTTTGTAGTCTTCCAGCAGTATCGATTAATACTTGGTGAAAATTATTTTTGATTGCTTCTTCAACTGCTTTATATGCGACTGATGCTGGATCAGAACCTTGAGATGATTTAGTTATTTTAACGTCAATTTTATTTGCCCAGTTTTCTAATTGTTCAATAGCTGCTGCTCGAAAAGTATCAGAAGCGGCAAACATAACTTTGTTTCCATTAGTTTTTAAAATTTTACCTATTTTACCAATAGTTGTTGTTTTGCCAACACCATTCACACCTGAGATTAATGTTGCATTGAGTTTATCTTTTTTTTCGAAAAAAGAATTATTCTCTAAAGGTTTCATTAGATTAATAATATATTCTTTTAAAATAAGATTTATCTCGGTTGATAAATCTTTATTTGGATCGATTTTTTTACTTGAAATGATTTCCTTGATCTCAGACGCAGCCTCGACACCTACATCTGACTCAATTAAAAATTCTTCAATTTTATTTAAATTTTTATCGTCAATCTCTTTTTTTATAATTATTTCTTTTAGTCCAGATGTCAGTGCAGATGCACTTTTTTTAAAGCCTATCTTAAATTTATCAAAAATACCCATTATAGTTTGAACTCAATTTCTTTTATTTCTGAAACAGGTCCTTTCATGTGGATTGAATTTTTATCATCTATAAGAATTGATAATTTACCTGTTTGAAATTCTATGTCTGTTTTATTTTCAGTAAGATCATTTAATTTACCAGCAAATGCTGTTGCACATGCAGCTGTTCCACATGCTTTGGTCAGCCCCGCTCCTCTCTCCCATACCTTCACTCTAATTAAATTTTTATTAATTATTGTAGCAATTGTAACATTACATTTTTCTGGAAAAATTTTATGATTTTCAATTTTGGGTCCAATTTTTTCAATATCAAAATTTTCAATTTCGTTTACAAAAAAAACAATATGTGGATTCCCAACATTAACTGCCGTCCCACCTGAATGTTCTTTGTTATTTGAATCAATAATCTTAATATTTAAATTTTTCGTATCTAGTTTTTCTGATAAAGGAATTTCGTTCCATTGTAATTTAGCTTTACCAATTTCAGTCGTAACAATGCTTTTATCTAATATTTTTGACTCTAAATTTCCATTTGAAGTTGACAAAATAATGTTTTCAGATTTTGTCTCCTCGGAGATTAATTTTGCAACACATCTAGTACCATTTCCACACGCACCAGACTCCCCTCCATCAGAATTAAAAAATTTTAAATTTGCATCACTTGATTTGCTAGATTCAATAAATATTAATTGATCACAGCCAATAAAATTTCTATCACAAATTTTTATGATTTGATCTTTAGTCAAATTGGTAATCTTTTGTCTATTATCAATTATTACAAAATCATTACCTAATCCATCCATTTTAAAAGCCCTAATATCCATATATAGTTATTTAACTTATTTATTGACTTTTTGAACCTCTATTATAGTTTGTGGCAGTTTCCGCAAAAACGTTAAATTTGCGGTGTCTTTGGAAACAAAGAGATCGACACTAGTCAGCGAGGGTTCGCCCACTAGTGCGATTACTGCTGTGTGAAATAAATATGTTTGAAAATTTAACAAATAAATTTGAGGAAGTTTTTTCCTCTCTGAAAAAAGCCCCTTCGCTTGATGAGAGCCAAGTTGATGAAGGCCTTAGAGCTATTAGACAAGCCTTACTAGAGGCCGATGTATCACTTGAGGTCGCAAAAGATTTTATTGAAAAAGTTAAACCTAAAGCTTTAGGGCAAGAAATTATCAGATCTACATCTCCTGGTGATATGGTTGTAAAAATTGTTTATGACGAATTAGTTAATTTATTAGGTGAAAAAAACATTGATGTAAATTTAAACGCCGTTCCTCCCGTACCAATGATGTTAGTTGGTCTACAAGGTTCAGGTAAAACTACCACTACTGCAAAACTTGCAAGATATTTAGAAAATACAAAGAAAAAGAGGGTAATGATGGTCAGCTTAGATATTTATAGACCAGCTGCACAAGAACAATTGAAATCTTTAGGTGAGCAAAATGATATCTTAACTTTACCAATTATAGAGGGTCAACAACCAGCAGATATTTGTCAAAGAGCAATAAGTGCTGCAAATTTAAATGGTGCCGACATTATCTTATTTGATACAGCTGGCAGAACACAAATAGATCTTCAAATGATGAGTGAAATAAAGCAGATTGAAAATATAATCAATCCCGCTGAAACTTTTTTAGTTGCAGATTCTTTAACAGGTCAAGTAGCAGCATCAGTTGCAAAAGAATTTAAAAATACTGTAAGTTTATCAGGAATTATTTTAACAAGAGCTGATGGTGATGCCAGAGGTGGGGCCGCGGTAAGTATGAAATTTGTATCAGAGGTTCCAATTAAGTTTTTAGGGGTAGGAGAAAAAATTGAAAATTTTGAGGTGTTTCATCCTGATAGGATTGCTAACCGAATTCTTGGAATGGGAGATATTGTATCTCTAGTTGAAAAAGCAGCACAAGATTTAGGTGAAGAAAATATTAAAAAGACAGAAGAGAATTTAAAAAAGGGACAATTTTCAATGCAAGATTATTTAACTCAACTAAGACAGATGAAAAAAATGGGTGGAATAGAAGGAATTATGTCTTTTATGCCAGGTATTTCTAAAGTTAAATCACAAATGGATTCTGCTGGTATTGACGAGAGTGTTATCACTAAGAACGAGGCTATAATTTTATCGATGACAAAAAAAGAAAGAGAGAACCCAAAAATAATTGATGTTTCTAGAAAAAAAAGAATTGCTAATGGCTCTGGAACTGATCCAGCCACTATCAATAAATTGTTAAAACAATTTAAAATGATGTCTGAAATGATGAGAAAGATGTCTAAAGGAAATCTGAAAGGTATGTCTGACAAAGGAATACCACCAGAATTATTTAATCAATTAAAATAAAAAAGGAGAGTAAATGTTAAAACTTAGATTATCAAGAGGTGGAACAAAGAAAAGACCAGTTTACAAAGTTGTTGTAGCTGATAGTCGTTTTGCAAGAGATGGACGTTTCATAGAAAAAGTTGGTTTTTTTAATCCTCTATTACCTAAAGAAAAAAAAGAGAGAATAGGATTAGAGGCTGAAAGAATTAAATATTGGTTAGGCCAAGGTGCACAACCGACTACAAGAGTAGCAAGAATCTTAGGTGAAAATGAGTTAATGCCAATGCCTGCTAATGGTAATAATCCTCAAAAAGCTATTCCAAAAAAAGATAGAAAAAAAGAAGGGTCTGATGATCCTAAAAAGGAAGAGGCAGCAAAAGCAGATGCAGCACCGACAGATGGAGCAAAAAAAGAAGAAGCACCAAAAGCAGAAGCTCCAAAAGCAGAAGCTAAAAAAGAGGAAGCTCCAAAAGCAGACGCTAAAAAAGAGGAAGCTCCAAAAGCAGAAGCTAAAAAAGAGGAAGCTCCAAAAGAGGAAAAAAAGTAATTTAAGGTTTACTTATGTTAAAGACACAAGTGTTAACACTTTATCCAGAAATTTTCCCTGGTCCGTTAAATAAAGGATTATATGGAAAAGCAATGGCTAAAAAGATATGGAGTCTTGATGTAGTAAACATAAGAGATGCAGCCACAGATAAACACAAAACTGTTGATGATACTCCATATGGTGGTGGATCAGGTATGCTATTAAAACCAGACATATTAGCAAAATCAATTGATAAAAATATCCAGAAGGGGGAAAGAATTTTTTATCTTTCGCCAAAAGGTAAAAAATTTGATCAAAAACTTGCACAAGATTTATCAAAAGAAAAATCATTCAGTTTAATTTGTGGACATTTCGAAGGTGTTGATGAAAGAGTACTATCCACAAGAAATATTGAGGAAATAAGTATAGGAGATTATGTGCTTTCTGGAGGGGAAACAGCTGCTCTTGTAGTTCTTGATAGTGTGTTAAGACTTTTGCCTGGAGTTTTAGGTAATGATAAATCATCTTCAGAGGAAACTTTTGAAAATGGTCTTTTAGAGTATCCTCAATATACAAAACCTCAAATTTGGGAGAAAAAATCAGTACCAGATGTCTTATTATCAGGGGATCATAGCAAAATTAAAGACTGGCGTTTATCTCAATCTGAGGCTATAACACGCGTCCGAAGACCAGATTTGTGGCAAAAATATAAGAAAGATTAACTTGATAAATATTGAAATGAAAACGATTGAAGAAATAAATCAACATAATGTAAAAAAAATTCTTTCGGAAAAAAAGATTCCAGAATTCTTTCCAGGTGATGTTGTAAAAGTTGGTGTAAGAATTACAGAGGGAAAGAAAGAGAGAATTCAGTATTTTGAAGGTGTATGTATTGCCAAAAAAAGCAGAGATTTAAATTCTTCTTTTACAGTTAGAAAGATTTCTTTTGGTGAAGGTGTTGAGAGAACATTCCCACTATTTGGTACAGTAATTGACTCAATTAAAGTTATTCGTTCCGGAAAAGTTAGAAGAGCTAAACTATATTACTTAAGAGATAGAACTGGTAAATCAGCTAGAATTGCCGAAAAAATAAGAAAGAAGATTGGTATTGATATAGATGTAAAACCAGAAACAGTAACTGAGGAAAATTTAGCTCCTGTTTCAACAGAAGCATCTGATAATAAAGAAGATGTAACTAAGGCAGAGGCTAAGAAAGAAGAAACTCCTAAGGAAGAGCCAAAAAAAGAAGAAACAGCCAAAGTTGAAACAAAACCTAAAACTGAAGAAAAACTTGAAACTTCTCCAGAAAAAAAATAAATTTTTTTTCAATGCCTAATACTCTTTACGACAAAATTTGGAAAGAACACTTAGTTGATCAGCAAGATGATGGAACAGCTTTATTATTTGTTGATAGGCATCTCGTTCATGAAGTGACCAGTCCACAAGCATTTGAAGGTTTACGAAATTCTAAAAGAAAAGTAAGACACCCAAAGCTTACATTGGCCGTTGCAGATCACAACGTCCCAACTACTGATAGAACCAATGGTATTTCAGATAAAGAATCTAAAATTCAAGTTGATACATTAGAAAAGAATTGTAAGGAATTTGATATCCAACTCTTTGGAATGGAGGATAAGCGTCAAGGCATAGTTCATATAATTGGTCCTGAACAAGGATTTACTCAACCTGGAACAGTTATAGTTTGTGGAGATAGTCATACAGCTACACATGGAGCGTTTGGTGCTTTAGCATTTGGTATAGGCACCTCAGAGGTTGAACACGTACTAGCAACACAAACTTTAGTGCAAAAAAAAGCAAAAAATTTCAGAATTAATGTTAATGGAAAACTTCCGTTAGGTGTTACTTCAAAAGATGTAATTTTACAAATAATTGGAAAAATAGGAACAGCAGGTGGAACAGGATGTGTTATTGAGTATGCTGGTGATTTAATCAGATCATTGAGTGTTGAGCAAAGAATGACTATATGCAACATGACTATAGAGGGTGGAGCAAGAGCAGGTTTGATTGCACCAGACGAAAAAATTTTCAAGTATTTGGAGGGAAAACCTATGTCACCCAAAGGTGAAAAATGGGATAAAGCTTTAGCGTACTGGAGAAGTTTAAAATCTGATGATGGTGCAAATTTTGATAAAGAAATAAGTCTTCAAGCTAATGAAATTTCACCGATGATTACCTGGGGAACTTCACCTCAAGATGTCATTACTATTGAGGATAAAGTACCAAACCCAGACAATGAAAAAGATGAGGATAGAAAAAATTCTATTGAAAGAGCTCTAAAATATATGGGTTTAAAACCTGATATGGCTGCTAAAGATATTAAGATTGATAAGGTTTTTATTGGTAGTTGTACAAATGGAAGAATTGAGGATTTACGAGAAGCAGCAAAGATTTTAAAAGATAAAAAAATTGCCTCTCATGTTCATGCAATGGTTGTTCCAGGATCTGGTTTAGTGAAAGAACAAGCAGAGCAAGAGGGTTTACATAAAATATTTGAAGAATCTGGTTTTGAATGGAGAGAACCAGGATGTTCTATGTGTTTGGCAATGAATGCTGATAAACTAAAACCAGAGCAAAGATGTGCATCAACATCAAACAGAAATTTTGAGGGAAGACAAGGTAGAGGTGGAAGAACACACCTTGTGAGCCCAGGAATGGCAGCTGCAGCAGCGATTTCTGGAAATTTGGATGATGTAAGAAAGTATCAAAATTAATGCAAAAATTTTCTACATTAAAAAGTATTCCAGCATATTTACCAATAGTAAATATCGATACTGATATGATTATCCCAAAGCAGTTTTTAAAAACAATTAAAAGAACTGGACTTGGAAAAAATTTGTTTTTTGAAATGAGGTATGATGATAATGGAAATAAAATAGGCGATTTTATATTAAACCAAGATCCATTTACAAATTCAAAAATACTGATAGCAGGAAAAAACTTTGGTTGTGGATCCTCAAGAGAACACGCTCCTTGGGCATTATTAGATTTTGGTATTACATGTGTAATTAGCTCGAGTTTTGCTGATATTTTTTATAGCAATTGTTTTAAAAATGGAATTTTACCAATTATTGTTGATGAAGAAAAAATAAAAGAATTATCTGAATATGCTAATAGAAAAGAGGAAATTTCAGTAGACCTTAAAGAAGAAAAAATAGTTTATGGTAATAATGAAATTAAATTCAAAATAGACTCCTTTAAAAAGAAATGTCTTCTCGAAGGCTTAGATGATATTGCGCTATCTTTAAACAAGTCTGATAAGATAAATAGTTTTGAGCAAAAATTAAAAAGCTCTAAGCCATGGATTATAAGTGATTAAGGTAAAAAAGAGAAAGATACTATTACTTCCCGGAGATGGTATTGGTCCCGAAGTTATTGGTGAAGTAAAAAAAATTATCAGTTGGTTCAATGATAAAAAGTCTCTAGATTTTGAGACGGATGAAGATTTAGCGGGAGGATGCTCTTACGATAAGCATGGTACACCGATTACAGATGAGGTTTTTTATAAAGCATTAGAAAGTGCAGTTGTTATGTTAGGCGCTGTAGGAGGACCAAAGTGGGATAATGTTGAGTTTTCTAAAAAACCTGAGAGAGCACTTTTAAAACTAAGAAAAGAATTAAAACTATTTGCTAATTTGAGACCAGCGATATGTTTTAAACAATTAGTTGATGCCTCAACATTAAAACCTGAAATTGTCTCAGGTTTAGATATTATGATTGTAAGAGAGTTAACTGGAGGAATATATTTTGGTGAGCCTAGAGGAATTAAACCAATAGAAAATGGGGAAAGAAAAGGGATTAATACACACACTTACACAAGCAATGAGATTATAAGAGTTGCTAGAGTTGCCTTTGATTTAGCAAAAAAAAGATCAAACAAAGTAACTTCTTGCGAAAAATCTAATGTTATGGAGGCAGGCCAACTTTGGAAAGAAGAGGTTCAGACATTACACGATAAAGAATTTAAGGATGTTGAACTAAGTCATATGCTTGCAGACAATTGTGCTATGCAGTTGTTGAGAAATCCAAAGCAATTTGATGTAATTGTAACAGATAATTTATTTGGAGATATGTTATCTGACCAAGCCTCAATGTTAACTGGATCACTAGGTCTTTTACCTTCTGCATCTTTGGGTGCAAAAAATAAAGATGGAGAAATGAGGGCTATGTATGAACCTATTCATGGTTCGGCTCCAGATATAGCTGGTAAAAGTATTGCTAATCCAATAGCTACAATTCTAAGTTTTGCTATGGCTTTGAGATATTCATTAGATTTAGATAAAGAGGCAGAAGCTCTGGAAAAAGCTGTACAGGATGTATTAAATGATGGTTTGAGAACTAAAGACATTTTATCAAAAGGTACAAAAGAGGTGACTACATCACAAATGGGTGATGCGATCATTTCAAAATTGCAATAATTAATTAATTATTTTAGAATCAAATTATGCCAACTTATACTGCACCTGTTGAAGATATGATGTTTCTTTTTGAAAAACTAAGAAACAACAAAGAGTATAATGAATTGGAAAAATATAAAGAAGTTACCCCAGATTTAGTAAAAGATATTCTACAGGAAGCAGCAAAAATAAATCAAAATTTAATTTTACCATTAGCTAAAGTTGGGGATGAAAATCCTGCAATTTTAGAAAATGGAGTTGTAAGAACGCCTCCGGGTTACAAAGAGGCTTATAAAAAATATATTGAGGATGGTTGGACATCTTTATCATGTGATCCAAAATATGGGGGTCAAGGTATGCCAAAAACAGTGAGCGCATTTTTTGATGAAATGCTATCGTCTGCTAGCCTTTCTTTTAAACTCTATAGTGAACTTAGTATTGGTGCTTATAATTGTATTAATCATCATGCTAGTGATGAAATCAAAAATAAATATTTACCAAAAATTGTAGAAGGTAAGTGGAGTGGAACAATGTGCTTAACTGAACCAGTATGTGGTACTGATTTAGGGCTACTAAAAACAAAGGCTAAAAAACAACCTGATGGAACATTCAAATTAACTGGACAGAAAATTTTTATTACCTCTGGTGATCACGATTTAACTGAAAATATTATTCATTTGGTTTTAGCAAGAGTGGACGACTCTCCAGCTGGTACTAAAGGTATCAGTCTGTTTTTAGTTCCAAAGTTTATTGTAAAAGAAGATGGGAATGTTGGTCCAAGAAATGGAATATCAACTGGTTCTATCGAAACAAAAATGGGAATTAAAGGATCAGCAACTTGTGTTCTTAATTTTGATGAAGCAACTGGCTACATGATTGGTGATAAGGAAAAAGGTTTGAGTGCAATGTTTACGATGATGAATCTTGAGAGGATCGTTGTTGGGATACAGGGTTTGGGTATATCAGAGATTGCTTATCAAAATTCACTTTCATACGCAAAAGAGAGAAAGCAAGGTAAGTCGAATAATTCAAAATCTAAAAATGGTGCTGATTTTATAATTGAGCATGCAGATATTAGAAGATCGTTGTTAAATATGAAATCTATTATTGAGGGCGAGAGAGCCTTATGTTTTTGGTTATCTCAACAAACTGAGGTAAGCCTATATCATCCAGATGAAAAAGCTAGGCGGGAGGCATCTGATTATGTCTCATTAATGACACCAGTAGTTAAATCCTTGTTTACAGATTTAGCAATGGAAATCACTAGCGATGCAATGCAAATTTATGGCGGGTATGGTTATACTAAAGATCAAGGAATAGAACAGTTATATCGAGATAATAGAATCACACCAATTTACGAGGGTACGAATTCTGTACAAGCTGCTGATTTAGTTTTTAGAAAATTATCAAATAAGAACGGGAATATAATTAATAAATTTTTAGATCAGGTTAAAAATGAATGTAATTCTAACAACGAAAAAATAAGACCATTCATCTCAGATTTTAATAATTATTTAGATATATTAAAAAAATTTAGTGATTGGATGATTGAGAAATCTAAAACAGATAAAGATGATGTAAGTGCTGCTGCTAATGATTATCTTAAAACTCTCGGATTTGTTTCGATTGCTTATGCATGGATAAAAGTACTAGAGGTAAGTTTTAAAGATTATAATGAAAATAAAAACTTTTATGATGACAAAATTGATACTGCTAGGTTTTATTTTGATAAAGTTCTACCAAGAGCTGAACAACATTACAAATCAGCAATTTCTGGAAGCTCCAATATTATGAATTTTAAATTCAATTAAATGAGTCATTACGATACTAATTTAGATAAGAATAGTGCAAATTATGTTCCTTTAACTCCTTTGACTTTTTTGAAGAGAGCAAAAGAGATTTATCCTAATTATGAAGCAATTATCTATGAAGATCGTAAATATACCTGGGCTGATGTTTACAAACGTACTATTAAATTTGCAAGCGCCCTTAATAAAATTGGAATTAAAAAAGGAGATACTGTCTCATTTTTAGCTTTCAACACACCTGAAATTTTTGAGGGACATTACTCTGTTCCTATGTCTGGTGCAGTATTAAATACAATTAACATAAGATTAGATGCTAAAACTATTGCTTATATTTTAGAACATAGTGATGCTAAAGTTCTTGTTGTTGATAGACAATTACACATAGAAGTTAAAAAAGCGTTAAGTACTTTAAAAAAGAAAATCACAATTATTGATATAGTTGATAAATTTGCAGACCAATCAAAGTGTGAAAAAATTGGTGATCTAGAATACGAAAGTTTTTTAAATACCGGTGATGAAAATTTTGATTGGAAAATGCCAGATGACGAATGGCAAGCAATATCATTGAGCTATACATCTGGAACTACCGGAAACCCTAAAGGCGTTGTTTATCATCATCGGGGATCATATTTAATGTCCACAGGTAGTGCAGTTGCCTGGAACATGCCAAACAGACTTAATTTTTTAACTATCGTCCCAATGTTCCATTGTAATGGATGGGGTTATCCTTGGACTATACCCATGTTAAATGGAAGAACAATTTGTCTAAGAAATATAGATGTAAAAAAAATATTTCAATTAATAGACAAACATAATGTTACTCACTTTGGTGGAGCACCTATTGTACTAAATATGATAACTGGTGCACCAGAGTCTGATAGAAAAAAATTAAAGCAAAAAGTATACGTCCTTACTGCAGGAGCTCCACCGCCAAGTATAATTTTCAAAAAAATGAAAGAACTTGGTTTTGAAGTTATGCATGTTTATGGATTAACTGAAACTTATGGACATGTAACTCAATGTGCGTGGAATGATGCTTGGAATGACTTCGATGAGGAAAAGCAGAACGAAATTAAAGCAAGACAAGGAGTTAGATATCCAAATACAGAAGGGATTGCTGTGATGGATCCAGAAACAATGTCTGAAGTTCCAAAAGATGGAAAGACGATTGGTGAAATAATGATTAAAGGAAATGTAGTCATGAAGGGTTATTTTAAGGATAAGGATGCAACAAATAAAGCAATGGCTGGTGGTTGGTTTCATTCTGGTGACTTAGCTGTCATGCATCCAGATGGATATGTAAAAATCCAGGATAGGTCTAAAGATATAATAATTTCTGGAGGTGAAAACATATCCTCTATAGAAATAGAAAATACTCTTGCAAAACATCCCTCAGTATCTATTGCAGCCGTTGTAGCTAAACCAGATGAAAAATGGGGAGAGGTACCTTGTGCATTTATTGAGATGGTAAAGGATAAACCAACAACCGAGAAAGAATTAATTGGTTTTTGTAAAGAAACCCTCGCAGGTTTCAAAGTGCCAAAACAAGTTGTTTTTTGTGAACTACCTAAAACATCGACAGGAAAAATTCAAAAATTTGAATTGAGAAAAAAATTTTAGGTAATTGATTGATATTTGAAATAGAAAATAAAACTATTCATGCATCTGATGCAGGTCAAGGCATAGATCCAAAAAAACAAACAATAGTATTTCTTCATGGAAGTGGCCTTTCACACATAGTTTGGTCATTAACTGAACAATTTTTTTCGAATAAGAATTTCAATGTATTGTCTATCGATCTTCCTGGTCATGGAAATTCAGATGGACCATGTTTAGATACCATAGAAAAAATTGCTGATTGGCTAGAAAGTGTATTTAAAAAATTGCAATTAAAAAATTTGATTTTAGTTGGTCATTCTCAAGGATGTTTAGAAATACTTGAATATGCTTTTAAATATAAAAGCAGGTTAACTAAAATAGTTTTAGTTGGCGGCTCAAATAAAATGCCAGTTCATCCTGATTTAATAGAACTTGCAAATAATGGTGACTCTGATGCTGTAAAATTAATGATGAAATGGGGTTATGAAGGCTCAAAAAAATTTATTGGTGGTAATCCAGTAGAAAAAATAATTCAGTCCCCAAGAGATATTAGTGAAATTTTAGCAGTTGATTTAAATGCGTGTAATAACTACTCAAATGGGTTAGAGGCAACAAAAGTTTTAGATCTTCCCACATTACTTATTTTAGGAGAGTTAGATAAAATGATCAATTTAGATGCAGGGAAAAAATTTTCAAATTTAGTAAAAAACTCATCTATTCATATAATTAAAGGTTGTGGTCATATGATAATGATTGAAAAAGCATTTGAAATGAGAGAAAAGATTTTAGAATTTTTAATTGAATGAAAAGTTATCCGATAGCAAAATCAAGAAGAGTTAGAAGTACACCTTATACTTCTAGAATAGAGAATCAAGGTGTTACCGCTTATACTGTTTATAATCATATGCTTTTACCAGCAGCTTTTGGTTCCTTGGAAGAGTCTTGTGATCATTTAAAAAAGAATGTTCAGATTTGGGATGTAGCTGCAGAAAGACAGGTTGAAATTTCAGGCAAAGATTCTGCAAAACTTGTACAACTCATGACTTGTAGAGATTTATCGAAATCCAAAGTAGGAAGATGTTATTATTGCCCTTTAATCGACGAAAATGGAAATTTGGTAAATGATCCTGTTATTTTAAAATTAGCTGAAGATAGATGGTGGATTTCAATTGCTGACTCTGATGTAATTTTTTTTGCAAAAGGTCTTGCTTCGGGAAATAAATTTGATGTTAAAATTTTTGAACCAATCGTAGATATCTTAGCTGTTCAAGGTCCTAAATCTTTTGATTTAATGGAAAAAGTTTTTGGTGAAAAAATAAAAGAGTTAAAATTTTTTGGATTTGATTATTTCACTTTTAATGGGGCAAAACATTTAATAGCCAGATCTGGTTGGTCAAAACAAGGTGGTTTTGAAATTTATGTTGAAAACACCGACTCAGGTTTGAAGTTATACGATCATCTTTTTGAAATCGGTAAAGAATTCAATGTTAGACCTGGATGTCCAAATTTAATCGAAAGAATTGAGAGTGGTTTACTTTCTTATGGGAATGATTTTGATAACAATGATAATCCATTTCAATGTGGTTTTGATAAATATATCAATTTAGAGACCGATATAAACTTTTTAGGTAAAGATAAACTTAAAAAAATTAAAGAAAAAGGGATTGATAGAAAGCTAATGGGTGTTCAGATAGATTTAACCAAGATTCTTTTAACTAGCTCTTTAAACATCAAGAATAATGATGGAAATATAATTGGAGAACTAAGATCTGCTTGTTACTCACCTCATTTTAAAAAAGTTATTGGTATTGCAATGATAAAAGAACCATATTGCAAAGCATCTTCGTCTGGAACAATAGAAATTGATGGAAATTCTTTAGCTCTTAAAGTTTGCGATTTACCTTTCATCTAGTATAAAACTTAGATCATGAATATTGCAATTGTAGGAGCAACAGGAAATGTTGGTAGGAAAACATTGGAAATTTTGGAGAGAAAAGAATTTTCTATAGATAATTTATATTTAGTTGCGTCCTCAAAAAGTGTTGGAAAAAAAATTGGTTTTAGAGGCAAGGAAATGGATGTCCTTGATTTAGAAAATTTTGATTTCTCAAAAGTTAATATTGCTTTTTTTGCAGCTGGTGGAAAAATTTCTGAAAAATTTGCTAAAAGAGCAGCCAAAAATTGCTTGGTAATTGATAACTCTAGTTTTTTTAGAATGGATCCAGAAGTACCTTTAATAGTTCCACAAGTAAATTCAGATGATTTAAAAAAAATTAAAAAAAATATTATTGCAAATCCAAATTGTTCAACAGCTCAATTAGTGATTGCTCTTAAACCTTTACACGATCTATTTATTATCAAAAGAATTGTTGTGTCTACTTATCAATCAGTTTCTGGAGGTGGAAAAGCTCCCATGGATGAACTTATTGAGCAAACTAAACTAGTTTTAGACGGTAAAAAAGTATCATCTAAAAATTTTACAAAACAAATAGCTTTTAATGCCATCCCTCATATCGATCAATTTGCAGATGATGGTTATACTAAGGAAGAGTTAAAAATGATGAACGAAACTAAAAAAATTTTAGATACCAAAATTGATTTAACAGCAACATGTGTGAGATTACCAATCTCTGTTTCTCATTCTGAGTCAGTCAACTTACAATTTGAAAAACCTTTTACTCTGGAAAAGGTAAGAGATGCTTTGAATAATTTTGAAGGTTGTAAAGTTATTGATGAAAGAAATGATGGCGGTTATTCAACTCCAATTGAAGCAGAGGGAATGGATGAAACTTTTATTTCAAGAATAAGAGAAGATAAAACAATTAAAAATGGATTAAACTTATGGATCGTTTCAGATAATCTTTTGAGAGGCGCGGCTTTGAATGCAGTAGAAATTGCAGAAACAGTAATTAAAAACAATTACCATGGAAAATAAAAAACCATTATCCCCTCACATACAAGTTTATAAATGGCATATTTCGTCTTTAGTATCTATTTCACACAGAATTACGGGTATAATAAATATAATTGGGATTACATTAATTTGTTTGTGGGCATCTTTATTATTATTAGGTGAAAATAGTTATGAGGCTGTTAATTTACTATTAAATTCTCAAATTGGAAAATTTATTACTTTAGGTTTGACCTGGTCTTTTTGTTTTCAAATTTTAAGTGAGATTAGACATTTGATAATGGATTTAGGTTATGGATTTGAACTTAAGACAACTAAAATAACTGGTCTTTTAGTAATCATAGGGTCAATCTTTTTAACTATAATTTTATATTTGATTGGAAAAAATTTATTTTGAAATGATTGCTGCAACAAAAAAATGGATTTTTTTAAAAATTAGTGGAGCAATATTAGTTCCGTTAATGGCCTGGTTTATTCTAAGTTTTATAAGTATTTATGATCAGAGCTATTCAGAAGTATTGGAATTTTTTACGAATCCATTATCTAAGTTTTTATTTAGCTTATTTATTATTACTGCATATTTCTTTTCAGCATTAAGTATTAGTGAGGTTTTTGAGGATTATATAAAAGATTATAAAATCAAAAATGTCGCAAATGGTTTTTTGTACGTATCAGCTGTGGTAATTCCATTAATTACAATTATATTATTAATTAACTTATGAGTTCTTACAAAATAATCGATCATGAATACGATGTGGTAGTCTTGGGAGCAGGTGGTTCTGGTCTAAGGGCCGCGGTTGGTTTAAGTGAGGCTGGTTTAAAAACAGCTTGTATTTCAAAAGTCTTTCCAACTAGAAGTCACACCTCTGCAGCGCAAGGTGGTATTTCTGCTGCTTTAGGAAATATGGGTGAGGATGATTGGCGTTGGCATATGTACGATACAGTTAAAGGAGCTGATTGGTTAGGTGATCAGGATAGTATTGAATATCTCTGTAAGGAGGCACCAAAGGCTGTAATAGAGCTAGAAAAATACGGTGTTCCATTTAGCAGAACTGAAGATGGAAAAATTTATCAAAGACCATTTGGTGGTATGACTAAAAATTACGGCAACGGAATTGTACAAAGAACTTGTGCAGCCGCTGATAGAACAGGTCATGCAATTTTACATACTTTGTATGGACAAGCTTTAAAACATAATACAGAATTTTTTATTGAGTATTTTGCATTAGATTTATTAATGAAAGATGGAGCCTGCAAAGGTCTAATTGCTTGGAATTTAAATGATGGAACTATTCATAGATTTAGAGCTCACACTGTTATAATTGCAACAGGTGGTTATGGAAAAGTATATTATTCTGCAACATCAGCCCATACTTGTACGGGTGATGGTAATGCGATGGTATTAAGAGCAGGTTTACCATTGCAAGATATGGAATTTGTGCAGTTTCATCCAACAGGAATTTATGGTCATGGCACATTGATCACAGAGGGCGCAAGAGGTGAAGGAGGATATCTCACTAATTCTAAGGGTGAAAGATTTATGGAAAGATATGCCCCTAAAGCAAAAGATTTAGCATCAAGAGATGTTGTGAGTAGATCAATGTCAATTGAGATTAATGAAGGAAGGGGCGTTGGAAAAGATCAAGATCATGTGCATCTTAATTTAAGTCACTTAGATAAGGATATTATTGAAAGTAGGTTGCCTGGTATAACTGATGCTGCAAGATTATTTGCAAATGTAGATGTTACTAAAGAACCGATTCCGGTTGTTCCAACAGTGCATTATAATATGGGTGGAATACCAACAAATTATAAAGCAGAAGTATTAACTGTAAATGGTTCAGAAAAAACTGTTCCAGGTTTAATGGCAATAGGTGAAGCAGCGTGTGTTTCAGTTCATGGCGCAAACAGACTTGGTTCAAACTCATTAATTGATTTAGTTGTTTTTGGTAGAGCAGCCGCTAAACGTGCAGCAGAACTAATAAAACCAGGAACTCCACATGAGGAAATCAGTGAAACAGAAACCCAAAAATGCTTAGATCGATTTGATAAGATAAGAAATTCACAAGGTGATATCGGAACAGCTGAACTAAGGTTGTCAATGCAGAAGACTATGCAGTCTAAATGTGCTGTTTTTAGAACTGAAAAAACTCTTAAAGAAGGTGTTAATGAAATAAGAAAAACTTATGACGGGCTAGACTCTTTATCAGTTAAAGATAAATCTTTAATTTTTAACACTGATTTAGTTGAGACTTTAGAATTTGATAATTTAATTAGACAAGCTGTAGTGACAGTTGATTCAGCCTATAACAGAAAAGAAAGTCGAGGAGCACATGCAAGAGAGGACTTTCCAAAAAGAGATGATAATAAATTTATGCAACACACTCTTGCCTGGTGTGACGGAAAAGATACAAAAATTAGTTATAGAGAAGTACACAAATCAACATTAACTAATGAAGTGCAATATTTTCCACCTCAGGAAAGAGTTTATTGATGGCTCAAATAGGTTTACCTGACAACTCTAAAGTAAAGAAAGGTAAATATTTTAAGGATAAAACTGGTTCAAAAAATCTTCGAAAAGTAAATGTTTATAGATGGGACCCGTCCACAGAGGAAAATCCTAGAATTGATACCTACGAAGTTGATATGGATAATTGTCCATCGAAAGTTTTAGATATTTTAAATAAAATTAAAAATGAAATAGATCCAACTTTGGCTTATAGAAGATCTTGTGCTCATGGAGTTTGTGGTTCGTGTGCGATGAATATGGATGGAAAAAATGGCCTTGCCTGTACTACTCCTCACAAAGAAATAAATGGTGATATCAATATCTATCCATTACCACACCTTAAGGTCAAAAAAGATCTAATAGGTGACTTGGATGGTTTATATAAACAATATCAATCAATTGAGCCATGGTTAAAATCAAATTCAAAGTCAGAAACTAAAGAAATTTTTCAATCTAAAGAAGATAGAGCTAAACTAGATGGCGCATATGAATGTATAATGTGTGCGTGTTGTTCAACTTCTTGCCCAAGTTATTGGTGGAATGGTGATAAATATCTAGGACCAGCAGTACTTTTACAAGCCTATCGATGGATCATAGATAGTAGAGATGAAGAGAGAAATTCAAGATTAAAAAAGGTGGCAGATGAACTTAAACTTTATAGGTGTCACACAATTTTAAACTGTACTAGCGCTTGTCCAAAAGGTTTGAATCCTGCAAAAGCAATTGCTGAAATAAAAAAAATGTTAGCAACAGCTAATATTTAAACAATAGACTAATAACAATTTTTAATCTAAAAGGTCCTATTCATGAAATTAATTGAACATTTTGTAGGTGGAAAAATAATTCCCGGAACATCAGATAAAAAGGGTAAAGTTTTTAATCCAGCAACTGGTGATCAAGAAAAAGAAGTAAGAATCGCATCTAAAAAAGATTTGGATAGTGCGGTAGAAGTAGCAAAAAAAGCTTTTCAAGAATGGTCAGTAAAACCTTCTTTAGTGAGAGCTAGAGTCATGTTTAAATTCAAGGAACTTATTGAAAAAAATTCAGATGAACTCACACAACTAATTGTGAATGAACATGGAAAGGTTTATGAGGACGCAAAAGGTTCACTAACTCGGGGCTTAGAAGTTGTTGAATTTGCTTGTGGTATTCCTCATTTGCTGAAAGGTGAATTTTCAGAAAATGTTGGTACAAATGTTGATAGCTGGTCTATGCGACAGCCATTAGGTGTAGTTGCGGGTATTACACCTTTTAATTTTCCGGCAATGGTACCGATGTGGATGTTTCCAATTGCAATTGCTTGTGGAAATACTTTTATATTGAAGCCATCTGAAAAAGATCCCTCTTGTTCCATTAAATTAGCTGAACTTTTAAAAGAAGCAGGTTTACCGGATGGCGTTTTTAACGTGATCAATGGAGATAAAGAAGCTGTCGATGCAATTTTAACAAACCCAGATATAAAGGCAGTTAGTTTTGTTGGTTCTACTCCAATTGCAAAATATATTTATGAAAATTCAGCCAAGAATGAAAAAAGAGTTCAAGCTTTGGGAGGTGCTAAAAATCATTTGGTAGTGATGCCTGATTGTGATTTAGATGGTGCAGTGAATGGCTTAATGGGAGCTGCATATGGGTCTGCAGGAGAAAGATGTATGGCACAATCAGTTGCAGTAGCAGTTGGAGATATAGGTGATGAACTTGTTTCAAGACTTTCAAAAAAAGCAGAAGCCTTAAAAGTAGGACCAGGAATGGATAAAAATTCTGAAATGGGCCCTTTAGTAACAAAAGAGCATTTAGAAAAAGTAAGAGGATATGTAGACTTAGGAGTAAAAGAGGGAGCTAAGCTTGTTGTAGATGGAAGAAGCCTAAAATTACAAGGATATGAAAATGGTTTTTATATTGGTGGCTGTTTATTCGATCATGTTAAAAAAGAAATGAGGATTTATAAAGAGGAAATATTTGGACCAGTGTTATCTGTAGTTCGAGTAAAAACTTTTGAGGATGCAGCAAAGTTAATAAATGATCATGAATATGGAAATGGGGTGAGCATTTACACAAGAGATGGAGATGCTGGAAGAACTTTTGCGAGCAAGATTCAAGTTGGAATGGTAGGCATTAATGTACCAATTCCTGTACCAATGGCCTTTCACAGTTTTGGTGGATGGAAAAGATCTTTATTTGGAGACAGTGCAATGCATGGTATGGAGGGTATAAAATTTTATACAAAATTAAAAACAATAACTTCAAGATGGCCTTCAGGCATCAGGTCAAATGCAGAATTTGTGATGCCTACGATGAAATAAAAAAAATGACAAAAAAAAATAGTAAAATATCATTAATTGGTGCAGGCCAAATTGGAGGAACATTAGCTCACTTAATAGGAACAAAAGAATTGGTTGATGAAGTAGTTTTATTCGATGTAGCAAGTGGAATTGCCAAAGGAAAAGCTTTGGATATTGCCCAGTCCTCATCTGTAGATGGATTTAATGTGAAATTTTCTGGAACTGATAATTACAAAGATATTGAGGGATCAGATGTAGTAATAATTACTGCTGGAGTTCCGAGAAAACCTGGTATGAGTAGAGACGATTTATTAGGTATTAATTTAAAGATAATTAAACAAGTTGCAAATGGAGTAAAAGAAAATGCTCCTGATGCCTTTGTAATTTGTATAACTAATCCACTTGATGTAATGGTAATGGCATTCCAAAAATTTTCGGGTTTACCATCTAACAAAGTTGTTGGAATGGCTGGTATTTTAGATAGTTCGAGATTCAAATTATTTTTATCTTTAGAATTTGATGTACCAGTAAAAGAGATAGATGCGATGGTTATGGGAGGACATGGAGATACAATGGTTCCTCTTCCAAGATTTACCAAAGTATCTGGAAAACCTTTATTAGATTTGGTTAATGATGGAAAAATTTCAAAAGAAAGATTAGAAGAAATAAATCAACGAACTCGAGATGGTGGAGCTGAAATAGTAAAATTTTTAGAAAAAGGTTCTGCCTTTTATGCACCTGCAGCCTCGGGAATTGAAATGGCTAAAGCTTATCTCAATGATGAAAAAAAAATGCTTCCGTGTGCAGCTCAATTAAATGGTGAGTATGGAATAAAAGATATTTATGCTGGTGTGCCAATTATCATTGGAAAAAGTGGAGTTGAAAAAATTGAGGAAATTAACTTAGATGAAAAAGAAAAGTCTGAATTTTTACATTCAGTTGAAGCGGTAAAAAAACTATGGGAAGCGGCTTCTAAAATCGATCCTGATTTAGCTAAAAAATGAATATTCACGAACACCAAGCTAAACAAATCTTAAAAGAGTTTGGTGCAGTTGTCCCAGAGGGAGTTTTTGCTTTTACTGTTAAAGATTTAATTGAAAAATGTAAAAAACTAAAAACTGATAAATATGTCTTAAAAGCACAAATCCATGCAGGTGGAAGAGGGAAAGCAGGAGGAGTAAAAATCTTAAATAATTTAGATGAATTAGAAAAATCGGCCAATGAACTTCTTGGGAAAAAATTAATCACGCATCAAACTGGGCCAGAAGGTCGAGAAGTAAAAAGACTTTATGTTGAAACTTCCTCTAATATAGAGAAAGAATTTTATTTATCATGTTTAATTGATAGAGCCACATCTAAAATTGCATTTATTTCTAGCAATGAGGGAGGGATGGATATTGAAGAAGTAGCAGCAAAATCCCCAGACAAAATTTTGACTAACAAAGTTGATTTTACAGAAGAAATTTCTGATGCAGAGTGTGAAAAGATAATCAAAATTTTCGATCTAGAGGATAGTTCAAAAATGGAGGCTATTTCTTTGATTAAATCTATTTATAAAATGTTTGTTAAAACGGACGCAAATATGGTTGAAGTTAATCCATTGATTTTAACAAAAGAAAAAAAGATTGTTTGTCTAGATGCAAAAATTAATTTTGACAGCAATGCTTTATTTAGACATCCAGAGATTTTAAATCTTAGAGATCTAAATGAGGAAGACCCTATAGAGATTGAAGCTAGTAAACACGATTTAGCTTATATAAAATTAGATGGAAGTATTGGTTGTATGGTAAATGGAGCTGGTTTAGCAATGGCTACAATGGATATAATAAAGTTATACGGAGAAGAGCCAGCGAATTTTCTAGATGTTGGTGGAGGAGCGTCAAAGGAGAAAGTTTCTGCAGCCTTTAAAATAATTTTATCAGATAAAAATGTTAAAGGTATTTTAATCAATATTTTTGGTGGCATTATGAGATGTGATGTTCTTGCTCAAGGTGTAGTTGATGCAGCAAAAGAAATCGATATTAATGTTCCTTTGGTAGTAAGATTAGCTGGTACAAATTTTAAAGAAGGAAAAACTATATTAGACAATTCTGGATTAAAACTTATCTCTGCTGAAAATCTAGATGATGCAGCAAATAAAATTGTTAAGGCTATAAAGTAATGTCAGTTCTTGTAAATAAAGAAACTAGGTTAATTTGTCAGGGTTTCACGGGGTCACATGGAACATTTCACTCTGAGCAAGCAATTAAATACGGAACAAAATTAGTTGGTGGAGTTACTCCTAAAAAAGGAGGACAGAAACATTTAGGATTACCAGTTTTTAACACAGTTAAAGAGGCTAAAAACTCTGAGGGTGCTAACGCCACGATGATATACGTACCAGCAAAATTTGCTGCTGCAGCAATCCTTGAGGCAATAGAAGCATCAATCGAGTTAATTGTTTGCATTACTGAAGGAATCCCAATTCAAGATATGTTGAGAGTCAAACAGAAATTATTAAAATCAAATTCCAGATTAATTGGACCTAATTGTCCAGGAATAATAACTCCTGATGAATGTAAAATTGGTATTATGCCAGGCAATATCCACAAAAAAGGTTCAGTTGGTATTGTCTCTAGATCTGGGACTTTAACCTATGAAGCAGTTGCTCAAACTACTGAAAATGGATTAGGTCAATCCACTTGTATAGGTATTGGTGGAGATCCAATAAATGGCACAAATTTTATTGATTGTTTAGATTTATTTTTAAATGATGATGAAACAGAGTCTATTTTAATGATAGGAGAAATAGGAGGTACAGCTGAAGAAGAAGCAGCAGATTTTATTCAAAATCATAAAATAAAAAAACCAATTGTTGGCTTTATAGCGGGTATAACAGCACCACCAGGTCGTAGGATGGGCCATGCTGGTGCGATCATTTCTGAGGGCAAAGGTGGGGCTAAAGATAAGATTAAAAAGATGGAAGATTGTGGAATAACAATGGCAAATTCTCCCTCCAAAATTGGAAAAACACTGTTCGATAAATTGTCTGATTGAAAAATTTCTTAGTCAGTTTATATTGATTAAACATAATGTCTTCCTCTAAAAATTTAGAATTTAAAAAAACAGCCTTTCTCAATAAATCTAACAGCGCTTTCATCGAAGAAATGTACTTAAAATTTGTAAATAATGATCCTGAATTACCTGATAGCTGGAGAAAATATTTTAAAGAAGTTGGAGATGAAGATGATATAATTGTAAATGAAATCAATGGTCCTTCGTGGAGTCCTTCTAAGAAAGTTTCAATAAATAAAAAGGAAAATTTTGAAAGTCAAATCACAGAACAAAATAATGATGATATAATTAAATCAAACACAAATTCAATTAAAGCCGTTGCGATGATCAGATCATATAGACAAAGAGGTCATCTAATTGCAAAGCTTGATCCATTAGGATTGTTAAAATCAGATTATTTAGAGGAACTTCATCCAGAGTCTTATGGATTTAAAAAAGAAGATTATCAAAAAAAAATTTTTTTAGACAATGTCACTAATAAGCAATACTCAAATATTAATGACATATTAAAATTCTTAAAGGATAAGTATTGCGGTTCTTTAGGTTATGAATATATGCATATTTCAAATCCCACTGAAAGAAAATGGTTTAGAGATCGTGTTGAAAAGGCAGATGATTTTAATTTTACACAAAATGGTAAAGAGGCAATTCTTAACAAACTGATTCAAGCTGAGGGTTTTGAAAAATTTCTTCATACAAAATATGTTGGGACTAAAAGATTTGGTCTTGATGGCGGTGAAAGCTTAATTCCTGCGCTTGAACAAATAATTAAAATTGGTGGTCAGTCAAATGTTAAAGAGGTTAAAATTGGGATGTCTCATAGAGGTCGACTAAATGTATTAGCTAATGTTCTTCAAAAATCTTACAAAAGAATATTTAATGAGTTTGCAGGAGAAATAAGTTCAAAGTCTAAAGATGATACTGGAGATGTTAAATATCATTTAGGTGCTTCATCTAATAGAGAGTTTGATGGAAATTCAGTTCATGTGAGTTTGACAGATAATCCTTCACATTTAGAAGCAGTCAATCCAATCGTTTTAGGTCAAACTAGAGCAAAACAATTTTTTCATAAAGATAAAGAGAGAAAAAAAGTAATTCCGATTCTTATTCATGGAGATGCAGCCTTCGCTGGACAAGGAGTGGTAGCTGAATGTTTTGCAATGTCTGGTCTTCCAGGACATAATACAGGTGGCACAATTCATATTATAGTAAATAACCAAATAGGTTTTACAACAAGCCCAAGATTTGCAAGATCTTCGCCATATCCTTCTGATATAGCAAAAATGGTTGAGGCACCGATTATTCATGTGAATGGTGATGATCCAGAGGCGGTTGTTTATGCAGCAAGAATTGCAACAGACTTTAGATTAAAATTTAATAGAGACGTTGTCATTGATTTGATTTGTTATAGAAGATTTGGACATAATGAGGGAGACGAACCTTCATTCACTCAGCCTTTAATGTATAAAAAGATAAGATCTCATCCCTCAACCATCAAAGTTTATGGTGAAAAACTGGTAAGCGAAGGATCAATTACAAATGATTATTTAAATAATTCCATTAAAAAATTTAAGGATTTATTAGATGACCAATTTAAAAATGCAAAAAATTATAAACCAAAAATAGAGTGGTTTGAGGGAACATGGTCAAGATATAGACCAGAGCGAGGAAAAGACAAAAGAGGAGTTACAGGCTCTGACACTAAAAAATTAAGAAATATTTCTGATAAAATAAATACAATACCGACTGAAATAAACATTCACAAAACAATTACAAAAATTTTAGAAAATCGTAAAGTTTCAGTTTCTAATGGTAAAGGCATAGATTGGTCTACTGCGGAGTCGTTAGCTTTTGGTTCATTATTGGAGGAAGGTTATCCAGTAAGACTTGTAGGTCAAGATTCAGGAAGAGGGACATTTAGTCAAAGACATTCTGTTTTAAGAAATCAAATAGATAATTCGAGATATATCCCTTTAAATAATATTTCTAATAAACAAAAAAATTTTGAAATTGTAGATAGTTTTTTATCTGAATTAGCTGTTCTAGGATTTGAATATGGATATAGTTTGGTGGAACCTAATACACTTACTATCTGGGAGGCTCAATTTGGAGATTTTGCTAATGGTGCGCAAGTAGTTATTGATCAATTCATAGCTTCTGGTGAACGAAAATGGTCAAGAGCCTCTGGTTTAGTAATGTTGTTACCACATGGATATGAGGGTCAAGGACCTGAACATTCATCAGCTAGGTTAGAAAGGTTTTTACAATTATGTTCAAATGATAATATGCAAGTCATGAATTGCACAACTCCTGCAAATTATTTCCATGCTTTAAGGAGACAAATGCATAGAGACTTTAGAAAACCATTAATTATTATGACACCTAAATCTTTATTACGTCATAAACATTGTGTTTCTAATTTGGATGATTTTAGTAAAAAAAATTCATTTCATAGAGTTTTATGGGATCATGCTATTGATCCAAAAGTAAAAGGATTTATTAAACTAAAAAAACCGAAAAAAATTGAAAAAGTGATTCTTTGTTCTGGAAAAGTTTACTTTGATTTACTTGAAGCAAGAGAAAAAATAAAAAGAAACAACGTAGTGTTATATAGGATTGAACAACTCTACCCTTTTCCTGCAAAAGCACTTGCTAATGAGCTCAAACCATATGCAAAAAATGCAAAATTTTATTGGTGTCAAGAAGAACCTAAAAATATGGGTGCTTGGTTTTCAGTCAGAGATTATATCCAATGGACATTAGATAATATAAAGGCTAAAAATAATATGATTTCTTATATTGGAAGAAGTCCAGATGCATCACCTGCAACAGGATATGCCAAGAGACATGTTTCTCAACAACAAGAAATTATAAAGAAAGTTTTTGAATAAATATTGATGAGTGAAAAGATATTAGTTCCAGTTCTTGGGGAAAGTATCACAGAGGCTACTGTCTCTAAGTGGTTAAAAAATGAAGGTGACCCTGTTGAAGCTGATGAACCACTTGTTGAACTAGAAACTGACAAAGTAAATTTAGAGGTTCCTTCTCCAGTATCTGGTGTTCTTACAAAAATAAATTCAAAAAATGGATCGGTCGTTGAAGTTGGTGCTGATTTAGGATCAGTCTCCGAGAGTGAGACTAAATCTAAAGAAAATCAGGAAATTAAAAAGATACAACCCACTGTAAAAGTTGATAAGGAAAATTTGATAGATGAAGATAATAAAGATGAGGAGATGGAAGTTTTTCAAGATAATGTTGAAGAGGAGAAACCATTAGTTCTTACTAAAGAGGTAGAACCTTCAAAAGTAGAAGCTGAAATAAAAATCGATGAAACTTTGTCCCCAGCAGTAAGAAAAATCGTGACTGAAAATAAAATAGATATCAGTTCTGTCAAAGGTTCAGGAAAAGATGGCAGAGTTTTAAAAGGTGATCTAATAAATTTAATGGGCGTCAATCCTCCTCCATCTGAAAGAAAAATAAAATATGGTCAAGAAGAAAGAATTAAAATGACCAGGTTAAGACAAACCATTGCTAAAAGATTAAAACAAGCACAGGATAATGCAGCTCTACTGACAACATTTAATGAAGTTGATATGTCAAATGTAATGATGATGAGAAAAGAAAATCAAGATGATTTTCAAAATCGCTATGGTGTAAAATTAGGTTTTATGTCTTTTTTTGTTAAAGCAAGCATAGTAGCATTAAAAAATTTCCCAGCGATAAACGCTGAAATTGAAGGTGATACAATTGTTTATAAAAATTATTATAATATTAGTTTTGCAGTTGGCACTGAAAAAGGATTGGTCGTTCCAGTCCTAAAAAATGCAGATGAATTATCTTTTGCAGATATTGAAAAAAATATTAAAGAAATATCTGAAAAAGCAAAAAATGGAAAACTGACAATTGAAGATCTTCAAGGGGGAACTTTCACCATCAGTAATGGCGGTGTTTATGGTTCAATGCTTTCAACCCCTATTCTTAATCTTCCACAATCAGGTGTCTTAGGTATGCACAATATAGTTGATAGACCTATCGTAGTTGATGGAGAAATTAAGATCAGACCTATAATGTATTTAGCGTTATCATACGACCATAGAATTGTTGATGGTAAAGAGTCTGTTTCTTTTTTAAAAATGATAAAAGAAAATTTAGAGGAACCAAGAAGGCTATTTTTAGATATTTAAATGACAGATAAATTTCAAGCAGTAGTAATTGGCGGAGGACCTGGAGGTTATGTTTGTGCAATAAGATTGGCACAATTAGGCCTTAAAACTGCATGTATAGAGTCTAGGGGTTCACTGGGTGGTACTTGTTTGAATGTTGGATGCATACCTTCTAAAAGTTTATTAAATTTATCTGAGGAGTTTCATAACGCACAAAGTCTATCAAATAAAGGAATTGAAATTGGTGAGGTAAAATTAAACTTGTCAAAAATGATGAAGAATAAGGATAAAGCAGTTACGATTTTGACCAAAGGAGTAGAATTCCTTCTTAAAAAAAATAAAGTCACATATTTTAAAGGCACTGGAAGTTTTAAATCTAAAAATGATATTGTAATCAAAGATAACAATAGTAAAGAGACAATTATACAAACTGAAAATACTATAATTGCAACTGGTTCAGTTCCAGTATCATTACCAGGCATTGAAATTGATGAAAAAGTAATTGTTTCATCCACTGGAGCACTTAAGTTAGAACAAGTCCCCAAAAAAATGGTTGTGGTTGGTGGAGGATACATAGGTTTAGAGATGGGGTCTGTATGGTCTAGACTTGGTTCAGAAGTTCATGTAGTTGAGTTTTTAGATCATATTACACCAGGTATGGATAAAGAGATTTCTAGTGAGTTTATGAAAATTTTAAAAAAACAAGGTATCAATTTTCATATGCAGCATAAAGTAGAGAAAATTAAAAAGAATAACAATAATGCAATTGTTTCAACTTTAAACGAAAATGGTACCAAAAAAGATTTTGAATGTGATGTAGTATTAATATCTGTTGGTCGAAAGCCAAATACAGAGGGACTAAATCTTCAAAAAATTGGTGTGGAATTAGATGAAAAAAAGAGAGTAAAAACAGACAAAAATTTTAAAACTAGTCAAAATAATATTTATGCGATAGGAGATGTAATAAGTGGTCCCATGTTAGCTCACAAAGCCGAGGATGAGGGAATTGCAGTTGCAGAAAATATAGCAGGTCAATCAGGTCATGTTAACTATGACACTATTCCTGGTGTGATTTATACAAGTCCCGAAGTTGCCTCTATTGGAAAAACAGAAGAACAATTAAAAGATCTTAAAATTAATTATAAAATTGGAAAATTTTCATTTATGGCAAACTCAAGAGCAAAAGCCATTGATGATACAGAGGGTTTTGTAAAAATTCTTGCTGATGAAAAAACTGACAAAGTACTTGGAGCACACTTAATAGGCCCTCACGCTGGTGAATTAATTGCTGAGATTGGAGTTGCGATGGAGTTTGGAGCAAGTTCAGAAGATATAGCGCGTACATGTCATGCTCATCCAACATTCTCTGAAGCCGTTAAAGAGGCAGCTTTATCAGTAGAAAAAAGGGCTATACATTCTTAGAAAAGATAGCACCTACTTCAGATGTTAGGATTTAAAAAGTAAAAAAATGTTTGGAAATTCAAAAAAATTTAAATGTCAAAGCTAATAAGTATAATTGTAAATTGTTATAATGGTGAAAAATATCTTAAACAAACATTAGAGAGTATTCAAAAACAAAATTATACCAATTGGGAATTAATTTTCTGGGATAACCAATCTACTGATAATAGCAAAGCAATATTTGATAGTTTTAATGAACCAAGATTTAAATATTTTTATTCTGAAAAATTTACGTCACTTTACGAAGCAAGAAATTTAGCCTGTAGAAAATGTAATGGAGAGTTTATTGCTTTCTTAGATTGCGACGATTGGTGGTATGATGATTTTCTCTCAGAAAGAGAAAGTTTTTTTTTAAATAAGCAATTTAAATTTTCATATTCCAAATTTCACTATTTTTTTCAAAAAAGTGATAAATTTAAAATTAATTATGAAAACGAGTTACCCAATGGAAAAATATACGATTTTTTATCTAAAAATTATCAGGTAGCAATTAGTGGTCTAATAGTAAGTAAAGATTTACTTGAAAAGATAAATTTTTTTAACAAAGAATTTAATATTATTGGTGATTATGATGCGGTAATGAAAATATCTAAAATAGAGGAAGCGCATGTAATACAAAAACCATTGTTATCTATTCGCATACATGGAGAAAATTTTAGTGATAGACATCGAAAAATGAGTTTTAAAGAGTTTAAGAAGTGGTATTTTTTTCAAGAAAGAGATAGTTTTTTTAATAAAAATAAGTTTTTTTTTCAAAAAAAACTTTTGCATTTCTTTATTGTGAGCATAACACCCAAATTTTTGAAGGATTTGTTAAAAAAGAAATAGATGAATTTTAATATATAGTTTGTTCATAATTGATAATAATTGAATAAGATTAGGTAATAAATAAAAAAACTTTATAGATTGTTATATACTAGGGTATGAAGTTTCCGATTCTTATACCAAATATATTTAATTATCCTTTTACCTACGAGAGTAAATTAAATTTGAAAATTGGTGATTTTGTTGAAGTCCCTTTTGGAAAATCAAAAAAAATAGGCGTTGTGTGGGATTATTTTGAAAACGATAACAATAAAAATTATAAAACGAAAAAAATAATTAGAAAATTAGAAATTCCACGATTAAAAAAAAAAACATTAGATTTTTTAAACTGGTTTTCAGAATATAACATTGTACCAAAAGGAATGGCGCTCAAATTAGCCCTACTAAGTGGAAAACCAGTAGCAATATTAGATAAGAAGTTTTATGATGAGTTCTTTTATAAGTTAAACAAAAATTCTTTTCAATTAAATTCAGAACAAAAAAAGTCTCTCTCAGAAATAAATGATATGAACAAAAAGTTCAATGTTCATGTTTTACAAGGAACAACTGGCTCAGGTAAAACCATTGTCTACTTTGAAGCTTTAAAGCATATCTTGCAAAAAGGTTATCAAGGATTAATAATGTTGCCAGAGATTGGTTTGACCAATCAATTTGAAAAAAAATTTTTTGAATTTTTTGGTTTCAAAGCAGCAATTTGGCATTCTGGTATATCAAAAAAAAATAAAGAAATTATTTGGAGTGGCTTAACGAATGGAAAAATTAGTGTTGTCATTGGAGCTAGATCATCTTTATTTTTACCATTTAAAAATTTAGGATTAATAATAGTTGATGAAGAGCATGATCAATCTTACAAACAAGATGAAGGGATAATATTTAATGCTCGAGATATGGCTATCTCTAGAGCATCATTTGAAAATATTCCAATAAATTTAATCACTTCTGTTCCATCAATAGAAACATACGAAAATATAAGGAAAAAAAAGTACACCTCTTCAAAACTTGTTAGAAGATATCAAAATGCTTCTTTACCCAATTATGAAATAATTAATTTGAATAATGTTAAAATGGATAAACAATCCTGGCTTTCTAAAGAGATAATTCAAAAAGTAAATTTCCACCTAAATAAGAATGATCAAGTTTTATTTTTTCTAAATAGAAGAGGATTTTCCCCAAGTGTTTTGTGTAAAAAATGTTTCAATAATTTTCCATGTCCAAATTGCTCAATAAATTTAGTTTATCATAAAAATAAAAATAATTTGTTATGCCATTATTGTGGATTTAAAAGTTTTTTGAATAGAGAATGTTCTAAAGAAGGATTTTGTGATTTTATATTTTGTGGACCTGGTGTGGAAAGAATCTCAGAGGAAATAAAAAAAAGTTTTCCATCGAAAAAAATTGAAATTTTTTCGAGTGATACAATGAATAAAAAAAGTTCAAAAGAAAAATTAGAAAAAATAATGAATAATGAAATAGAAATTATAGTTGGAACACAATTAATTTCCAAAGGTTTTCATTTTCCAAATTTGAATTGTATTGTTGTAGTTGATATCGATTTATCACTAATGGGCCACGACTTGAGAAGTGCAGAGAAAAATTTACAATTATATCATCAGTTATCAGGTAGAGCTGGAAGAACAGGAAGTCCGTCTACTATTTATTTTCAAACTTATAATTTTAATACAAAATTGATTGATGATATTACAAATAAAAATCCAGAAATTTTTCTTGATAAAGAAATAGAAATTAGAAAAAAAAATAATTTACCTCCATTTCAAAGGTTTATCTCTTTGATTTTGACAGGTAATAAGGAAAATGAATTAGAAAAAGAAGCTTTGAAATTCAAACTATTTATCTCTAATAATATTAATGGAAAAATTTTAGGTCCAGTAAGTGCTCCTATTTTTAAATTAAAGAGCAAATATCGTATGCGATTACTTATAAGAGGTGCTAAAACTCTTCAATTACAAAATAGTTTAGCATCAATAATTCCAAAATATAAATTTGCCTCAGGAATAAAACTTTCAGTTGATGTTGATCCAATTAGCTTTAATTAACGCTTAAAAAAACTAATTTTTAGCTAATGTGTTACTTGAAGACTATAAAGGCATGTGCTAATTAAATCGTGATTTTAAATTAATCATATTCATTTAAAGGGTAAAAATTGAGTAAAAATAAAGGATTTTCAGATACTTCAGCTAATAGATATTCTTTAGCTTTGTATGAGTTAGCGAAAGATACTAACTCATTGGTTAATGTAGAAATAAATGCAAAAGCTTTTTTAAATTTAATTTCAAATAATAAAGATTTTAAAAATTTTATAAAGGATCCTACATTAAACAGAGAGGTTTTGACTAGTGTAATTAATAAAATTTCAGATAATTTTAAGTTAGAAACTCTTTTTAAAAATTTTGTAAATTTTTTGGTCTTAAAAAGAAGATTTTTTTATCTAGAGCAAATTTTAAAAACATTTATTGAAATATGTTCTGAAAAAAGGGGCGAATTGAAAGCGGAAATTAAATCTGCAAAATTACTAAATCAAGAGGAGATTAAAAAAATTACAGATGAATTATCAAATAATTTCAAATCTCAAATAAAATTAAACTATATACAAGACGAAAGTTTAATTGGAGGTTTGGTCGTTCAAGTGGGGAGTACAATGATTGATACATCAATAAAAAGTAAATTGCAACAAATTGAAAATAGAATGATAGAGGCATAAATGGAAATAAATCCTTCAGAAGTTACAAAAATATTAAAAGAACAAATTAAAAATTTTGGAGAAAAAGCAGAAATTTCTGAGGTAGGACAGGTATTGTCTGTAGGTGATGGTATAGCAAGAATTTATGGTCTTGATAATGTTCAAGCAGGAGAAATGGTTGAATTTTCTGATGGATCGAAAGGAATGGCATTAAATCTAGAAAGTGAAAATGTTGGAGTTGTAATTTTTGGTGACGACCGGAATATTAAAGAAGGTGATGTTGTAAAAAGAACTGGAAGTATTGTAGACACCCCTGTTGGAAAAGAGTTGTTAGGTAGAGTAGTAGATGGATTAGGAAATCCAATTGATGGGAAAGGTGCTTTGGACAAAGGTATTAAAAAAAGTAGAGTTGAAGTTAAGGCACCAGGAATAATTCCAAGACAATCTGTTAGCGAACCAATGCAAACAGGTCTAAAATCAATTGATAGTCTTGTACCAATTGGAAGAGGTCAACGTGAGTTAATTATTGGAGATCGTCAGACAGGAAAAACTGCTGTAGCAGTTGATACAATTATCAATCAAAAAAAAATTAATGAGTCGGGTGATGAAAAACAAAAACTTTATTGTATTTATGTTGCCGTTGGTCAAAAACGATCAACTGTAAGACAAATTCAAAAAACTTTAGAAGAAGCTGGAGCGATGGAATATACAACTATAGTCGCGGCAACAGCATCTGACTCAGCTCCGCTTCAATTTTTAGCTCCTTACACTGGATGTGCAATGGGAGAATATTTTAGAGATAATGGAATGCATGCTCTGATTATTTATGATGATTTATCTAAGCAAGCGGTTGCTTACCGACAAATGTCACTGATCTTAAGAAGACCACCAGGTAGAGAAGCATACCCTGGTGATGTATTTTATCTTCATAGTAGATTATTGGAAAGGGCTGCTAAATTAAGTGATGACCACGGTGGAGGTTCGTTAACAGCTCTTCCGATCATTGAAACTCAAGGTGGAGACGTTTCTGCTTATATTCCAACTAATGTAATTTCAATTACTGATGGACAAATTTTCTTAGAAACTGAGTTATTTAACCAAGGTATAAGACCAGCAATTAATGTTGGTCTCTCTGTTTCTAGGGTTGGATCAGCTGCGCAAACAAAAGCTATGAAAAAAGTATCAGGATCAATGAAACTCGAATTAGCACAATATAGAGAAATGGCAGCTTTTGCTCAATTTGGATCAGATTTAGATGCCTCAACTCAACAGCTTTTGAATAGAGGATCAAAATTAACTGAGTTATTAAAACAGAAACAATACTCACCAATGACTGTTGCTGAACAGGTTATATCTGTATTTTGTGGAGTAAAAGGATATTTAGATGATATTGATTTAAAAGATATTGCTGAATTTGAAAACAAGATCATTGAGAGATCTAAATCTGATAAACCAGAATTAATCGAGTCTATTCAGAGCTCAGGTAAATTAGAAGAGGCAACAGAAAAAAGCTTAATTGATGTAATTACTAATCTTAAGAAAAATTTTAAATCTTGATTTATTTATGGCTAGTTTAGACGATCTAAAAAAAAGAATAACAAGTGTAAAATCTACACAAAAAATTACAAAAGCTATGAAAATGGTAGCTGCAGCTAAACTAAAAAGGGCTCAAGATAGTGCAGAAAAAGGAAGGCCATATTCTGAAAAAATGAATAATATAATTTTAAATTTATCTAGTGGCATCTCTGACAAAGAAACAGCTCCAAAATTACTATCTGGATCAGGGAAAGAACAAGTTCATCTTTGTGTTGTGCTGACGTCAGATAGAGGTTTATGTGGTGGTTTTAATGCGAATATAATTAAAAAAGCTAAAAGTTATTTTGCTAAATTGAATAAAGAGGGTAAGGAATTGAAGATTATTACAGTTGGTTCTAAAGGTAACGATCAGTTAAAAAGAGTATATGGAAATAAAATTATTGAGAACATTTCTTTTAAAAATTCAAAAAACGCAAATTACTTTGATGCAGAAAAAGTTGGAAAAATTATAATTGAAAAGTTTCAAAAAGAAGAATTTGATATTTGTACCATTTTTTACAATCAATTTAAAAACGTAATAACCCAAATACCTCAGGCTCAACAAATCATCCCATTAAACACAAAAAGTGATGACCAAAATAATTCAGAAGATAACTACGAATTTGAACCAGATGAGGATGAAATTTTAAGTAATTTATTACCAAAAAATATTTCGACGCAAATATTTAAAGCAATGTTAGAAAATTCAGCTAGCGAGCAGGGTGCAAGAATGAGCGCAATGGATAATGCAACTCGAAACGCTGGTGAAATGGTTGATAAACTTACTATTGAATATAATAGAAGTCGTCAGGCAGCAATTACAAAAGAACTAATAGAGATAATTTCAGGAGCGGAAAGTTTATAATTATGAGCAAGGGAATAATAACACAAGTTATAGGAGCAGTTGTTGATGTAAAGTTTGAAGGTGATTTACCAGAGATATTAACAGCTTTAGAATGTAAAAATGGAAATAATAGATTAGTGCTTGAAGTAGCTCAACACTTAGGAGAGTCTACTGCCAGAACAATTGCAATGGACGCTACCGAAGGACTAAAAAGAGGTGATGAGGTAATAAATACAAATGCTCCAATTAAAGTACCAGTAGGACCTGAAACTTTAGGAAGAATTATAAATGTTGTTGGAGAGCCTATAGACGAAAGAGGAGAAGTAAAAACAAAAGAAAATTGGCCAATCCATAGACCAGCTCCAGAATTTAACGATCAATCAACAGAAACAGAAATACTTGTAACTGGTATCAAAGTTATTGATCTTTTAGCTCCATATGCAAAAGGAGGAAAGATAGGTTTGTTTGGTGGTGCGGGTGTTGGAAAAACTGTTTTAATCATGGAATTGATAAACAATGTTGCTAAAGCCCATGGTGGCTTTTCAGTTTTTGCGGGCGTAGGTGAAAGAACTAGAGAAGGAAATGATCTTTATCATGAAATGATGGAGTCAGGGGTAATAAAATCTGAAGGACCTGGATCTAAAGCTGCTTTGGTTTATGGACAAATGAATGAACCTCCAGGAGCAAGAGCAAGAGTGGCACTTACAGGATTAACTGTAGCAGAATATTTTAGAGATCAGGAAGGACAGGATGTTCTTTTTTTCGTTGATAATATATTTAGGTTTACTCAAGCAGGCTCTGAGGTATCAGCATTATTAGGAAGGATACCATCTGCAGTGGGATATCAACCAACATTAGCTACTGATATGGGAAATTTACAAGAGAGAATTACTACAACAAATAAAGGCTCTATTACATCAGTACAGGCAATTTATGTACCTGCTGATGATTTGACTGATCCCGCGCCAGCAACTTCATTTGCTCATTTAGATGCAACGACTGTACTTTCAAGACAAATAGCTGAAATAGGTATTTATCCTGCAGTTGACCCATTAGACTCTACTTCAAGAATTCTTGATCCTAGAATTGTTGGTGATGAGCATTATCGAGTAGCTCGTGAGGTGCAAAAAATATTACAAACATATAAATCATTGCAAGATATTATAGCTATCTTAGGTATGGATGAATTATCAGAGGAAGATAAACTAGTCGTAGCAAGAGCTAGAAAAATTCAAAGGTTTTTATCTCAACCTTTCTTTGTGGCTGAGGTATTTACAGGATCACCAGGAAAACTAGTTGATTTAGAGTCCACAATTAAGGGTTTTGATGCAATCTGCAAAGGTGAATATGATCATCTTCCAGAAGCAGCATTTTATATGGTTGGAACCATTGAAGAAGCAATCGAAAAAGCTGAAAAAATGTCTAAAGATGCAGCGGCTTAATGAGTGATGAATTTAAAATAGAAATAGTTAATCCTGAAAAATCTTTCTTATCAAAAGAGGATGTTAGTGAGGTAGTTGTCCCTGCATTTGAAGGAGAAATGGGGATATTAAAAGATCATATTTCTATAATTTCATTTTTAAAACCAGGTATTGTTACCATTCAAGCAAAATCTGGCGAAGAAAAGTATTATGTTGAGGATGGGATTATTGAATTTAAAAATAATACTTTATCTATTTTAACTAGCTACATCTTAAATTTAAAAGATATTGAGAAAAATGAATTACAGGAATTACTAAAAAATGCAGAGAACGAGTCTAATAAACCTGAAATTAGTGATCAATTGAAATATTTGGCTGATCAAAAAGTTGAAACTTTAAAGTCTATCAATTAATTATTGTTTTTATTTTTTCTTTAAGTTCTTTGTATACATGATGTTTGAAATCCACCACTACTTCAGTTATTCTATCTAATTCAATCCATTTCCATTCTAAAAATTCTGGTTTATTTGTTTTAATATTAATATCTTCATCTTTACCGAGGTATCTCATCAAAAACCATTTTTGTTTTTGACCCTTATATTTACCTTTCCAAATAATGCCCAATAAATTTTTTGGTAGCTCATAGGTAATCGTGCCTTCAATTTCTCTTATAAGTTCTACATTCTTGATACTAGTTTCCTCCTCTAATTCTCTATATGCAGCAGCTAAAAAATCTTCTCCTTCATCTACTCCACCTTGTGGCATTTGCCAAAAATTTTTTGGATTATCTATTCGTTTTGCTACAAAAACTTTATTCTCCTTGTTAAGGACAACAATTCCCACTCCACTTCTAAGTGGCAGATTTCTGAATTTTTCTTCCATATTAGCCTTTGAGAAGTTTAATGGCGTATTCTAACTGATTGTCGGTTTCAGTTTTGATTCTGAAATCATCATCTTCCTCATCAATTTCTATATCTGGAGATACACCAACTTCAGAAATAGATTTTCCGGAAGGAAGATAATATTTAGCTACTGTGAGCCTAATTGCTCCATCATTTTTAAGGGGGATGATAGATTGTACTGACCCTTTACCATAACTATTTTCACCTAATAAAATTGCTCTTTTGTGATCTTTAAGAGCACCCGCAACTATTTCTGATGCCGAAGCCGATCCATAGTTAATAAGAACAATCAAGACTTTTCCATTTGTAAGGTCACCTTTTTTTGCAAACCATTTTCTATTTTCGGAAGGTTTTCTACTTTTTGTGGATACGATCTCTCCATTATCTAAAAAAAAGTCGGAGATTTTTATTGCTTGAGAAAGTAGTCCGCCAGGATTGTTTCTTAAATCTAAAATGTATGAATTAACATCTTTATTTTTTTCTAATTTTTTAATTTCTCTCTCTATTTGTTTGCCACTATTTTCATTAAACGAGGTTAGTCTTAAATAACCTATACTTTTTTCTAAAATGTCAGCTTTAACGGATTGAATTTGTATAATCTCTCTTACAACATTAAATATAAGAGCTTTTCTCTCCCCACGTCTTCGAATTGTGAGTTCAATTCCTGATCCAACTGGCCCCCTCATTAAATCAACAGCTTCGCTGAGAGATTTGCCCTGAACTTGAACATCATTAATTTTAACAATATAGTCGCCTGCTTTAATCCCTGCTCTAGATGCTGGCGTGTCATCTATAGGAGAAATGACTTTTACAACACCTGACTCCATACTCACCTCAATACCAAGACCCCCAAATTCACCACTGGTCTCAGTCTGCATCTCATTAAATATTTCTGGAGACATGTATGCCGAGTAAGGGTCAAGAGATTGTAGAAGGCCATTGATCGCAGAATCCATACTCTCAGATTGATTAATTTCATCTACATATTCTTTATTGATCTTTTCAAGCACTTCTCCAAATAAATCAATTTTTTTGTAAATATCATTTTCAGCTGAATTGACATGCTGAAATAGAAAACAAAATAAAAATAATGTTAATACTTTTTTCATTAGATAATTAATTTTTCTTTAGGTATTAGCTCAGACCACATTTTTTCAAGTTCATAAAATTTTCTTTTTTCTGGGTGAAAAATATGAACAATTAAGTCTATACCATCAATTAATTTCCATTCACTGCTATCCGCGCCTTCAATTTTTGAATTTTTTATGCCATTATCTTTAAATTTTTCCAAAACTTGTTCAGATAAAGACTGGATATGCCTAGATGAAGTGCCACTCGCAATAATCATAAAATCAGCCATAGAACTTTTGTCTTTGAGATCTATGCTTATTATGTCTTGAGCCTTGTTAATATCTAATGTTTTGATGATAGAATTTTTAAGATCTGAAATTTTATCCATTAATTAACTTTAGACTATCAAATTTTCCTTAATTGAGAAGACGAAATATTGACTTTATTAAAATAAACAAATTTAAATTTCTCACTTTTAAGGGTTTTATATGTCTTTGAATTTAATGATTTTTTCTTATATCCATATCTATCAAAAACTAAAATATTACATTTTTCTGAAATCTGTTTCCATTTATACCATTTATGGAAATTAACTAAATTATCTGCACCCATTAAGAAAAAAATTTCATTTTTTTTATTTTTGTTGAAGTAATTTATTAGATTTATTGTTTTATTTGATTTAATTTCATTTTCATAAAATTTGACTTCAATAAATTTATTTTTTTTAATAATTTTTTTACATCCTTTAATTCTAGATTGCAGGCTTAAAGAACTTTTTTTTTTAAAAGGATTTTTTTTTGTAATGGCCCATATAATCTTTTCAAGTTTAAATCTTTTTGCTGCTTCTTTAGATATAGCTAGATGACCATTGTGAGCAGGATCAAATGAACCACCTAAAATTCCAATTCTTTTTTTTTTCAAATTCAAATTACTTCCTTACTTGGCCTTTGCTAGTGACTTGATATTTATAGGAAATAAGTTGATTAAGTCCTACGGGACCTCTAGGTGGAAGTGTGTTGGTTGAGATTCCTACCTCACCACCAAACCCAAATTCACCTCCATCTGCAAATTGTGTTGAAGTATTGTGCATAGCTATTGAGCTTTTTACCTCATTTAAAAATTTTTTTGCTGCTTTTTTGTTTTGAGTAATAATACAATCTGTATGCATGGTTCCGTATTTGTTAATATGCGCTATAGCCTCATCTATATTTTTTACTGATTTCACAGATACAACAGGTGACAAATATTCTTTTGACCAATCTTTTATCGAAGCTTTCTGAATTTTTTTATCATAAAGTTTTTTTATCTTATTATCACCAATAATTTTACATCCATTTTCTTCTAAATTTTTTAAAATTTTATTTCCAAATTTCTTGATTATTTTTTCGTGTAAAAGAATTGTTTCGGTTGCTCCACATATTGCGGTATTCCTCATTTTAGCATTTTGAACTATTTTATTTGCAATCTTAGGATTGGCATTTTTATCTACATAAGAATGACAAACACCTTCTAAATGACCGATTGTTGGAACAGATGACAAATCCTGTACTTTCTTAACTAAACCTTTCCCACCTCTTGGAATTATTACATCAATAAATTTACTCATTTTTTGTAGAAGAAAATCAACAACACTTCTTTTTTTAAGTTTTAAAAACTGAACAAAATTTTCATCAACATTATTTTTTTTTAGTGATTTTCTAAAGAATTTTGTGAGAATAAGATTAGAATAATAAGCTTCAGATCCACCTTTTAAAATGACGGCATTCCCAGACTTAAAACATAACGATGCAACATCTGCTGTAACATTGGGTCTACTTTCGTATATAACGCCAATTACACCAATAGGTATAGATACTTTTGATATTATTAAACCATTTGGCCTTTTCCATTTTTCTAAAATGACATTTGTAGGATCCCTTAAACTAATAATTTTCTTTATAGAATTGGTTATCGCAATTATTTTTTTGTCATTTAATATTAATCTTTGGATTAAATTATTTTTAACACCTTTTTTGTAGGCATGCTCAATATCTTTTTTATTTTCATTAATTATTAATTTTTTGTTCTTTAAGATTAGAAGACGATAATCTTTTAGAACTTCGTCCTTTTTTTTTGTACTTAACCTTTTATTAGTAGCTTTTTTTGATTTTTTTCCGATATCAATTAGTAACTTTTGCATTAAACCTCAACCATATCATCTTTATGAACAACTTCAGATTTTGTTATGTATCCAAGTTTTTTTTCAATCTCATTTGAGTGACAACCCATTATCTTATTTATTTCTTCAGATGAAAAAGAGCTTAGACCTCTCGCAAATTCTTTATTTTTAGTATCTAGAATCTTTATATGATCACCTTTGTTAAATTTCCCTGATAAATTAACAATCCCTGCTGCTAATAAACTTTTACCACCAACTAGTGCTTTTTTAGCGCCATCATCTATGACAAGAGTTCCTTTTGGTGAAACAGAACTTATTATCCATTTTTTTCGTGCATGTAATTTAGATATTCTTGACTCAAATAAAGTGCAAATATTCTTTTTTTCAATTTGTTGTATTGGATTTAAATATAATCCGTTTGCAATAATCATATTACATCCTGCTAAATTACAAATCTTAGCAGCTTCAATTTTGGTATTCATTCCACCCTTACCAAACTCTGTTACCCCTTTTATGTAAATTTTTTTCATATCTTTGTCTAGATTATTCACTTTTTTTATTAATTTTGCGTCTTTAAATAATTTTGGATTTTTTGTAAAAAGACCATCTACATCGGATAATAATATTAAAGTATCAGCATTAGTTATCTGTGCAACACGAGATGCAAGTCTATCATTATCACCATATTTTATTTCTGACGTTGCAATTGTATCATTTTCATTAACGATGGGTATATAATCTAACTTAAATAAGTTCTCAAATGTCCTTTTAGCATTTATTGATCTTCTTCTCTCCTCGGTATCATCCAAAGTTAGCAAAATTTGTGAAATATTAATCTTTAATTTTGAAAAAGTTTGAGAAAATAAATTCATAAGTTCAATTTGACCTACAGAGGCTATTGCTTGACTTTTATCAAGTTTTAAATTTGATTTATTATAATTCATCTTTTTACATCCAAGTGCAATTGCTCCAGAACTTACAATGATAATCTTTTTATTTTTAGATTTTAGTTTTTGAATATCTTTAGCAAAAGAAGATAGCCATTTTTTTCTTATTTTTTTTTTACTATCCACAATCAGTGATGATCCAATTTTTATTACTATAATTTTTGAATTTTTAAGATGCATAACCAACTAATTTTGCTTTAATTTTGGAAATGTATTTTTTCTTTATTGTTGAAATTGTGATAATTTCTGACTTAGTGATTTTTTTTAAATTTTTCTCAATTTTTTTCATTTCTTTATCATCAATTAAATCAGTTTTATTTAAAACAATAAGCTCTCTTTTTTTTGCAAGTTTAGAACTATAGCTCTTTAATTCTTTTTTTACCTGGTTGTAACTTTTTTTTATATCATCGTTTGTGATATCGATCATGTGTAAAAGAGATTTACACCTCTCTATATGTTTTAAAAATTGTATCCCTAAACCAGTTCCCTTATGCGCCCCCTCTACTAATCCGGGAATGTCTGCAATTGTTACTTCTTTATCATCATAGCTTGCCACACCAAGATTAGGATTTAATGTTGTGAATTCATAATTTGCAATTTTAGGATTAGCATTAGTAATAGCTGCTAGTAAGCTTGATTTACCAGCATTAGGTAATCCTATTATTCCAACATCTGCAATTGTTTTTAATTGAAGCCATATAGTAAATTCTTCACCTCGAGTACCCTTAGTAAATTTTCTTGGAGCTCTATTTGTTGAACTTTTGAATCTAGTATTGCCTAATCCACCTTTACCACCTGCAGCAGCCACAAACTCCTCTCCAATTTTTATAAAGTCAAAAATTAAGGTTTTATTATCTTCTTCAAAAACCTGAGTACCTAAAGGAACTTTGAGAATGAGATCATCTCCACTTTTACCAGTCCGGTTTTGTCCAGCACCATTGCTGCCTCTTTTTGCTTTATGATGTTGTTGATATCTAAAATCGATTAAAGTATTTAAATTTCTCTCAGCTTTTAAAATTACCGAACCACCTTTACCACCATCGCCACCGTCTGGTCCGCCATACTCGATAAACTTTTCTCTTCTAAAACTTGGAGAGCCATCACCTCCATTGCCGGCTTTAATATAAATTTTTACTTGATCTAAGAATTTCATAATACAACGCTATTTTGAGTTGTAATATTAATTGGGTTTTACTGAAACAAAAGTTCTATCGGATTTTGTTTTTTTAAAAACAACTTTACCTTTTATTACTGAAAAAATTGAGTGATCTTTACCCATACCCACATTTTCTCCTGGAAATATCTTAGTACCTCTTTGTCTAACAATTATGTTGCCAGGAATAACATTTTGACCACCATATTTTTTTACACCAAGTCTTCTACCGGCGCTATCTCTACCGTTCCTTGATGATCCACCAGCTTTTTTCGTAGCCATATTTTATTCCTTTATTTACCTAATTCCTTTTTTTCAGAATCTTTTTTTGTTGGTTTGGAAATCTTCTCAGCTTCAGATAAAATCTTACCATCTTTTGAAAAAATCTTATTTATTCTAATCATAGAATATTCTTGTCTATGACCATTTTTTCTTCTTGAGTTTTGTCTTCTTCTCTTTTTAAAAATAAGTACAGTTCTATTTTTGCTGTTTTTTATTAGGTTTGCCTCAACTTTGGCACCTTGAATTGTTGGCGAACCAATTTCTATTATTTTATTATCACCATATGCCAATATATCATTGAACTCAATTTTAGTGTCGGATTTTGAATTTGGTAATTTTTCAATTTTTAAAATTTCACCAGACTTCACTTTATATTGTTTACCACCTGATTGTATAACTGCGTATGACATAAAATAGATTTTTTTATCAGGCAATATAGTCAGGGCATTTCTTTAGTCAAGCTTATTAACTAGAAATTATCCTTTAAATCTCTTAATTTTGAAAAACTTTCTAAATCTTTTGCTTTAAGAAATATATTACATTCTAATTCATCAGCTAAAGTGCTTGGTATTGTTGGTAATGCATTTTTAAGTTTCTTGTTAATCTCTAGTATTTTATTTTTTAATTTTAAATTACCAGAGTCATTGGCAATACAAAAATTTGAGTTTTGTAAAGTGTATTCATGGCCACAATATATTTCTGTATCTTTTGGTAATGATTTAATTTTTTTGAGTGAATTATACATTTGTTCGTAGGTGCCTTCAAAAATTCTGCCACATCCTAAAGAGAATAGAGTATCACCTGTGAAAATTTTTTTTTCTTTGAAAAAATGAAAAGCGATATGACCAGATGTATGACCTGGAACATGATAAATTTTTACCTCAAAATTGTCTTGCTTCCATATTTGGTTATCCTCTAGAGATATATCAATCTCAGGTATACGATTTTTATCTCCAATAAATCCAACCACCATAGAATTATATTTTTTTTTTAATTCAATATTTCCACCAACATGATCGTAATGATGGTGTGTATTAAGTATGAATTTTAAATTTATTTTTGAGTTATCAAGATAATTAATTATTGGTGCAGACTCACTAGGGTCAATAACACAAGCAGTTTGATTTTCTTCATCAATAATTAAGTAGCTATAATTATCCTGTAGACATTTAATAATTTCAATTTTCATTTATTTTTCTATTAAAAATATACCAAGTTCTCCAAATAAATTTTTAAAAATAAGATTTGAGTTATTAATATCAGAAACATTTTCATTAATTAACGCTAAAGATTTAAAAATTTTAAAGTTAATAATCTCAGAAAATCTGACAAAATCTTTTATCGTGCACATATGAATGTTTGGTGTGTTATACCAATCATGAGGTAAAGAGTTTGTAATTGGCATTGTTCCTTTAAATAATAAATTTAATCTTACTTTCCAATGCCCAAAATTTGGAATAGTTACTATAGCTTTGTTGCCAACTCGTAAAAGCTCTCTAATTACAGTCTCAGGATTTATAAAAGCTTGTAAAGTTTGTCCAAGAACAACATACTCAAAAGAGTCATTTGGAAATTGCTTTAAATCAAATTCTGCATTCCCTTCAATAACTGTCAGCCCTTTAGCAATACAAATTTGTACTTTTTCTTTTGAAATTTCAATTCCTCTGATATTAGCGTTTTTATTTGTCTTTAAAAATTCCATCAAAGTTCCATCATCACATCCTACATCAAGAACTTTTGCATCTTTCTCAATTAAATCTGAAATAATTTTATATTCTGGTTTCATAGATGTTTTTCTGCATAAGATTTATCTAAAAAATTTTTTAGAGCTTTTAAGAAATCAGGAACATTAAGCAAAAAAGAATCGTGGCCTTTATCAGACTTAATTTCAACAAAACCTACATTTGCACCAACTGCGTTTAAGGCAATTACAATGTCTTTATTTTCTTGTGTTGGATAAAGCCAATCTGAGGTAAAAGATATTATAAAAAATTTCGCTTTAGTATTTTTAAAAGCATCAGATAAATTACCATTAAATTGTTTTACTAAATCAAAATAATCCATTGCTCTAGTAATATACAAATAGCTATTCGCATCGAACCGATCTACAAATACCGAACCTTGGTATCTAAGATAACTTTCAATTTGAAAGTCAGCATCAAAACCAAATTTTAAATCATCTCTTTCTTGAAGTTTTCTACCAAATTTTTCTTGAAGCCCTTTTTTTGAGAGATAAGTAATATGTGCAGCCATTCTAGCTACAGCTAATCCTTTATCGGGTACAATATTTTTTGAATTATAATTTCCATCAGACCAATTATGATCTGCCGCAATGGCTTGTCTGCCAAGTTCATTAAAAGCAATATTTTGCGCAGAATGGCTTGAAGTACAAGCAATTGGTATTGCTGTTTTAGCTTTATCAGGATAATTACTAATAAATTGTAGTACTTGCATTCCACCCATTGAACCACCTACAACTGAAAAAAGTTTTTTTATTCCAAAAAAATCTAACAAATTTATTTGTGCATTTACCATGTCATTAATTGTGATGACTGGGAAATCCGTTCCATAAATTTTTTTGGTTTTGGGATTTTCATGGCTAGGCCCAAAAGACCCCATACACCCGCCTATTACATTTGCACAGATTACAAAATACTTATCTGTATCTATCGATTTGCCTGAGCCTACCGCATAAGACCACCAACCATCCTTTTTGGTCACTGGATTTATACCTGTTACAAATTGATCACCTGTTAATGCATGAAATACTAAAATTGCGTTATCTTTTTCATTATTGAGTGAGCCATAAGTTTCATACGCTAAAGGAAAATTACTAATAGTCTGGCCACAATCCAATTTGAGTGGTTTTTCAACAATCAACGTTTTTATATTTTGTTTTATATCCATAATAAAAGCTGAAGGTTGAATTGTGAGAAAAAAAACTTTTTTAGCGGTTTTTTTAAAGCGCTCGCAATTCAGGTAAATCAGCGCATAAATTTTGTACTAGAAGTTATTGAGTATGTCAATTTTTAAAAATAATTACACTTAAACTATATAAAAAAATGTTTTTTTATTTATAAAGAGCATAAAATTTATAAAAGTTGGCTACCATGAAATTTAAGAGATTAAATATTGAAACCTATGAGCCTGGTAAATCCAGTCTTAAGAGATTTCATCAAGTTGTAAAGTTATCTGCAAATGAGTCAGCCTTAGGTGTCAGCTCAAAGGCTAAAAAGATTTTGTCTAATAAAAATTTAAGTTTTTTTAGATACCCAGATGGCAAGTCTAATGCCTTAAGAAGACAAATATCTAAAAAGTTTAAATGCAATGAAGATAGAATTATTTGCGGTGCTGGATCTGATGAGGTTATTCAAATGCTATGTCAATTATTTTTGAATCCTAGGGATGAAGTTATACTTCCTCAGTATAGTTTTTTAATGTACAGGATATATGCTAAAATAGTTGGTGCAAAAGTTATTTTTGCTAAAGAAAATAATTTCAAAGTCTCAATTCCAGAAATTATTAAAAATGTTTCAAAAAAGACAAAAATTGTTTTTTTAGCAAATCCTAATAATCCAACTGGAACATACCTAACAAGTTCTGAGCTTTTAGAACTTAGAAAAAAATTGAGAAAAAATATTCTGCTAGTAGTGGATGATGCATATGCAGAATATATGAAAAATAATGATTATAAAAGTGGATTAAAATTATTTAAAAATAAACAAAATGTCTTTATTTTAAGAACATTTTCTAAAATATACGGTTTATCCTCTCTAAGAGTAGGGTGGGGATATGGTTCAAAAAAAATTATTAAAGCACTGAATGTTATTAAGCCACCTTTTAATGTTAATGAGGTAGCACAAAAAGCTGCCATCGAGTCTCTCAAGGATACTAAGTTTATAACTCGTTCAGTTAAACACAATATTATTTATGCCAAAAAATTAAAAAATTTTCTTAACCAATATGGAATTAATTCAAATAATATATCAGCCAATTTTTTATTATTAAATTTTGAGAAATGTAAATTTAAAGCGAAATATTTTTATGAAAAATTAAAGATGAAAGGAATTATCTTAAGATCAACGGAAAATGGCTACAATATAAAAAATATGTTACGATTAACCATTGGATCAAAAACAGATAATTTAAAATTTATGCGAGCAGTAAAAGGAATGTTTAATTAATGAAAAATGTGCTCGTCATCGGCTGCGGTTTGTTAGGATCTTCGTTAGTCAAAAGAATTGCAAAAAAAAAATTAGCAAAAAAAATTTTCATTTTTGAAAAATCTAAAAAAAATATATCAAAGATCAAAAGACTAAAGTTGCCTGGAACTCTCGTAAATAAACTACAAGAGGTAGTTGCAAAATCAAATCTAATTATTTTTTGTACACCAATGAGTGAATACAAAAAGATGATATTAAGATTAAACAATAATTTCAATTCAAAACAAATTATTACTGATGTTGGTTCGTCAAAAATAGAATCTTCAGAAATAATTAAAAGAAATTTAAAAAAAAAAATATCCTGGATTCAAAGTCATCCTATAGCTGGATCAGAAGTAAGTGGGCCTGAGCATGGTAAGGAAAATCTGTTTGAAAATAAGTGGTGTGTGTTGATAAAAAATAAGAAAATAAATATGAAACATTTAAAATTTTTAAATTCTTTTTGGAAAAAAATGGGTTCAAAAACTGTAATCATGGATGCGGAAAGACACGATAAAATATTTTCAATTACAAGCCATTTACCACATTTAATAGCTTACAATTTGGTAAAATCAGCTCAAGATTTTGAGAAAAAGCAAAAATATGACTTAATTAAATATAGCGCAGGTGGATTAAGAGATTTTTCAAGAATCGCTGCATCAAATGAAATTATGTGGAGAGACATTTTTTTTGATAATAGAAAAAATGTTTCAAGAGCAATTGATATATTTATCAAAAATTTAAGATCTTTTAAGACAGATATTAATTCAAAAAATAATAAATCAATTCTTAAAAAATTAATTCAAACAAAAAAAGTTAGGTCTAAAATAATCAAATTAAAACAGGATGTAAATAAACCTGACTTTGGTAGAGATTAATAATTACCAATATTACTTACTTTTTTAACTTTTAGATTTGCAGTTTTATCAATTAATTTAATTGTTTGTTTAGTTGGCATTACTACCACCTTCTTTTTTGGTCCATAAGCATGAATAAATTTAGACTTACTTAGACATATACCTACATGTCCTTTCCAAAATATTATATCTCCTTTACTTAAATTTTTACCTTTTTTTCTTTTACAAAACTTTATCTGATCTTTTGTATCTCTTGGAAAAAATATTCTGTTATAATAAAAGTAAATTTGTATCAAAGCAGAGCAATCAATACCATCAGATGTTTTTCCACCCCATAGATATTTACTACTTTTAAATAATTTCATTATTTTTAAATAATCTTTTTCAAGATGATCAATTTTGACAATATCACTTTTTTTTATCCATCTGTCTTTTTTAAACTCAATTAGCCTTTTATTTTTGTTTAAAACCGATACGCTAGATGCAAAGAAAAGATAATTTTTTGTCGGTAAAAACTTATTTCTCTTTTTAATAAATATTTTAGATTTTGTTTTTTTTATCTTAAAAGTCGGCTTAAAATTTTTGTAAAAATAATTTTTTTTAATATAACCAATATAGTTGTCAAAATTAGTTTTAATCTTAACCCAGTTTTTTTGAGTTTTTAATACCTTAAATTTTTCACCATACAAGATTTGCGATAAAGTTTCAGAGTTATTAGAAGGTTTTGCATTTATATTTCCAAGTGGAAAATTATAAAAAAAATTATTTTTCATTAATCTTTAATTTATTTCTTATTATCCATAATATAATTAAAGATGGTATTACCATTATAGCAGTTAAGATAAAAAATACCCCCCAGTCTCCATTAAGCCAATCAACTAGAGCGCCCGATGATGATGCTAATGTGGTTCTTCCAGCAGTACCTATTGAGGCTAATAGAGCATATTGAGTTGCTGTGTAAGTTCTATCAACTAGCAATGATATGAATGCAACAAATGCAACAGTGGCAAAAGCTGCTGCAATGTCGTCAAAGATTACAGCAATTGCAAATAATATTTCAGATTTACCACTCCACGCTAAAAGACTGAACAATAGATTTGTGCTCGCCATTAAAATTCCTGCAAAAAACATTGCTTTTAAAACACCAGATCTTATTACAAATAGTCCACCCAGCAGAGTGAAGATGACAGTTGTTATCCATCCTAAAGTTTTTGAGTAAATAGCAATATCTGATTTGCTAAAACCAATTTCTTTATAAAAGATAATAGACATACGCCCTAAAAAAGCCTCTCCAACTTTGAATAAAAAAACAAACCCTAGAATCCCCAAAGCTATTTGGAAGCCATTTTTTTTAAAAAAACTTATTATAGGTCCACTGATTGTTCCACTAATCCAAGTTATAGTTTTAGTAAGAAAATTTGAATTTTGAAATTTATCGGCAATTAATTGATCATTTTCTTTCTGATTAATTTGTCTTTCAGTCGAGGCAGTTTCATTGACAAACATTAACCCAATATTCATTAGAATTATTAAAATTCCTAAGATTAAAAAAGTTAGTTGCCAATAATTTTGAAAACCTAAATTTTCTAAAAAATCTGCGGAAAACAATGACAAAACTCCGCCTAATTTATATCCGCTCCACCACCCAACGACAGCCATTGCTGCGCCTGCAGCCATTGATTTACCTTCGTTTTCGCTAATTTGCTCAATCCTTAAAGCATCCACAGTAATATCTTGTGTCGCTGAAGCAATTGCAATCAGTAAACCTACTGATATTACAAGGGCTAAATTTTCTGAAGGATCAATTACACTCCACAAAAATAATGAGATTAAGATTAATATCTGCATAAGGACAATCCATCCTCTTCGATGTCCAATTTTTTTTGTTAGGTATGGTATTTGAATACGATCGATTAAAGGAGCCCATAAATAATTAAATGCATAAACTGCAAATATAAGACCAGCCCAACCAACTGTAGATCTGCTTAATCCATCTTCCTTTAACCATAAACTTAAACTACTACCTATCAATACCCAAGGAAAACCAGAGATGGCACCAAGCAATAATATTTTCAACATTCTTTTATCGAAATAAACTGAAAATGTTTCTGAAAGGGATTGTTTTTTAATTTCTATCATTTTTTAATTTCTCCAGAATGAAGGTAAAAATAACACTAATATAGCAAATAGCTCCAGTCTGCCCAAGATCATACCGATTGTTAAAATCCATTTGGAAAAATCTGGTAATGAGGAGAAATTTCCGTTAGGTCCAATTATTGATCCCAATCCTGGACCAACATTTGAAATAGAGGTCGCAGCACCTGAAATTGCGGTTATAAAATCAAGTCCATTTAAAGATAATAACGCAGACAATAAAAAAAATATTATTAAGTACATGTAAATAAAAGAGATGATTGACGCTATGAATTTATCATCAATTGGATTTTTATCGTATTTCAACACAAAAACGCCTTTAGGGTAAATAATTTTTTTTAGTTGATTAATTACAAATGAATAAAGAATTTGAAAACGAAATATTTTTATGCCACATGTTGTTGAACCAGCACAGCCACCTATGAACATCAAAGCTAAAAATAATACTAGAGGAAAGCTCCCCCAATTGTCAAATTGAGCATTGACATAACCGGTTCCAGTTAGAATAGAAATAACGTTAAAGAAAATTGATCTTAAATCAAATGAACTTGAATTGTTTAAAGTAAGATAAATCGATAAAATGAAAATCGATATAAATATTATCTTAATAAAAGTTTTGATTTGAGAATCTGATGTAAAAATAGACCTATTGCCATTCAAAAATTTAATGTACACGATAAATGGCACACTTCCTAAAATAATAAATACCATAGCTGTAGTTTCTATTGCTAAGCTATTAAAAAAACCAATGGATTGATTATAGTTAGAGAATCCACCAGTTGCTATAGTTGTCATCGAATGTGTAATACTATCAAAAATATTCATTCCAAAAATATTGTAAGTGATTGCACATAGCGCTGTTAATCCAGAGTAAATATAAATCAATCTTAGAGCAATCTCTTTAGACTTTGGAAGAATTTTTTCAGATGAATCATTGTTTGAAATTTTGAATAATTGCATTCCTCCAACATTCATTATGGGCATTAATGTAATCGCCATCACTATGACACCAATACCTCCCAACCATTGAAGTATTGCTCTCCAAAATAATATCCCTTTAGGCATATTTTCTAAATTTGATATGATTGTTGAACCAGTTGTTGTAATACCTGACATACTTTCAAAAAAGGCATTTGTGACTGAAAATTCTAAATTAGAGAATATAAATGGTAATGAACCAAATATAGCAATACTTAACCATGCTAATGCAGTTAGAAGGAATGCTTGTTGCAAATTAAGTTTTTTTTCATGATCTAGATTGGAGAGAAAAAATAAGGTTCCAAAAATAATTGTAACAATTGCTGCACCAAAAAAAGAAGAGTCTATCTGACCATAAATTAATTGTACAATTATTGGAACAAGCATAAAAATACCAAGAATTATTTGAAGAATTCCAAGAGTAAAAAAAACTGTTTTATAATTAGACATTTTGAAAGAACATTATTTTATGGTAAATAAATTTCAACTCTATAAGAATTAAGTAGTTCGCTAATTAAAGATTTTGTTGAATTATTCATGATAAAAAAAGAAAACTTAGAAAAAACAAGCTCTTGGCCAATCGTTGAAGCAAAAAAAATGCTTAGAGAAAGAAAATCTTTTTTAGAAAAAAAAGGTAAAATTACACTACAAACTGGATATGGGCCAAGTGGACTTCCTCACATAGGAACATTTGGAGAAGTTGCTAGAACTTCTATGATGGTTAATGCTTTAAAACAATTAACTGATCTTCCAACAGAAATTATCACTTTTTCTGATGACATGGATGGTCTGAGAAAAGTACCAGACAATGTACCCAATAAAGAATTGTTAGAAAAAAACCTTCATAAACCTTTGACAGACGTACCAGATCCCTTTGAAAAATATGATAGTTTTGGTGAACATAATAATGAGAAATTAAAAAAGTTTTTAAACAATTTTAATTTTAAATATAATTTCAAAAGCTCTACTCAATTGTATAAATCAGGTTTTTTTAATCCAACACTTCAAATTATTTTAGATAATTATGATGGAATAATGAATATCATTATGCCTACTTTAGGAAAAGAACGTCAAAAAACTTATTGTCCATTTCTTCCTATTTGTCCAGAAACAGGACATGTTTTGGAAATTCCAGTTAAAGAAATTGATAATTCTAAGTCTAAAATTGTGTTTGATAATAAAGGTAAAGATTTAGAATCAAGCATATTAGATGGTCATTGTAAACTTCAGTGGAAAGTGGATTGGGCCATGAGATGGTATGCGTTAGATGTTGACTTTGAAATGTACGGAAAAGATCTGATAGAAAGTGCAATATTATCCACTAAAATTATTAAACTAATTGGAAAAAAAAACCCATCTGGTTTTGCTTATGAACTCTTTTTGGATGAGAAAGGTGAAAAGATCTCTAAATCAAAAGGAAATGGAATAACAATCGAGCAATGGTTGGAGTACGCCTCACCAGAAAGTTTATCATTATATATGTATCAAAATCCAAAAAGAGCTAAAAAACTTTATAATGAGATAGTTCCAAAAGCGGTCGATGAATATTTGGAATTTATTGAAAAAGCTAAAACTCAAGATGAGCTTCAGTTACTGATGAATCCAGTATGGCATGTTCATAATGGTAGTGTTCCAAAAGAAAAAATGATTATGTCATTTTCTATGTTATTAAATCTTGTAGAAACAAGTAATGCCGAAAACAAAGAATTATTATGGAAGTTTGTAAAAAAATATAAGGAAAATATTTCTGAAAAAGATCACCCCATTTTTGATAATCTAGTTGGTTATGCTATTAAATATTTTAACGATGTAATAAAAGCTAAAAAAAAATATAAAATACCTGATCAAATAGAAAAAAAAGCACTAGAGGCTCTAATATCAACCTTGGATAAATGTAATGACAAGATGTCTCCTGAGGAAATTCAAACTTTAATCTATTCAACAGGAAAAGAAAATGGGTATTCAGAAAATTTGAGAGACTGGTTTAAATTAATTTATGAAGTTGTATTTGGAGTCGAAAATGGCCCTCGAATAGGTTTTTTTATAAGTTTTTTTGGTGTTAAAGAAACTAAAGATCTTATAATAAATAAAATTAAATAATGTTTTCAAATTTAAGATCTCTAATTTTTAAACTTGATCCAGAGATAGCCCATGGTTTGGCAATAAAGTCATTGAAATTTAATTTTGTGCCAAATGTTTTGGATAAAAATAAAAATAGTCATTTATTTAAGACTAAATTATTTGAAAAAGAGATAGAAAATCCAATTGGAATGGCAGCAGGATTTGACAAAAATGCTGAGGTTTATAATTCTTTATTTAAATTAGGATTTGGTTTTGTGGAGGTGGGCACAGTTACACCTCTTAAACAATATGGTAACCCCAAGCCAAGAGTTTTTAGATTAGTTGAAGATGAAGCACTAATTAATAGATTGGGTTTTAATAACTTAGGTGCAAAAAATATTGCTGATAGGATCTCAAGTAATAAACAAATTGGTTTACTTGGAATTAACATAGGTCCTAATAAAGATACAAATGATAGATTGAAGGATTATGTTGAATGTTTAAAAACCTTCCATGAATTTGCAGACTATATTACGATTAATATTTCATCTCCCAATACTGACGAACTGAGAAATTTTCATGATCAGGAAAAATTGAATAGTTTATTGAATATAATCAATAGTGAAAAAACAAAACTAAATTCAAAAATTCCAATTGTAGTAAAAGTCTCACCAGATATTAAAGATCAGGAAATACCCAAAATTTCTGATGTTCTTTTAAGCAATAATATAAAAGCAGTGATTTTATCAAACACCTCTGATTCTACTCGAGATAAATTAAGTGACATTCAAAAGCATCAAAAAGGAGGCTTATCAGGTAAACCAATTGAGGAAAAATCTACGATACTGATTAATAAATTTTATAAAACTCTTGGTAATAAAATTAAAATTATTGGAGTTGGTGGAGTAGACTCTGGAATAAGTGCATACAATAAGTTTTTGGCTGGAGCGAGTTATGTTCAACTTTATACAGGTATGGTATACAAAGGACCGAATATAGTAAACCTTATTAAAAAAGAGCTTAAGGAATTATTGATAAGAGATGGCGTTAAACATTATAGTGAAATCATAGGGAAAAAAACAACTTCTTAAATTTTATAAACTTGACGCAATCATTAACTCACTTTATATAGTCGAAAATATTATGTCAAAAAAATGTGAACTAACCGGCAAAATTCCCCTCAAAGGTCATAATGTTAGTCATGCTAATAATAAGACAAAGAGAAGATTTTTACCTAATTTAAAAAAAGTAAAATTTACCAGTGAACTTTTAAAAAGAAGCATGAAACTTACTGTAAGTAATGCTGGTGTAAGATCTGTAGATAAAAAAGGAAGTTTTGACGAGTTTTTAAAGACTGTAAAAAATAAAAATTTATCTCCAAGATTAAAGAAGATGAAGAAAAGTTTATTAATCAAGTCACCATTTCAAAAAAAACAAGTTCAATCTAAGACAGCTTAATGAATAAAATTTTTTTTATACTCTCATTTTTAATGGGAGCAGTTGTTTTAGCATCTAATTATTTAGTTCAGTTCCCTATAAAACATTATGGTTTAGAAGAAATATTAACTTATGGAGCTTTTAGCTATCCGATTGCTTTCTTGATCACAGATTTAGCCAACAGATCTTTTGGTAAGATAGTTGCCAGAAAAATTGTTTATATTGGTTTTGCTATAGGTATTAGCTTTACGCTTTTATTCTCAACAAACTTTACAGACTTGATATCTATAAGAATTGCAATTGGATCGGGTACTGCCTTTTTAGTTGCCCAACTTTTAGATGTTCAAATTTTTGATAAATTGAGAAAAAAAGAATGGTTTGTTGCACCTTTAACTTCATCCTTGATAGGTTCAACAATTGATACGTTTATATTTTTTTCAATATCTTTTTATGGAACAGGCATTCCTTGGATCACATTGTCTTTAGGAGATTTAAGTGTAAAAATTTTTGTTGCTTTAATGATGTTAATCCCTTTCAGACTACTGCTGAAAACTCTTAAACCAGTTTAGATTTAATATAAATATTTATAAGATAATATTTTATAAGCTAACTTTGCTACTAGAAAATTGTAGGAATTAAATCCTTTGATCGGTGCGAGTTCATTTATATCTGCGCCAACGATGTTTGAGTTTTTGGCTGCAATCTTAATTATATCTAAAACTTCATCCCATAATAAACCGCCAGGTTCAGGTGTTCCAGTTGCAGGCATGATACTCGAATCTAATCCATCTACATCAAAAGTTAGATAAACAGTCTTATTTTGAATTAGTTTTTTAAATTTTTTTAAATTCCATTTTGCCTTATCTTTTGCCCAAAAAATGTTAATTCTAGATTTATTTTTCTTTAAAAAAGGTATCTCCTCTTTAGAAATATTTCTAATTCCAAATGAGATTATTGAAACATTTTTATAATCTAAACATCTTCTGATAGCAGATGCGTGTGAAAATTTTTCACCATTATAACTTTCTCTTAAATCTGCATGAGCATCGAAATGTAAGAGGCAGATATTTTTATGTTTTTTAACAAATGGAACAATACATCCTGGTGTGATTGAATGTTCACCACCAAAAGTCATTGGAAAAAGTTTATTATTAAGAATTTCTTTATTTATGTTAGCTATCTTTTTTAAAGCTTTTTTAATATTTTTATCAATCTTAAAAGGTTTCAAAGTTTTAATTCCTATTTTTTTGTAGGGTTCACAATTTAATTCTTCATCATATAATTCAACTTGATGTGAAGCTTTAATTATCTCTTTTGGGCCATTTTTAGTCCCACCACCATAACTCACAGTTTTTTCCAGACCAAAAGGAACAATTACAACTTTTTCTTTGAAATTGAATTTATTATCTATTCCAAGAAACCCTTTTTTATTTGAAAGATATTGCAATGTTTTATCCAAAAATTTTTGTAAAGTTTTTTCTATCTCTATTTTTCCATTCACCTTTATGATATGCATCACTTGCAATCAAAGGTAATACACTTGTTGCCTCAGCAAAAACCATTTGTTCTTTCGTGACATCAACTTTACCCCATGAACTTGCCTCTTTCAAAGTTGAACTGCTACACGCACCATCTCTTGAGTCTGCTACAGTAATTTGCACAGCATATTTATGCATTTCAACATCTTTACCTAAAAGTTCAGCACATATGACTGTATCCTGAATAAAATTTTTTGGCACTCCGCCACCTATCATAAATAATCCAGAACCTTTTGATCTAATTTTTATTTCAGTTAATTCTCGAAATTCTCTTATAGAGTCTATTGTAATATGAGATTTCGGGTTCTTTTCTTGATGAATTACTAAACCAAAGCCAGCGCTAGAGTCTGTAAAAGCAGGACAGAATATTGGCACATTGTTATCATAAGCAGTTTCAATTAAAGAATCTTTCTTTACTGAGTTTTTTTTGAGATATTTTCCCATTTCGTGAATAAATTCTCTAGAGGTATAGCTTCTAGGCTCCAAGTTATCAGCTATTTCACAAATTTTCTTATCACAAATTTGTAATTCATCTTCGTCGATGTAGGTATCGTATATTCTATCAATATAATTTTTTCTAAGTTCAGTATCATCTTGAAATTGAGAGCCTTGATAATGCTTAAATCCTAATGCCTCAAAAAAATCCATATCAATTATCGAAGCACCAGTTGCAACGATTGCATCTACCATATTGTATTTGACTAAATCTTTGTAAATATTCATACAACCAGCTGCTGAGGTCGAACCAGCTAAAGTTAGAAAAATTGTACAATCTTTATCTTTTAACATTTCATTATAGATGTTTGCTGCATTTGCAGTTTCTCTTGATACAAATGACATTTTCTCCATTGATGAAATAATTTTTCTAGAGTCAAAAGATGTAATGTCTATATGTTCAACTGGATTTTTAAGAAAGTCTTTTTTACTATTATGTCCTAGATTTTTGTTTTTTGACATTAAGCAACTAAAGTATCTTTGTTGCTGTCTTTGTTATAGAGGCTCATTATAGCATTATCTTCAACTTCATAAATTTTATCAGAATAGAAACCATTAAACTGTGTTCTAAAGGTAAGGCCGTATGAACCTAATTGACCAAGTTCTATATAATCATTTTCTTTAATATTATTAGGTAAAAGGAATGGACCTTTCATGTAATCCATGCTGTCGCATGTTGGTCCATAAAAATCAAATGCAGTTAGTTTTTTTGAAATAATTTTGTTTGAATTATCTTTTATCATTTTAGATGGAAACACAATATTCGGTGTTCCTGCATCAAAAAGTGTTCCATAAGTTCCATCATTTATATAAAGTTTTTGTTTTTTTCTTAAGTTGACCCGAACTATAGTTGAACCACTTTCAGCAACTAAGGCTCTACCTGGTTCACAAATTATTTCTGGTAATTTTTCAATCTTTAAATTTTCCAAACCTTTCTTAATTTCATCAAAATAACTCTCTAAAGAGGGTGGAATTAAATCTGGATAGATAGTTGGAAAGCCGCCTCCTATATTTAAATAATCAGGAACAATTTTCGTTTTCTTTATTATATTTGCAATTTCGGAAATTCCTTTTGAGTATGAAATTGGATGCATACATTGCGATCCTACATGAAAACTTAATCCAATCTTTTTTGAATGTTGTTTTACTAATCTTAAAAGTCCTGCCGCCTCTGAATTTATAGCACCGAATTTTTTTGATAAGTCAATTTCAGCATGTTCATTTGATACAGCCACCCTTACAAATAATTCTAAATCTTTTGCATTGCTGGTGCTCTCAATAATTTTTATCAATTCATCTTTAGTATCAAGTGCAAATGTTTTGACTCCATATTTGAAGTATGCTTCACTTATATCTTCTCTACTTTTAATTGTGTGCATGAAAGAGCACTTAGATACTTGATCAAATTTTCTGACTGCTTTTATCTCCTCCACTGAGGCAACATCAAATTGATTAATACCGCTTTTTAATAAAGTTTTAATTACCTCAGGATGAGGATTTGTTTTAACAGCATATAGAATTTTACCTGGAAAGTTTTTTTGAAAAAATTTGGAAGCTGAAAGAATTGATTTCTTTCTAATACAATAAACCGGTTTGTCTGGTCTCAGTTGATTAACTAGTTCTTCAACCGACTTAAATTTTTGCATTTTTCATGCCCCCCAAAAAAAATTTAACAAAAAAAAGTCTTTTTATTTAAAAAACTTTAATAAATCGAGCAATTAATTCAATACTTGCCTAATGTAAAGCAAATAATGACCTATTGAATTGTGGAAAAAAATTCCCATATCAAACTCATGAAAAACGAAGGCGCATTACAAAATTTAGCTGATTTCAACAATAAATCACTATTAATTGTTGATGATGACAATCCATTTAGAGAAAGATTGGCAAGGGCCATGGAAAAAAAGGGTTTTGAAGTTATTCAAGCTGAAGGTGTGCAAAAAGGAATTGATACAGTCAAAGCAAAAAAACCAGGATTCGCTGTTGTTGATTTGAGACTGGGTGATGGTAATGGTTTGGAAGTTGTAAAACAAATTCAAACCTCTAATCCTGAAAGTAGAATAATAATGTTAACAGGATATGGAAATATTCCAACTGCTGTTGCAGCAATAAAAGAGGGTGCAATCGATTATTTGGCTAAACCTGCAGATGCAGATGATGTTGAAAAAGCTCTTTTAGCTGATCCTGCTAAAAAAGCGGCTCCACCTGAAAATCCAATGTCAGCGGATAGAGTGAAATGGGAACATATACACAGAGTTTTTGAATTGTGTAACAGAAATGTTTCTGAGACAGCAAGAAGACTAAAAATGCACCGAAGAACTCTTCAAAGAATTTTATCTAAAAGATCACCTAAATAAGTTTTCTAAATTTAAAAATTTTCTTAGCAATAAGCACAAGTAAAGCTATCTTAAATATTTCAGCTAATAGAAAAGGCTTAACACCTAAATCGAATATAGGTTTGTCCCATCCGATTAGTGTCCCTAACCACAAAGTACCAAAAATATAGATTGTTGATACTGCAAGTATAAGCTTTGAAAAAATAATTAAAAAATTATCTTTTAATTTTACAAAAGAAGCTAAAAAACAAGCTGAAAGAAATCCAATTAGATAGCCCATTGTTGGACCTGTAAAATAAGCAAAACCTATTCCTCTTTCTGGGGAGTTTGAAAACACGGGAAGACCTGCAATTCCTTCAATTAAATATAAACCAATTGTCGCAACACCTATTTTATATCCAAAGCTTATTCCAATAAAAAGAACTACAAAAGTTTGCATTGTCATTGGAACTGGATAGAAAGGAATTTTAATTTTTGCCGAGACAGCAAGTAACACTGAACCTAAAAAAATTACAAGTATTGATTTAATTATTTGGGCTTGTGTATTTTGCTTTATAAGTTCCATAAAAAATAATACTCTTATTTCTATCTATAATCTATATTAATTTCTAATGGGAAAAATTAAAAAAACAGATCATTTTTATTTAATTGATGGATCAGGTTACATTTTTAGAGCGTATTATGCGTTACCACCATTAACGCGTAAAAGTGATGGATTACCGACGGGTGCAGTGAGTGGTTTTTGCAGTATGCTTTTTAAACTTCTAGAGGACTCAAAGTCAAATCAAAATTTACAAAAACCAACACATTTTGCAGTTATATTTGACTCTGCTAGAAAAACTTTCAGAAACGAAATTTATAGTGATTATAAAGCTAATAGAGCTGAAGCACCTGATGATTTATCTCCTCAATTTGATTATATCAGAAAATCAGTATTAGCTTTTAATTTACCTTCATTGGAATTGATAAATTATGAAGCTGATGACTTAATAGCAACGTATGTTGAAATGATTTTAAAAGAAGGTGCAAAAGCAACCATAGTATCCTCAGATAAGGATTTAATGCAATTATATAAAAAAAACGTTCGAATTTATGATCCAATGAAAAATAAGTTTATTTCAGAGGAAGATATTAAAAATAAATTTGGTGTAGGTGCAAGTAAGGTAATTGATGTACAGGCTTTAGCTGGTGATAGCAGTGATAATGTACCAGGAGTTCCTGGAATTGGTGTTAAAACAGCTGCAGAATTAATTAACAAATATGGAGACCTTGAAAAACTTTTAAATTCTGCTCATGAAATTAAACAAAACAAAAGAAGAGAAACACTCATTGAGAATAAAGATAAGGCTTTAATAAGTAAAAAACTAGTGACATTAAAAAGTGATGCTCCAGTAAATAAAAACCTAACTGATCTTGAATTAAAAAGTATCGATAAAGATAAACTCTATAAATTTTTGAGGGAGATGGAATTTAATAGATTGTTGAGTTCAGCTATCTCTGCATATGGAGAACCAAATTTAACAAGTATCAAAAACGAGGTTAAAATTGAAAAAAATCAAAAAGCAATCAATAAAAAAGAATATTATCTAATTGAAAATTTGGAACAAATCGACAACTGGATAACTGAAGCTGAGGAGTTAGGTGAAGTTGCAGTAGATACCGAAACAAATTCATTAGATCCTCATCAGGCAGATCTAGTCGGTGTTTCATTAAGCTCAAAAATTGGAAAAGCTTGTTATATTCCTATCGGTCATAAATCTAACAAATGTATCGAAAAAGATTTAGTTTTAAAAAAGTTAAAACCTTTACTTGAGGATCCTAGTATTAAAAAAATAGGTCAAAATATAAAATTTGATTTTATAGTTTTTTTCAAACATGGAATTAATATGACTTCAATGGAAGATACCATGCTGATGTCCTATGTTCTTGATGCAGGAAAAAATAGACATAATATGGATACATTGTCAGAAATTCATTTAAACCATAAAACAATATCTTTTAAAGATTTAGTTGGCACAGGAAAAAAGGAGATTAATTTCAGTGAAGTAGATGTTGAAAAAGCCAAAGATTACGCAGCCGAAGATGCTGATATTACATTTAGATTATACAAAAAATTTCAAAAAAGTTTAAAGGATGAAAAAATGATAAATATCTACGAGATATTTGAAAAGCCTTTATTAAAAATTCTTGCTTTTATGGAAATTGAGGGAGTTAAAATAGATAATAAATTTTTAAAATCATTATCCACTAAATTTGAAAAAAAGATTGTTAAAATTCAAAATGAAGTTTTTAAAATATCTAAAAAAGAATTTAATATTGCATCACCAAAACAACTTGGGGAAATATTATATAATGATCTTAAAATTGCAGATTTAAAAAAAACAAAAAAAGGGAGTTTTGCAACAAGCGCTTCGGTTTTAGAAGATTTAGCATTTAAAGGTCATAAGTTTCCCCAATTAGTATTGGATTGGAGACAGGTATCTAAATTGAAAAATACCTACTCAGATTCCTTGCCGGAACATATCAATCCTAACACACAAAGAGTTCATACCTCTTTTTTATTAGCAGCTACTACAACTGGCAGATTAGCGTCAAGCGATCCAAACTTACAAAATATTCCGATTAAATCTGAGGATGGTAAAGATATTCGTAAAGCATTTATAGCCAAAAAAGATCATGTTTTAATTTCTGCAGATTATAATCAAATTGAGATGAGAATTTTAGCTGACTTGGCTGACGTCAAAGGATTAAAAAAAGCTTTTAAAAACAACGAAGATATTCATTCACTCACAGCTAGTCAAATTTTTAATGTTGATATAAAAAAAGTAAATCAGGATCAGAGAAGAAAAGCTAAAGCTATAAATTTTGGAATAATATATGGGATTTCACAATATGGATTAGCAAAACAAATTAATGTCACAAATCATGAAGCTGAGGAATTCCTTAATGCTTATTTTTTAAAATTTCCTGAAATTAAAATTTATATGGACAGAACAATAAAGTTTTGTAGAAAAAGTGGATTTGTGAATAATATTTTTGGAAGACGATCACATTTTATTAATATCAATGATAAAAACTATAATATTAGAAATTTCCAAGAGCGCGCAGCAATTAATGCTCCAATTCAAGGCTCAGCTGCAGAAATAATGAGATTAGCCATGATAAGACTTGATAAAAAATTAAGTGATCAAAAAAATCAAAATACAAAAATGTTGTTGCAAATCCATGACGAGTTAATTTTTGAAACTCCTAAAGAAGAAGCAAAAAGAATCAGTAAAATTATAATTGATGAAATGTCTAGTGTTGTTAAGAGTGAACAGCATTCTTTTTCCATACCTTTAACAGTTGATCTAAATACCGGAGAAAATTGGGGTACACTTCATTAATTTAATTGCCCAAATTAGAACAATTTAGTATTTTTATAATCGAGTATGCAGAAACAAACAATTGCCCTTGTCGATGATGATAGAAATATTTTAACAAGTCTGAGTATAGCTTTAGAGAAAGAGGGATTTAAAGTTCAAACATATATTGATGGTGAAAGCGCTTTAATTGGCTTAACTAGAACCCCACCGGATCTTGCAATCGTTGATATTAAAATGCCAAAAATGGATGGAGAAGAGCTACTTAAAAAGCTAAGAAAAAAAACTTCATTACCAGTTATTTTTTTGACCTCTAAAGATGATGAAATTGATGAATTGCTTGGATTGAAGTTAGGAGCAGATGATTTCATAAAAAAATCTGGAGGCTTTTCAATTAAAGTGTTGATTGAGAGAATAAGAGTGCAACTCAGAAAGAAAGATTCAAAAGAAATTATAGAGGAAAACAAAAGTATAATATCTCATGGTAAATTAAAACTAGATCCTTCACAATTAGAGTGTGAATGGAATGGTAAACAATTGCCAGATAAACTTACAACGACCGAATTTTTATTAGTTAAGGAATTAGCAAAAAGACCAGGTATAATCAAAGAAAGAGCTCAGTTGATGGATATAGCCTACAGAGAAGATACCGATATAGAGGACAGAACAATAGACAGTCATGTGAAAAGAATAAGAAAAAAATTTAAAAAGGTTGATCCTGAATTTTCAGCTATAGAAACTAGATATGGAAGTGGATATAGGTGGAATGTTAGCTGATGTTAAGCAACCTTCTTAAAAACTTATCTATATTAAAAAAATTTTTATTTATTAATTTTATTTTTTTTACATTTATTGGAATTTTTCTTTTTATTTACTTAAAAAATGTTCAACCAAATTTAATAAAAAAAAAATCATCTAATCACATTGAAGTGATTAATAATACTATTGATAATATGACAAGACTAAATGTCGAATTTGTAGAAGACGATATCAGGAAATTTCTTTTTTCCACAAGATTTCTTTTTCAAAATTTAGATAGAGTGATATTTTTTGATAATCAACTAAACTTAATTGGTGATACAGATACCTTAGATCTTGATCCTAGATCGTTTTCACAAAGATTAGATATTGTTGAATTTGAAGTGTTAACTGAAAAAAAAACTAAAGAAATCACTGAGAAAAAAAATATTGATGTTGGAAATAATAACGTTATTTCTCTTAATGATGTACTTTTAAATTACGCATCTTCTAAAAATTTTGGAACACCTTTTACTTTTACTCAAGAAGAGTTCAATAAATTTAAGCTGACAACAATTAAAAATGTAATGCAAAAAGGTAAAAACATTGGATATTTAGCTATTACAGAAAATGCAAATGATGTTAAAGCAGCTATAGATGAAAGAAAGACTTTTGTAATTAGAACGGCTTTAGCTATTGGTTTAGTAATATTAATTTTCTCCTTTGTTTTAAATAGATATTTCTTAAAACCAATTAAAAATTTAGTAACGTACACTGAAACAATCAGAAATAAAGATCCGAAAATTACTAATCTTGATATTTTAAAAAAAAGAAATGATGAACTAGGATTACTCTCAAAATCACTAGATGATATGACAAATGAATTAACTAAAAGGATTTCACATGCTGAAAATTTTTCAACAGATTTAGTTCATGAAATAAGAAATCCTCTGGCTTCTCTCAAGAGTGCGTCTGAAATTTTACATGATACGACTGATGTTGAGCAAAGGATTAAATTAATTGATATTTTGAGTCATGATGTTCAAAGAATTGAAAGATTAATTACAGATTATTCACAAATGCTAAAAGATGAAGTTGCATTAAGTAGAGAAAAAATTAAAAAACTTGATATTGAGCCAATTATTAAATCAGTCGTAGATGATTTTAATAATATTTATAAATTAAAAAGAGGAATAAATATTTCTTATTCGAACGATGGAAAAAACAAATATTTGATAAATGGAATAGAAAATAGAATTGAACAAATAGTTGCTAATCTTTTGGATAACGCAATATCTTTCAGTGGTGATAATAAAGATGTAATTGTTAAGGTTTCAAAATTAGAAAATGATAAAGTTTCAATCAATATTTTAGATGAAGGACAAGGATTTAAAGAAAAAGATACCAATAAAATATTTAAAAGATTTTATAGTAATAGACCTGATAAATTTGGACAACATTCTGGACTTGGTTTAAATATAGTTAAAAATTTAGTCGATTTACATAATGCTACAATAAGAGCATCTAACAGATTAGACAAAAAAGGAGCAAGTATGGAAATTATATTTCCAAATGCCTAAAGAGTTATATTGATTAATTAATTCTTTATTGCTAGAAGACGCACCATGGAAGATTTCAAAGTTAAAGATTTGACCCAAGCTGAGTTTGGAAGAAAAGAAATTTCAATAGCAGAGAGTGAAATGCCTGGCTTGATGGCTTTAAGAGAAGAATACTCTGGAAAGTCACCGCTAAAAGGAGCGAAAATTATTGGATGTCTGCACATGACTATTCAAACAGCTGTTTTAATTGAAACACTAGTTGCTTTAGGTGCGGAGGTAAGATGGTCATCTTGTAATATTTTTTCGACCCAAGATCATGCAGCAGCTGCAATCGCCAAAGCTGGGATTCCAGTATATGCTTGGAAGGGAGAAACTGAAGAGGAATATATTTGGTGTATTAAACAAACTATTGAGGGTAAAAAAGATTGGGCGCCTAACATGCTTTTAGATGATGGAGGAGACCTCACTGCAATGATGCATCAAGAGTATAAAGAATTACTTAAAAATGTGAAAGGTGTTTCAGAGGAGACGACAACAGGCATTAAAGCTCTTAATAAAATGGAAAAAGATAAAACTTTGTTAGTGCCTGCAATAAATGTAAATGATTCTGTCACCAAATCTAAATTTGACAATCTCTATGGATGTAGAGAGAGTTTAGTTGATGGCATAAGAAGAGCTACAGATGTTATGATGTCTGGAAAAATTGCTATAGTTGCTGGATTTGGAGATGTCGGTAAAGGAAGTGCCGCATCTTTAAGACAAAGTGGTGCTAGAGTATTAGTTACAGAAGCTGATCCAATTTGTGCATTACAAGCAGCAATGGAGGGTTACGAAGTGGTTTTGATGGAAGAGGCAATTAGCAAAGCTGATATCGTCGTTACAGCAACTGGTAACAAAGATATTGTTACAGCTGATCATATGAGAGAAATGAAAGATAGAGCAATTTTGTGTAACATAGGACACTTTGATAACGAAATTCAAGTTGAAGCTTTGAAAAATTATAAATGGACTGAAGTAAAACCTCAAGTTCACGAGATAGAATTACCAAGTAAAAAAAGGATTATTTTATTAGCAGAAGGTAGATTAGTTAATTTAGGTTGTGCCACAGGTCATCCAAGTTTTGTAATGAGCGCATCGTTTACTAACCAAGTGATTGCTCAGATAGAGCTTTGGAATAATCATAAAAACTATGAGAACAAAGTTTATGTTTTACCAAAACATTTAGATGAGAAGGTTGCCACACTTCATCTTAAGAAAGTTGGAGCAAAATTAACCAAATTATCAAAAGAACAGGCCGACTATATAAGTGTCGGAGTCGAAGGTCCTTTTAAACCTAATGCCTACCGCTATTAAAAGTGATAAAATAGATTTATCTTCAGAAAAAAAAACAGAGGAACTCGCCAGTACATTTTTAAAAAAAATCAAGCCTGGATACTTTATTTTTTTATATGGTGAAATCGGGGTAGGAAAAACTACTTTTATTAGATATCTTATTAATCAATTTCAAAAACTTAATAAATTGGAGATAACAGAAGTTACGAGTCCCACTTTTAATTTGTTAAATGAGTATCAAATAAATGATTTCAAGATAAATCATTATGATCTATTTAGATTAAAATCTACTGAGGAAATTAAAAATTTAGATTTATTTGAGGATAATAAAAACACAATTACTTTAGTAGAATGGCCACAAATAATTAAAGAAAAACCAAAAAATTTGATAGAATTAGATTTCGAGTATGGAAAAGATCACAAAACTAGATCTGTTCAAATTAAAGGTTTATAGCTTCTATTCCTGAATGCCAAAATTAATAAAAATAAAGGGAGATGCTTCTTTTAGAAGTTTTTTTAGAAAAAAAGTAAATGGTAAATCCTCTATCGTTGTTTATGCCAAAAAAGAAAAATTTAAAAATTTACTTGTATACGATGCAATAAATAAAATTTTAAACAAGAACAAAATTTTAGCACCACGATTATATACCCAGAAATATGATAAAAATTTCATTGAAATACAAGACTTTGGAAATGAAACTGTTTTCAAAACATTAAAAAAAAAGGGCGAAAATAAACTAAGCTATTTTAATCGAATAATTAAATTGTTAATACAAATACAGTCTATCAAACATAGAAAAGTAAAAAATTTTAGAAATCAAAATTATATAATTCCAAAATATGATAAAAAGATTTTAATAAATGAAGCTAATTTATTTTGTGATTGGTATGCAAAAAATAATTTATCAAAATTAAGAAAAAAAAGATTCTGTAAAAAATTTAAAAAGATCATTAAAGAATTAACTTTGAAATTAAAATTAAAAGATAATATTTTCGTCCACAGAGATTTTCATGTTTCAAATTTAATGTCAGTTAAAAACCAAATAGGTCTTATTGATAGTCAGGACGCATTAATTGGTAACAAAGCTTATGATTTAGCTTCTTTAATAGATGACGTGAGACTAAAAACTTCTTACTCTTTTAAGGAGAAAATTTTTAAGTTTTATATAAAAAAACAAAAAAACTTGGATATTAAAAAATTTAAGAATGATTTTGAAATATTATCAGTTTTAAGAAATCTTAAAATTATTGGAATATTTACCCGCCTAGCATTCAGGGATAGAAAAAAAAATTACTTAAGATTTATTCCTTATACATGGCAACTGATTAATATGCGAATTGATCAAAATCGGACATTCATTGATTTGAAAAATTTATTAAGTCAAAATTTTAAAAAGATTAAATGAGAATTAAAACAGCTTTAATATTATGCGCAGGCTTCGGATCGAGGTTAAATCCGCTTACTTTAAAGACACCTAAACCTCTTTTGAAATTAAATGATAAAACAATGTTAGAAGTCTGCATAAATTTAACTTTGAAATTGGGTGTTCAAAAAATATTTATCAACACATTTCATTTAGGTGATCAAATCTCAAAATTTATTGAAAATAAAAAGTTTCCAATAAATATTCAAATAATCAAAGAGGAAAATGAGATACTTAATACAGGTGGAGGAATATTAAATTTGATCAATAATTCAGATGATAACGATTTTATAATTTTTAACCCTGATACTTTATGGCACAAAGATTATCTTCATGAAATTACTCAAATGCAAAATTTTTATTTTTCTAATAAACTAAATAATGTTCTCCTGCTTTCAAATAAAGAATTGAGTTTTGATAAAAATTTTTTAGGTGATTTCACATTGGAAAATAATTTGATAAAAAAAAATGAAAAAAACGATTTGATATATATTGGTTGTCAAATTCTGAACAAAAGTTTATTTAAAGAATATAGAGTCTCAAATTTTTCTATTACAAAAATATGGGATAATTTACGAAAAGAAAATAAATTAAATGGTTTTCAAAGTAAAAAAAAATTTTATCATTTAACAAATTTAGATGTCTTCAAAAAACTAAAAGATCTTTAGCTCTTTCCTTATCAAGATACTCACATTTTGCTATTGCAAAATTTTCTCTAAATTCTATCAACATAGGGTTTCCAGTGGGTATTTCTAAATTAGAAATTTGTTTATTATCTAAATTAAATAAATTCTTACATAGAGCCCTAATAGAGTTTCCGTGTGCAGATATTAAAACATTATTTTTTTTTAAATTTTCTTTCACGTGTTCTTCAAAAAAATTTATAACTCTTTCATAAGTGTCTTTTAAAGACTCAGTGTCAGGTAATAATTCTCTCGGAATTTGTTTATAAGTATCAATATTAAGTGGATGAAATGGACTTTCCTTTTTTAGTGGATCTGGTCTTAGATCCCATGATCTTCTAAACTCATAAATTTTATCCTCGCCAATTTTTTTACTCATTTCAACTTTATTCAAACCAGTTAGTGCTCCGTAATGTCTCTCATTCAATTGCCAAGCTTTAGTAAAATTTTTTTTATCATCTAATTCTTGTTGAATTATTTTAAGAGTATTATTTGCTCTTAATTGAAGAGAAGTGTAATAAAAATCAATTTTGATGTTTTTGTTTTTCAATAAAAATCCTGCTTTTTTTGCCTCCAAAATACCTTTTTCGGTCAAATCAATATCAACCCAACCAGTAAATTTTTTCTCTAAATTCCAAGTACTTTGTCCATGCCTCACTAATATTAAAAAACTCATATAATTATATTTAAATTAAATTTATAAATAAAACTATCAAATTAAATGATAAATTTTTTTTCAAAATTTAAAATATTTTTTTATGTAATTAATTTATTATTAATCATCTTATATTTATTCCCTGGGAGTTTATTAGGATGTGTTTTTTTTGATAATTGTAAAGTTCAACCACAAATTACATCAGATTTTCTCCAAATATCCTCTAACCACTTTTACGCTTTCGGATTGGTTACTATTTTAGGATATTTAACTTTTTTAAATTCAGAAAAATTAAAACTAGTTTTATATTATCTTTTAGTAATTTCAATTTTATTAGAAGTGTTTCATATATTAATTCCTGAAAGGAGTTTTCAGTGGTCAGATCTGTTTGGAAATTTATTAGGGGTGATAGTTGTAATTTTTGTCAAGAATCTTATAAATAAATATGGGATCATTAAAAAATAAATTTGTTATATTATCTATTTTTTTTTTAACAGGATGCTCATCAATTCCATCAAATACTGCAAATAGTTGTTTAATATTTAATGAGCGTTATCTCTGGTACAAGTACGCAAAAAAAACAGAGCAAAAATGGGGCACTCCTATTTATATTCAATTAGCTATTATAAAAATGGAGTCAGATTTTGACTGGTTAGCTAAGCCAGCTAGACAAAAAATATTTAAAGTAATCCCTTATAAACGCCCATCAAGTTCATTTGGATATTCTCAGGCAGTAAAAGGGACTTGGGAACAATATAAAAAAGAAACAGGAAATAAGTTAGCAACAAGGGCTAGATTTAAAGATAGTGTTGATTTCATTGGTTGGTATACTAATAAATCAGAAACAATTTTAAAAATTTCTAAACAAGACGCTTTTAAACAATATTTGGCCTATCATGAGGGCTGGGGAAATTTTAAGCATTATAAAAAAAATAAAAAAGTTATTGGATTAGCTAAAAAAGTTGAGAAACAATCTAATATTTATAAAAAACAATTATTAAGTTGCAGCAATTCTTTAAATAAAAATAAATATATTATTTTTTAGAGAGTTCTTTTTTTAACTCCAGGTCTATTACATCAATCCTTTTGGTGTTTTTTGCTAAAGCTAAATACATAGATGGAGTAACGTATAATGTGAAAAAAGTTGAAATTATCATACCACCCAGGATGGTTGCTCCCACAGCTAATCTTGATCCTTCACCTGCACCTGGGCCAATATTCCCTATAACCAAAGGTATCATTGCGATCATTGTACTTAATGATGTCATAATGATAGGTCTAAATCTTACTGCACAAGCCTCTTTCACAGCTAATTCAATACTTTTTCCTGTTGTCCTTATTCGATTGGCATAATCAACAATTAAAATACTATTTTTAGTCGAGATGCCAATAAGAATTATCAAAGCGATCTGAGAAAAAATATTAACTGAACTATTCAAAAATAAAATAAATACTAAACCACCAAAAATTGCCAAAGGAACAGTTAAAACTATAATGAATGGATGAATGAATGAGTTAAATGTTGCTGCCATCACCAAGTAAGCCGTGAGCAATGCGAGAGCAAAAATTATAAATAACTCATTACTAGTCTCTTTAATTTCCTCTGATTTACCTTTCCAGGTAATTTGATTTTTTGGAGCTATATCTGCCATGATATTCTCAAAGAATTTTATCGCCTCGGTTAAGGTGTATCCCTCATTAATATTTGCAGATATCGTGACTGCTCGTTGTCTATTGTACCTTGCAAGTTGTTTTGCCGAACCTTCCTCTTTAAAACTAACTAAATTTGATAAAGAGATTAATTTTCCATTTGTTTCAGAACGAACAAATATTTTAGAAACTCCTTCTTTATTTCTCCTATCGGATAAATATTGCTGAACTACAATTGGGTATTCTTTACCTAATTTATTGAAGGTTGTAATTTTTTTTCCGCCATAAAGGGTTTCAAGTGTTTCTCCTATTGCTTTTGTTGAAACACCTAAATCTTTAGCTTTATTTTTATTGATAACTAATTTCACTTCAGGTTTGTTTCGATTGTAATCAGACTCAATTCTTGAGAGACTTTTGTTAGACCTTAATTTTCTAATTACTCTTTTTTGAATTTCTTCAAGTTCCTCATAGGTACTTCCATAAATAACCATTTGTACTGGCTTATTATAATTAGATACCCTGATTGATTGTGGAGATATTGGAAATGCAAGAGCTTGAGGTAATGTAACAATTTTTCCAATAGCTTCTCTTAAAACGACTTGTTGTCCTTTTTTCCTATTTTTCCAGTCATCTAAAAGTGCAATTATAATAAAACTATTATATGAGTTTGCAGAACTACCAAAACCAGGTACTCTCATGATAAATCTTGAGTATGGACTATCTTCAGCTTGTAAAAGTGGAATTAATCTAGCTTCAACTTTTTGTGCTTGTTCTTGTGTGTACTCAAAAGAGCTTCCTTCATCTGTTGCGCCAATAATTAAATAAGCACCACGATCTTCCATCGGCAATAATTCTTTTTTAGAGAAACTAAACAATAGTACAGAGCAAATAATTATAAATATAATAAAAGAGCCCACTGATTTTGTTTTGTGAGCAATTACATCTAAAGTCTCTCTATAGAATTTTGAAAATCCTAAAAATATTTTTTCAAATTTTTGAATAAAAATCCTTTTTGAAGTCTTTTTATTTAAAAATTTACTTGCGAGCATTGGCGACAAGGTAAGAGCAACAAATGATGAGACAACTATTGAAAATGATAATGCAATTGCTGTTTCTCTAAATAAAGTTCCTGAAATTCCCTCGATGAATATCAGTGGTAAAAATACAGCTACTAGAATTAATGTTGTTGCTATGATTGCAAATGAAATTTGTTTAGATCCTTTATAAGCAGCAACTAGTGGAGTTTCCCCATTTTCAATTCTTCGATATATCGCATCGGTCATAATCACCGAGTCATCAGTAATTATTCCAATCGCTAAAATAAAACTTAAAAGAACAAATATATTTATGGACAATCCAAAAATATAAAGACCTAAAAAAGATGCTATTAAGCTTACTGGAAGAGCGATTGCTGGAACGACTACAGCTTTAAGATTCCCGAGAAATAAATAAATTATTAGTACTACTAATATAAAAGCAATCAAAAGTGTTTTATATACCTCTTCAATAGCAGCCTCCACGTAGTTTGCCCTATTAAAAGAAACTCTTAAATCTAGTTCACTTGGTAAAGATTTTTTAACTTCTACTATCTTTTTTTTGATTTCATTCGAGAGCTCAACTGTCGAGGCCCCACTTCTCGCGTAAATACCAATACCCACTGTCCTTAAATTAACCTGATCTTTTGTTTGAGCTTTAAAAAGCGTTTTTTCTGAAACAGGTCCAAATTCAATATCAGCAACATCAGATAACAAAATTACTTTATTATTCGTTTTTTTTATTGGTAACTGTTTAATCGAATTTATATCGTTGTATGATTTATCTAAATTTAATGTTAGGTCAATGTTATCTGCCTCAAGAGTACCAGCTGGAAGACTTATATTTTCTCCACGCATTGCAAGTTCGACTTCCTTAATAGTTAAATCATTTGCAGCAAGTTTAATTGGATCTATCCAAACTCTGATACTTAATTCTCTTAGACCACCAACAAGTATCCTTCCAACATTTTTAATACTAGAAAACTGATCCACTAAATATCTTTCTGCATAGTCACCTAATTCAAGATCACTCCAAGTTGCAGATGATAACGACAACCACATAGTCGTAGTAAAACCAGCTGCCCTTTTTAATATTTGAGGAGGATCAGATTCTGATGGTAAATTATCTACAACTCTCGCAACTCTCTCTCTTATATCGTTCGCAGCATTGTCTAAATCAATGCTAGTATCAAACTCTACATTGATTGTACTTCTTCCATTCTCAGATTTTGAGTCTATATTTTTTATGCCTTCAGCACCTCCAATAACATCTTCAACGACTTGAGTAACTTCTTGATCCACAATTGATGCTGATGCAGATTTATAATCTACTTGGACCTGGACTACAGGTGGTTGTATTCCATTAGGTAATTCTCTAACTGGTAATTTCCAAAATACAAATAACCCAAAAATAATTAAGATTAAAGACATTACCCAAGAAACGGCTGGTCTTTTTATGCTTAGTTCAGTAATAAACATTTACTTAGTAATAGGTTTTATTTTTCCTCTAGGTCTTACTTTTTTTAATCCTTCAGCAACTATTATCTCACCTTCACTTAATCCAGAAATTACCTCGATGTTTTTATTACTTCTTAGACCTGTTTTAACCTCAGTTTTATTTGCAACATTTTCGCCATTTATTTTGTAAACATAGGATTTGTCGCCTTCAATCATCACACTTGTATCAGGTACACTTAATGAGTTTCTTAGATTAAATTTAACGCTTACTTCTAAAAGAGATCCTGAGATTAGTTCAAGATCATTATTTTGCACTTTAATTCTGGATAATATACTTCTTGTATCAGCGTTAATCCTACTCGATACAAAATCAACTTCACCTGAAAAAGTTTTATCTTTAAAACTAGATAATTTTACGTCAACTGGAAGACCTTTTTTAATAGATGCCGAATAATTCTCTGGAATTTTAATGTCTGAGTAAATAGTTGAATTGTCATCTAATGTTATGATGAATATATTATTAGATACAAGAATATCTTCCGTAAGACCAGTATAACCAAGTACTCCGCTGAATGGAGCTATAATATTTCCACTTTTTAACTTGATTAATACATCTCCTTTTTTAACAAAGTCTTTTAATTTTAAATCTTCAAAAAGATCATCTTTTTTTATTTTAAATGTTTCAGATTTTTTTGAGATTGCAGTACCAAAGGTCTCTATTGTTTCGGCAAATTCCTTTTTTACCACTTCGGTGACAATTATTCCTGGAGGGGGTCTTTTACTAAATTTTTTTTTAAAATGATTTCCAATCATTGTTCTACCAATAATTACCGCTGCAATGATTAGAAAGAATATTAAAATAATTGATATAGTTTTAGTCGATCTTTTCATTTTTTTAAATTAACCCGTATTCAGCCCAAGAGCCATCATAAATACAGGGTCGATATTTATCATTTATTAAAGAATAAGCTAGTGCCAAAACACACGCGGTGACCCCGGATCCACATGAAAAGACAATATTTTTATCATTTAAGTTTTTTAAAGAAGATTGAAAAATTTTTTCAAGCTCTTGTTTATTTCTAAAAGTTCTATCTTGATTAAGACAAGAGCCAAATGGTATGCATACAGAATTTTTAATATTCCCACTTTTTAATCCCTCTCTAGGCTCAGGAACCTTTCCTTCAAATCTTTCTTTGCTTCTAGCATCAACAACCTTAAAATTTTGGGTTTCTATATTTTGATTAATTGAATCTTTGTTTTTAACTAATTCCTGATTTTCAAAACTTTTGTAGTCTGACTTCATAACTTTAGATAAATTATTTGTTACTTTTCTTTTTTCGTACATCCATTTTTTTAAACCCCCATTTAAAACATGAACTAGTTTAGGATCATGACCATAATAGATAAAATTAAACCAACAGCGACATGAGCTAACAACATCAGAATTATCATAAATAATAATCATATCCTCATTTTTGATTCCCATCTTTGAGACTATTTTTTCCCATTCATTTTTATTCACTAACATATGTGGAAGATTTGTATTTTTGTCCGAATTATCATTTAGGTCAAAAAAAATGGATTCCGGGATATGTTGAGTTTTATACTCTTCAAAACCATTTCTTTTCGTTTGTGGCATGTGCCACGAGCAATCAATTATTTTTACTTTGTCTTTATTATTTTCGAGCCAATCAGTTTCTACTAATGACATTATCTCTTTTCTAAATATTTTTGATGATATTCCTCAGCAATACAATAGTTTTTTAGTAGGGAAATTTTTGTTACTACTTTCCCTGATAACTTTTTATTGACCTGGTCCAGAACATCTTCTGCAATTTTTTTTTGATTGTCATTCAAATAAAAGATTTCACTTCTATATTGTGTACCAAAATCTGGTCCTTGAGAATTTAGTGTAGTTGGGTCATGAATTTCAAAAAAAATTTTTAAAATTTCTTCATAAGTAATTACCTTTTCATCAAAATCAATTTTAACAACTTCAGCATGATTTGTACTCCCTGTGCAAACTTCTTTATAGGTCGTTTGTGAGCTATTACCTCCGCAATAGCCAACTTCAGTTTTGATAACACCATTAATTTTGCTGAATTTGATTTCAGGTCCCCAAAAACATCCAAGTGCTAAAACTGCTATTTCCATTGATTATGATTTAAATTAATTTACAAATTATTCGTATGCTTAGTAAAAATCAATTGGGATTTTTGTACATGTTTATGTCTGTTTGTGCATTTTCACTAATGGATATAATTGTCAAGTGGTCAGTCGATTATCCAATTGGACAGGTCTTATTTTTTAGAGGATTTTTTGGGATACTATTTTATTTTTTCATTATACCAAGAGATAGACTTCACAATTTTTATCAAACCACAAGACCAGGCTTGCATGCTCTAAGGTGCTTGTCGGGTTTAATCGCTTTAGTAGCAATTTTTATTGCTTTAAGAAAATTACCCCTCGCAACTGTGGTAAGTATTTCTTTTGCTGCTCCAATTTTTACAACTATATTTTCAATTTTTTTATTAAGTGAAAAAGTTGGAATTTATAGATGGTTAGCTGTGATAGTTGGTTTTATAGGAATATTAGTAATCACTGAACCAGGGATAAGTGAACTTAACATTTATTATATTTTTCCTATAATATTTTGTCTTGGTCTATCTTATGTAGCGATATCAATAAGACAGTTATCGACTACAGAACCAGTTTGGTTAATTTCATTCTATTTTTCCTTATCAATAACCTTATTGAGTTTTTTAACTATTCCACAAGGATGGGTTATGCCCAATTTACAGGATTTTATTTTATTATCTTTTGTTGGCATTTTTGGAGGCGTTGCAAATTTATGGTTAGGTCAGTCATATAAATATTCAGAGGTTTCTTTGGTAACTCCTTTAAAATATTTAGCTCTTTTGTTTGCAATAATTTTTGGATATTTCATTTGGGGTGAGGTTCCAACAATCAAAACTCTTCTTGGGGCCTCTTTGGTAATTATTTCAACATTAATTATTTTTAGAAGAGAAATTTACAATAAAAAAATAATCACTTCTAAAACAATGAATGACTAAAGTTCCAAAATATTGGAATAAAGCTAAAAGATATTTATCCAAAAGGGATAAAATAATGTCAAGATTAATTAAAAATTATCGAAGCCCCAATGAAACGATTCTTACATCAAGAAAGGATATTTTTTTTTCATTGTGCAAAAGTATTATTGGTCAGCAAATAAGTGTTGCTGCAGCAAATTCAGTTTTTTTAAAATTTAAGAAAAAATGTAAAAATAAAATTAATCCTAAAACTGTATCTAAATTGACCTCAACACAACTTAGAAATTGTGGATTAAGTAGGCAAAAAGTTTTAGGAATAAAAAGCTTGGCAAAACAAATCATTAATAAATCCTTCAATCCTAAATTAATAAAGAATATGAGTGATGAGGAAGCTATAGTTTATTTATCTAATTTAAGACAAATAGGTAGATGGTCGGCTGAAATGATTTTACTTTTTACTTATAATAGATCTGACATTTGGCCTATACAAGATATTGGGCTTTTGAGAGCAATTTCTAAAAATTATAATAAAAAATATTTTCCACCGGAAAAATTTGTGTCTTTACTTCAAAAAAGATTTTCACCTTATTGCTCAGTAGCTACATGGTATTTGTGGAGAAGTATAGATCCTGAGCCTATTCAGTACTAAATCCCTCAACGATTTGCATGTGTCTTATAGTGGTCTTTTTGGCTAAATCCCAACCAGCTTGATATTCTTTAGATTGATGACATTTTAAAGCTTGCTCGTAATTTGGAAATTCCCAAACCACAGTTCTTAAAAAATCATCACCATCGAAAGTTGTATGTTTGCCACCTCTAACCAAAGGTAAACCACCATAACTTTTAATAATTGGAGTTACTGTCTCTGCATACTTTTTTAAATTTTCTTGGTCATTAACTTTAGTATACAAACTTATCCAATAAGCCTTCATGATTTCTCCTTTTTAATTATTTTTAATTATGATAATAAATTTCATGGCAGAGAAATTAATTATCAGTTTTGATGAATATACTCAAATTGTTGAAAAGTTAGCAATACAAATTCATGAAAAATATAAACCAACTGTATTAATTGGTATTATGAGAGGGGCAGCTCCTATTATTGATATTTTATCAAGAATTTTGAAATTACCAATCGCATATATTGTTATTCAAAGTTATTCAGGTAAAGGTTTAGAGGATCAACAGGGCCAATTGATGTTTGCAAGAGAAATAAGTTCTTTGGCAAATAATAAAGATTTTAACAAGGTTCTTCTAATAGATGATCTCTCCGATACTGGTTTAACGCTTAATAAAAGCATTGAGTGGTTGAAAAATTATGGCCCAACTAAAGATTATATAAAAGAGGTAAAAACTGCTTGTTTATGGAAAAAGAAATCATCAACTTTTGAACCTGATTTTTGTCCTATCAGATTAGATTCAGATCCTTGGATTGTTCAACCTACAGAACATTATGAAGAATTGTCTATTGAGGAGATCGTGAAAAAAAATAAACAGGGCTAGTATAAACTAGCCCTGTTCAATTAATATTTAAGCAACTGCAAAACTTACAACACTCAAAATTGCTATTACCCATATAGCTGGTGAAGTAGTTGAAAATTTACCAGTAAATATCTTGATCAATGCGTATGATACAAAAGCTAGAGCAATACCATTACTGATACTATAAGTTAAAGGCATAGCGATCATCGCAAGAATTGCTGGAGCAGATTCTGAAACATCATTCCACTCTATGTCAGTAATATTTCTTATAAATAGAACTGAAACAAAAAGTAAAGCAGCACCATCAATTTGTTTTGGTAAACTAGTCGCTAAGGGTGCAAAAAATATACATGCTAAAAATAATATACCAATAACCAAAGAGGTCATTCCAGTTTTTCCACCAGCTTTTACCCCAGCCCCAGACTCAACGTAACTAGTTACAGTTGTAGTTCCCATTACAGCTCCTGCAACAGTACTAACGCTGTCTGATAACATTGCTTTATTGATGTCTTTAACTTTTCCATCTTTGCCAACTTTTCCAGCTACATTGGCAACTGAAGTTAAAGTTCCTGCAGTATCAAAAAAGTCAACAAACAATAGAGTAAATATGACTGTAGACATTCCAGCTGTCATAGCTGCAGATAAATCAAACTCAAAAAGATAAGTCATTGAAGGTGGAGCACTTGCGATACCATTAAACTTTGCAAGACCCGTAGCCCAAGCAATTATACTAAATACTAAAATACCAATAATGATATTACCTTTGATGTTCATCTTATCTAAAACAATTATTGCAATAAAAGTTGCGCATCCCAATAAAACAAGTGGATCACTTAAATTTCCAAGCTGTACTAATGTTACAGGATTATCAACAACTACCTCCATTATCTGAAGACCAATAATTGCTAAGAACAAACCAATTCCTGCGCCAATTCCTAACTTTAAACTCTTAGGGATAGAGTTGATAAGCCATGCTCTTATTGGTGTTAATGATATAATTAAAAATAATACTCCAGCAACTAATACAGCACCCAAAGCTTGTTGCGGTGTATATCCCATACCTGCACAAACTCCAAAAGCTACAAAAGCATTAATTCCCATTCCTGGCGCAAGACCAATCGGCCAAGTTTTTCCATGAAATGCCATTATGAAACAAGCCAAAGCAGTTGCTAGAATAGTTGCAGTGTAAACTGCGCCGAAATCAAAGAAACCTTTTTCGGGTCCAGCAAATTCACCTGATAAAATAAACGGATTTAAAAACATAATGTAGGCCATGGTTAAAAAAGTAGTAGTCCCGGCTATTACTTCTGTTTTAAAATCTGTTTTGTGTTTTTTGTATTCAAAATATTTGTCTAACATTATTCCTCCTATTCTGACTAAATAGATGATTCTTTTGATAAATACTTAGCCAAATCTAATTTTATCAACATAATTCAACTAAGAAGTTTATATTTTGGTCATATTTAGAAGATAGAATATAAAAATGAGAAATTTTAAATTAATCGTGTTGTTACTTAGTTTCTTCTTAATGGTTACCGCATGCCAGACCGTACAAGAAAAAACTGATAAAATTGTTGAGCAAGAAAATAAAAGATTGAGTAAATACATAGGTCAATTATCCAGTGAACTTAAAATTGATCTAGGAAATCCTGATGAAGATTTTAAGAACGAAAAAGGAAATCAAGTTCTTGTTTATAAAACAAAAAAATATGGTATTTCTTGTGAAAGAAAATTTGAGGTAGACACTAACTCAGTCGTGATTGGATTTTTATCAAAAGGATGTTTTTAGTTTACCTGCGGAGCTAGTTACCCCGCAAGCAAGGCTTTAAATTATCTAATTTCGATTAGTTTTTTCTTCTTATGCTCTGGTACAATTCTCTCGCAAGATATTGTTAAAAGTCCATCTTTGAGTTCAGCACCATTTACTTTAACATCATCAGCAATTGTAAATGATCTAGCAAATTGTCTTTGAGATATTCCTTTATGAATGATCTCTCCATCAGCATTTTTATCTTCAGATTTATCAACTTGTTTTGTTCTTACAGTTAATAAATTATCTTCGAACTCAACCTCAACATCTTTTTTGTTGAATCCTGCTAAAGCAACTTCAATAGCGTAGTTATCTTTACCAGTCTTTCTGATGTTGTATGGTGGGTAATTGGATTGCATTGTCATTGCACCATTTCCCAACATATTCTCAAATTGATCAAACATGTCGTCGAACCCAATCGAGAATGGTCTTAATGAGTTAAATATAGATAGATCCTTACTTGTCATATATCCTCCTTTGTTAAGCAAGTTTATTTATAAGCCCCATTAGGCGACCTACCTTACTTATATAGGAACGATTAAAGTTTTTTCAAGATGGAGAAATTAAATTTTTTTTGAAATTTTTAGTGCAAAAGCATAGTCCAAAGCTATTTCTTCTATAGCACCATCTCTACCTGATTTTCCACCATGACCTGCATCCATTTCTGTTTTTAGAAGTAATAAATTATTATCTGTTTTTAAGTCTCTTAGCTTGGCAGTAAATTTAGCAGGCTCATCAAATAATACTCTATTATCACTTAAACTAGTGGTAATTAACATATGAGGGTAGTCCATTTTTTTTATATTATTATAAGGTGCATAAGAGAATATATAATCAAAGTGATCTTTATTATCTTTGGCATTACCAAACTCATCAAATTCACCAACTGTTAATGGTAGAGAATGATCAAGGTTAGTAGTTAAAGAGTCAACAAATGGAACCGCCATTATAATTCCTAAAAATAATTTTGGAGATTGGTTTACCACTGCTCCCATTAATAATCCACCTGCAGATCCACCCATACCAATTATGTTTCCAGTAGAAGAGTATTTATTTTCAATTAAATATTTAGCTGCATAAATATAATCCTCAAAAGTATTTTTTTTGTTTGTTAATTTTCCTTCTTTCCACCATTTCATACCTTTTTCCATTCCACCTCTAATATGAGCTGTAGCCCAGATGATATCTCTGTTGACCAAACTCAAACGTGTAGATGAAAAACTAGGGCTCATTGAATTTCCATATGAACCATAACCGTACAATAAGACATTTGCAGTTCCATCAATCTTGGTTTTCTTATGTCTTGTTATTGTTAAAGGAACCATTCTTCCATCATGAGATTTATATTCAATTCTCTCTACGATATAATCTTCTGAATTATGGCCTGATGGAATTTCTTGTTCTTTAACTAATTTTTTAGATTTATCTGAGAGATTATATGAATAAACTCTTGAAGGAGTTTTCGGCGATGAATATCCAAGGTAAATTTCGTCTGTGTTTCGATCTTTTTGTTTGAGAGAAATATTTGGTACGTACACTTTTTCATTTGAAAAAATTAATTCTTCCTCAAAATTTGTTGATATATTTCTAATGAATAACTTATCTAATGCATTAGAAGTTTCTGATCGAATTATCCAATTTTTTAAAAATACACAACCACCAATTAAAACTTCATTTTTTGAAGGTACAAAAGGTTTCCAATTTTGGTTCTCTAAGCTTGAAGAGATATCAATCTTAAAATCTTCAGCATTATTATTTGTATGATTGTAAAAATTTTTAGCCCAAGAATTTATAGAGTATAAAATTCCTCTTTGTCTTTTAATGATTAATTTTGGTTTTGGAGTTATTTCATCAACACCAAAGTAGTATTGCTCTGATGTGTTGTGATCAGAAGTTGTTATTAGATAATATTTTTCATCAGAAGTTAAGCTTATTCCAACTGTAAAAGCTTCACTTTTTTCTTCAAAGACCAAATAATCCTCACTTAAATGGTCTCCAATTTTATGTCTATATATTTTTCGGGCACGATGATTTTCATCTAATTTTGAGTAAAAAATATATTTATCGTCTAGACTAAAAGTAATACTACCAGATGTGTCCATTATTTCTTTTGTGACCAACTTATTTGTTGAAATATCTCTTATGAAGATTTTGTAATACTCTGATCCTTTGGTATCGAGAGAATATGCAAGTAATGTATCGTTATGGCTTACTTCTAAATCTCCCACTCCAAAATATTCAACGCCTAATTTTTCTTTTTCTTTATCTCCGTTCCAAATTTCTTCAACATTATCTGTATTAATTTTTTTACGTAGTTTGATAGAATAATTCCCTTTTGTCGTGGTTTTTGTCCAATAATCATAAGTATGGTCTCTAAAAGGAAGAGACTCATCATCTAATTTTATTCTCCCCTTTATTTCATCAAAAAGTTTTTTCTGTAAGTCTTTAGTATCTTTAAGATGGTGGTCAGTATAATTGTTTTCTTCAATCAAGTATTTTTTTACTTCTGGATTTAATTTATTTTTATCTTTTAAGACTTCAAGAATATCTTTTTGATGTATCCAGCTGTAATTATCTTCCCAACTTGTGTTGTGACAAGATTTTATTTCCAGTTTTTTTCTAAGTTGTGGTACCTTCATAAACAAAGAAGAATTATATGAATATCATAATTTATACATTAGTCATTTTGACTATTTTATACTTTCTATTGAAATTTATAACTAAGATTTCCTCAAAAAAAATATCAAAAGGTCTAAGGATTTTATTAATAATTGGATTCATTGTATTAGCAATTTTATTTGCTATCGGTGGGCGTTTTTTATTAACGTTACCTTTTACACTGGCTAGTCTTGCATTGTTAAAATTAAAAGGCCTTTCTATTTTTCAATTAATATCGCTTTATAGATTAATTCAAACATTGAGAAGATCAGGAAGATTTTCTTTTAATCAATCGAACTTAAACAACTCATCTTCAATATCAGTTGCTGAAGCATATAAAATATTAAATTTAGACGTGAATGATAAAATTACCAAAGAAGACGTTAACAAAGCTTATGTAAAAATACAAAAAAAGATACATCCAGATATATCTCCAGAAACCTCAAGACTTTCTGCAATTGTAAATGAGGCCAAAGAAATTGTTCTCAAAGATTTAAGTTAATCTTTAAATTTATTAATTACATTTATCACTTCACTCACAGAAATTAGATTCGGGTCTGCATTAGTTCCATGAGTAATCTCATCGATATTATATCCTTTGGGTATAATTCTATAATAATTATTACTATAGTCTGTATAAGCCCTTGGAGCATCTAATAAAAATACCAAGCTTTTTTTTCCAGTCTGTGAAGTAATATGTGACCCAAAGGAGTCATTACCTACATACATATTTGCAGAACATATGTAGGGAATCACATCGTAAATATTTTTATCACTTAGAGTTAGGAAATTATTTTTTTTAAGATTGTTTATAATTTCAGTTTCAATATCCTTTTCATTTGGGCCACATAAAATAAAAAAAAAATAATCTCCTGTTTCATTAAGGCTATTAATTAAATTGGCAAAGTTTTTCGCTCCCCATCTTGTTGTTGGTCCTGATGATCCTGCACCAATCACGATTTTATAGCTATTATTATTTAATTCTTTTTGAACTTTTACTACTCTTTCCTCTTTAACAAAAAATTTTGCTTCAGTATTACAATTACTTGTTTTAAGAAATTTTTCAGTAAATTTTTTTGCAGTATTAATTAAATGCAAATTTTTTTTTTTGAAGAAACTATAAGAATAAATGTTTTTTATGCCAGCAAATTTAGCCGCAAAATATATTCTTAAACTTGGATAGTAAATTAATAGATTTTCAAAATTGAATTTTTTGAGAATTCTGCTTAGCTGGAAAATATCAAAAAATTTTTTATTATATTGATTTAAGTAGTAGACATTTTCTATAAACGGGTCATCAGCTAGTGCATCTTTTAAATTTTTACATAATGTAATGATGGTAACAGGTCCATATTTTCTTGCAATTTGATGACAATAAGAGAGATGGAGTAAATTAGCGCCTAAGCCAGTATAACTTAAATAAATACCTGTTTTCATAAATTCTTGTACATTTCTTGAATTAATTTTTTACCAAATATTTTAAATTTGAATTTAAATTTATTTTTAAGGTACAAAGAATTTTTACTAGACCCAATTAAATATTTTTTTTCATTTTTTCTAAAGAATTTGCTATTTATAGTATAATACTTTTCATAATTAAGACCATTTAAACTATAAGCCCTTTTAATAATTTCTTTACCAGAAATTTTATTTCCAGCAGATATAAAAAAATCTTTGGTTTTTAATTTTGATGTCAGCAATACAGCCTTAACGATTTCAGTTATCCACGAATAATCTCTAAAAGTATCTATGTTTCCAACTGTAATTTTTTTTTTATTTTTTGCTCCCAAACAAACTTTTTTAATAAAAAAGTCTCGATCTCTCAAAGGAGACTCTACTTGCATAAAAACTAAGTTTGACGCATTTACTCCGAGTTTTCTATATTTTTTAATTAAATTAAATACCTTTTGCTGAGTTTTTATATAAGGGTTTTTATTAGATGAGAATGTAGAATTTATGTTTACAAACCCACTAATTGAAGAAAATATATAACCTGAATTTGCTTTATAAAATTTTATATCTAATTTTTTTTTTTTCAAAAAAACTAAAAAATTTTTAGTTCCATTATAATGAGAGTCAAATGTTTCTTTTTTATTTTCTAAACTCTTTGTCAAAGAACTTTGTCCACTGAAATAAAAAATTTTCTTTGGCTTATATTTTTTTACGATTTTCTCTATTTCATCTTTTTTATTGGTATTAAGTTTTTCAAATTTAATCTTATTTCGAATTTTGAGATATTTATAATTATTAAAATTTTTATTTAATGATCTAGAGGTAACAATCACTATTTGTTTATTCTTTAAAAGTTCAGCTGACAGATATGCACCCAATACACCTGAACCAATGATTAAGTTTACTCTTTTATTCATTTTTTTTTGAATTATTATATGTTTTAAAAAATATATGACTTTAATAAAAGGTATTTATGCAGCTTCAATGTCAGTTCTAAACCATGATTTAAGCTTAAATATTGAAAAAACCATATCACATGCAGAAAATTTAATTGATCAAGGTTGTCATGGCACAGCAATATTTGGAAGCACTGGCCAAGCGCAATTAATTCCCATCGTTGAAAAGATTAAATTACTTAATCATCTTTCAGAAAGTAAACACAAAGAAAAACATTTAATTGGGACAGGTTTAAATTCTTTGAATGAAACAATTAATTTGATGAAAATTTCAGTTTCTCTAAACTTTAAAAAATTTTTAATTATGCCACCAGCTTATTATAAATATCAAGATAAGGATGTAGTAAACTTTTACACAAAAATTATTGATGCAATACCGGAGTCTAAAATTATTCTTTATAATTTTGAAAAATTGTGTGGATATAAATTTAGTATTGAATGTGTGGAAAAATTGGTTCAAAAATTTCCTGATCAAATTGTAGGCGTTAAAGATAGTTCATACAATTTATTTGAAGAGTTAAAGTTGGAAAATTTTTCAGTTATGCCAGGTTCAGAGTCAAAATTACTTAAAGGATTAGAAAATGGTTGTTCAGGTATTATCACTGCAACTTGCAACGCTACATCTCAATTAGCTAGAAAAGTTTACGATGATTTTAAAGAAAAGAAAGATCATTCCTTAAACCAAAAATTAGTTAAAGTCAGAAATACTTTTGAAAAATATAATTTAATTTCAGCTCTTCATACTTTGTTTTCAAAAGAGAACAAAATTTATGGAAATCTTTTGCCACCTTTAAGTCTACTTAGCGAGGCTGATGAGAGAAATCTTTTGCAGAGTTTAAAAGATTTAAATTTTGAAACAAAATCACAATTGGCAGCTTGAAATGTATTTAGCGAGATTTCTTAATAAAGTATTTAAAAAAGGAGGGTTTATCCTAACGGATGCTGACTCCAAGAATTATATTATCGGTCAGCCAACTGACGATCCTATTAAATTAAAAATTCTAAATAAGAAACTTCATTATAAATTACTATTCCATCCAGATCTTTACTTTGGGGAGGCATACACGAATGGAGATATAGTTATTGAAAATGGATCTCTGACAGATTTTTTAGATTTAGCATTGATGAATATTGGAAGAAAAGAGTTAAACATTTTTAGTTATCTTTTAAATAAACTTAGAGGGTCATACAGATATCTTACCAATTTCAACTTTATCAAAAAATCTAAAATGAATGTTTCACATCATTATGATATCAAAGACGATCTATATGATCTGTTTTTAGATCCTAAAAGACAATATTCGTGTGCTTATTTTAAAAATGAAAATGATAGTCTTGAAACTGCACAGAATAATAAGATTCAACATATAATTAAAAAATTAAATATTCAACCCGACCAAAAAGTTTTAGATATAGGATGTGGCTGGGGATCGTTAGCAATTGATATTGCTAAAAATGCTAAGTGTGAAGTTACAGGAATAACCCTATCAGAAAATCAACTAAACTATTGTAATCAAAAAGCAAAAGAAATGAATTTACAAAATCAAGTAAAATTTAAACTGATGGATTATAGAGAGTTGGATGAGAAATTTGATAGAATAGTGAGTGTTGGCATGTTTGAACATGTTGGAAGGAAATTTTATAAAAAGTTTTTTAAACAAATTGAAAAATTATTGAAAGATGATGGTGTCTCGTTAATTCACACTATTGGGTCTGTTAACCCACCAAGAGATCCTCATCCTTGGATTACAAAATATATTTTTCCTGGTGGTTATACACCAAGCTTAAGTGAAGTAACGAATCCTATTGAAAAAGCTGGCTTAATTGTAACCGACATTGAAGTTTTAAGACTTCATTATGCTTATACTTTAAGACACTGGAAAGAAAACTGTTTAAAAAATAAAGATAAAATAATGCAAATGTTCGATGAAAAATTTTTTAGAATGTGGGAGTTTTATCTCGCTGGCTGTGAAATGGCATTTAAGTGGGGTGATCAAGTTGTTTATCAATTTCAACTCACTAAAAATTATAGATCAACCCCTGTGACTAGAGACTATATTTATCAATAAATTATTGATAGAATCGTTTCTTCTCAGAAATGAAAAAAAAACAAAAAAAATCAAAAAAAAAGGGAAAAGTATTAAAAAAAGCCAAGTCCTATAAGTTTCAAAGAAAAGGTAAAAAAACTAAAAGGGTTGTTAAAAGATTTAAAAAAAAAAGAGTTATCAAAAAAAGGAAAAAGAAGGTTAAAAAATTAAAAAAAACTAATCATTTAAAACAAATTAAAAAAACTCAAAACGAAAGTATAGTTTTAAAATTAGTTAAATTACAGCTATCCCTAAAACCTCAATTCAATTTTAAATTTAATTTTAGTTTAGAAAAACATATTCAAGGTTTCTTTGACAAAATTTCAGAGACAATTTCAAGTTATAAAGTTTTAAAACGTGATGAAAAAAGAAGAATTAAGATAGAAAAAATTGAAAGAGAGAGGATAGAAAAAATTGAGTTGGCTAAACAAAAAGAGGAAGAACAAGCTCTCAGAGTTAAACTAAAAGAACAAACACTTAAAGAAGAAGCTAGATTAGAAAAACAACGAGTAAAAGATATAAAATTATTCCTAAGAAAAGAGCAAGCACTTTTGAGAATTGAGCAAGCTGAAAAACAAAAACAGTTTTTAAAACAATTAAGACTAGATAAACAAATTGAAAAATTTAGAATTAGAGAAGTCAAGGAACTAGAAAAACTTGAGAAAATTTCTTTAAAAGAAAAAAGAGAAGACTATGCAGGTTTACAAGAAAGAATTGATAAACTTAAGGAAAAATATCGATTACTTCGAGATCAAAAAATTAAAGAAAGGGTTGAAGCATTAGGGGTCAAACTTCAAGGTGATGAAGATAGAGAAACCTTATTAGAAAAAGAAAAAGAATATACTTTAGCAAGACAAAAAATTGAATTTGCATTAGAAAGTTTTTACAGAAGTGCAAGTAGCCTTGTATTTCAGTTAAATAAAAGACATATCACCCGCGACATGTCTATTTTTCGTTGTATAGACAGAAGATTTGAAACAGGTGAAGTTTTTATTAAATGGGATGAGTCACAAGATGATGACTGGTTATTATTAATTTATATTAAAAATAATTCTCCAGATGAAGGAATTGTTATTGAAGATAAAACTAATCCTGAAAAAAATCTTTCACATGAGTTTAGAAATGTAGATATCTTTAAAGCCTCAGATACAATGGTAGACTCTTTAACGCAACTCATTGCAAGGAAAAGAGCCAAAAATAATAATTAAACATTTATATTAAATTAGGTATTATCTGTAATGATTTTAGGATCTGCCTTTTTAATAATTTTATATTTAATTTTCAGATACATTATTGCGTGGATCACATATTTTAATAACTTAGATCCAAGACTCGGTGATAGTACATGGAGGTTTACGTATGATTATCCAGTAGTCGGTGAGAGAGATATCTCTGATTTAGATGATAAGGACTTTGTTAGATTAAGAAGAAAAAAGAATAAAATTATTTTATTAATGTACTCAATAGTCTTAGTGATGTTTGTATCTTCTATGTCTCTATTAAGTAAATTTTTATTATTTTTTACAAGTTAGATTTTTTAAGTTGCTTTTTATTTTTCAAGTAAAGAAAAAAAGCTACTATTTCATATACAATTGTAAATATATTAAAGATGATTGGTAATTTAAAAAATTTATAAAGAAATTTATATTTTGGCATTTTTTTCCATAATAATAAAAAAGCTTCTGCACCTCCAATAACTTTTTCACCATCTTTGACATGCAGTCTTCTCAAAAGTTGTTTACTATCTTTAGAGGTTTCTTGTTCAGCTAATTCATTATCTGTAATATCAACCCAATCAATTTCCTCTATTTCTTCCTTCTTATAGAGATCAATTTCTGCCTTACAAATTTTACAAGAATTATTAAAATAAACTTTCATAATTAGATGTTTTATTACTAATTTGTCCCATATATGTACATGCGTAAAATACTCTAGTTGAAAAATCTTTGAAACAATCTATTTAATGTCTTCTATGAGTAATTTCTTTGAAAAATCTGACCTATCAAGAAGTGAGGCTGAAAATATTATTTCGGATACTCTTCAAAAATGTGATGATGGTGAGTTGTACTTAGAAAATTCTAAATCTGAGTCAATTTTACTAGATGATAATAAGATAAAAAACTCTAGTTATAATTCAGATTTAGGATTTGGGTTTAGAGCTATCTCCGATGAAGTAGTTGCTTATTCTCACTCTAACGAAATTTCAAAAAACTCCTTAAAGCAATCTTCAGAAAATTTAAAATCGACACTTAAATCTGTCAAAGGCACCTATAATCATGAAATTCCTAAATCTAATAAGAAATATTATGAAAACATCAACCCTATTGAACAAAAATCTCTTAATGAAAAAATTAAAATACTTAATGAAGTAAATAATTATTTGCGTTCAAAAGATGACAACATTAAACAAGTTACTGCTAATTTTTTGGGAGAACAAAAATCGGTTGAAATAATTAGATCTGGTGGAGAAACTTTGACTGATGTTCGTCCTTTAATAAGATTTAATGTATCCGTTATGCTTGAGAAAAATGGGAGAAAAGAGACGGGTGTGTATGGTGTTGGGGGAAGACAATCTTATGACTCTTATTTAAAAGATGATAACTGGAAAAGCGTTTGTGATGAGGCTTTGAGAATAGCTTCGGTAAATTTAGAGAGTAAACCTGCACCAGCTGGTGAAATGAAAGTTGTGCTAGGACCTGGTTGGCCGGCAATATTAATTCATGAGGCTGTTGGTCATGGTTTAGAAGGAGATTTTAACAGAAAAAAAACCTCAGCTTTTCATAATTTAATGGGCCAAAAAGTTGCAAGTGAGGGAGTTACAATTGTTGATGATGGTACTATTGATAACAGAAGAGGTAGTCTTACGATTGATGATGAGGGAACCCCGACAGAAAAAACTGTTTTAATTGAGAATGGGATTTTAAAAAATTTTATGCAAGATCGTCTAAACGCTCGTTTAATGAAAACCAAATCTACTGGTAGTGGAAGAAGAGAAAACTATAGACATATTGTTCTTCCAAGAATGAGAAATACGATGATGCTGAGTGGTAACCAGACTCAAGACGAGATGATTAAAGCTGTTGACAAAGGTATTTTTGCTGTGAGTTTTGGTGGCGGACAGGTTGATATTACCTCTGGAAAATTTGTATTCAATTGTACTGAAGCTTATGAGATTGTTAATGGTAAAATTGGATCTCCAATTAAAGGCGCGACACTTATTGGAGATGGCCCTTCAATTTTAAAAGAAGTTTCTATGGTTGGGAATGACATGATGATGGATCCTGGTATTGGAACATGTGGAAAAGCTGGCCAAGGTGTTCCCGTAGGCGTTGCTCAACCATCTATACTAATTAATAAGATGACTGTTGGTGGCACAAAACTTTAAATGGTCAAAGATCAAGAATTTTTAGAAAAAAAAGCATCATATTGTCTGGGTTTAGCTAAGAAATTAGGCGCAACCGAGTCCAGTGTGATTGTTAATAACTCTGTATCTGAAACTGTTAATTTTAGAAATAAAAAACTAGACGAGTCTAATAGATCAGATGATCTTGGAATAAGCATTACCACTTACATTGGAAAAAAAAAGTCATCAATATCTTCCTCTAATTTACTTGATGATAACCTAAATATTTTGATTGAAAAATGTGTTGAGACAACAAAAAATACTCCTGAAGATGAATTTAATTCATTACCAGATAAAGATTTATTGGCCAAAGAGGTTAAGGATTTGAATCTTTATGACGATACTCATATAGAAAATGATCAAAAAATAGATTATTTAAAAAAGTTAGAGTCTGCTGCTTCCAATGATAAAAAGATTGTTAATACAGAATCTAGTTTTACTCAAAATAAATCAAATTTTATTTTAGCCAATAGTGGAGGTTTTTGTGCTGGCTACAAAACATCTTCATTTACAGCTTCGAGCGTTACAGTTGCAAAAGATGAAAAAAGTATGGAGAGAGATTATGAATATTCTAGTAAATGTTTTCTGAAAGACTTGGATGACGCAAGAGAATTAGGTAAACAAGCTGCTGATCAAACAATTAGAAAATTAAGCCCCAAAAAAATAGGTAGTGAAAAAATTGCTATAATTTTTGACAAAAGAATAGCTAAAGGAATGTTAAGTACCTTTGCAAGTGCGATTTCATCATCAGCGATATCAAGAGGAACCTCTTTTTTAAAAGATAAAGTAAACCAAAAAATATTTTCTGATACAATTAATGTGCTAGATAAACCAGATATACTTAAAGGTTTAGGCTCAAGAAATTTTGATAGCGAGGGGGTTAAAACTGATACTCTTAAATTAGTAGACCAAGGAATTTTAAAACATTATTTGATTGATACTTACAATGGAAAAAAATTAAACCTTAAATCAAATGGAAGATGTGGAGGGACAAGCAATCTTTATTTTGAAAATGGAAATATTAGTTTTAAAGATTTATTGAATTCAAAATCAAAAAGTCTCTATATTACAGAAACTATAGGACACGGAAGCAATATTGTAACTGGTGATTATTCTGTAGGTGCAACAGGTTTTTTAGTGGAAAACGGAGAGTTTAAGTATCCTATAAATGAAATTACTATTGCAGGTAATTTTAAAGACATGTTTAAGAATATTACTCTCGCAAATGATTTAGAGTTTAAATATTCAACCAATTCACCAACCATGATGATTGAGGGAATGGTTGTTGCTGGTAAATGAGTGAATTTTGCGTAATCGGCTCAGGTATTTCTGGAGCTACAATTGCGAATCTTCTTAATAAAAAAAATTCAGTAATCCTATTTGATAAAGCGAGAGGTCCAGGAGGACGTGCATCTTTCAAAAGAATGAAAGGTAATATAGGCTTTGATCATGGCACTCAATACTTTTCGCCAAAAACCCCAGAATTTAAAAAATTTACCAAAGATTTAATTAAAAAAAGAATTCTAAAGGTTTGGGGTGGTAAACACATTTTTCTTAACTCCAAAAAAAAAGAAAATAAAAAACATCTGAAAATTATAGGTAAAAATGGAAATAATGATATTAGCAAGTACTTATTAAAAAAAATCAATTGTAACTATCAAAGTGAATTAAAAAAAATTCATTATAAAAATAAACTTTGGCACTTATCATTTACTGATGGAAAATTGAGATCTTTTAAAAGTATTATTTTGACCTGTCCTTTTCCACAATTAAAAAAACTCTCTAAAAGATTCATAAATAATTCTTTTTTAAAAAAATCAATTAAAATGGATGCAAATATAACTACTATGATTGCTATAAAAAAAAACAAGAAATCAAATAGTAGCTATCTTTTTGAAGATCCAATTCTTGGTTGGGCTGGTAATGAAAATTCAAAAAAAAGATTTAAATCAAAATATGATTTATGGACCCTTCAAAGTACATTTAAGTGGGCAAATAAAAAAATTAATCAAAATAAAAATAATAAGAAAGAGAATTCAAAAATTATGATTGATAAGTTCTTTCAACTTTCAAATATTAAAAAAACGAAAATAAACTTCTCTCTTAATCATGGTTGGAAATATTCTTCCAATTCAAAACCTTTCAAAATTAAAAGTTATTGGGATCCAAAGAAAAAAATAGGTGTCTGTGGTGATTGGTTTGTAGGACCAAGACTAGAGTCGGGATGGATGAGTGCACAGGACTTATTTAAGAAAATTTCAAGATAAATTATTCAAAGCTTTTTAATCTGTACTCCCAATTACCCATCCTGGAATAAGTCACTTTTAAAATTCTTAAATTTTCTTGATCGTACCAAATATTAAAGTCTAATCGTTTATCTTTAGGAATATTCATATCTTTAGATTTAAGTGTAAAATGATCAGCATCATAAATTTTTCCATAAAGATCAATTTTTTCTTTTCCTATAAAAGTAACAACCTGTTCTTTAATACTTCCAGATATTGGGCTTATTTGAGATCCTGCTTGTAAGATTTTATGATTCCACCAATTTCCAATAACGTTATTAGTTGTTGCTTCGCCGTTGAATGAGGAGCCCTTGATATCATATTTTTTACTTTTTTTATTTAATTCTAAATTTACAAATTTTTCTTTATCATTTTGAAGAGTTTTAGAGATAAAAGATATCAGCTGATCTTTGATATATTTTTCTTCACCATATGACTCCACTTGAAAAATTGTAGCTCCTAATAGATCAACAGAAAATTTAAATTGATTTGTAATAATAGTTTCTTCACCATTTCTCTCAAAAAAATAATAATTGTATCCAATTAATTCACCATTTCTAAATATCTCCATTTCAATTTTGTTATATTTATTGTAGTGACCCATATGTGCCATGGAAATAACTGGAAAAATTACAATAAACAAAATGGCTATAAATTTTTTCATTTGGCAATTACATTAGTGGACTTTATCTATAATAGAAATAACTTATTAAGATGTTTTTAAAAATAAAGAAAATACCAAAAGTTAATTGGAGTTCTGACAAGCCATATAATTTTAAACCAAAATTTTCTACTTTCTTTTTTTTATGTTTTGGTCTGACGTTGTTTGGTCTTGGTGAAGGGTTATTGATTGTTTCCTTTACAGGCGCTTCTCCGTGGAGTGTTTTAGCTCAAGGTATTTCCTTAAATGTTAACTTAAGTATTGGAACAATTACTCTTTTAATAAGTATTGCTGTTTTAATTTTTTGGATACCTCTGGGCCAAAAACCAGGAATGGGCACAATATTTAATGCCTTAATTATAGCCTTTATGATTGATCTTTGTATTAAGTTTGTACCAACCCCATCTAATTATCTTAATCAATTAATTTTAGCAGTAATTTCTGTAATGATGGTTGGAATAGGTGGGGGCATTTATTTAGTTTCTAATCTTGGTGCAGGACCAAGAGATGGATTAATGATTGGTTTACAAAAAGTAACTAACTTACCAGTGGCAGCCGTTAGAGCTTTTTTAGAAATTTCTGTTGTAAGTATTGGTTGGTATTTAGGTGGAACAGTAGGGGTTGGAACTCTTTTATTCGCTTTTGGTATTGGACCTTGCGTTGCTCTAGGTTTATTTTTAGTTGATAAAATTTTTGATTAGGCAGCAGCGCCTGATTTTTCACTTCTTTTTCTTTCATGAGGATCAAGAATAGCTTTTCTTAATCTACAAGACTCTGGAGTAATTTCTAAAGCCTCATCTGTATTTAACATACTTAATTGTTCAGCAATCGACATTTTTCTTACAGGAGTTAAGACAACATTTTCATCAGTACCCTGCGTTCTCATATTGGTTAATTTTTTTCCCTTCATGACATTAATAATCATATCTCCTGGCTTAGGTGATAGACCTACGATCATTCCCGGATAAACAGGATCGTTATGAGTTACAAACATTTCTCCTCTTGCCTGTAAATTAAAGATCGCAAAAGCAACTGCTTTTCCTTGTTCCATAGAAATTAGAGCACCATTTCTTCTGCCTTCCATTTCACCTTCAAATGGACCATATTCATGAAAAATTCTATTGATGACACCGTTTCCTTTTGTCAGCGTTAAAAATCTACTTGTATATCCCATCAAACCTCTTGTTGGTGCATGAAATATAAGTCTCTTTTTATTTTTACCAGTATCTTTTAATTCTATTAATTTACCTTTTCTTCTATTCATTGAATCAATTATTTTTGATGAATGTTCCTCATCAAGATCCATAGTAATTTCTTCTATTGGCTCAAGTTTATTTCCGTTTTCATCTTTTTTATAAAGAACTTTTGGAGGGCTCACGGTCATCTCAAAACCTTCTCTTCTCATTTGAGTAAGTAAAATTTCCAACATTAATTCACCACGACCACTAACCACAAAAGAGTCATTTCCCTCATTTTCAGTAAATGTAATTCCAACATTATTTTGTGCCTCTTGAACTAATCGATCTCTAATCTGTGTACTTGTAAGTTTTTTACCTTCTGTGCCAGCCAAAGGTGATGTATTTACAGTGATGGTAATTGACATAGTTGGAGGATCTATAGGAGTAGCTTCTATTGGATCGTTAACTTCAAGATCACAAATAGTATCTGCAACGTTAGCTTTTTCTAAACCTGCAACAACTACAATATCTCCAGCTTCACCAACCTCAATTGGAACTTTTTTTGTACCTTCGTATCTAAAAATTTTAGTTAATCTACCTTCATCAACTTTCTCTCCATTTAAGTTGATTGCTTTTATTGCTTGATTAGCTTTTGCGGTTCCTTGTGAAATTCGACCAACTAAACTTCTTCCTAAGAAACTGTCAGCATAAAGAAGTGTAGAGAGCATAGCAAAAGGTTTTGATTTGTCTAATTCAGCTGGTTTAACATGTTCTATAATTTTATCTAAAAGTGGATTAAGATTTTCTCTTGGGCCATCAACTTCTAAATCAGCCCACCCGGATCTTCCACTGGCATATAAAACTGGGAAATCTAGTTGTTCTTCATTAGCATCTAAACTTACAAATAAGTCGAATGTTTCATCTAAAACTTCATTAGCTCTTTGATCTGATTTATCTAATTTATTTATAACCACAATTGGCTTTAATCCTTGTTTTAAAGCTTTTGCTAAAACGAATTTTGTTTGAGGCATCACACCTTCAGCAGAGTCTATTAATAATAATGCTCCATCAGCCATACTAAGCACTCTTTCAACTTCAGCAGCAAAATCTCTGTGGCCAGGGGTATCAATTATATTTATTCTAGAATCTTTCCAATTAATCGAGGCAGGTTTAGCTAATATTGTAATTCCTCTCTCTTTTTCTAATTCACCAGAGTCCATCAGCCTTTCATCAACAACCTCATTTTCTCTAAATGAACCACTTTGCTTCATTAAATTATCAATTAGGGTTGTCTTACCATGATCAACATGGGCAATTATGGTGATGTTTCTTATAGTATTATTCATAAATCTGGGTTCTTATACATATTTAAACACTTTTGAAAACTTAAAAAAACTCATACTAGGCTTGAATTAATTGAGTATTTTTTTTTTAATTTGTATTTTTTCGCTTTTCGCGTTTAAGTTTTCTTTTTTCTTTAAAACTTAATTTAGGTTTTTTTTTAATACTAGAGTCTTTAAATGATTTTCCACTATACCTTTTCGACATAATAATAGTTCTATATTACAAATTTTTTTAAGAAAAAAAAAGGGCAGTAAAAACTGCCCTTTAAGAATTTTGATCAGGAGTTATTGGGTTACATGCCCATGCCGCCCATTCCTCCCATACCACCCATGCCGCCCATTCCACCAGGCATTCCAGCAGGAGCTGCATCTTTTTCCTCTGGCTTGTCAGCTATCATTGCTTCTGTTGTTACTAATAATCCAGAAATTGATGCTGCATCTTGAAGTGCAGTTCTAACAACTTTAACTGGATCAATAATACCCTTAGCAAACATGTCACAATATTCTTCATTTTGTGCATCATAGCCATGAGTTTTTTTATTTTGTTCTAACAATTTACCAACTACAACTGAACCATCTACTCCAGCATTTTTAGTAATTTGTCTTATAGGAGCTTCTAATGCTCTTCTAACTAAATCAACACCAGCTTTTTGATCCTCGCCCTTGGCTTTTACTTTTTCAAGCTCTTGAGCAGCATATAACAAAGCACATCCGCCACCTGTTACAATACCTTCTTCAACTGCAGCTCTTGTTGCATTAAGCGCATCTTCAACTCTGTCTTTTCTTTCTTTAACTTCAACTTCTGTAGCACCACCAACTTTAATTACAGCAACACCACCAGCAAGTTTAGCTAATCTTTCTTGAAGTTTTTCTTTGTCGTAATCAGATGTTGTTTCATCAATTTGTTGTTTGATTGAAGAACATCTAGCTTCAATATCAGATTTTTTACCACTACCATTTACGATAGTACTATTGTCTTTATCAACTTTAACTTTTTTACATGATCCAAGATCATCTAATTTGACGTTTTCCAGTTTAATTCCTAAATCTTCAGAAATTACACTTCCACCAGTTAGGATTGCAATATCTTCAAGCATAGCTTTTCTTCTATCACCAAATCCTGGAGCCTTTACAGCTACTACTTTTAAACCACCTCTTAACTTATTTACAACTAAAGTTGCTAAAGCTTCACCTTCTACATCTTCAGATATAATCATTAATGGTCTACCAGCTTGCACCACTGCTTCTAAAAGTGGAACCATTGGTTGTAGATTTGTTAATTTTTTTTCATGTAAAAGAATAAAAGGATTATCTAACTCTGTTGTCATCTTATCACTGTTCGTGATAAAGTATGGTGATAAATATCCTCTATCAAACTGCATACCTTCAACAACATCAAGTTCTGTTTCAATTCCTTTATTTTCTTCAACTGTAATTACACCTTCATTACCAACTTTTTGCATTGCTTTCGAAATCATACTTCCGATTTCTTTATCTCCATTTGCAGAAATAGTTCCCACTTGTGCAATTTCATCGCTATCTTTTACTTTTTTGGCTGAAGAAACTAAGTTTTGTTTTACAACATCTACTGCTGCATCAATACCTCTTTTTACATCCATTGGGTTCATTCCAGCTGTAACATATTTTACACCTTCTTTAACGATCGCTTGAGCTAAAATAGTTGCAGTTGTTGTTCCGTCACCAGCTTCATCATTTGTCTTGCTAGCAACTTCTTTTACCATTTGAGCACCCATATTTTCGAACTTATCTTCAAGGTCAATTTCTTTTGCAACTGAAACACCATCTTTGGTAATTCTTGGAGCACCATAAGATTTGTCCATCACAACGTTTCTGCCCTTAGGACCTAACGTTACCTTAACAGTATCAGCTAAGATATTTACCCCTCTTATCATTGCTGATCTTGCTTCAGCGTCAAATTTAACAACTTTTGCCATTATACTTTCTCCTTTAACTTATATTATTTACTTGAAATACCCATAATGTCAGACTCTTTCATTATGCTGTATTCTTTACCATCAATTTTGACTTCAGTTCCTGACCATTTGCCAAATAAAACTTTGTCTCCAACTTTAACATCCATTGGAATTTTTTTTCCATCTTCAGTTTTTGCACCACCACCAACAGCAACAACTTTTCCTTCTTGAGGCTTCTCTTGTGCAGTATCTGGTATGATTATTCCTCCAGCAGTTTTTTCGCTGCTATCTAAAACTTCTATTAAAACTCTGTCATGTAACGGTCTAAATTTCATATATTCTCCTATATAAATATGGAGTTCATATAGAGATTGGTAATACTATTTCAAGATATACTTGATATTTAGTTTATTAAAAAAGGTAGGAAATTGTGGATTTTTTGGGTTATAGATTATTTTGATGACTAAAAATTTAGACAAAGATGGTTTCTGCTCCATCGTTGATAATTATCAGCTTTTTTATATCGATTTATGGGGTGTTATTCATAATGGAATAAACCTTCACAAAGAAGCAATCAACGTTTTAAAAGAAATCACAAAAAAAGGCAAAGAATACATTTTGCTTACAAATGCTCCAAGACCTAATGATATTGTTAAATCCTTTTTAGAAAAAATGGGCATGGAAAAAGAAATTAGAGACCATGTTTTTACATCTGGTCAAGCATCACTAAATTATCTTAAAAAAAATTTATCTACCAAAAAATTTTTTCATGTTGGGCCACCACGTGATTTTGATTTGTTTAATGACTTCGCAAAAATGAGGTCAGACAATATTGATGATGGGGAGTATATATTGTGTACTGGGTTATTTGAAAAATTTGAAAAAGATTTGAATTATTACAAAAATTTATTTGAAAAAAATTTAGATAAAGAGATGGTTTGTACTAATCCTGACTTAATTGTGGATAGAGGTGACAAAAGAGAACTTTGTGCAGGATCAGTCGCTATGGTTTTTGAAAAAATGGGTGGTAAAGTAGTATATTTTGGTAAACCGTATCCTGAGGTTTATAATTTATCAATTAATAATAAAGGTAAAAAAATTCTTTCTGTTGGTGATAATTTAAATACTGATATTAAAGGTGCAAATCTTTTAAATTATGACTCGTTAATTATTTCAAATGGTATTCATAAAAATGAAATCAAAGAAAAAGGAATTGAAGCAACTGCGAAATCTTATGAAACAATCTGTAACTATATACAATCAGATTTAAAATGGTGAAAATGATATTATATAATAATTTTAATATAAAAAAAAATCATAAAAATTCGATTATTTTAATTGGTAATTTTGATGGTCTCCATCTAGGACATCAAAAATTATTTAGAATAGCAAAAAAATATAAAAAAAAATATTCTTCAAAGATCGGTGTTTTGACCTTTGAGCCGATGCCAAAAATGTTTTTTAACTCCAATTTAAAAAATTTTAGATTATCTAATTTAAATCAAAAAATTGAAAATTTAAGTAAGCTTAATGTTGATTTTGTTATCACTAAGAAATTTAATCGTAAATTTTCAAAAACAAAATCAATTTCTTTTATAAAAGAAACTTTAGGTAGAAAACTTAGTCCTAAATTTATTTTTGTAAGTAATAATTTTAGATTTGGAAACAAAAGAGAAGGAAACGTAAAACAATTAATACATCACGAGAAATTATGTAATTATAAAATTATTAAACCACAACCTTTATTAATCAAAAAAAAAATTATTTCATCATCATTATTAAGAAAATATTTGCAGAGCGGAAAACTTAATAAAGTTAATAAACTTTTAAATAGAAAATGGTCAATTTATGGAAAAGTTCAAAAAGGTAGACAACTAGGAAAAAAGATTGGTTTTCCAACAGCCAACATAGATATCAAAGATTATGTTTTAGCAAAACCAGGTGTTTATGCTGTCAAAGCTAAGAAAATTAAAAGTTCAAAATATATTAAAGGAATAGCCAATTTAGGATATCGACCTACATTTAACGGAAAAAAAATATTATTAGAAGTTCATTTATTTAATTTTTCTGGAAATTTATATAATAAGTATTTAAGAGTAGAATTTTTAAAATTTATAAGAGCAGAAAAAAAATTCAAAAATATAGATCAATTAAAAAAACAAATTAAAATTGATTTAGTAACTGCAAAAAAAGCAAAATGAGTAAAAACCAAATTAATTTACCTAAAACAGCTTTTTCAATGAAAGCTAATTTACCAATTAGAGAGCCAGAAATTCTAAAATTTTGGAAAAAAATTGATCTTTACAAAGAGTTAAGGAATTCAAGAAAAGGAGAAGAAAAATTTGTTCTCCATGATGGTCCTCCATATGCAAATGGAAATATACATATGGGTACTGCGTTAAATAAAATATTAAAAGATATTATCGTAAAGTTTCATCAAATGGATGGCAAAGACTCTGTTTATGTTCCAGGTTGGGATTGCCATGGTTTACCTATTGAATGGAAAATTGAGGAACAATACAAAAAAAATAAAAAAAATAAAAATGATGTTCCGATTGTAGAATTTAGAAAAGAATGCCGAACGTTTGCTGAAAAATGGATAGAGGTTCACAAAGACCAATTTAAAAGATTAGGTGTTGTTGGTGATTGGGAAAACTATTATTCAACAATGAGTTATGATGCAGAGGCACAAATTGTAAGAGAACTTGGAAAATTTTTAAAAGAAGGAAGTCTTTATAGAGGATTTAAACCAGTTTTATGGTCAACTGTAGAAAAAACTGCCTTAGCTGATGCCGAGGTTGAATATCAAGACCATAAATCTGATACGATCTATGCTTGTTTTTCAGTTAAATCATCAAAAATAAAAGAACTTAATGATTGTGATATTGTTATATGGACAACCACTCCTTGGACGATACCAGCAAACAAAGCCTTAGCATACAATGAAAGCTTAGATTACTTAATAATTCAAATTAATGATGACAGAAATTTTAAAAATAAAAAAATTGTTATCGCTGAAGCACTACTAGACTCTGTTTTAAAAGATTGTGAGATTAAAGAATTTGAAAAACTCAAGAAATTTAAAGGTAAAGATTTAAAAGATACTATCTGCAAGCATCCATTTTTTGATTTAGGGTACGATTACGATATTCCAATGTTAGAAGCACGTTTTGTAACCACTGAACAAGGAACAGGAATTGTTCATTGTGCGCCAAGTCATGGACCTGACGATTTTAATCTTTGTTTAAATAATGGAATAAAGGCCATCGAGACAGTAGATGATGATGGAAAATATACAAATAATGTCTCTCTGTTTGAAGGTTTACATATTTTAAAGGCTAATCCAGTTGTGATTGAAAAATTGAAAGATCAAAATAAACTTCTTTCAAATGGTGAGTTAGTTCATTCATATCCTCACTCTTGGAGATCAAAAGCACCTTTAGTTCATAGAGCGACACCACAATGGTTTATTTCAATGGAAAGTCATAAACTGAGAAGTAAGGCTTTAAAAGCAATAGATGATACAACCTTTTATCCAAGCAAAGGTAAAGAAAGGTTAAAATCCATGATCGAGACAAGACCAGATTGGTGTGTATCAAGACAAAGAGTATGGGGCGTACCACTTCCAATTTTTGTAAATAAAAAGTCTAATGAAATTTTAATAGACGATGGAGTATTTGAAAATATTGCTAATATTTATGAGAAAGAGGGTTCTGATTGTTGGTTTTCAGATGACCCTCAAAAATTTTTAGGTAGTAAATATAAAGCGGAAGATTTTGAAAAGCTTAGCGATATTGTTGAAGTTTGGTTTGATAGTGGATCAACCCATTCTTTTGTATTGGAGAAGAGAAAAGACCTTAAATGGCCTGCATCAATGTATTTAGAAGGTTCTGATCAACATAGGGGTTGGTTTCATTCCTCATTATTAGAGTCATGTGGAACAAGAGGTAGGGCACCTTTCGAGTCTATATTATCTCATGGGTTTGTTGTGGATGGAAAAGGTCTTAAAATGTCAAAATCTCTTGGAAATGTAATTGCACCGGAGGATATTTTGAAAAAATATGGTGCCGATATTTTAAGAATTTGGGTTGCTGCATCAAATTATGCGGAAGATTTAAGAATAGATTATTCAATTTTGGACCAGCATTCTGAGTCTTATCGTAAAATTAGAAATACATTTAGATATTTATTAGGAAATATAAATGACAAATATGAGGATGTTAATTTAGATAAAATTGACTTCGAAAGCTTGCCAGAGTTAGAGAAATTTATGTTAAGTAAGATTCATTCTCTCAACAACAAATTTGAAAACTATTTTAAAAAATATGATTTTCACAATCTTTATAAAGAATTGTTGAATTTTTGTACAACAGATTTGTCAGCATTCTATTTTGATATAAGAAAGGACACTTTATATTGTGATCCAATTAATTCTGAAAAGAGAAAATCTTGTGTTACAATTTTGAATGTTTTGTTAAAATCTTTACTCAGATGGTTCGCTCCGATATTATCTTTTACAACTGAGGAAATATATCAACTGATATCAAAGAATACTAAAAGCATTCATTTAGAAAAATTTCTTACTTTTCCAGATAAATTTAAAAATGAACAGCTTACAGAAAGATGGTCTCAATTAATAAAAATTAGAGATGTGTGTAATATAAGTATCGAGGAAAAAAGAGCTAATAAAGAAATTGGTTCAAGTTTAGAAGCTGAACTCAAAATTAAATTAAATGAGAAATATAAAGATATAATCTCAAAAATTGATTTATCAGAACTTTGTATAGTATCAAAAACTCAAATCAATTTTGATGAAGGTTCAGATATTCTAGTTGAAACTAAGAAAGCGCAGGGTGATAAATGTCCTGTGTGTTGGAAAATAAGTGTTGAGCCTTGTGAGCGACATTCTCAATAATGTCTAAATATTTAAAAAAAAGTTTTATCGTTAATTTTTTTATAATCTTAAGTATTTTTGGTCTCGATAGGTTTGCCAAAGTCTATGTGATATCTGAAAATGAAAAAAGTTTGTCCTCTGAATTATTTGTATCAAAATTTTTGAATATCAATTTAATTTATAATGAGGGAATAGCATTTGGTTTATTATCATTTGATCAAAGTCATATGTACAACATCTTAACAATCTTAATTGCAGCTGTAATTCTAATTATTTTTTTTATGACTTTAAAAAGTGATGGTTTTAAAAAATATTCACTTTTGATGATATTTGGTGGAGCTTTAGGGAATTTATATGATCGAATATTTTTTAAGGCTGTACCAGACTTTATTGATTTCCATATCGGAAATTTTCATTGGTTTATTTTTAATGTATCGGATATATTTATTTCATTAGGAGTATTATTTTTGATTATTTTTGAAATAATTGAAAATAAAAAAAATAAAATTGATGAAAAAAATATTTAAACTAACAACAATAATAATTTCAATTTTAGCTTTAAATTCATGTGGTACTATTAGTGAAGGTTTTAGTTCACAGAAAAAAAATAGTATAGATGAATTTTTGGTTGAAAAGAAATCACCTTTAGTGATGCCTCCTGATTTCAATAAATTACCATTACCACAACAAAGTAATCAAGTAACTGAAAATGAGGAGAACAAAGATATTAAATCATTACTCACTGACAACAAAGACTCTGATTTAGATAATCAAAATACTAATCAAAACACAAATTTTGAAAATTCCATTATAGAAAAAATCAAAAATAATTAATGATAACTTCAGGGATTTTTTTTAAAAATTTTAAGGGTAGTAAACAAAATCCTAAAATAAAAAAAAATCTTAAAAGATTAATCAAAGATAATAATCAAATTCTTCAATCTTTTAGAAAAAATTATAAAGACCAATTTAAGATCAAAAATTTAAGAATTTTTAAAAGATTTAAAGATATTCGTATAATTGGTATCGGCGGTTCGTCATTGGGTGCAAAAACTATTTATAGTTTTCTCAAAGATAAAATTAAAAAAAACGTATTATTTTATGATAATTTATCAACTCTCAACAAAAAATCTGGAAATAAAAAACATCTAAATTTTATCATCTCTAAATCAGGCAATACTTTAGAGACAATAGTTAATTCTAATATTTTTATCAAAAAAAGTGATAAAAATATTTTTATCACAGAAAATAAAAAAAATTATTTAAATTTATTAGCTCATAAATTAAAATCAGAAATTGTTCATCACAATAATTTTATAGGTGGTCGATATTCAGTTTTATCAGAAGTTGGAATGTTGCCTGCAGAATTAATGGGTCTCAATTCAAAAAGTTTTAGACAGTTTAATAATTTAATTAAAAATCAAAAATATTTGAATGCGCTCATATCTAATGTGGGATCTACAATAAATTTAATTAAAAAAAGAAAATTTAATTCAATTATCATAAATTATGATGAAAAATCTCAAAACTTTTTTTCTTGGTATCAACAACTAGTAGCTGAAAGTTTAGGTAAAAAGGGAAAAGGTTTATTGCCAGTCGTATCTAACATGCCAAGAGATAATCATAGCGTTATGCAGCTTTATTTGGATGGTTTTAAAAATAATTTTTATACGTTTTTTTATGTCCATGAGAATAATACCTCCAAAATTGATAATAAGTTGATTTTACCGTCACAAAATTTTCTTAAAAACAAAAATATTCAAAATATTACTTACGCGCAAAAAAAAGCTACAGAAAATGTTTTTACAAAAAAAAATATATCTTTTAGAAGCTTTGAAATTAAAAAAAGAGATGAAAAAACTTTAGGTGAGTTATTTTGTTTTTTTATGTTGGAAACTATTTTAATTGGAAGAGCTTTGAAAATAGACCCCTACAATCAACCTGCTGTTGAATTAATAAAAAATGAGACTAAGAAAATTTTAGTTTAAATTTCCAAATATAATTTTCGATATTCCATATTTCTTCTCATCTAGAATTCTAAAATTTTTTGAAAACCCATCATTTTCTCTTTTATGCCTATGCACAATTATCACCCCATCTTTATTGAGAATTTTTTCTTGAAAAATATTATCAATAATATTTGACAATCTTTTTTCTTTATAGGGAGGATCTAAAAATATGATATTGAATTTAGGCTGAAGTTTTTTCAAAAAGTAATTAGATATTAAGTCTTCCTCTACAATCTCATATTTTTCCCTCATATTTAAATTATTAAGATTACTTTTTAAAATTGGTAAAACACCATTATATTTTTCTACAAAAGTAACATGTTTAGCTCCTCTTGAGAGACATTCTAAACCAAATGAACCAACACCTGCAAATAGATCTAAAACTATAGAGTCTTCAATATTGATCTTAAATTTATTTGAGTGAATAATAATATTAAAAATAGATTCTTTTGCCAAGTCCTTTAAGGGTCTTGTTTCTTTGTCTTTAGGTTGTAAAATTTTTTTTCCTTTAAATTGTCCACCAATTATTCTCATTTTTTTATTACTTTATAACCAATATCTTTTCTAAAAAAACCATCTGACCAATTTAGATTGTTGAGAAGTTGATGAATTCTATTTCTTGATTCTTCAAAACTATCTGATAAAGAAACAAAATTCAAAACCCGTCCACCCACCGCTAAAGTAACATCACCTCTATTAATAGTGCCAGCATGAAACAAGTGATCATCAGTGTTTAATTCAATTTTATTAATATTTTTGATTTCAACATTTTTTTGGTAGGTTTCAGGGTAACCTTTTGAGCACAAGACAACACATATACTTTTTTTATCATTCCAATTAATTTTGATTTCATTTAATCTTCCATTACAGCATGAGTCAATTATTTCACCGAAATCTGTATTTAGTTTAGGAAGTATAGTTTGACACTCTGGATCACCCATTCTAACGTTATACTCAATTAAATAAGGTTCATCATTTTTTATCATGAGACCTGCATATAAAAAGCCTTTATATGACGATTTTAAATCTTTAAGTGCCCTTAAGGTTGGATCAATTATATTATTCAAAATCTTTTTTTCGAGCTTTTCATTTATTAATCTTGATGGTGAATAAGCACCCATACCACCAGTATTTTTTCCTTTATCACCTTCTTGAACTCTTTTATGATCTTGAGCCGTATCAAAATTTTTGTAAGTAATACCATCACTTAAAATGAAAAAGCTCATTTCCTCACCCTCTAAAAATTCTTCAATAAGAACATTTTTAGCAGCACCAAACTTTCCATCAAATATTTCCTTAACTGCTTGATAAGACTCGTCTTTATTTTCACAAATATAAACACCTTTCCCTGCAGCCAAATTGTCTGCTTTAATGACTATTGGAAAATTTGATTTATCTAAAAAATTTTTAGCTTGATTAATATCATTAAATACACCGAAATTCGCAGTTGGAATATCATATTTTTTGCAAATGTTTTTTGTAAATATTTTAGACCCCTCTAATTGTGAAGCGACTTTACTAGGTCCAAAAACCTTAATATCAAAACTTTCCAAGTAATCTGTTAGTCCATCAACCAAAGGTTTTTCTGGGCCGATTACTACTAATTCTATTTTTTTTGAAATAATGAAATTTTTGATTTCCTCAAATCTATTTATGTCTAAGTTTATGTTCTCAGCTATTGTATCAGTCCCAGCGTTACCAGGAAAACAATAAATCTTATCAATTTTTTTTGACTTATTTAATGCATGACAAATGGCATGCTCTCTTCCCCCGCTTCCTATAATCCCTACAATCATGTATAAACATATAAACTATAAATGAATAAAAAATTAGCAAAAGTAAAATATTTACCAAATAATTTTCAAGTAATTGAAAAAGGAGACCATGTAATTTGTGCAGTTTCGGGTAAAGCAATCAGTCTTGAAAATTTGACTTACTGGAACGTGGAACTTCAAGAGCCGTATTATTCATATGTTGAGGCTTCTAAAAAAAAAGAGGAATTAGACAATAAATAGCATTATTTCCAACGATTATGAGACCATATCCAGTTATTAGGATTAGCAAGTATCATTTTTTCAAGAGTCTTATTTAATTCATTTGTAATATTTTCAATAGTATCTTCGTTTGAGAAGTGAATTGGTTTATGAACTTTCATTTTAAATTTAATACCCTCATATCTTTCTATAAAGATAGGTACAACAGGCATATTAAATTTTTTAATCAATTGTGCAGGAATTGTAGTAGTAAACGCTTTCTCATTAAAAAAATTTGATTTAATACCCTGAGAAACTCTTTGATCTATCATAATTGCTGTTGAAAAACCTTGGTTATTAAGTTTTATTAATTCTTTTAATCCACCAATTCCTTTTTTAATTTGATTGTTGCAGATATATTTCTTTCTTATTCGTTCCATGAATTTATTTAAAAAAATATTATTTAATGGTCTATAGATTGCTCCAATTTGAATACCTATTTTGTCTATCTGCATTGCCATAAGCTCAAAGTTACTGAAATGTCCTGATATAAATACGACTTTTTGATTTTGATCTTTAATATTTAAAAGTATATCTTCACCTTCTATAGAAATATTTTTACTAAGTTTACCATTTCTAAAATTTTTCATATAAAGATATTCTGCAAAAACTCTTCCATAATTATTCCACATTGAAGATTTAATTTTATTAAAGTCTTTAGAATTATAATCTGGAAAAGCTTTTTTTATATTATCATTGATTATTTTTTTTGATCTAAACATTGGACCAATAATTTCAAATAATTTACCACTTAGAAAAGACGATAGTTTAACTCCAATAATTTTGAATATCACATAAAAAATACAAATTATAAAAAATTGTATTAAGTATTTAATTATTTTCATAAACCTTTGAAATATCATTAATAAAAGTTTCTTGGTTTAGAATTTTTAATTCTGATTTAATATAAAAAATTTTATCGTTGTTGTTTAGTCTCATGTAATCTTTTTCGGTAGTCATTACTTTACAATTTAATTTTTTAGACAATGAAATGATATCATCAATCTCTTTTTGTAAGTATTTATAATGATCAGGGAATTCAATTTCTTTAACAATATTTATGTTATTTTTTCTTAACATTGATATAAAAGTCTTATGATTTCCTATACCTGAAAAAACTAAATATTTTTCACTTTTATCAAACTCATTAATATTCAGTGGAATATATTCTCCTTGATAAATATTTATATTAGGATCTAAGTTGTGAATATATTCTTTAATATTATCAATATTTTCATTATTTCCATTTAAAAAAACATTTTTATATTTTTTTAAATTTTTGATATTTTCTCTAAGCGGTCCAGCTGGAATAGTAAAACTATTACCAATCCAATTTTCAATATTAAAACAAACTATGTTATAATCATAGTTTATAGAGGGATCTTGTAAACCATCATCAAAAATTGCAAGTTGAAAGTTCTCATTAATTGCCTCCTTAATTGAAGAAGATCTGTCTTTTGATGTAAACAACTTTCCATGATTGGCTAATATTTTTTGCTCGTCAATTTGATCTGGATAATATTTTTTAATAAAACAAGTCTTGATCTTTTTTTTTAAAATTTCATTAATCTTCAAGCTTAAAGAAGTTTTACCAGTCCCACCTAAATAAATATTTCCTACACAAATAGTTTTAATTAGTGGATATTTATTTTTTTTTGTTGTTAAGTCTATGAGTGATTTAATGGTTTTGAGTATTATTGCTACAGGAAAAAATAGATAAGATAAAAAGTTAGGTTTATTATAATCCCAAAATTTGGGTTTCTTAAATTTCATTATGAATTGATTTATCTAACTCATTTAAGGTTTTTTTGAGTATTCTTGAACCTAGATATTTCATTTTTTTTACTTTTTTCATATTTTTTTTAAAAATAACTGAATTTGCACATTTTTTAGGAGAGTTTACTTCAGAGGATATTTTTAGTTGTTTAAGATATTTATATACATCTTTAAAATTGCTTACACCAGGTCCGTGTAATATTTTCGCTCCAAATCTCGCAGGCTCTAATGGATTTTGGCCCCCTCCTTTTACAATTGATTTTCCCAAAAAAACTGTTGTTGCAAATTTATAAAATTTTTCTGTTTCTCCAAAAGTGTCTACAATGAAAATATCAATATCTTTCAATTCCACCTTGTTTGAACTTCGAGTGACAACCTTTAGTCCGAGTTCACTTATTTCAGAAATTATTTGTCCAACTCGATTTATATGCCTTGGTATTATAATTGTAATTATCTTTTTATTTTTTTTATTTAAAAGGATATGCGTTCTAGCAGCAAATAGCTCTTCAGATTCATGAGTGCTAGCAGCAATAAATGTTTTGTATTTTTTAAATTGAGAAAAAATTTTTTTATCAGCTTTTTCAGTTTTAAAATTATCGTTTTCGATAAATTTTAAATTCCCAATAGATTTTATATTCCTCACATTTAATTTATCTAAATAAAAATTTGTCTCTGAGTTTTGTGAATAAGCTTTATCTATTAAACCAAAAATTGAGTCAGAAAACTCTTTTACTTTTGACCATCGATCAAAAGATTTCTTTGTTATTCTCGCATTTAGTAGAATTAATTGAATATCTCTTTTTTTTATGGATTTAAACATACTTGGCCAAATTTCAGATTCTAAAAAAATTGCGACATCAGGTTTCCAGTGATCTAAAAATTTTTTAGAAAATGATATATGATCTATTGGATAAAATTGATGAATTGTTTTTTTAAATTTTATATTGTCTAATATTTTTGAGGAGCTTAATGTACTTGATGTTACTAATATTTTATTAATTTTTTTATCTTTATCATATTTTTTTATTATAGGAATTACACTCAATATTTCACCTACACTGGAACCATGAAACCAAATTAGTTTTCCACTCCCTCTTTGTTTTGAAATTAAACAAAATTTCTCCTTAAATCTGAATTTATCTTCTTTATTTTTAAAGATCCTTATCAAAATTATAAATGGAGAAAAAAGCAGTATTATTGAGAGTAAAAATTGATAAACAAAAAAAATCATTACCTCTGAAATTGTTTGTCATGAAAATTTTTATAAGTCTTTGAATTAATCAACAAATATTCATGTTTACCACTATCAATAATTTCGCCAGAGTCTATAACGTATATCTTGTTTGAGCTTAAGATAGTTGAAAGTCTATGAGCTATAACAATAGTAGTTTTATCTTTTGTTAAAATTTTTAATGCATCTTGAATTTTTGTTTCAGTTTCAGAATCTAATGAGGATGTCGCTTCATCTAAAAGAATTATTGAACTTTTTTTCAACATTGCCCTTGCTATTGAAATTCTTTGTTTCTCTCCACCAGATAGTCTAACTCCATCTTCACCAATTAATGTCTCATACTTTTCTGGTAAATTATTGATAAATTCATCACAATATGATAGTTTAGCCGCATTTAAAACTTCTTCATCACTTGCATCTAAATTAGCATATTTAATATTGTTTTTAATTGTGTCATCAAACAGAGTTGTCTCTTGACTAACAAGTGAAATATTTTTTCTTAAAGAATGTAAAGTAACACTATAGATAGATTGGTCATCTACAGAAATATCACCAGACTTGCAATCATAAAACCTGGGGATTAAACTTAAGATAGTTGACTTACCAGAACCACTATGACCAACCAATGAAGTCATTTTCCCTCCTTCAAATTCTAAATTTATATTTTTTAGAACTTCGCCATCTGAATTTTTATAGCTGAATATTACATTCTCAAATTTTATATTTGCCTTACTTATATTAATTTCTTTGGCATTTTCCTGATTTTTTATTAATTGTTTAGTATCGATTACAGCTAAAATTCTTGACGCAGCTGATAAACCTTGATTAACCGCAACGTTTAATGTCGATAAAGATCTGACGGGCTGATAAGCTAGCATCATTGCAGCCAGAAATGAAAAAAAATTATTTACACTTATTTCTCCTAAGGCGATTAATTTTCCTGAATAAAAAATCAGAATTGCGATCATTATACCAGTTAGAATCTCCATAATTGGTGAAATTCTAACTAGCACATGTGCAATTTTCTTATTTTTTTCATTTAACTGACTTAAATACTCGTCTGCTCTATTAGTTTCATATTTTTCCTTTTGAAAAATTTTTGTTAACCGATGATTTCTAAATAAATCAACTAAATATTTTGTTAAAAAACTGGATTTTTCCTGAGCTTGAGTTGTAACCTTACCCATTCTTTTACCAAATGATCTCGCGGCTGTACTTGCAATTGGTATTAAAACAATTGCAATTAGTGAAAGTTTCCAATTTTGAAAAAACATTACACCTAGTAGACCGATTAGTGTTAAGCTATCTTTAAAAAGATTTAGAATCCCATGACTAAGAAGGCTTGTAATATGCATAACATCATAGGTAAGATTTGATATAAATTTTCCTGTATGTTTATCATCAATGGACTGAGTATCTGCACTTATCAGCGTATTTAACATATCAAATTGAAGTTTCTTTTTTACGTCTTCTCCAACATTAATCATAATTACCTTGGCTATGTAAAGGGAAACACCCTTGGTCGAAAAAGCAATAATAATTAAAAATGGAATAATTATTAACAGTGATTGATCTTTTTGAATAAAGATTTTTTCGATTGCTGGGTCTAGTAACCAGGCAATTGAGGAAGTGCTAGCAGCAACTAACAATGAAAAAAAAACTGCCAATGCAATTTTTTTGATGAATTTTCTTGTGTAATCATTAAAAAGCCTTTTTAATGTAGTCGTCTTATTCATTATGAAATTTTTCCTATAAAAATATTAATTAAAACCAAAAGACCAAAAAAATTATTACTTTTGAAAATTTTTAAACATATAAATGGATTTTTTAAATCAAAAGTTTTTATTTGATATAAAAATAAATGTATAAATGGAATTAATAAAAATAAAAAATAATATAAACTAAAATTCATTAAATAACCGCCTGTTAAAAGAGAGATTAATAAAAAAGAGTAACATATTATCAAAAATATTTTTGCTGTTCCTTTAAACTTAATAGATGTTGATTTTAGTCCTATTATTTCATCATCTTTGATATCTTGATATCCATAAATTGTGTCGTATCCTAGTGTCCAAAATATGGCTCCAATATAAAAAATTATTGGTATAAGATTTATATTTCCAGAAATTGACGTCCAGGCAAGTATTAATCCGTAATTAAACGTCACTCCTAAAAAAAGTTGTGGCCAATAAGTATACCTTTTCATCAATGGATACGTAAAAGCTAATGGCATTGAGGCTAGTGCTAATAAAATTGTAAAAAGGTTAAAGTTAATTAAAACAATAAATGCTAATAAGCATAGTATAGCTGCATAAAATAAACTCAATTTTACAGAAATTTTTCCTGATGCAATGGGCCTGTCCTTTGTCCTAACAACTAGTTTATCAAATTTTCTATCCAATACATCATTAACAATACACCCCGCAGATCTCATCAATACTGCGCCGAGAAAAAATAAAATTAGGTAGAAAAAATAAATATTTATATTTTCTGAGAAATCATAAACCAGTGTTAAACCCCATATACAAGGCCAAAACAGTAACATGTAACCGATTGGTTTTTTAAGTCTAGTAAGTTCTATAAATAACTTTAACTGGTTCATAAAATTTTACTTGTAAATAACAAAGCCAAGATTGATAATCAAATTGATTCGTATGAATATAGATTACACTGTTACCGCGTTAATGTTTCCTGCAATTCCACTGATAATGGGAGTGTATTCTAATAGGTTTCATACTTTGAGTTCTTTGATAAGGAAAATACATGATGAGTACGTATTTGAAAAACACACCCCACCCGAATGGAAAGACCAATTGATAAATTTAGAGAAAAGAATTGGTGTTTTGAAATTAAGTATTTTATTTGCTGCTTTTGGATTTTTATTCAATATGCTAACTGTTTTCGGTCTTTATTTACAAGAACTTTTTATTGCAAGAATAATTTTTGGATCTTGTTGTTTATCGATGATGATCTCAATCATATTTTTTATAATTGAAATTCAGATCTCAACTAAAGCGCTTCGACTTCACCTGTCCGATATGGATATTCAATTTAAGGAATAATTACCGCTGGACCGATTAACAATCTAGCCTCTAAATCCTTGTGAGCTTGAGTAGCATCTTTCAAAGAATATTTTTTTGAAATTTCTACTTTAAACTTATTAGCCAAAAGGGCATCAAAAACTTTTTTTGCTGACTCAACTAACTCTTCTCTTTTGATTGTATAATGTGCAATTGATGGTCGAGTAAAAAATAACCCTTTAGCATTAATATCTTTTTTTACATCAATAGTATCAACGTAACCAGATGCATTACCAAATGCTACCATCATTCCTCTAACTTTTAATGTTTCAATTGAACCTTTAAATGTTTTTATCCCGACACCATCATAAACAACATCAATACCATTTTTGCCAACAATTTTTTCAACTTCTTCTGAGAAATTTTTTTCAGAATAATTAATTACATGATGACAACCATTTTTTTTGGCAATTTCCTCTTTAGCTTTTGAACCAACTGTTCCAATTACTTCTGCACCTAGAGAATTAGCCCAAGGACATAAGATTTGACCAAGAGCTCCAGCTGCAGCATGATAAAGCACTTTATCACCTTTTTTTAATGGATAGGCTCTATGTAATAGATATTCTGCAGTGATACCCTTTAGAGTTATACAAGATGCCACCTCATCAGAAATTCCGTCTGGAACAGAAATTAATTTTTCTTCAGGCATAATTTGTTTTTCTGAATATGCGCCAATCGGCATTGATGCATGAGTAACTCTATCACCAACTTTAAATAATTTTACTTCAGATCCTATTTCCTCAATAACGCCACTAGCTTCAAGGCCAATACCACTTGGTAATGGAATAGGGTAGAGACCTGTTCTGTGATAAACATCTATAAAATTAAGACCTATTGATTTGTTTTTAATTAAGACTTCTTTTGGACCCGGTTTTCCAATGTCCATATCTTTGATAACCAAAACCTCAGGTCCACCAAATTTCTCTATTTGTATCGATTTCATTTTTTATTTTACAAACGTGCCGTTATGATAATCTTGAACGGCCTGTAATATCTCTGCTTTAGTATTCATTACAAAAGGACCACCTCTTGCAATTTCCTCATTTATTGGTTTTCCAGAAATAACTAAAAATTTAGCCTTCGACAAAGCTTTCACTTTTAAATTTTCACCCCTTGTAAGTAATATCAAGGTGCTATCTTTAACATTTATATGTTTTTGCTCACCAATCTTTATTTCGCCATCAATTAAATAAACAAAACTATTGTGTGTAGATGGGATAAGATAATTAAAATTCTTATCTTTATTTAGTTCGACATCAAAATAAACTGGCTCAACATTGTGACCTTTGATTGGACCTTCTGCCTTTTCAAACTTACCAGCTATAACTTTTACTTTTTTATCACTATCTTTATGTACACTCATTTTATCTGCATCAATATAAATATACTCAGGTTTGCTCATTTTTAATTTTGCTGGCATGTTGATCCATAGCTGAAATCCATGAAGCTTCCCTTCTTTCATTGCAGGCATCTCTGAGTGGATAATACCACTTCCAGTTTTCATCCATTGGACATCACCAGCAGTCATTTTACCTTCACCGCCTGTACTATCTTTATGTTCAAAATCACCAGCAAGCATGTAAGTCACTGTTTCAATTCCTCTGTGGGGGTGTGGGGGAAAACCAGCCACATAATCATCACTATTTTCAGAGCCAAATTCGTCTAGCATCAAAAAAGGATCAAAGTAATTGGGCTCAACTCCAATACTTCTTTTTAATTTTACTCCAGCTCCATCTGAAGCTGGGATCGGATCAATGATTTGTTTTACTTCAATATTTTTCATCCGCTTTAATTAACGAATTAATTATTAATTTCAACATCACTTTTTATCTAAACAAAAACCTTTTGCACCATTAACTACCAAAAATAAAAAACCACCAGCTAAAGCAATATTTTTTAGAAAAGCAGTTAGCTGTACCTGATCAGCAAAATCATTGTGAAAAATAATAGCTGTTGCAAAACAAAATAAGCTTAAAGCTGCTGCAGCAATTCTAGTTTGATAGCCGATTACAATTAGAATGGGTCCAATTATTTCAAGAGCAATTGCAGGTATAATTAAAACACTAGGCAAACCAAAACTTTCCATCCAACCTATAGTTCCCTCATAATTATTGATTTTAAAAATTCCATTCAAAAAAAATAATGCAGATATTAAAACTCTTCCAAATAAATCTAGTGCTTTAATCATGTTAAATAAATCTTAGTGAATACAATGGCGGATTGTAACATTGTTTGCAAGCACAAAAAAAAATATTTTGTCACCTTTGATCTTTATTTTAAAAATATTAAACTAATTGAATTATTTTGTTAAGATCTGTAATTTGATATTTTGGTCTAAAATCTAAATTATCAAAAATGTTATTATTTCTATTTACCCAAATAGATTGGTAACCATAATTTCCACCACCAGAAACATCCCAAGTGTTAGCACTTAAAAATGCAACTTCACTTTTATTAATATTATATTTTTTTATAGGCATATCATAAACTCTAGAACTTGGTTTATATACGCCAACTTGTTCTATAGAAAATATATCATCAAATAAGTTCTCCAAATGATTACTTTTAACTAATTCGTCCAGTAGTGATGGAGTACCATTAGATAAAATAGCTAATTTAAATTTTTTCTCTTTTAGAGTTTTTAAAGTTTCTGGAACTTCTTTATAGGGTGATAAAATTTTATATAAATTAAGTAATTCATTTCTCATTGAAGGATCAATATTAAAAACTTTTATTGATTTATCTAAACTATCTTCTGTAACTTGCCAAAAATCTTTGTGTCGATCCATTAAACTTCTAAGCCAAGTATATTCTAATTGAGTGGTTCTCCAAAAATTTGCAAATCCCTCCCATTTATCTCCAATTTTATCTTTACATTTTTCTGCAGCTGAATTGACATCAAACAATGTTCCATATGCATCAAAAATTATTGCTTTAACATTTTCCATAAACTAACTTAACACAAATGAGCAATATTAGATTATTTTTCTCGAGAACATTATCTACAGATATGACCGATATATTAGATAAGTCCCAATCACATTATTTGACTAAAGTTATGCGAATTAAAGAAAGTGAAGTTTTTTCAATATTCAATCAAAATGGAGAATGGGAAGCAAAAATTTTAAAAATATCAAAAGGTAATGTTGAATTTAAAACAATTAAACAATTAAGAAAAAAAGAAAGTTCAAAAGAATTATGGCTAGCATTCTCACCGATTAAATCAAACTATCAAAATTTTATGATTCAAAAAGCAACTGAACTAGGAGTAACTAAATTCTTACCAATTATTTTTGACAGAACTGTTGTGAGAAAAATTAATAATGAGCGTTTAAAAAAAATAGTTATTGAAGCAAGTGAACAATCTAATCGACTAAATGTTCCTGAAATTGAGAAAGCTCAAAATTTGAAAAAATTTTTAAACTCAAATTCAATAAACTTAATTTTTACTGATTTAAATTCTAATAATAAAAAAATTGAAATAACAAAGTTTTCAAATAAACCAATTTGCATCATTATAGGCCCTGAGGGAGATTTTTCAGAACACGAAAGGCAGGAGATTCTCACTTTTAAAGGAGTACAGGCACTAAAAATTAATGATAATATTTTAAGATCAGAAACCGCGGTGATATCTGCGATTTCGATCATAAATTATGTGATTAATTGATAAATTGTCGCGAAAACTAAAGTGTAATTTTTACAAAAGGGCTTTATATAGCTAGTAAAAATGAAAAAAATTTTATTTATATTTTCAAGTATTTTTATCTCTCAAAATGCTTTTGCAAACCAACCTGTTGATTGGCAATTAGGTTTCCAAAAAGCGGCATCAGAATCGATGAGAGACATTGTAGCCTTTCACGATAATTTATTATTACCGATTATAATAGCGATAAGTGTATTTGTTTTATTTTTAATGCTTTATGCTTGTGTAAGATTTAGAGCTTCAGCCAATCCTAATCCTTCAAAGAGAACACACAATGTAACTGTTGAAGTTTTATGGACATTAATTCCTTGCTTAATTTTAATTGTTATGGCGGTTCCATCATTTAAGATTTTATATAAGCAAGATACAATTCCAAAAGCAGATCTAACAATTAAAGCGATAGGCTATCAATGGTATTGGGGTTATGAATATCCAGACGAAAATTTAGAATTTGACTCATACATGATTGAGGAAAAAGATTTAAAAGCAAATCAACCAAGATTGTTAGCTGTTGATAATGAAGTTGTTGTTCCAGTTGGCAAAGTAGTTAAAGTTTTAATAACAGCAAATGATGTTTTACATGCATGGGCTCTACCTTCTTTTGGGGTAAAAAGGGATGCGGTGCCTGGAAGAATTAATGAAACGTGGTTTAAGGCTGAAAAAGTTGGAACTTATTATGGTCAATGTTCAGAACTTTGTGGTATAAAACATGCTTTTATGCCGATTGCAGTTAAAGTGGTTAGCGAAGATGAATATCAAGAATGGTTATCTGAGGCACGCGTGAAATTTGCAAAAGAAGAAATAGAAAATGAAAAATTTAAATTAGCGAGTAAATAAATTATGTATACACAAACAGCATCACACGATCATCATACTCCAACTGGTTGGAAACGTTGGGCATATTCTACTAACCATAAAGATATTGGGACAATGTATTTAATTTTTGCAATTGTTGCAGGAGTAATAGGTACTGCTTTTTCAGTTTTAATGAGAATGGAACTAATGCATCCTGGGGATGGCATTTTAGGTGGTAACTATCACTTATATAACGTGTTGGTTACTGGACATGGTTTAATAATGATTTTTTTCATGGTAATGCCAGCAATGATTGGTGGCTTTGGTAATTGGTTTGTACCAATTATGATTGGAGCTCCTGATATGGCATTTCCAAGAATGAACAATATTTCTTTTTGGTTATTACCTGTTTCTTTAACTTTATTAATTTTATCAATTTTTGCAGATGGGCCTCCAGGACAAACTGGTGTAGGGGGTGGATGGACGATTTATCCTCCGTTGTCTTCAAAAGCTGGACAACCTGGACCAGCGATGGATTTAGCTATTTTAAGTTTGCACTTAGCGGGTGCCTCATCAATTTTAGGAGCAGTTAATTTTATTACTACTATTCTAAATATGAGAACGCCAGGTATGACATTACATAAAATGCCTTTGTTTGCGTGGTCTATATTAGTAACAGCATTTTTATTATTATTATCTTTACCAGTATTAGCTGGAGCAATAACAATGTTATTAACAGATAGAAATTTCGGTACCGCCTTCTTTGAAGCCCAGACAGGGGGTGATCCAGTCTTATTCCAACATTTATTTTGGTTTTTTGGTCATCCAGAAGTTTACATTTTAATCCTTCCAGGATTTGGAATGATTAGTCATATTGTTTCTACATTTTCTAGAAAACCTGTTTTTGGATATCTTGGAATGGCTTATGCAATGGTAGCAATTGGAATTGTCGGATTTGTTGTATGGGCGCACCATATGTACACAGTTGGATTAAGCACAGATACAAAAGCATATTTTTTAGCTGCAACAATGATTATTGCTGTTCCAACAGGAATAAAAATTTTCTCATGGATCGCAACAATGTGGGGTGGTTCAATATCTTTTAAAACACCAATGGTGTGGGCATTAGGATTTATTTTTATGTTCACAGTCGGTGGAGTAACTGGAGTTGTTTTAGCTAACGCAGGTGTTGATACTGCAATGCATGACACTTATTACGTAGTTGCTCATTTTCACTATGTGCTTTCTCTAGGAGCTGTTTTTGCAATCTTTGCAGGCTTTTATTATTGGTTCTCAAAAATGAGCGGTTATGAATATTCTGAGTGGATGGGTCAATTACATTTCTGGTTAACATTTATTGGAGTTAACTTGATTTTCTTCCCTCAGCACTTTTTAGGATTAGCTGGTATGCCGAGAAGATATGCTGATTATCCTGATGCATTTGCTGGATGGAATTATATATCTTCAATAGGGTCTTACGTGGCTGTAGCTGGTCTCGCTGTATTTTTTATGAATTTAATTTATGCATTTGCAAAAAAGAAAACAGCACCACAAAATCCATGGGGTGAGGGAGCAACAACGTTAGAGTGGACTGTGCCATCTCCACCAAATTTCCATACTTTTGAGGAATTGCCAAAATTTGAAGATGGTCAGGGTACACAAAAATCGCACGGTTAATAAAATAAGAGCATTAAGAACCGATGGATAATTCAAGGCTAAAAAAAAGAAGTTTAAGCCAAGAAGATTTATTTAATCTTTCAGAATTGTTTAAATTGATGAAGCCAAGAGTTATGTCATTGGTAATTTTTACCTGTGCCGTAGGTTTATTAACAGCACCTAACATTGTTTCTACTAAAGATGCAATTATTGGAATTCTTCTCGTTTCATTAGGTGCCGGAGCGGCAGGTGCTTTAAATATGTGGTATGAGTCCGATCTTGATGCTTTAATGACCAGAACCTGTTTAAGACCAATCCCAACAGGGAAAGTCAATAGAAATCAAGCTTTGATATTTGGTGTTACATTATCAATAGTTTCAGTTGTGGCTTTAGATTATTTTACAAACAGAGTTTCTGCAGCAATATTATTATTAACAATATTGTTTTATGTATTTGTTTATACAATCTGGTTAAAAAGAAGAACCCCACAAAATATAGTTATTGGTGGGGCAGCTGGTGCTTTTCCACCAGTTATAGGATGGACTATTGCCACAGGCTCAATATCACTTGAACCATTAACATTTTTCTTGATTATATTTTTTTGGACACCTTCTCATTTTTGGGCACTTAGTTTATACAAGTCCGATGATTACAAAAAAGCCAAAATACCTATGCTGCCACTAACCAATGGAATAGAAAGTACCAAAATCAATATATTCATTTATTCTTTACTGATGATACCAGTAATTATTTTTCCATATCTAATTAACTTTGTCGGCTTAACATTTTTAATTCCATCATTGCTATTAACTTTTTATTACAATTTTTTATGTTATGAATTGTTGGATTATAAAAAGAATAAATTTAATTCTAAGAAAGCAAAAGCTATCTTTGGATATTCAATATTGTATTTATTCTTAGTTTTTGTTCTATTTTTGATTGATAAAATAATATGATTACACCAGATAAAAAAACAAAAAGAAAAAATATTATTACAGCATTAGCTATTATTGCGTTTATGATTTTTCTTTTCTTTTTTACTTTATATAACACAGGGGTATTTGATAGGTCGATATGATAGAAAAAAAGAAATTAACACCATTAGTTCTAGCTGGGATTTTTGTTTTGATGTTAGGTTTATCATATGCATCAGTCCCTCTTTATGAAATTTTTTGTAGAGTTACTGGTTTTGGAGGAACTACTCAAGTAGCAGACAAAGCTCCGAAAATTGTTTTAGATAAAGTAGTTAGTGTAAGATTTGATACCAATGTGAATAATTTACCATGGGATTTTAAAGCAAAATCGAATGTGATGGATGTTAAAGTGGGTCAAGTAAACAAAATTGAGTTTGAGGTAACCAATAATAGCAATGAACCAACTGCTGGTGTAGCAAGTTTTAATGTTTCACCTTCAAGTTTTGGAAAATATTATAGTAAACTTGGTTGTTTTTGCTTTGAAAAACAAGAATTAAAAGCTGGTGAAACTGCTACCTATGTGATGACTTTTTATTTAGACCCAGAAATGGTCAATGATGCAACAGTAAAAAATTTACAGGATGTAACTATGTCGTATACTTTTTTCTCGACAGATTACTATAAACAATCATAATCCAAAAAAATGTCAGCTGAAAAAAAACACGATTACCATTTAGTAGACCCAAGTCCTTGGCCTATCTATGTTTCCTTTTCATGTTTAGTTTTAGCTGTTGGAGCTGTTTACTACATGCATTATGAGGTTTCATGGGGAATGTATCTTGGATTTGCTTTATTAATTTATGGAGCATACATGTGGTTTAGAGATGTAGTTATTGAAGCTGAGCATCAAGGACATCATACACCTGTGGTTCAAATACATCATCGTTACGGAATGACTTTATTCATTGCCTCTGAGGTAATGTTTTTTGTTGCTTGGTTTTGGGCTTACTTTGATGTGAGTCTTTTTCCAAACGATTTCGTTGGAAATGTATGGCCGCCAAAAGATATAGAAACTTTTGATCCATGGGATATACCATTAATAAATACATTGGTTCTTTTGTTATCTGGAACCACCGTAACTTGGTCTCATCATGCTCTCTTAGAGAATGATAGAAAAGGATTTATTCAAGGATTGGTTTTAACAGTTATATTAGGAGTTTGTTTTACTGCCTTACAAGCTTACGAATATCATCATGCAACGTTTGCTTTTTCAGATCACATATATGGTTCAGTATTTTACATGGCAACAGGATTTCACGGATTCCATGTTATTGTAGGTACAATTTTCTTGGCTGTATGTTTGTGGAGAGGAAAGCTAGGTCATTTTAACAAAGATCATCACTTTGGTTTTGAGGCGGCAGCATGGTACTGGCACTTTGTTGACGTAGTTTGGCTATTCTTATTTGCTGCGATCTATATTTGGGGAAGCTAATTTTGGACCTTGAAACATAAATTTTTATTTTCAGTTTTTATCATATTTTTTATATTTGTTTTTATTGCTTTAGGCACTTGGCAGATAATTCGCTTAAATTGGAAAAACAATCTCATTTTAGAAATTGAAAACTCATTGAAAAATCCTCCAGTCCAGCTTTCACAATCTAACCAACAAAATTATCTCAAAATCAAAACATCTGGTCGTGTAGATTTTGAAAAACAAATTTACTTATATAATTTAAATGATTCTGGAACACCTGGGTTTGAAGTTTTAAATCCTATTCTAATAGATGGTGAAAATTATTTACTCAATAGAGGATGGATACCATTTGAAAAAAAAAATACTCCAGAGATAAATATATTGGATCAAAATAATATAGAAGGAACTCTTAAAACCCAGGGAAGAAAAAATATATTTAAACCAGATAATGATATTAAAGAAAATTACTGGTTTAGTTTGAATAGAGAAGATATCTCAAAATTTACTGGCAAAGAATTTTCTAAGTACATAATATATTTAGACGGAAATTATCAGTTTCCTAGACCAAAAAAAATTACTGCTAATATTTCTAACAATCATAAAAAATATGCAATGACATGGTTTTCATTAGCGATTTCAATTTTTTTGCTATATCTATATTTTAGAAAAAAGAATTATTAAATGAATTATATTAGTACAAGAAATAATCAGAAAAACTTTACTTTTAAAGATGTTTTCCTCAAAGGTTTGGCAGATGACGGGGGACTATTTGTTCCAAAATCAATTAAACCCTTTAAAAAGGAGGAATTAGATAATTTAAAAAATCTTAGTTACAATGATTTAGCAGCTGAAATAATTTACCCATTTATAGGAGATTTCATGTCTAAAGATGATCTAATCTCTTTGATTTCAAAATCATATTCAAATTTCAGATCCGACGATGTTGTTAAAATATCAGATTTAGGAGACTTAAAAGTATTAGAATTGTTTCATGGACCTACACTTGCATTTAAAGATATAGCAATGCAACTAATAGGTAATTTTTATCAATATCATTTAGGTCGTGATCAAAAAAAAATTAATATAATTGTTGCAACTTCAGGCGATACGGGTGCAGCTGCCATAGACGCTTTAAAGGGAAAAAATAATTTAAATGTTTTTGTATTACACCCCAACAATAAAATTTCACCAGTACAAAGAAGACTAATGACAATACATGAGGAGAGTAATGTATTTAACATTGCGGTGGAGGGTAATTTTGACGATTGCCAAAATTTAGTAAAAGCAATGTTTAATGACGAAAAATTTTCTAAAGTAATTAATATGTCAGGTGTAAATTCAATTAATTGGGCAAGAATTATTGCGCAATCCGTGTATTATTTTTACGCTTTCTTTAAAGTTGGAAATGGTCAACCTTTGTCCTTTTCTGTTCCAACAGGAAACTTTGGTGATATTTACGCCGGCTATTTAGCCAAAAAACTAGGTCTTCCAATTGATAAACTAATTGTAGCTACAAATAAAAATGACATACTGCACAGAGCGATATCTGGTGGTGATTATAGTCAAAAGAAAGTTGAGGAAACAAATACACCAAGTATGGATATACAAATTGCAAGTAATTTTGAAAGGCTTTTATACGACGTCAAAGATTGTAACTCAGAAATTACAAAGGATGTAATGGCTGAAATAAAAAATAATACTTATAAAATTGACAAAAATGACTTAGATAAAATTAAAAAAAATTTCATATCTGAAATGCTCGATGAAAACGAAACTGTTGAAATGATAAAAACTGTCAATGATGAGCATCAGATGATAGTTGACCCGCATACTGCAGTAGGTATTGGTGCAGTGCGAAAACTAGGATTGGAAAAAAATTGTATTGTATTATCAACTGCACACCCATGCAAATTTCCAAAAGCAATAGAAGATGCAATTTCAAAAACTGAAAATTTACCAGAAAGTCTCAAGTATGTTAATGACAGAAAAGAAAAGTTTGAACTTCTGTCAAATGATATTGAAAAAGTTAAAAAATATGTAATGAATTCGATATGAAACTTAAAATAAAAGATCGACTACCAGATACAGAAATTTTCCAACTTATTGATGGAGAGCCTCAAAAAAGTAAATTAAGAGAAACTATTGGCAATGGTAAGGTTGTTTTGTTTGGTTTACCTGGGGCATTTACATCAACTTGCTCCAAGCTTCACTTACCAGGTTTTGTAGCAAATGCAGATAAAATAAAAGCAAAAGGAATAGAAAATATATTTTGTTTATCAGTAAATGATCCTTATGTGATGAATGGTTGGGGAGAGATTAATAATACTGGAGATAAGATTAAAATGTTATCTGATCCATATTTATTATTCACGAAAGCAATTGGAGCAGAAGTTGATCGGAATGCAAAAGGAATGGGAATTAGATCAAATCGTTATTTAATGGTAATTGAAAATTTTATAATTGTTAATGTTCATGTTGAAAAAGAAACTAAGGAATGTGGCTTAACCTCAGCAGAAAATTTATTAAATAATCTAATCTAGGTAAGGCATTTCTGTTGCTAGGTGCCCCGAATTTTGTACCATTATTTCTTATATAAGATTTTAATCATAAGACTTAAAATATAAAGCTTTATTCGTAGGCGCCTGAATAGCAGCATCTATTTTCTTGGTAGAAAAGTCTCTGCCATTGCAATAGTTACACGCTGTTAAATATTCTTTCTCATAAACTAGTTTTTGTATTTGCATTTTAAGATCTTTTAAATCAATTGAACTGTCATAAAGATTTACTATATCAGTATCATCAATTGGTACAGCTTTTAGGTTACTTGCATTTGCTGAAAATGGGCATCTATATAAATTACCATGGAGCAAGCTTATGATGTCACTGTTACAACAAAAATTAAAAAGGTTTTTTAATTCATCCTCACTTCTTTTTTGAAAAGGTAAAATTCTACCTGAGTCAGTCCAAGTTTTCATTTTAGCTAAATTATATTTAATATTATTCTTATCTAATAATCTTACCAATTCATCTGCTTTTCGCTTTGATTTATCTAGTAGAACATAATCAGAAATATCAAGAATTACTTTTGGATTTTTTAAACATTCAAAATTTTCTCCCTTAGGTATAAATTTCACATTGGTATAAATTGCTATTGTTTCAACTTTATAATTAGATAAAAAATTTACTATTTTATACATTTCTTTATTCATAAAAGGATCTCCACCAATTACCCTGAACTCATATAGTTGATCGACACAAGACATAAATCTATCAATTGATCTAAACAATATATCGATATTTGAATTTTTAGTTTTTGAATAATATTGCATAAGGTTTGAGCAATCTTTACATCTTAGTGAACAATGTTCTGTTACCTGAATATCTAGAGATTTGATATAAAGTTTTCCCTCATTTTTAAAAACTTCTCTTTTAACCATAGCGTTGTAAAATGAAACCCAACGCTCAACTTTTAAAGCACTTACAGATAAATTAGACTTGGAAAAATCAGTACTATTTAATAGCAGTTCACAATCTAGAATATTTTTAAAACCTGAGTTATTAAGTTCTTTTTTTAGAAAAACGTAGTAATTATTTGTAATAAAGATATTTGTATCTTTATCTAAATTTTTTAATTCTGAAGGTGAGAGTATTTTTAAACCCTCAAAAGTATCACCCGATCTAGCTGTATTAGAATCGCAAAAAAAATCAACTTTGATTTTATGTTGTTTAAAAGAAAAAAGACAAATTTCACCCACCACCCCAGCACCGTAAAGTACTATTGGCTTGTTTTTTTTTATTTTTGATAAAAATTCAGAAATCATAAATACTATATCATTTCATATATTATTAATTTTGACAATCATACGTTTATTAAGCCTTGAATTAGCAAGATTTGAAGTGATAGCCCTCGATATTTTATTATTCATATGACATATAAGAATTTTATAATCTTTAAAAATTTTATAATTTTTAGATAAATAAGTTTGTTTTTTAATCGTAAAATTATTAATCTTTAAATTGTGATAGTGTGGATTGTTGTCAATAATTATTTTAATCTCTTGATTAATATTTCTTAGTTTTAAAGAAATAGCTCTACCAAATCTTCCGGCACAAAATATAATAAACTTATTTAAAGAGTTTACTTTCATTAAGTCAATTTTGTTTTGAACCTCTAGGTTTTTAGAGAAGATATGACTTAAAAAAGGATAATTTTTCTTATATTTAAGTATTCTATTTTTTTTTAATGAAAATAAGTCGACATAAATTATTTTTTTAATATTAGCTATCATCTTCTCTATTGTTTTGTTTTTAAATTTTTTATTAATTTTTATTAAATAAAAGTAAGTTTTAAATGCATTAGTCACGCTTTTGGAAGAAGTTTTTTTCCCCTCAGAAAAGAAGTTTGTTAATCTATAGGAATATACAAACTTATTTATAAGTAAATATTTTGGTTTTTTTGAAATTACTGTAGCTATAAAAACCCAATCTTCAAACTGAAAAAGATTTTTAAAAAAAATTTTGTTTTTTATAAGAAATTTTCTTTTTACAATCATCTTCCACACGTTCCAGGAAGAAAAATTATTATTTATTTTCATCAAAGAATCACTAAATGAATTGGTAGATTTATCTATTAAGTTTTTATTATATACTTTATTTAATTTCCTTTTGTTTATTTCACTATAAAATAAAAAAATATCTTTTGATTGATTTTTTAAAATTATTTCATAAACTTTTCTAAAAGCATTTATTTGAATAAAATCGTCAGCATCTACAAAAAAAATATATTCACCTTTAGATTTTTTAATACCCAAATTCCTTGCTAAAGAAACTCCACAATTTTTTTTTGTTTTGAAAATTTTTAAATTAGTATTTTTTTTTTTCCATTTATTTAAAATTTTTAAGGAATTATCAGATGAATAATCGTTGATGGCTAATACTTCAAATTGCTGATCAAATTTATAATACTTACTCAACTTATAAATTGAGTCTAAACATGAGTTTAAATATTTTTCTTTATTATACACTGGTATTATAAAAGAAATTTTTATAGACATTTTGTATTCAAATGTTGCAAACCTATTAATTTTTGTTTTATAACATGAGGGGTACTCTTTTGCCAAATGACTCGGTCTATTTGTTCCTAGTTTTTACACACTAAAATAAAAAAACCAATACATTTTAATATAAAACATAGTGTCATTGTTGTTAATTAGAAGTTAAATATATTAATTTTTTTTTATAAACATCTATTAAGCTATTTTTCCAAGAAACGTTTAGTTTATTATCAAAAAAGTTATTTAATTCTTCGGGATTAAAAGTTGTTTTCAAATCAAAATTATCATACGAAATTAATGATATTTCTTTAGTTTTAAATTTTTTAATAAACTTGACATAATTGTAAATTACTGTTTTAGGCATTTCAACAAAACTGGCAGCATTATGAAAATGATCTATTTCAGTTTCTACTTTTTCTATTAACCATGGTGGAATACAAAAAATTTCCAATTCGTTATTTTTAGAAAAATTAATCTTGTCTAAATTTCTTAATTCTAGATAGTCTTTGACTTTTTCTTTATAATGATGCCTCAAATATTCTGTACCAACATAAATATTTGGAACTGCATCTAAATAAAGAATTTTTTTTATATTAGGGAAATTTGTGATTAAAAAATGTATATTTGTTCCAAATCCTCCTCCAATTTCAAAAAAACTTGTGATATTTTCAAATTTAAAAGATTTAGATAATTTATCAATCCTATCTGCTATTGCCAAGTAATGACATGAGTAATTTTTATTTAAATATTCAAATGATTGAACACATCCAAAATCAGTTGTATTCTTAAATTTAAATTTGTTTATTAAATTTTGAACATTTTGATTATTTTTATAGACGATTGCTTGGTTTTTAATAAATAAATCGAGGTAATCTTTTGTTATTTTTAATTGTCCATTGAAAATTTTGTTTAATACAGGTAAGGAAAATAATTTTCCAACAATTCTTCCTTTAATATTGAATTCATTTCTAATATCTAAAACCAAGTTGTCAGCAAAAGAGGTTCCAATCCCGGCGGTTGTTCCTCTAAAATCTGCGAGACCTTTTTTTTTTATTTCAAGTATTGCTCTACTATTTTTGTAATCCCAGTATGGACCAGATGAGTAAAGCGTTTTATCAATTTTTTTTTCATCTTTTATCAATTCATTAAGAAGCATAACATTAATAATCTTTAAAGGGGGCGTTTTGTTGACAGATGCCCTGAACTTTGTATCATTTTTCATGAGTAATTTAAATTGAAAATCAAGACTTGGTACTCAAATGACACCATCATGACGCCTACAAATATAAAAGTAAATATTTTAAAATGATTGTATAGTATTTTTAGAGGCGTTCTGTTGCTAAGTGCCTTTAACTATAAGTTAGCAGCATCTTTAGCGAGTAAATCTACCTCATTATTTAATTGATCATTTGAATGGGCTTTTACCCAGTTCCAACTTATTTCAAACTCATTATTTAGTAGATCTAATTCTGTCCAAAGTGCTTTATTGCTCACTTCTTTTCTGTTTGCAGTTTTCCATCCATTTTTTTTCCAATTGTGTATCCACTCTGTTATCCCAGACTTTACGTATTTAGAGTCTGTAAAAATTTGAACTTTGCTTCCTTTTGGAATTTTTTTAAGGGCTTGTATAGGTGCTAATAATTCCATTTGATTATTTGTCGTATCTTTTTTACTTCCTTTGAGTTCAGTTTTTTCTCCGTCATTTAATATTATTGCTGCCCAACCACCATTGCCTGGATTACCAAGACATGAACCATCAGTATAAATTTTAATCATTAAACTAAATAATCCCTATAGTTTTTTAAATTATTATGAATTACCAGTTTTTGATAATATTCTCTTGGATCTTTAATTTTTATCAAAGCAGTTTTTGGAGTATTTGTATAGTCGTAAAGTCTTGTCAGAAAATATCTCATCGCAGCAGCTCGGCATAAAATATTCAATGATTTTTTTTCAATTTCAGAGATCTTTTTAATACCCTGATATCCTCTAATCAAATTTTTAACCTTTTTTTTATTTAATTGAAATTGTGACTTTTTTTTATCAAAACACAGAGCATTGATACATATTGCTATTTCATACATAAAATAATCGTTTGCAGCAAAATAAAAATCAATAATTCCAGATACCTTATTATTTTTGAAAAATATATTATCGATAAAAAGATCACCGTGTATTAATCCATTCGGCAATTTTTTTGGCCATTTATTTTTAATTTCTCTAAAATTACTTTTGAGAAACTTTTCTAAATTAATGAATTTTTTTGATTTAAATTTAATACTTTTTAATAATGGATTTAAATTTCTTATATTCATTGAGTTTTTTCTAAACAATCTTATTTTTTTTGAGGAAGAGTGCATTTGAGCTACAATTTTTCCAATATCATAACAATTTTTCAAAGTGAGATTTTTTTTATCTTTTCCATCAAGAAATGAAACAATACAAGCAACCTTATTCTTGATTTTAAATAGATATTTTCCATCACGATTTTTCAATGGTTTTGGACATCTTATCTTTAGATCATTTAGTTGATCCATTAATTTCATAAAAAAAGGTATTTCTTTTTTTTGAACTCTTTTTTCGAAAATAGTTAGTATAAATTTATTTTTTTTTGATTTTAATAAATAATTAGTATTTTCAATTCCTTGCTTTATACCTTTAAAACTTAAAAATTTTTGGTTTTCAAATTTCTTATTAATATACGAAATGTCTTTCTTATTTATCTTTGTGTAAACAGCCATTTAATTCAATTTTTTTGGAACACGAAAAACGACGTTTTCTTTTATAATTTCCACTTCTTCTATAGTGACTGTAAATTTATTTTTCAATTCTTTAATGAAATTTTCGACAAGTATTTCAGGGGCAGACGCACCAGATGAAATTCCGATGATACTTGAATTTTCAATTAAGTTGTATGGAATTTCACTTTGTGAGTGGATAAGTATAGAGTTTTCACACCCGGATTTTTTAGCAACTTCAACAAGTCTTACTGAATTAGATGAATTTCGACTACCAATAATGAAAAATAGATCACACTTTTTTGCAATGTTTTTAACAGCCATTTGTCTATTAGTTGTTGCATAACAAATATCTTCTTTTGCAGGCTCTCTAATATTTGAAAATTTTTCCTTAAGTATTGATATTATTTCTTTTGTATCGTCCACTGATAGGGTTGTTTGAGTTACATAGGCAATCTTTTCAAAATTTTTTGGATCATAATTATTGGCTTCATCCTCATTTTGGATAAGATCGATAGACCCTTCAGGCAGTTGTCCCATTGTTCCAATTACTTCTGGATGATTTTCATGTCCTATTAAGATTAAATGGTATCCAGCCTTATGAAGATTTTCAGCCTCTCTATGAACTTTAGAAACCAAGGGACATGTTGCATCAACATAGGTCATATTATAGTTTTTTGCATCCTGTGGGATTTTTTTTGGAACACCATGTGCAGAAAAAATAACTGGTCTTGTTTTGTCTTCAATTTCCTCAAGCTCTTCCACAAATATTGCACCTTTGTTCCTTAGGTCATCAACAACAAATTTATTGTGTACTATTTCATGTCTAACATAAACTGGGGAACCATACTTTTGAATTGATTTTTCAACAATTTCAATTGCTCGTTCGACACCGGCACAAAATCCTCGCGGAGCAGATAACAATATTTTAAGTTCTTTGTTTTTCATTTTTATCTAAAAGATACTCAAGTAATATATGTGGAAATGTTAAAGACGCCAAACCTATAAAAATGACTTTAATAATCGAGTTATCAAAATCATATTTAAAATTGAGCAAATAAATACCAACTAAACAAATAATAGCAGTTAATATAGTAAGTGGCATAGCCTTTTGAATAAAAATCAATAACCCATTTTTAATATTATTTTTATCTAATTCGTAAATTAATGTGATGCTATGTCTTACAGAATGTAAAAAGCAAAAATAAGCCGTAAATGCTACTAAAGGAGAAAGATAGTAATTTAAAATCAATATGGAAAAATAATCAAAAAAAATAGAAAAATTCTTAAAATTAAATTTTTTAATAAACAAAATAATACTCGAAATAGAACTTAAGATTATCCCCAAATCTATTAATTCATTATTCTCAATAAAACTTAAACTTGAATAAAAATTTTCATTATTAATTAATAACAATTTAAATATTGCTATAGTTTCATCAAAATGAAAATACAATGGTGCCCAAATAACAAGTGATCCTTTTATGAAATATAGTATCCCCATAAAGTGTGAGTTATAGTCATGCAAAAATTGTGTATCCTCTTTGCCAAAATGATATGAGGCAACCAGTAAAAATATTATTAATAAGATAGAAGGTATTAAAATCCAAAGTGTTACAACCACTACAGCTATAAAGATATATGAAATATAAAATAGAGCTATATTTTCAATTCTAAAAATCTTTAGAAGTTTACCACCTTTGACATGATCTAAAGACCCATGAGATACACCAATAATTAAAATTAAAAATAAGCAAAATATTGGTGACAATATAAAGTTACTAAATTTAAATATTATTAAAGAAAAAATGTTACAGAATAAAAAAAAAATAAAAGAGTGATTGAGATTTATTTTTTTTATATTCATATTCATTTAGGTTTAATAAAATAAAGCTTTGATAAAAATCCATTTTGGCATTTTTAAAATTATAGTCAAATCCTCAAGAAAATTACTCTTATTGGAAAGAAATTTGATAATTGTTTTAGGTGAACTTTGAAACATTTTAAAAAAAATTTCTGACATTTTTTTTGGATGTTTTTCAAGAACACGTAAAAATATTTCATCCAAATATTGATACTTTTTACCGATTTCAAATTTTTTAGTATTATGAATATTTTCAATATTTTTTCTAATAAATTTACTATGTTCTTGTATATTTAAAAAGGTATATCCTGTACTTAATCTTGTCATACCACCAGCAGTTCCAATATTAATTTTATTTTTTTCATTTTGAAATGATGGGTAAAAAAGTGGAATTGCGCCCATCTCTTTATAAATAATTTTATAATTTTTTAAATTTAATTTCTTTTCGATATATTCTTTAATTTGTTGATCATAATCTTTTTGAGAGTCATCGTTCATTTTTGAAAGCCAAGTACTCTCAATCAATGCTTTTTTTTTTGAGAAGGGAAGTGTGTAAAAAAAATGGACACTTTCCCTTTGATCACAATCAAAATCCATAAGATTAAAAATGTTTTCATCGAAATAATTATTCTCTGTCTCTATTTCAACTCCACAAAAGTGTTGCCATAAATTTTTAAAGTCTTTTTTGATAGTAGGAACACTATTGAATATAAATGAATTTTTGATGTTGATATCTTTCAGTTCCTTTAAAAAAAAGATATTTTTATTTTTCTTTAATGAATTATTTATTTTCTCATAAAACAAACCACTATCGATGCTTTGATATGGATAATTTTCACATTCAAGAAAATTCGTTTTATTAGGTGCATTAACTGAAAAATTTTTCCAATCTTTTATAACACAATCATCAAAATTATGCTCAGATACTCTCCAAAAAGACCAGGTCTTATCTCTTTTGTATTCATCTCGAGGTTCGATAATTGCCAAGGTTTTATTTTCTAATTTATTATGGATCTCTAATTCATAAGCTAGAGATAAACCAGCACAACCACCCCCAATAATTATGTAATCAAATTCTTTCATCAAGATTAATTTCTTTATTAATCAATAAATGATCATGCTCGATTTGGTCATCATTTTTATTTAATAAAGAAAGTATAATTAGATCATAAATTGATAAAATCGTCTCTAGAACTTTTTCAAAGTTTGAAACGTAAATTTTTCCAGATTTACTATAATTTTCAAAGGTTTTTTTTTTCAAAATTTTATATCCTATTTTTCTGTATATTCGTCTAGCAACTAATATACTAAATCTAAAGCTTAGTGGAATTTCTCTTATGGAATAAAATGAATTTTTATAAAATGTATCTGCAAGTTCAATAGTTGAATTAATTTCCTCAAAATTTCCATTTATATAAGATCTATTTTTTTTTGAGTCCTCAATCACATCTCTTGATATATTAGTGAGTTGCATTGCTATACCAAGATCGATTGCAGATTTAAGAGATTGTTTTTTGCTCACATTTAAAATTTTTGCCATCATCAGCCCGACTGTTCCAGCTACTCTATAACAATAGATTAAAAGATCTTTTCTAGTATCTATTTTTACATTTTGTTTTATGTCCGACTCTATCCCGTCAAATAAATCATAAATTATTTCTAGAGAGATATTGAATTCATTAATAATATTCCACATATTTTGAATAACAGAATTCTCAAAATTTTTTTGTTTAAAATCACTTACAAATTTTTGGAATTTTATTTTTTTTATTTCTATTTCATCTTCGTCATCTGCGATATTATCTACAACTCTACAAAAATCGTATAAATAAGAACAATTTTTATAGGTTTTTTTTGGTAAAAAAAAACCAGCCCAATTAAATGATTTTGCGTAAATAGATAAGTAATTTTTAGAGGACATTATAAAATTTTATCTAAAACCTTTGCTGAGGAAAGTACTCCAGGTACACCTGCCCCAGGATGAGTTCCCGCACCAACAAAATATAAATTGTTATAAATTTCAGATTTGTTATGAAATCTAAAGTAAGCAGATTGCGAGAATTTTGGTTGTATAGAAAAACCAGAACCATATTTTGTATTGAGATCTTTTTCAAAATAGTCAGGTGTCAAATAAAAATCTTCAACAATATTTTCTTTTAAGTTTGGCATTAAGTCTTTTTCCATTTTTTCTACTACTAAATTTTTCATTTTTTCACCCTCTGACGACCAATCAATTTTTGATTGGTTATTGGGAACAGGAACTAGAACATAGAAACAATCATGTCCGTCTGGTGCCATGGATTTATCAGTGGCAGTGGGTCTATGTAGATAATAACTAATATCGTTATTTAATTTTTTATGATTAAAAATGTCATCAAGGTGCTCTTTATATTTATTGCCAAATTTAATGGTGTGATGTTCAACATTATCGTAGATTTTTTTGGTTCCAAAATAATAAACAAATAAACCCATTGAATATTCCATTCTATTTTTTTTCCACTTAAACATAAAAGAATTATTACTCTGGCCATTTAACATTTTTTCATAAACACCCGGTGGATCTGCGTTACAAACAACTTTGTTTGCGCTTATTTTTTTTGAATTGTCTAATTGAACACCTGTAATCTCATTTTGGTTTGAAATTATTTGAGTTACCTCAGAACCTTTTATTACCGTGATACCTTCTTCATTCATTAATTTTTCAAAACCACTTATGATATTTCCTGTTCCACCGATAGAATAGTGAATGCCCCATTTTTTTTCTAAGTATAAAATCAATCCATATATGGAGGTTGTGGTAAATGGATTTCCACCAACTAAAAGAGGATGCATGCTCAACATTCTTCTTAATTTTTCATTTTTAATATATGATGATACTAGTGAATATACTGACTTATAGCTTTTGAGTTTGAGTAATGCGGGTAATTGTTTCATCATCACTGAAGGCTTGTCAAAGGGTACATCAGCTAGTTCTGTAAAACCTTTATCAAAAATTTTTTTGGTGAAATTAACAAGTTTTTCATATCCTTGAGCATCCTCTTTATTAATAAGCTCAATTTGTCTTTTCATTTCATTTTCGTCACCAGAATAATTAAACTTTGATTTATCCTCAAAAATGAATTGATACCAAACTTTAAGAGGTGTTAATTTAATATAATCATTTGGATTTTTTTGAAATAATTCAAATAATTCATTAATTAAGTATGGAGCTGTAATTACTGTTGGACCACCATCGTAAATGAACCCATTCTTTTTAAAAACTCTTGCTCTACCCCCTAGGTCTTTGTGTTTTTCAATTAATGTAACATTGTGACCCTTAGCTTTAAGGCGAAGAGCAGCTGCTATACCACCAAAACCAGAACCTATAACTACAGAATTCATCACGATAACTTATATTTTTTTGGATAAATTGTAAAAAGTATTATGAGTTAATTTTTTTTAACTCTTCTTTAGTTTCTTCTAAATTTTTCTGAAACAGCGTATCAAGTTTAGATTTATCAACTGAGGTTGTTATTATTTTTTTTACAGAGTCTATGGCTATTTTAACAGATGCATCCTTAATCTCTTTGATCGCTACCTCTCTCATTTGATTAATTTTATTTTTAGCCAAATTTTTCTTAATTTCTGAAGATTTATGAAATTTGTCATTAAGCTCAATGATTAATTTATCAGCATCTTTCTTTGCCTGATCAAGTATTTCTTTACTTTCAGATTGCGCTGTGTCTAATTTTTTCTGAGCATTATCTAATAATATCTTTGCTTCACTTCTCAGTTTCTCACTTTCATTAATCTCATTTTTTATGTCTGAGATTAATTTATTAAGAATAGTATTAATTTTTTGAGGTACTTTTAAATATATTAGACCCCCAAAAAATATTATAAAAGAGACTGCGACCCAAAAAGTTGAATCAATGACCATAATATTTATCTCCGTTTTTTTTTACCAGATCATCAACAATCGCGGAGATACTGCTATTATTAACTTCTGCTCCAATTAATTTTTTTAAAATTTCAGTAGATGTTACTACTGCAATTTTATTAATTTTTTCTGGAGCACTTTGTCTTAAAGTATCTATTTCTACTTCAGCTTTTTTAATTTCATCATCAATTTGTTTATCTAAAGTCTCTTTTTTAGAATTAATATTTTTGATTACTTTTTCTCTAGCATCTTTAAAAATATTTTTTGCTTCAATTTTACTTTTAAGAATAATCCCATCAAATTCTTTAAGTTTAGCTTCACTACTTTCTCTTTGTTTTTCAGCTGCCTCAATATTTTCTTGGATTTGTGATTTTCTTAATTCTAAGTTTGCACTTATCTTGGGCAGTATAAGTTTAGATAAAACAATATACAACACTCCAAAAGTGAGTACGAGCCAGAAAATTTGTGAAATCCAAAACTCTGGATCTAATTGAGGCATTCCTCCACTCTCCGCTGCAAAAATCTTTTTTGTAAAAAAGAAATTTGTAACTAATGAATATAAAAATATTCTTTTAAACATTAATTAAAACGCGAAAAGAATAATCAATGCAACAACTAATCCAAATAATCCTGTTGCTTCTGCAAGAGCAAATCCTAAAAGCAAATTAGGAAATTGTTTTTGGGCTGCAGATGGATTTCTCATTGCACCAGATAAATAATTTCCAAAAATTATTCCGATACCTACTCCAGCTCCAGCTAAAGCTATTGCTGCAAGTCCTGCTCCAATCATTTTTGCTGCTTCTAATTCCATTATATCCTCCTTATAAGTTAATGGTGTAAATTTAATGCATCATTCAAATAAATGCATGTTAAAATTGCAAAAACATAAGCTTGAAGAAAAGCAACTAGTATCTCCAAACCAGTTAAAGCAACTGAAAAACTCAGTGGAAGCCATCCACCAACAATTCCGAGACTTACGACAAAGCCTCCGAAAACCTTCATCATAGTGTGTCCAGCCATCATATTTGCAAACAATCTTACTGATAAGCTGATAGGTCTACTTAAATATGAAATAATTTCAATGACCACAATTAATGGTAAAAGTACGACAGGAACACCACTTGGAACAAATAGTTTTAAGTAACCAAAGCCATGTTTTATAAAACCAATAACTGTAACTCCAATAAAAATAAAAGCTGCTAACATGAAAGTCACAATGATATGACTAGTCACTGTAAAAGTGTAAGGTATCATGCCGAACATATTACAAAACAAAACGAACATAAATAATGAAAAGATAAATGAAAAATATGGTTTAGCTTTTGAACCAGCGGTATCGCTGATCATTTTTGAGACAAATGAATAGCTTAATTCAGCTAAGAGCTGGATCTTATTCGGAAGTATTGAGTTTTTCTTTGAGCCAAGGTTGAATATTATTAAAATCGCAAGAGAACTGATGACCATGAATAAACTAGCGTTAGTAAAAGAAATATCAAAAGCGCCTACTTTTATTTCTGGACCAATCCTATAAACTTCGAATTGTGTCATTGGGTTAGCTGCCATAAATCCTTATCTATTTCTGCATTTTTTTTGCGGATCTAATTACATTAATTATCCCTGCAACTACCCCTACAAAAAAAAATATTAAAATTAACCATGGTTTAGTACCAAAGGTCTTGTCCAAAAGAAACCCAATAATTGTCCCTACGGCGACTGCTGAAACTAGCTCAGTACTTAGCTTAAAAGCAGTACCAATTGGAGATTGATTATCTTTTTTATTTTCTAGATCTCTTTTTGAAACCTTTTTCTTTGCAATCTCTAAGCGAGTTTTGAATGGATCTTTGGACATTTTAATTAATTACTTAAGCAACCATGCTTTCTGCTTTTTGTAAATCAACAGCCACAAGCTGACTTATTCCTTTTTCAGGCATGGTGACGCCATAAAGTCTATTCATTTTTGACATTGTTAAAGCATGGTGAGTAACTATGATGAATTTGGTATTTGTAATTTTTATTAGTTCCTCAAGTAAACCACAAAATCTTGTTACGTTGGCATCATCTAAAGGTGCATCAACCTCGTCCAAAACACATATAGGCGAGGGGTTAGTTAAAAAAACTGCAAAAATCAAAGATAGTGCAGTCAAAGCCTGCTCACCACCTGACAATAAAGTTATTGATTGGAGCCTTTTTCCAGGAGGACTTACTAACATTTCCAAACCAGCTTCTAAAGGGTCATCAGAGTCAACCAATTCAAGCTTAGCATTTCCACCATTAAATAATTTTGTATAAACCTCATTAAATTTTCTATTTACCTTATCAAAAGCCTCAATAAGTCTTTCCCTTCCTTTTTGATTTAATTCATTAATACTATCTTTAAGTTTTATAATTGCTGTAACTAAGTCAGCTCTATCTTGTTCCATTTTCTTAATTTCTGTTTCATATTTTACTGTCTCTTCGTCAGCCTTTAGGTTGACTGAGCCTAATTTTTCTCTCTCTTGTTTTTTTTTATCTAATAAGTCTTCTTGATTTACAGCATCAGGCAGTTCTTCGACACCAAATAAATTTGAATTTTCTAAAATGTTTTCTTCTGTAAGATTTAGCTCAGAAATTATTCTATCAACTAAATCATTTTTTCTTTTTTTAAGTCCTTCAATTGTTGCCCCTGAACTTGCTTTTCGTTCTCTTATCTGAATAGATTGTTCTTGTATCTCGTTTAGTTGATTTCTAAGAGTGTCAATTTTTTCATCTGTGGCATTGATAATTTGCTCATTCTCATTTTTTTCATTTTCAGAAATTCTCAAATTTTCTGAAATTTGCCCTTTTTTTTCTGCCTGAAATTTTGGTTGATTATCAAGTTTATCTCGTTGCACATTAAGTTTATTTTTTCTATCACTTAATTCTGCAACCATTTTTTCCGAATTAGATAAAAGATTTTTCCAACTCTCAATCTCCTTATCAATTATTGCAATTCTCTCATTTCTTTTGACAGACTCTTTTTTGATATTTTGATTTTTACTATAACTATCTGCGTATTCTTCGATGACAAATTGGCAATCATCTAGTGATTTAATTGCATCATCATTTTTTTGTGAATAAATTAATTGTTTAATTTTATCGATTTCTGATTTTAACTTATTCTTACTGTTTTCCAAATCTTCATTTGATTGTTTCTCAGTTTGATAATATTTTGAGTCGATTTCAATAAGCTCACTTTTTTCTTCTTTCAGTCTTTTTTCATTTGAGTTTGCATCAATCACTATTCCTCTTTCCCTACTAATATCATCATCTATTGTTTGTAGAGATTTTTTTACGTTTTCTATTTCGTCTTGAATTCTACTATTTTCCTCATCTAGACTTTTTAGTTCTAAGTTTAGCCTTTGTATCTTCGATAAATTTTCAATATTTTTTTCTCTTAGAGGAGTTATTTTATCAACCTCAGTTTTAATCAGTTTCTCTAATTCGTTAATTTTATTATTAAAACCACTGACTTCAGTTTCTGCTTCTGTATTAATTTCATTTTCTATTTTAATTTCTTTATCGATCTCTAGTAATTTTAGATAATATAGTCCTGCTTCAATTTTTTTTATTTCATCAGAAATATTTTTGTATTTTGTAGCCTCTTCAGCCTGTTTTTGTAAATTTGCTAGTTGCCTTTCCTGTTGCCTTCTTAATTCATCAGCTCTCTTTAGATTATTTTCTGCAGCGCTCAACCTTAGTTCAGCCTCATGTCTTCTAACATGTAATCCAGAAATTCCTGCAGCTTCCTCTAAAATTGCTCTTCTATCAGTAGGTTTTGCAGTAACAAGGGCACCAATTCTGCCCTGACTAATCATTGATGGAGAGTGAGCTCCAGTTGATAAATCTGCGAAAAACATTTGAGCATCCCTTGCTCTAACTTCTTTATCATTAATATAAAACTTCGAACCTTTATCTTTTTCTATTTTTCTTCTAACATTTATTTCGTCTAACTCTCTAAATTGCACTGGACCCTCGTTATTTTCATTGGCAACTGTTACTGAAACTTCAGCAATATTTTTAGAGGGTTTATTTGATGTTCCTGAAAATATGACATCTTCCATGCCTGATCCTCGCATGCTTTTTGCAGATGTTTCACCCATTACCCATCTTAAAGATTCAACAATATTTGATTTTCCGCAACCATTTGGGCCAACAATACCTGTTAAACCATTTTCAATTAAGAAATTAGTTTTATCTGCAAATGACTTAAATCCATTGAGTTGGATTTTTTTAAACTCCATGGATTAACTTATATCAGCTTTTCCAATGTTTTTTTTAAATTTTTATAATTAAGAGATTTTTCGAACTTTTCGTTATTAATTATTATCGTAGGAGTAGAATTAACTTTAAAATTTTTTGTCCCCTCGATTCGATCGTTTAAAACATAGTCCTCTATTTCTTTGTTGCTAATACATTTTTCAAAATCAATATCAAACCCAGCTTTTTTTAGAAATTCTTTCAAATTATTATTTACTTCTTCTATTCCCTTACCTTTTATCCAAGCTTGTTGATTAGAGTAAAGTTTTTCCAAAATTTCTAAGCTTTGATCTTGTTTACACAGAGAAATTTTTGAAGCATTTAAAGCAGCAATATCTAAAGGAAAGTGTCGAAATTCTATTTTGACTAGTCCTGTATCTATGAAATCTTTTTTAAGAGAGGGGTAAACATCTTTATGAAAATTTGCACAATGACTACATGTTAGAGACTCGTAAGCAATTATTGTAATCTTTGCATTTTGATTTCCTGAAACTATTCTCTTTATTTCTGCGTTAGCACTAGTAGTTAATCCAAAAATTAATATTAAAAATATAAATAATTTATTCATTTTTCTTTAAAAACTTTAGTTAATTCAATTAAAGAATTTTTGATTTCTTCATTTTTAACATCATTAAGTTTATTTTTATATTTATTGTTTGTCACAGGTTTGTTCTGAATTATCTTCTGATTATCTATTTTATTTTCATCGTTAAAACTTGTAAATTTAATCCGTTTTACAACTTCATCTTTAAAAAAAGCATTCATTCTATCCATAATTTCTTTTTTCGAATATTCTAACTCAACTTCATGACCTCTTTGCACCATTATTAAAAGCGTGCTTACACTGAACTTGTTTGTATTCTTAAAAGATTTTGGATAACAAACTTTAAATAATTTTTCACCAGCAATGAATTTCCAATTATTGAGTGTTTCGGAATAAATATGACCTCTTTTATTAATAAACTTTTTAATATTTTTTGGCAAAGTGTCATTGAAAGACCTTAATCCTTGAATGCTACCAGTTCTCTGCTTAATATATTTTTTATATTGCATATGAAAGATCAATTTGTAACAAAAAAAATTCTCAATTGGTACGATTTAAATAAAAGATCATTACCATGGCGAAAAAATGTTTCACCCACTAAAAAGCAATATTTTACATTAGTAAGTGAATTTATGTTACAACAAACTCAGGTTGCAACAGTTATTCCTTATTTTAATCGCTTCATTAAAAAAATTCCAAATCTTAGCTCACTTGCCAAAACTAATGACAAAAAACTATATAAACTCTGGGAAGGTCTTGGATATTATTCTAGAGTAAAAAATTTAAGAAAAACTGCTCAAGTTGTTAAAAAAAATTTTCAAGGGAAATTACCAGATACTTTTGATGATTTAATTTCTTTACCAGGAATTGGAAATTATACTGCAAGTGCAATTTTGGCTATTGCATTTAATAAGTCTTTTATACCGCTAGATGGAAATGTTGAGAGAGTTTTAAAAAGATATCTTTTTCTAAAAAAAGAAAAAGAAATTACCAAGGAAAATCTACACAAAAAAAAATCAATATTAGGAACATCCCCAAGGTCTAGCGATTATGCGCAGGCTTTAATGGAATTAGGGGCTTTGATTTGTAAACCTACAAATCCCAACTGTTTAAAATGTCCAATTTCAAAAAAATGTAAATCATTTCGTAAAAAAGATTTCAAACTTGTAAAGAATAGTAAAAAAAATATAGATAAGTATTTTATTTTAAATGTTTATAAAAAAGATAAAAAATATCTATTGGTTAAAAATACAAAATTTAAATTTCTCAAAAACTTAAGAATATTTCCAATGCAGGAATTATCTAAACCCAAAAAATTTAATAAAACTATAAATTTTAAAATGTCCAACATGAATATGAATATCAAAATTCAATATCCAAAAAATGTTAGAGAAATATCCTCTTCTTTTTGGGTTGATCAAAAAAAAATTGGTAATTCTATGTTGCCGACATTTACAAAAAAAGTTGTTAAGTATTTAGAGGGCAACTTATGAAAAAAATAGCCATTATCGGAGCTGGTATTTCAGGATTATTTATTGCTAATTTGTTCAAGAAAAACTCAGATTATCAAGTGGTAATTTATGAGAAAAGTAATTCGATTAATCTTGAGGAAGGTTATGGAATTCAATTATCCGTCAATAGCGTGAAGCTTTTAAATGAAATTGAATTTAATAAATTTGAAAATGCAAGAAAGTTTAATCCAAAAAAGATTATTTTTTTTTCATCTAAAAACTTCAAAAAGATATGTGATTTGAATATCTCTGATTTTAATTCAGAGAATTGTAAGTACACTACCTTGAAAAGGTCTGATTTAATAAATTTTTTGAAAAAGGATATAGAAAATTTAATTAAATTTAATCACAATGTCTCGAGTATAAATAAAGAAAATCAGAAAATTCAACTTACTTTTAAAAACAATGAAATTTTTGAATGTGATTATTTAATCATTTCAGATGGAGTTTTTTCAAAAAGTAGAAGTTTGATTTCCAACAATAAAGGTCAACCAAAATACAACAACACACTAGCGATTAGAGGAAAGATAACAAGTTCTTCCAAAATTGATAATGAAAATATTTCATTATTTTTAGGCTCTGATTTTCATCAGGTAATTTATCCAGTAAATCAAAATGGAGACTTAAATTTTATAGCAATTATGAAGTATCAACTTACTTTAGAACAACAAAAAAATTATTCTTTATTTAAAGAAAATTCCTTCATTAGAAAAGTTTTAGAAAAGGTTCCGAAAGAAAATAAAGAATTTTTTGATAAAATTAAGGAATTAAAAATATTCCCAGTATTTGTTAGTAAAGACTTTTTTAAAACAAATGATGATAACATTAATTTTATAGGTGATGCTTTTTTTGCTTTTCCACCTTCATTTGCTCAAGGGGCATCTCAATCCATAGAGGGTGCTTATGAATTATTTAAAAGTATTGAAAATAACTTAGAAGGGGATTTCTTTAAAAATAGAATTAATAAAACCAAAATGGTCAATAAAAGATCTAAACTAAATCAATTCGCATTTCATTTGTCTAATCCTGTGGCTGTTTTTTTTAGAAATATTTTTTTGAAAAAATTTATTAAAAACAAAAAGTTTTTAGATTCTTATTTAGGTAAAATTTATAATAATTAATTTTTTGAAATTAATCTTTGTCTTAAATTATCTATAGGCACTATTTGCCCATTAAGATTATAATGCCAATAAGTCCAGCCATTACAACTTTCTGCTCCCAATATTGATGCAGCTACCTTGTGAATAGAGCCCTCTTTTTTGGCATGTTTTATACTTCCATCAGCCATAATTTTTGCACTGATTTTCTTTTTATTATCAAAAATAGTAGTGCCTGGTTTAATTATTCCTAATTCAACTAATGACCCAAAAGGTATTCTTGGCTTAGATCTACCATTTTGCAAAGTATCTAAATAATCATCTTCTATAGGTTTTGTATTTTTTAGTCGTTGTTCAGCTGCCTTATAATAGGTTTTTTCTTTTTCAATTCCGTAATACTTTCTACCTAATTTTTTTGCAACTGTTGCTGTTGTTCCTGATCCTAAAAAAGGATCTAAAACTAAATCATTTTTATTTGAGGTTGCTAATAAAATTCTGTGAAGTAGAGCCTCAGGTTTTTGAGTAGAATGTACTTTTTTGCCATTCCTTTTAAGTCTCTCAGAACCATTACAAATCGGCAACTCCCAGTTTGATCTCATTTGAAGATCATCATTTAAACATTTTAAGGATTGATAATTAAAAGTGTATTTTGATTTTTCTGATTTTGATGCCCAAATCAATGTTTCATGAGCATTAGTAAAACGTGTCCCTCTGAAATTTGGCATAGGATTTTTTTTATTCCAGATGACGTCATTTAAAATCCAAAAACCTAAATTTTGAATAGCAGTGCCAACTCTAAAGATGTTATGGTAACTGCCAATCACCCAAATAGCTCCATTTTTTTTCAAAATTCTTTTACATTCCGTTAACCACGAGTAGGTAAATTCATCATACTTTTTAAAATTTTCAAATTGATCCCATTTATCATTGACTGCATTTACCTTAGACCTATCGGGTCGTATAAGCTCATTCCTTAACTGTAAGTTGTAAGGAGGGTCAGCAAAAATTAAATCAAAAGTCTCACTGGGGATTTTTTTAAGTTCCCTTAAACTATCTCCATTTATTAATTTATTTTTAAAGTCCAAATTCATTTTATAAAAATAAATTAGACTCCAAAAAGATTCTTGGGTCAACCTAGGATTGAATTATTTGGATTCCATTTGTATGATGGTGGTTCACAACAACTACATCTGGTGTTTCTACGTGAAACCTATTTTAACTTGCTAATCGGTGAAAAGGTTTTTCTATGATGAGAAGTAATCCCAAATTTTTTTATAGCTTTAAGATGTTGTTTAGTTCCATATCCATAATTTTTACTCCAGTAATAATTTTTAAATTTCTTACCTAACCTAGAGATCATTTTATCACGTGTAACTTTTGCTATGATTGATGCTGCAGAAATAGATGGTATTTTTTGATCACCTTTAATGACTGATTGAAGTTTATAATTTTTTAAATTTGGTGTTTTATTTCCATCGACCAAAATCAGTTTTGGTTTTTTTTTGAGTTTTTTAATTGCTCTTTCCATAGCCAATAGGCTTGCATGAAGAATATTTATTTTTTCAATTTCTGAGACAGAAGCTTTACCTGTAGCCCAAATAGAGTTTTTTTTTATGTATTTAGCTAAAAATTCTCGTTTATTTTTTTTTAAACTTTTTGAGTCTTTTAATAACTTCTTATTGATGGTCTTGTTCAATATTACGGCTGCTGCATAAACAGGTCCAATTAAGCTACCTCTGCCAACTTCATCAACTCCAGCAATAGTTTTCATTAAATCGTAATATTTAAATCTTTAATTTTTTGTTTAATTTTTTTTAGATCTGCCCACGAAAACTTTTTATTTTCTGGAAATCTAATTAGATAGGAGGGGCTAAAAGAAATCATGATAGGAATAGTTTTGTTCTTTAAAATTATTTCTTTCCACTTACCTCTTTCATTAGATATTTTGCTTAATCCCGTAATTGCCTCCATTGCTGTGCTGCCCATTAAAATTAAAATTTTTGGATCTATTATCGCAATGTGTTCTTTTAAAAATATTGCATAACGTTTTATCTCCTGTCCAGTGGGTTTTCTATCTTCTGGTGGTCTGAAATTAATTGAGTAGGTGGTGTAAATATTTTTTCTTTTTATATCGATTGCTAGCAACATTTTGTTCAAGAGATTGCCCACTTCTCCTTGAAAGCATAAACCTGTTTTATCCTCTATTTCACCTGGGGTTTCTCCAATTAACATCAAATCAGCATTAATGTTGCCTTCGCCCAAGACTAAATTTTTAGAATTATTTTTTAAATTACAATTTTCAATTGAATTAATCTTTGTTTTAAGATCATTCAGCAATTTATTTTTATTTATTAAAGTTTCGTTATCTTCAGCTGAGTCGATTTTAAATCTATTGATTGGTTTATCGCCAAAAATAAAATCAGTTTCAATTGTTTTCATGAATTCTTGAGCATAATTAGCATTTTGATTTAAAGTCTTTTTAATCATACAATATAGTAATGGTTCTTAAAAATATAAAATTTATACTTATTATATTATTATTTTATCAGAGCACTTTGTTTACGAAAAGTAATTCTTTTGAAAAAATTGACTCTAAAAATTTATCAAAATATTTTTCAGGTATAGTTGCTTTTGGTAATAAAAAAAATTCTGAAGCTCTAGATTTTTTTAATTCATCTAAAATTTTGATTAATGCTCATGATCCATTTTTAAAAAGGTATGTATCTTCATTAGTATTAGAGAATAAAGTGTTGCAAGCGATTCAAATTATTAAACAAAATTATGAAAATGAAAATATAGATTTTTTCGACTCTTATTTATTATTAATAATTGATAGTTTAAAAAAAAACGAGTTAGATATTGCCTATGAATATATTGCTATTGCAAATAATTTTACAGAACAGGATAGGTTTAATTTAGCAATTATAGAGAGCTTAAAACAATATGTTTATCTCTTTAAAGAAAAAAAAATTTTAGACGATAAGAAAAACTTTGGAAGACTATCTTATATTTCAGAAACATTTCAAAAGTGTTATTTAGATGATCTAAATACAGGGCGATATTTTTCAAAATTAATAAATGATCCTGAGTCGGATTTTACTAGGTATATTTATTTTTATATAAGTTACTTAGTTGAAAACGGCAATTTAAACGAAGCAAAAGTAATTACTGATGAAATAGAATTTTTAAATTCAACATTGCTACTATCACAAGGCAAAAGTTGGATTGACAATGGAAACTTGCAAAAATTTGAAGAGGTTTTTTCATGTAAAAATCATAATGATTTAATTGCTGAATTTTTGTTTTTAATATCAAATCTGTATTCTGCACAAGACAATTACGAGATGTCAAATTTTTACCTAAATTTATCAAATTTTCTTAATCCAAGATTTGTATTTAATTTATCACTAGTTGCGGAAAATCATTATTTTAATAAAGATTATGAAAAGGCAAAAAAGGTTCTTAAAAAATTTAAAAAGGGTGATGATTTTTACTATTGGTTTAGATTAAAAAAAGAAGCGCAAATAATTTCAGCGCAAAGAAATAATCAAGAGTCTCTTAACTTTATTAAATTTAATTTTGATAAAATTGAAAATCCAAATGAAAAAATATTATTTGATGTTGCTAATTTTTACAAAAAAGCAAAAAATTACGAAGAAGCAATAAGATATTACTCTAAAATCATTGAAAATTTGGATGATAATTCAGATATCAAGTCAGATATTCTTTATCGAAGAGGAGGTACATATGAACGAATTAAAAATTATGAAAAAGCCGATAAAGATTTAATTGATGCACTTCAAATTACACCTGATGATGCTTATATACTAAATTACCTCGCTTATTCATGGCTTGAGAGGGATTATAAAATTAATGAAGCGATTAAAATGCTTGAAACAGCCTACGAACTTGAGAGTGATGACCCATATATAATAGACTCTATTGGTTGGGCTTATTATTTAACTGATGATTATCCAAGAGCTGAAAAATTTTTGAAAAGAGCCGTAGAATTGATGCCGGATGATCCAATAGTGAATGACCATTACGGCGATATTTTGTGGAAGCTCAATAGAAAAATCCAGGCTAGATATTTTTGGACCAATGTATTGAAAATGAAAGATACTGAAAAAGAATTAATTGAAAAAATTAATATTAAGATGATCGAAGGTCTTAAAAGCTCTTAATGCCTTTTTCCAGAATAAAATCACACGCGAAATTAAATTTGGCATTAAATGTTATAAGCAAAAGTAAATCTTTGCACAATATAGAGAGCATAATAAGCTTCGTAGATTTGCACGACATAATTTTGATCAAAGAAATTAAATCAAAAAAACATTTAATTTCATTCAATGGAAAATTTTCTCGAAGGATAGGTAGGAAAAACACTGTTTCTAAATTATTTGAAATCTTAGAAAAAAAAAAAATTTTGAAAAACCAAAGATTTCAAATCAAAATCAAAAAATCTATACCTGATAAAGCTGGTCTTGGTGGTGGCTCAATGAATGCAGCAAGTATACTAAGATATTTGGCTCATAAGAGAATAATCAATATCAAAAATAAGGAAATGTTAAAAATTTCTAGGTTAATTGGCTCAGATGTGATGTTAGGCTTAAATCATAAAAGTAAGATTTTAAATTCAAGAAATAAAATAAAGTATTTCAATAATGTAAAAAAAATTTATCCATTAATCGTAAAACCAAATTTTGGTTGTTCGACTAAGGATATTTATTCAAAGGTTAGAAAGTTTGATAAAGCAAAATTTGGCAAGGGAGCCAAAAAAATGTTTGATATCAATTTTTTAAAAGATATGAAAAATTCCTTAGAAACAATAGCTTTTTTAAAATACCCAAGATTAAAAAATATGAAACTTTATTTAGAGAATTCTCTAAACCCAGTTTTTGTAAGAATGACAGGATCGGGATCAGCTTTAGTTGCATATTATCAAACAAAAAAAAGATGTGAACGTGCGAAAAAAAGGTTTATTCAAAAATACAAAAATATCTGGTGTATAGCCTCAAAAACTATATAAATTTGATTTTTTTGTGTTATACGATTTTAATATTGGGGCGTAGCCAAGCGGTAAGGCACGGGTTTTTGGTACCTGCATCCTAGGTTCGAATCCTAGCGCCCCAGCCAAGTATGAAAAATTTTTTAGATACAATTTTTTTTAGATCAAATAATTTAAATTATATAAGTCAAAGTATTCGAGATTTAACAAAAAATACTCCAGCAAATAAAATATTTAAAGCCATAAATTCTTATTCATCAGATAGTGAAGTAAGATTTGTAGGAGGTTGCATAAGAAAAATCATTAATAAAGAAATAGTAAATGATATTGATATGGCTACAAATCTTGATCCTCAAAAGGTTTGTGAAGTTTTGAAAGAAAATAAAATTGATTATTACGAAACTGGTATTGAACATGGAACAATTACAGCACTTATAGAAGGGTACAAATTTGAGATTACCTCATTGAGAGAAGATATTTTAACAGATGGAAGACATGCAAAAGTGAAATTTTCAAAAAATTGGAAAGAGGATGCATTAAGAAGGGATTTTACCATCAATTCCATTTACGCAGATGAAGATGGAAACTTATTCGATCCTTTTGAGGGTAAAAAAGACTTAGAAAACGGTTTCGTAAATTTTATAGGAGACGCTGATAAAAGAATTAAAGAAGATTATTTGAGAATTTTAAGATATTTAAGATTTTTTGCCCATTACTCAAAGCATCCGCATAATCCAGAATTAATCAGAAAACTTAAAATTAATATCGGTGGTATCTCAAAATTATCTAAAGAGAGACTATTAGATGAGTTAAAAAAAATAACTCACTTAGAAATATTAGAAAAATTAGCTGATGATAAATTGAGCTCAGAATTATTTTTAATTGTTTTTCCTGAATTAAATAATTTAAAAACTTTCTCAAAATTAAACTCAAAAAAAAAACAAATAATTAATAAGGCTGATTTTGTCTTTCTATTATCTTTAATGATTATTGATGAGACAGATAATGCGGATTATTTTATGTACAAATTTAATATTTCTAAAAAAGATCAAAAAAGAATTAAAATTATTGATAATTTTTTTAAAGAAAAAATTGGATCAAAAACTTTTATAGAGGAAAACTTAAATGGTATTTTTTATTATAATGGAAAACAAGCTGTAAGTGATATTCTCAATTATTATTTAATAAAATCAAAAAAAAATTCTGAAAATATTCAAAGATTAATTGATTTCTACAAAGATAAAACAATACCAAAAATGCCTGTGGGTGCAGAATTTTTAATGGAAAAATTCAATATTCCTGAGGGTAAACAATTGGGTGCAAAATTAAAAATAATTGAGGAAGAATGGGTGAAAAATAATTTTCAAATTTCAGATAAACAAGTAAGTCAAATTGTTAACGATTAGATATATTTTACGTCTTTAATTTCAAAATTTTTGACCCCGGCAGGAGTTTTTATTTCAACTAAATCATTTTTATTTTTTCCTATTAAACCTTTACCTATAGGCGATTGAAAATAAATTAATTTTTGTTTGAGATCAGCTTCATCTTTTCCTACAATCTTATAATTTATTTTTTCTCTAGTATCTAAATTTTCTAAAAACACAGTCGAGCCAAAGATAACTTTTCCATCATTATTTAATTTCGTAACATCAATGACATTTGCTCTAGCAATGATATCATTAATTTCAGTAATCCTTCCCTCATTATGAGACTGCTCTTCTTTTGCAGCGTGGTACTCTGCATTTTCTTTTAGATCACCATGTGACCTCGCTTCAGCAATCGCCGCTACAATCTCAGGTCTTTTTTTTTCTTTTAAAAAGATTAATTCATCTTTAAGTTTATTCAGGCCATTTAAAGTAATTGGTTCTTTGTCCATGTTATTTCCATTTTGCTAACGGAGGTAATGACATTAAAATACCTTCAACGTTTCCACCAGTTTGCAAACCAAATTTTGTTCCTCGGTCATGGAGTAAGTTAAATTCTGTATAACGACCTCTTTTTAAGAATTGTAATTCTTTATGTTTTTTAGTCCACTTTTTCTTCATTTTTTTTCTAATGATTTTTTCAAAAATAAATTGAAAAGTGATCCCCACATCTCTTACAAATTTAAAATCTTTCTCAAAATTATCTTTTTTATAATCAAAAAAAATTCCACCAATACCCCTTGGTTCTTTTCTATGAGGTAAATAAAAATATTCATCACACCATTTCTTATATTTTGTGTAATATTTCTTATTGTGTTGATCACACATTTTTTTTAGGGTTTTATGAAATTCTTTTTTTTCCTTATCATCTTTTATTGATGGGGTTACATCCATACCACCACCAAACCAGTCCTGAGTTGTACAGATATATCTTGTATTAAAATGCATGGCAGGGATCATGGGATTTTTCATATGCATCACAACGGAAATACCAGAAGCCCAAAAACTGGGATTTTTTTTTGCACCTAAAATATTTTTTTGAAATTGTTTTGGGAATTTTCCATGAACTTTAGAAAAATTTACTCCGACTTTATCAAATATTTTTCCATTTTCTAAAATTCTAAATTCTCCACCTCCTTCATCTCTTTTTTTACTTCTGTTCCAAACAGTGGTTTTGATATCCGCATCTTTTCTTTCAAGGTTAGTTATAGTATGCCAAATAGCTTCTTGTAGCATTTTGAACCAATTACTTGTGATGTCCTTTTTAATTTCTAAATCCATATTAGATTAATTTAGTTTGTTTTAAACTTTCTGCCAATATGATTGCAACAGAAGATGCAATATTAAGTGAGCGCTTATTGTTTTTCATAGGAATTTTGAGTCTATCTTTAATTTTTTTGTGAACCTCATTTGGAACTCCGGCACTTTCTCTACCAAAAAGAATAGTGTCATTTTTATTAAACTTAAATTTTGTGTAAGAAACAGAGGCTTTTGTGGTCATTAGAACTATTCTTTGATCTTTTTTCGATTTAAAAAAATCGTCTGAGCTTTGATGGAATTTTATGTCTTTTTCATTCATATAATCCATAACGACTCGCTTAAATCTTCTGTCACTCAGCATAAACCCACAAGGCTCTATTATTTCAAGTTTTGCACCTAGGCACGCACAGGTTCTGATTATTGCTGCTGTATTTTGAGGTATGTCTGGTTCAAATAAAGCAATTTTAGGGCCATGATTTATCAAATTCTGTGTCATTCTTTCAGTAGTAAATTTATCATTTTATATTATATGAAATCATATATTTAAGTAGAAAAAAGCAATATTGAGTATATTTAACTATTATTGATGTCAGAAAAAAAAACTAATAGACGAGATTTCTTATTCACAGCAACTTATGCAGTTGGTGCGGTTGGTGTTGGTGCAACGATATGGCCAATGATTGATCAGATGAACCCAGACGCATCAGTCAAAGCTTTGGCGAGCACTGAGGTTGATGTAAGTGCGGTAAATCCAGGTAAAACAATTACAGTTTTATGGAGAGGTAAACCAGTTTTTATTCGTAGAAGAACACAAGATGAGATAGCTGAAGCAAGATCTGTAAAGTTAGAAGATCTAAAACATCCAGAAAAAGATGAGGATCGTGCAGCGAACCCCGAGTGGTTAGTCATGCTTGGAGTGTGCACTCACTTAGGCTGTGTTCCTTTAGATCAAAAAGGCGAATACAATGGATGGTTTTGTCCTTGTCATGGTTCGCACTATGATATCTCTGGAAGAATTAGAAAGGGACCAGCTCCGACTAATATGGAGATCCCTAAATACGAATTTGTTAATGCTAATACAATTAAAATTGGATAATTATTATGAGTGATCACGAATACACACCGAAATCAAAATTTGGAAAATGGTTTAACGATCGTTTACCGTTATTAACTCTTGCAAATCACTTAACCGATTATCCAACACCTAAAAATTTAAATTATTGGTGGACGTTTGGTGGAATATTAACTTTTTGTTTGATTACTCAAATTGTAACGGGTTTAGTTCTTGCAATGCATTATATTGCTCATGCTGATATGGCTTTTGATAGTGTCGAGCATATTATGAGAGATGTTAACTATGGTTGGTTAATTAGATACATTCATGCAAATGGTGCTTCAATGTTTTTTTTGGCTGTTTATATTCATATATTTAGATCATTATTTTATGGTTCTTACAAAGCTCCTAGGGAAATAATTTGGATAATAGGTATCATCATTTATTTATTAATGATGGCAGCTGCATTTTTGGGTTATGTACTTCCATGGGGCCAAATGAGTTTCTGGGGTGCAACTGTAATTACAAATCTATTTAGTGCAATTCCTTTAGTAGGCGAGGGTATTGTTACTTGGTTATGGGGAGGTTACTCAGTTGATAATCCTACTTTAACAAGATTTTTTACACTTCACTATTTAATACCTTTTTTAATTTTAGGTTTAGTTGTTCTTCACATATGGGCACTTCATGTTCCTGGAAATAATAATCCAGTTGGAATTGACATTAAAAAACCTTCAAAAGATACAGTACCATTCCATCCATACATTGTAATAAAAGATGGTTTTGCTTTACTAATGTTTATGATTGTTTTTGCATTTTTTGTTTTTTATACGCCAAATATTTTAGGTCATGCAGATAATTATATTGAAGCTAATCCGTTAGTTACGCCAGCACATATTGTTCCGGAGTGGTATTTATTACCATTCTACGCAATTTTAAGATCGGTCCCAGATAAACTTTTAGGAGTAGTTGCAATGTTATCTGCTATTTTAATTTTAGCAGCTCTTCCATGGCTCGATACCTCAAAAATTAGATCAGCAGTATTTAGACCTTTATACAGACAATTTTATTGGATCCTTGTCGCTGATGTTTTGATCCTGGGATATGTTGGTGCTATGCCAGCAGAGGGATTATATCTGTTAGTTGCTAGAGTAGCTACAGCATACTATTTCTTACATTTTTTAGTAATACTTCCAGTTTTAGGTTGGAAAGAAAAAACTCTTCCAATTCCATTAAGTATTACCGAACCGATATTAGGTGGTTCACCTAATTTAGCCACAGCAAAGAACAAGGAAAGTTTAAATAAATAAGTGAAAAATTTTTTTAAAATATTTTCATTTATTATCTTGTTTTCTGGACTTTCATTGAGCACTCAAGCTGCAGAAAAAGTTGAATATTTAAAAACCGATTGGAGCTTCAAAGGACTCTTTGGAAAGTTTGATCGAGCTGCACTTCAAAGAGGTTATCAAGTTTACACAGAGGTGTGCTCTTCTTGTCATTCAATGAAATATTTAAGTTATAGAAACTTAGCTGAGAAAGGGGGACCAGAATTTTCTATAGAGCAAGCAAAAGCTATTGCTGCATCTTTTGAAGTCAAGGATGGACCTAATTCAGACGGTGATATGTTTACTCGTCCGGGCAGATTATCAGATAAGTTTGTAATGCCCTATGATAACGTTCAAGCTGCTCAAGCTGCAAATGGAGGTGCTTATCCACCAGACATGTCTGTGCTAGTTAAAGCAAGAGGGGGTGGGGTAGATTATATTTATTCATTGCTTCAAGGATATGAAGACCCACCAGCTGGAGTTACTTTAGATGATGGTGTGTATTATAATAAATATATGTATGGGAATAAAATTAAAATGGCTAATCAGTTATCAGATGGATTAGTAGAATACTCTGATGGTACAATAGCTTCTGTTGAGCAAATGTCAAAAGATGTAACAACATTCTTGATGTGGTCAGCTGAACCTCATTTAGAGTCAAGACATCAAATGGGTTTTAAAGCTATCGTGTATTTAATTATTTTAACTATCCTAGTTTATTTTAGTATGAAAAGAATATGGTCACGTATTGAAACGGAAGTTTAGAACGTCTCCATCTTTAACTATATAATCTTTCCCTTCTAATCTCATTTTTCCATTATTTTTTGAATTTACCCAACCATCATTAGATATGAAATCATCGTAAGAAATAGTTTCAGCCCGGATAAATCCTTTTTCAAAATCAGTATGAATTTCACCTGCAGCTTTTGGAGCAGTACAATTTTTTTCAATTGTCCATGCTCGAGTTTCTTCGGGCCCAGATGTAAAGTATGTATCTAGGTCAAGAATTTCGTAACCTTTCTTAATTAATTTATTCAATCCTGTTTCCTTTAATCCAATCATTTCCATATAATTTTTTTTCTCATTACTATCCAATTCATTTATTTGATTTTCTATGTCTGCAGAGACGATTAAAGTATTATTGTTTCCATACTTATCAATAAATGATTGAGTGTAATTATTTCCACTATGAACACTTTGTTCATCTACGTTACAAACAAAAATTTTAGGTTTAAGTGATAATAATCCAGATTGATTAAGTTGTTTTTTATTAAATTTGGTTCTTAAATCATCAAAACTTTTATTATTATTTATACAATCCATAGCTATTTCAAGAATTTTGATTTTATCCTCATCAACATTTTTTTTATTATTTTTTTCTAACCTTTTTTGAATAGATTCAAGATCTGCAAGCATCATCTCTGTTTCTATAATTTCTATATCTCTAATCGGGTCAACAGAAGGGTTTACATTTTGAATATCATTAGAGTCAAAGCACCTGATCATGTGAATAATTGCATCGACTTCTCTAATATGAGAAAGAAATTTATTACCCAAACCTTCACCTTTAGATGCGCCTTTTACCAATCCAGCAATATCAACAAAAGAGATAGTGGTATTGATTATTTTTTTTGATTTTGAAATTTTAGCTAAATTGTCTAATCTTTCATCAGGAACTATTACAACTCCAATATTTGGATCAATTGTACAAAAAGGAAAATTAGCTGCCTGTGCCTTGCTTGAATTTGTTAGTGCATTGAAAAGAGTTGATTTACCAACATTAGGTAATCCAACGATCCCACATTTAAAACTCATTATTTATTATTAACTGTGCTTGAAAATAGATCTAATTTTTTTTCTACAAGTATCGAAAGTGACTCAGTTATATTTTTGGATATTTTTTCTACACCCATAATTTCTTCATCATCAAAATTTTGCAAAACATAATCAGATACTTCAATAGGTCCTTGTGGTTTTCCTATACCAATTCTTACTCTTGAGTAATCTTTTCCGATAAATTTATCAATAGAGGATATTCCATTGTGGCCGGCACTTGATCCACCAAATTTCGCTTTTATTTTTCCAAATTCAACATCAAGATCATCGTGAAAAACAATTACATTTTCAGGTTCAATTTTAAAATATTCAATTAGTTCTCTAATACATATTCCAGAGTTATTCATAAAAGTTAAGGGCTTGATGGCATAAACTTTTTTACTATCAATATTACCAGTTGTTAACAAACCTTTGAATTTTGGTTTTTGTTTCGTAAGCCCAAACTTTTTATTGATGGAATCTATAATTTTAAAACCAACATTATGTCTATTATTTTCACTATCTGGAGTTGGATTACCTAAACCTACAAATAAAAGCATAAACTGTTAAAATTAGTTTTTCAAATTTAGTGGATTATTTTTTTTCTTCTGGAGCTTTTTTGTCTGCAGGTTTTTTATCGTCACCCTCTTTTTTATCACCCTCCGCAGCTGGTTTATCTCCTTCAGCTGCAGCTGCCTCTGCTCCCTCAGCACCCTCTTCACCCTCTGCGGCTTCTGCTTCTGCTGGTTTTTCTGGTTCTTTCATTACTGTCGGTGCTGCTAAGGTTGCAATTACGAAATCTCTTCCTTGAATAGTTGGTGTTACTTCTGCATCTAGTTTTACTGAGGAAATTTTAAAACTTGACCCGATATCGATACCATCCAAATCTAAAGTAATACTTTCTGGTATTTTTTCACTTGGGCATTTTAATTCAACTTTTCTTCTTACAATGTTAAGCACTCCACCTCTTTTTAAACCTGGAGATTTTTCATGATTAATAAAGTTAACTGGAACTTCAATCTTAATTTTTACTCCAGGAAGAACTCTTAGAAAATCTACATGAGTAGGTTCATCACTTATGATGTGATATTTTACTTCTCTAGGTAATACATTTTGAGATTTTCCATCTACATTTAAAGTAATGATATTTGATAAAAAGTTTTCTTTCTCAATCAAGGTTTTTAATAATTTCTTAGATATAGAAACTTTTTGATTTTGGTCTTTACCTCCATAGATAATCCCTGGAACACCACCATCATTCCTGATGGCATTAAGTTGACCTTTAGTTTTGTTATCCCTGATCTTTGCTTCTAAAGAATTCATAAAACAGAGGTTTTTAACCCATGTTCATAAATAATCAAGGTAATTATTTGAATAAATCTGAAACTGATGTTGAATTAGAAATTCTTTTTATAGCTTCTCCCATAAGGCCGGAAATAGGTAAAACTTCTATGTTTTTAACATTTTTTGTTTTTTCGCTGTTATCTATCGTGTCTGTAATAACTAAATTTTTAATAACCGAATTTTTAATTTTTTTAACCGCGTCCCCACTTAATACTCCATGAGTAATATAAACATAAACCTCTTTTGCACCTCTTTGTTTTAATGCCTTTGCGGCATTGACGATAGTACCACCAGAGTCAATTATATCATCAACCAAGATACACGTTTTACCTTTTACATCTCCAATAATATTCATTACTTGTGATTGTCCAGGCTTTGGTCTTCTCTTATCTACAATAGCTAAACCAATGTTTAAAATTTTACCAAGTGCTCTCGCTCTTTCTGTACCACCAACATCTGGGGCAACACAGATTATATTTTTACTTTTAATCTTTTTTTTAATGTGTCGTGCAAAGATTGGAGTTGCAAAAAGGTTATCAACAGGAATATCAAAAAAACCTTGAATTTGACCAGCGTGGAGATCGACTGTCACAACTCTGTCTGCCCCTGCTTGAGTTATTAAATTTGAAACAAGCTTTGCTGATATAGATGTTCTTGGTACAACTTTTCTATCTTGTCTCGCATAACCAAAATAAGGAATTACAGTAGTTATATTTTTTGCTGATGATCTTTTTAAAGCATCAATACATAATAATAATTCCATTAAATTGTCATTAGCTGGTGAAGAAATAGATTGAATTATAAAAATGCTATTCCCTCTTATATTCTCATTTATTTCAATGTAAATTTCACCATCTGCAAATTTTCTTATACTAGAATTGACAAGTTTAGATTTTAAATATTTAGCGATATTTTTACTTAAGATTTTATTACTATTTCCAGTTAATAATTTCATGAAAAGTTTAATTAATCATAATTATTGAAATATTTCTACCATAATCATTTAGATTTAATTTTAATGATCTTCTTGCACTAAAAAAATTATTTTTTTTATCGAATGTATCAATTTTAATCATATCAATTTTATTGATTTTTTGTGATTTAAGTTGAGATTTGACATAATTTGGTAAATCAAAATAAATTAATTCGTTTTTATTTTTAAAGAAAATTTTGTTTTTTTTGTGTTTTTTAATAAATTTCTTTTTAAAGTCAGCTTTTACCTCGTAGTTTTTTTGAGTAATTGACGGACCAATTGCTCCTATAATGTTTTTTGGATTACACCCCTTTTTATGCATAAAATTAATAACATTTTTTATTATCCCTCTATACGCGCCTTTCCAACCAGCATGGATAGCCGCGATAATTTTTTTTTCATAGTCATATAATAACACTGGTACGCAATCAGCGGTCAATACAGCTATTGGCAGTTTTTTTTGATTAGTTATAATTGCGTCAGCTTTAATTTTTTTTTTTAATTTAGAGTTTTCATTTAGAAAAACCAACCTATTGCTATGTACTTGATGTACTAAATAAATATTTTTTGCTTTTTTCCCTATTTTATCTTTGACAATCTTTAAATTTTTTAAAATATTATTTTTGTTGTCATGAGAACCGGGACCACAATTTAGACTTTTATATATCCCTTTTGATTTACCTCCATTTTTATTAAAAAAACCATGACTTATATTTTTGTTTTTTAATAATTTTCGAGAGGTGATCAGATCAAAATCCTAAATTAAAATTGTTTTTTTGATTTTTTATTAACATAACTTTAAACAATTTTCCCATTTGTTTATCATCTGTTAGTCTTTTTAATCTGTAATAAATATCTGCTTTTTTTAAAAAGTTTTGATTTTTTGCAATCATCCCAGCTCTTTCGTAGATACCCATTTTTGTAAGAAATTCTTTTTGTGTTGTGAAACTATGCTTTAATCCACCCAGTTTTTTTATTATTTTTTCAAATAATCGGAAATTTATATTATGCGTGATATCTGAGTTCCCAATTTTAGCTAAAACATCTGAATATTCGTGTTTATATAATGCCTGTAAAGTATTTTTCATTTTATCTTCATTATATCCATAATCTATGATTAAAATTCCCCCAGATCTTACTTTGATTATTTTTGAAATTTGTTTCAGATAATTAATACCAAGCTCTGAATATTCTATAAAACTCTGGTTTTTAGATATTTTAAAATTAATCTTTTTTTCATAATTTTTCATATTAATCTTTTTTTCTGAGAAAGAGGTTATTTTTTTGTTTAAACTAACAAACTTTTCAAACCAAAGATTTCCTTTTTTTTCAAATTGTTTAATTGCAAGTGCATCAAAAAACTCATTTGCAACAAATATACTAGGAATTTTTTTAATCTTTTTTAAATCATTTATCCAATTTACATCTGAATTTAATAATTCTTTTTTTTGTATTTTCTTTAGAGTAGGACTTATCTCATAAATTACCAACCTACAGGATTTGAAAAACGATGGAAATTTTTTAAAACTTTCTATAAGAATTTTCATCATTGCAGCATTTCCTGCTCCAAGTTCGATTAAGTTGAATTCTTTTGGTGACCCTATACTTTTCCAAAAACTGACAACCCAAATAGCAATCATTTCAGAAAATAATCTTGATACATTAGGAGCTGTAATAAAATCTCCTTTTTTGCCGAATGGATTTTTTTTTATGTAATACCCAGACTTTTTATTATACAAAGAGATATTGATAAACTTGTCTAAGGGTAAATTAACTATTTTGTCTGTTTTCATATTTAGAGATTAATAAATAACATCCGATTATTAAAAAAAAGATACTTATAAGTTGTCCCATAGTTAAGCTGAATAATAAATAGCCCAGTTGGTCATCAGGAACTCTTAAAAACTCAATTAAAAATCTAAAAATTGAGTAAAAAACTAAAAATATACCAGAGATAAAACCAGGTCTTTTGGAGAAACTCTTATTTTTGAAATATAATAGAACTAAAAATAGAACTATACCCTCAAAAAATGCTTCATATAACTGAGTAGGATGTCGATATAAATTATCTATTTGTGTAAATTGGACTGCCCAAGCAACATTTGTTTCGACACCGTAAAGTTCTGAATTTATAAAATTTGCTATTCTGCCAAAAAAAATACCAATGGGTGAAACAAAAGACACAATATCTAAATAACTAAATGAATTTTGTGAATTTCTTTTAGCAAAAAGGTAACTCGCAATTATGATCCCTATAACTCCCCCATGAAATGACATACCACCCTGCCAAATTTTAAAGATATCAAATAAATTATTGATATAAAATTCAAAGTTATAAAATATAACATACCCTAATCTGCCACCAATAATTAAACCTAAAATTAGATAAGTTAAGTAATCGTCAAATTTTTCCCTTACTTTCAGATCAGAAATAAAAAATTTTTTACTTAAAAACCACCCTAATAAAATACCAACAATATAAGCTAAAGAATACCATCTAATCTCAAATGAAAAAATTTGAAATGCGACTGGGTCAAAATTATTAATGAACATTTTTATTTTTAAATATAAATTATAATTATAATAAGTTATTAGATAAATATATGAAAAACTCAAAGTTTGTAATTGAAAAACTTGCTAAATTATTTGAACAAGGCTTAGTATCGTCAAAAGATATAGCCAATGAAATTATGACTATTTTAAAATCTAAAAGAGATGAAATAGTTTTTAAAATGAAGTTAACAAGCAAAGATGAGTTTGAAGTTCTTTCAAAAAGAGTTGAAAATTTAGAAAAAAAAATTGATCAATTAAAACTTACAAAAAAAAAGAAAACTAAAAAGGCAAAAAGATCTTAGCTTCTAACCCACCCATTGGTGACTTAGCTAATTTTATATTTCCCCCGTGTGATCTGATAATGTCCGAAGCTATGGATAATCCAAGTCCAACGCTTGATTTTGTTTCAGCTCGACCTTTATCAATTTTGTAAAAAGGTTTGAAAACATTATCATATTCTACTTCAGGTATACCCGGTCCGTTGTCTTCAATTTTAATGAATAAGCTGTTACTACTTTTATTAATATCAATATTTACTTTTTCTGCATATTTAATTGCATTATCTATAAGATTGTTAACACATCTTTTGATTAAGTTTTTTCTACCACTTATATAAATTCTAGGTGTAATTTTGGATGATATATTTTCATTTTCATATTTTTTAACTATTTCATCAACTAATTCGCTAATATTAAATTCTTCATCTTTTTCAAGATATGACGAGCTGGTAAATTGCAAATATTCATTAAGCATTTTTTCCATTTCGTTAATATCTTCGGATAATTTTTTACTTAATTCTTTATCTTCTATAAATGCTATTTGTAATTTCATTCTTGTTAAAGGAGTTCTTAAGTCGTGACTGATGCCAGATAACATTTCTGATCTTTGATTAAGATGTCTTAAAATTCTTTTTCTCATTTTATCAAATTCATAACCAGCTTGTCTGATTTCTGCTGCACCAGAGGGTTTAAATTCATCAATTTCCTCACCCCGACCAAATTTTTCAGCTGCTTTTGCAAGATTAGTTATTGGTCTCGTTTGATTTTTTAGAAAAATTAGTGAAATTAAAATCATTATGATTGCAGGAACTGTTATCCATAGTGCAAAGATACGAGCCGAGGAAGTCGTCACTCTATCTCTTGGAACTAAAAACTTAAAATACCCAGACTGATATTTTATTCTTATATCAATTAACTCTTTGTATGAGGTTGTATCAAACCAATAATTTTCATTCCCAAACTTTGACTTAAGTTCCCTTCTTAAAGTTCTATCCATTGGGCTAAACCATCTTTCATCAAAAATATAAGTAAATTTTTTATTATCTATAAAATCTATATTTAAATCCTGGTAAACTGAAAAAACATTTTTTATTTCATCTTTTTTATAAATTTCATCAGAGTAAACTTCTATGAAAGTATTAATTTCATTTACTAACGCTTTAGTCATACCTTTGTTTGTCTTGATCCAGAGGCTATCAAAAAAAACAATAGTAATTACTAATTGTAAAACTATGACTGGAACAGCAACAATTAATAAAGCTCTGTAAAATAATCTTTTTGGAAGTATATTTTTAAAAAATTTACTCAATCCATAGAACATATCCAGCTCCTCTTATTGTTTGTAAAAACTTTGGATTTTTTGGATCAATTTCAATTTTTTTTCTAAGTCTTGTGATAATAACATCTATTGATCTCTCTTTATCAAGCTCAGTTAAAATACCAATATCTTCCCGTGAAAAAGTTTTACCAGGATTATTAATCATTTTTTCTAAAATTTTTTTCTCTGTGTTATTAATTTTGTACTCTGTATTTTTCTTGATTATTAGTTGTTTATTCAAATCGATTTTAATATTTTCAAATTGTATTACTCGTTTTTGATCACTTTTTTTTGTTTTTTGAATTATATTTTGAATTCTCAATATTAACTCCTTAGGTTCGAAAGGTTTTGGAAGATAGTCATCAGCACCAACTTCTAAACCCTCAACTCTTTCATTTGCTCCACCTTTCGCGGTTAATAAAATCACAGGTGTATCCAATTTTTTTTGATTTTCTTTAATAAACTCTAAGCCACTTTTTCCAGGCATCATAATATCTAGTATGATTAGATCAAATTTGATTATTTGTATTTTTTTAAAAGCATCTTCTGCACTATTTGCAGTTGTAATCAAGTAATTATTTTCATTTAAATATTTTTTAACAAGAGTTCTGATACCCTCATCATCATCAACAACTAAAATATGAGCTACAAAATTATCCATTAATTATTTTTTTTAAAACGCTGTCAAAGTTAATGACTTCTTCTGAGCTTGAATTAAGTAAAGCGCTATGAATTCTTTTTTTTTGAATTTCAAAAATTTCATTAAATATTTTTTTTCCTTTATCATTAAGAAATACATGTTTTATTCTTGTATCCTGCTCATCTTTTTTAAAAATTATTATGTCTAGTTTAATTAGATCTTTTAAAACTCTATTAAGGCTTTGCTTGGTTACTTTAAGTCTTTTGAGCAATTCTGAAATAGTTATCCCTTCATACATGGATAACAAATGAATGACCTTTTGGTGTGCTTGGCCAATTTTATACTTATTTAATATTTTTTTTGAGTCTGAAAATGTTTCTCTGTAACTTATAAAAAGCTTTTCGATCAAATCTTTTAATTGATCATCTTTTAGATATAAAAGTTGTTTCATTATTGGTAAGTTATATTGACATATTACAGATACAAAGATATTTTTTCAGTAAGAATTTTTTTATTTCATAATGATACCCTACGATAAAAGATCAGGTAAAATATGGTACAATGGCGAATTAGTCGATTGGTCTGATGTTAAGGTTCATGTTCTTAGCCATGGGTTACATTATGCAAGCTGTGTTTTCGAGGGAGAACGTGTGTATGATGGTTCGATTTTTAAATTAGAAGAACATACTTCAAGATTATTTTACTCCGCGAAGAGAATGGGAATTGAAATACCATATAGCGAAGATGAGATTAATAAAGCGAGCAATAAATTAATTTCTACTCAAAAAGTAGAGAATGGATATGTCAGACCTGTAGTTTGGAGAGGTAGTGAAATGATGGCTATTTCAGCTCAGCAAACAAAAATTCATGTAGCAATTGCAACTTGGGAGTGGGGTTCATATTTTGACCCTAAACTTAAGGTTGAAGGTATCAAATTAAATATCTCAAATTGGCGAAGACCCGCACCTAACACTATTCCTTGGGACACAAAAGCTTCTGGATTATATATGATTTGTACCCTTTCAAAACACGAGGCTGAAAAGCAAGGTTATACAGACTCACTTATGTTAGATCATGAAGATAATATTGCAGAAGCAACTGGAGCAAATATTTTTTTCAAAGATAAAAATGGTGAGCTACATACTCCGATACCAGATTCTTTTTTAGATGGAATTACTCGAAGAACTGTAATTCAAATTGCAAAATCTAAAAATATCAAAGTACATGAAAGAAAAATAAAACCAGAAGAATTAAAAGATTTTGATGGATGTTTTTTAACAGGAACTGCAGCTGAAGTAACTCCTGTATCTACTATTGCAGAATATCAATTTAAAGTCTGCGATTTGATAATTGATTTAAATGAAAGTTATTTAGCTTTGGTTAAAAAGAAAAAAGCTGCTTAATCTTTATTGTCTTCTGATATAGCGTGGTCTATTCCTTTACGTATATACTCGTAACCTGTGAAAAGAGTCAAAGCTGCTGATAGCCATAATAAAATTATACCAATAGTTTGAGCATTATAGTCTTGAAAATTGATAATTTTATTTCCTGTATCTCCAGAAAGTAAAAGACCAATAGAGACCATTTGTAAAACTGTTTTTAATTTTGCTAGATTAGAGACAGGTAGTTTAATTTTACCTTTAGCTAAAAATTCCCTAAGACCCGATATTAATATTTCTCTTGTCAAAATTATAATTGCAGCAATAACCTCATAATTTTTAATTGTACCATCCATAACTAATAAAATTAGTGCAGCAGCTACAATAATTTTATCTGCTATTGGATCTAATAATTCTCCCAATTTAGATTCTTCTCCGAGTAGTCTAGCCAACATTCCATCCAAAAAATCTGTAAAGGATGCAATTATGAATAATACTAAAGCCGTTAAATCTCCATAAAATCCAGGTAAATAGAAAGCTAAAACAAAAAAAGGTACAATTAAAATTCTACCTACTGTAAGTATGTTGGGTATTTTTCTTAGCATAATTTCTATTCGTGAAAGAAGTTATATATCTTTTTTGCAACTTTTTCCTCAACGCCCTCAACTGATTTTATTTCATCTAGACTAGCAGACTCTACTGCTCGAGCAGATCCAAAATGATTTAATAAAGCTCTTTTTCTGATAGATCCAATACCCTCAATCTGATCTAACAAAGACTTACTAATCCCCCTTTTTCTCTTTGCTCTATGAGCGCTAATTGCAAAACGATGAGACTCATCTCTTATTCTTTGAAGAAAGAAAAGAGTAGGGTCATTTTTATTAAATTTATATTCTTTGCCATTATGAAAAAAAGTTTCATTGCCACTATTTCTAAATTTTCCCTTAGCAATCGCGATAATTGGTATTTCGTGAAGTCCTAATTCATTTAGAGAGTCTCTTGCAACAGAATATTGACCTTTTCCGCCGTCAACTATTACTAAATCAGGTAATGAGAGATAATTGTCTTTTTCTTGAATTGCTCTTTTAAACCTTCTGTTCAATACTTCTCGCATCATTCCATAATCATCTTGTTCATTCTTTTTAGATTTAATGTTAAATTTTCGATATCTTTTCTTAATAAAACCTTCTTCACCGAATGCAATTAAGGCCCCGACACTATTTGTTCCTTGAATATGGCTATTATCATAAACCTCTACTAAATTTATATTTGTCTCAAGATTAAATTTACTCGCAACTGAGTCAAATAATTCTCTATTATTCTGACTTTCATAAAGTTTTCGATTTAAACTTTCTTTTGCATTTTTGGTTGCTTGATTGATAACTTTTAGTTTTGATCCTTTTTTTGCAACAGATAAGTTTACTTGTTTACCTTCTTTTTTAGAGAGAGTTTTTTCAATCAGATTTTTTTCTTTTATTTCTTCGGAAATTATTATCGATGAAGGCACACTTTTATTTTCATAAAATTGTGAAACAAAAGAATTAAGTATGTTACTTAGACTTTCATCAGGATCATGTTTTGGAAAAAATGCCTGGTTACCCCAATTTTGTTTTGAACGATAAAAAAAAACCTGAATACAAGTTTTTCCAGACTCTTTATAACCTGCAATCACATCAGCCTCGATTAAATTTGCTTCATTGATTCTTTGGGAAGATTGAATAATATTTAATGATTTTATTCTATCTCTCAAAATTACAGCTTTCTCAAAATCTAAATCTTCACTAGCTTTTTCCATCTGATCTGAAAGACTTTTTTGAATTTTTCTTGATTTTCCTGAAACGAATTCTATCGCATCATCAACAGTCTTCTTGTAGTCTTCCTTTTCGACATATCCAACACAAGGTCCAGAACACCTTTTAATTTGATAAAGAATGCATGGTCGTTCTCGATTTTTGAAAACTGTATCATCGCATACTCTTAAATGGAAAATTTTTTGTATCATCTTTATAGTCCAATTTGCTGAACCAGCTGATGCAAATGGACCAAAATAAAAACCTTCCTTGGTTTTTTTTCCTCTGTGTCGTCTTATCTGAGGCCAGACGTCTTTATTACCAATAAATATAAAAGGAAAAGATTTATCATCTCTAAGTAAAATATTAAATTTCGGTTTATGCTTTTTAATTAAGTTGGCTTCAAGCAATAAAGCCTCACTTTCATTCGAGGTCGTAGTAATCTCAAGCTTTTTCGTTTGAGATAACATTCTCTCTGTTCTTATAATATGGTTTTTTTCTGCAATATAACTCTTAAGTCTATTAGGTAAATTTTTTGCTTTACCAACATAAAGAATTTCTCCTTTGTCGTTAAGCATGCGGTAAACACCAGGTAGTTTAGGTATTAATGGTAGTTCTTTTTTAATTACTTCTTTTCCAATTTCAGAACTTATCATGACTTCTTTTTTTGGTAATTTGTATACCAACTGATGAGCATTGTTTTAAAATTTCTAATTTTTCAATTTTGAGCATTATTTTTGCAATCCTTTTATCCTTAAACAATTCATCAAAAACAGACTCTGCAAGTGTTTCTAAAAAATTGTAATGTTTCTTTTTTACTAGTTTTGTAATTAATTTGACAATTGTGCTGTAGTTGACAATAGATTTAATATCTTTGTCATTTGAAGGTTTTTTATCTTGATAGTCAATTTCAAGGCTAAACTTAACTTTTTGAGTTTTTTCTTTTTCAAAATCATAGTATCCAAGTTTTAAATCCAAAATTAATTCATTAATAAGAATCTTTTTCTCATAATTAAATAAGCTTTTAGACTTATCAATTTTTACAATTTTAAGATTATTTTTTTTCACTCTTTACCTCTCATTATATCTGGTGTTTGCCAGTTTAAACTTTGACCGCTATCTATAGCTAAAATTTGACCAGTAATAGAGCTGTTTTTAATAAAAAAGTCAACTGCATCACAAATCTCTTTTACATCAACTTGTTTTTTGAGAGGTGTTGCTAAATATTGATTTTTAAAGTGTTTTTCAGATTGTCTTTTATTTTTGATTGTTGGTCCTGGTGCTATACCGTTTACCCTTATATTAGGTGCTAAACTCATAGCACCAGTTTTTGTAAGAGTGTAAAGTCCAGTTTTACTTATTGTGTATGAAAAAAAATATGGAGTTAATTTAAATACTCGTTGATCAATAATATTAATAATATTGTTATTTTTTCCCCTGATATTTTTTGAGAATTCTTTTGATAAAAGGGCGGGGGCTTTAAGATTTGTTGAAATGTGATTTTCCCAACTTTTTGAACTAAAGTTTTCTAGTTTATCATTTTCGAATAAAGATGCATTGTTAACTAGACAATCAAAATATTTTAATTTTGATTTAGCAAACTTCACAATTTTCATGACATCTTTTTCTTTACTAAGATTTCCTTTTACCAAATAAATTTTAGACCCATATTTTTGAAGTTTCTTTTTTAAATTTTCAGCTTTTGTTTTTGATTTATTATAATGAATTATAATTTGTTTATTTGGTCCTGATAATTTTTCAGCTATTGCAGCACCTATTCTAGTTGCTCCACCAGTAATTATTATCCTCTGTGCTTCCATTTTTTATCCTTTTTTTTAGTAACCTTAGTTCCTGGCATTCCCATTGTCGATCTACCTTTTGGATAAAGTTTGTTTTTTACATCATATTGTTTTATTTTTGGATTTAATGTGATCTCTAGCTCTGTGCTCTCTAATTTTCTTATCTCATCTCTAATTTTAGCTGCTTCTTCAAATTCTAGATTAGATGCTGCTTCTTTCATTTTTTTGTCTAAAGCTTTTAAATGTTTTTTAAGATTCCCTCCAACATTTGAACCTTCACTAATTTTAACGTAGTCTTTTTCATAAACACTTTCTAAAATATCATTAATTCCTTTTTTTACAGTTTTTGCATCAATTTTATGTTTTTTATTATAATCTAATTGAATTTTTCTTCTTCTCTCAGTTTCCTGAATTGCTTTTTTTATACTTTTAGTTTCTTTATCTGCATAAAGAATTACTTTGCCGTCAACGTTTCTAGCAGCCCTACCTATAGTTTGAATTAATGAAGTTTCTGATCTTAAAAAACCCTCTTTATCTGCATCTAAAATTCCAACTAAAGCACATTCTGGAATATCTAAACCTTCTCTTAATAAGTTTATTCCTACAAGAACATCAAAAACTCCCATTCTTAGATCTCTCATGATCTCTATTCTTTCAAGGGTATCAATATCGGAATGTAGATATCTCACTTTTACACCATTTTCATGAAGATACTCTGTTAAATCTTCAGCCATCTTTTTTGTAAGAGTTGTCACCAAAACTCTATGATTATTTTCAATCACTTTTTTGCACTCATGCATTAAATCATCAACTTGGTTTTTTGCAGGCCTTATTTCTACAGGTGGATCAATCAAGCCTGTTGGTCTTATGACTTGGTCGATAAATTTACCTTTCGTTTGTTCTAATTCCCAAGGTCCTGGTGTTGCAGAGACAAATACTGTTTGTGTTCTCATTAAATCCCATTCCTCAAATTTAAGAGGCCTATTGTCCATACAAGATGGAAGTCTAAAACCATATTCTGCTAAAGTACTTTTTCTTGATCTATCTCCTTTATACATTCCATTAAGTTGCGGAACAGTCACGTGACACTCATCGACAAAAATTAAAGTGTTGTCTGGAAAGTATTCAAATAATGTAGGAGGTGGTTCACCTGGTTTTCTCCCTGATAAAAACCTAGAATAATTTTCTATTCCCGCGCATGAGCCTGTTGCTTCAATCATTTCCAGGTCAAATTTGGTTCTTTCCTCTAATCTTTGTGCCTCTAGTAATTTATTTTCAGCTTTATGTTTTTTAAGAGTTATATCTAATTCTTTTTTTATATTTATTATCGCTTGTTCAATGGTGGGTTTTGGAGTGATATAATGACTATTAGCGTAGACTTTTACAAGGCTTAACTCACGAACTTTATCTCCAGTTAATGGATCAAATTCTTCAATTTGTTCAAGCTTGTCTCCAAATAAGCTTAATCTCCATGCTCGATCCTCTAAATGAGATGGAAAGATTTCTAGATATTCACCCCGAGCTCTAAAGGTACCTCTATAAAAATTTTGATCATTTCTTTTATACTGTAATGCAACTAAAGACTTAATAATTTGTTCTCTGTTATAATCATAATTTTTTTGAAGTGTTAAAGTCATCTTACTATAAGCTTCAACGGAACCTAGCCCATAAATACATGACACACTGGCTACAATTAAAACATCATCTCTCTCCAAAAGAGATCTTGTTGCGGAATGTCTCATCCTGTCTATTTGTTCATTTATCGATGCTTCTTTTTCAATGTATGTATCTGACCTAGGAACATAAGCTTCTGGAGTATAGTAATCGTAATAAGATACAAAATATTCTACAGCATTATCAGGGAAGAAAGTTTTCATTTCACCATATAGCTGTGCAGCAAGAGTTTTATTCGGAGCTAAAATTAATGCTGGTCTGTTAGTGGCCTCAATTACCTTGGCCATTGTAAAAGTTTTACCCGAACCGGTAACCCCTAGTAATACTTGATTAAACTCTTCTCTGCTTGCACCACTAACTAATTTTTTAATCGCATCGGGTTGATCACCTGCAGGTTTAAAATCAGATTTAATTTTAAATTTTTTACCACCTTCAAGTTTTCCACTGATTTTAGGGTTTTTACTCTGAATATCTGTAATTAAATCTTGATATGTATTTTCCATATATTAAAGAACGTAGTAGAATTAATTTATATTTCAATGAGCATAATATCAGATAGTTTAAAAAGAATTAAACCATCCCCAACAATAGCTGTTACTCAGAAAGCAAGAGAATTAAGAGCAGCTGGAAAAGATGTAATAGGTCTTGGTGCTGGGGAGCCAGATTTTGATACTCCATTAAATATAAAAAATGCAGCGATCAAAGCTATCAAAAGAGGGGACACAAAGTACACTGCTGTTGATGGCACGCCTGAACTTAAAAAAGCTATCATCAAAAAATTTAAAAGAGAAAATAAATTGAACTTCACCTTAGATCAAATAACTGTTGGCACAGGGGGTAAACAAGTACTTTATAATGCTTTTATGGCAACTCTAAATAAAGGTGACGAGGTAATTATACCAGCACCTTTTTGGGTATCATACCCTGATATGGTTTTATTAGCTGGCGGAAAACCAAAAATAGTAAAATGTACAGCAGCAGAGGGTTTTAAATTAACTCCAAAAAAATTAAAAAAAGCGATATCAAAAAAAACTAAATGGATAATACTTAATTCTCCATCTAATCCAACAGGAGCAGGGTATTCAAAAAAAGAAATTTATGATTTAGCTAAGATTTTAATTCGAAATAAGAAAATTTTTATTTTAAGTGACGATATTTATGAGCATGTTAGATATGATAACTTTAATTTTTTCACGATAGCTCAAGTTTCAAAATTGAAAGATAGGACGCTTACCATGAATGGGGTAAGTAAATCATACGCAATGACGGGATGGAGGATAGGTTATGCTGCTGGTCCTAAAGAAATAATTAAAGCAATTGGAAAAATTCAATCTCAATCTACCTCAAATCCATCTTCAATAAGTCAGGCAGCAGCAGTTGAGGCATTAAATGGAAAGCAGGGTTTTATAAAAACTAGAGCAAAAGCATTTAAAGATAGGAGAGATTTTGTTGTTAAAAGTCTTAATAACATTAAAGGAATTAATTGTTTAACTCCTAATGGTGCATTTTATGTCTTCCCAAGTTGTAAAGGATTATTGAATAAAAAAACAAAATTAAAAACAGATTCTCATTTTGTTCAAAAATTACTTGAAAAAGAGAATGTTGCTGTCGTTCAAGGATCAGCTTTTGGCTTAGATGGTTATTTTAGAATTTCATATGCTACATCAATGAATAATTTAAAAAAAGCTATGTCGAGAATTAAATCTTTCTGTGAAGGATTAAATAAATAATTATTTTTGACTAAATATTTTTTTTGCTGGAATTGTTTTTTTTATCCAAGGACTCGGAATTGAATTTAATCCTTTTAATGCAGCGAAGTATGCTCCAGTGAAATTTGCTCTAGAGCAATTGCAACCACCTGCCTTTATTGTTTTTAATATTGCTTCTTTATAATTTCTTGAATTAATTATTGTATATATTGAACTATTAAAAGTTCCTGGATAACTACATGCCATACCAAGTTTTTTAATAGTGATAGGATGAAATTTTGAATTTAATCTTCTTATTTTTTTAATATCATTAACAATAACTTTAAATGATGAGTTTTTTTTAAATCTTTTAATAAATTCATGAACTGGATCTTTGACTCCTTTAAGAGCAAAATCAATTATATAAAATTTAGCTAATGCATATTTTAAACTAATTTTTGAAGCAGTCACAATTTTTATGATTTTTTCTAGACTTTTGAAATCATAACCATAAAGAAAGTATGGAAGTGCAGCACAAAACCCATCAGATTCATTAACTTTTACACCACCCGAAATTTTCTTATTTGATTTAATATTGTTTACAGTTTCTATAATATTTTGGTGTATCCATGGTCCCTTGATCATACCACGCCAATCTTTTACTTTTTTATATTTTGATCTGAGATTTAAATTTTTCCAATATTTGCTTCCAGGACCAAAATTCTTTAGGATATTTTTTTTAAATTCTTTCTCTATATCTTCATAATTTTCTAGAAGTGTTTGAAACATAACTTGTCCAATTTCATTATAACCTGAAACTTTCCCAGTTTTTATATTGTAGAAAGGACTTTTATTTTTTTTTAAAAAAGTAAAGTCTTTTTTACCTTTAATATAGGAATTAAGTTTTTTTTGATCGTATACCCAATGTAATGGCCTTGCAGCAGCATCAGCAACTGTTGCTCCTAAAAATACATGAAGGTTATTTTTCACTTTAATGAGATAAAAACTTTTCAGCCTCTAGTGCTGCCATACAACCCATACCAGCGGCAGTCACTGCCTGTCTAAATGTTTTATCTTTTACATCTCCAGCCGCATAAACGCCTGGTACATTAGTCTCAGTTGAATCTGGTTTAGTGATCAAATAACCTTCTTTGTCCATGCTTAATTGATTTTTAAATAATTGCGTAGCTGGATCATGTCCAATTGCGATGAAGACACCATCTAATTTAATTTCATCAATTTTATTTGTTTTAACATTCTTAATTTTTATTCCTTTGACATTTTTCGGATCTTTATCACCAACAATGTCTTCAACAACACTATCCCAAATAATTTCAATTTTTTTATTTTCCATAAGTTTTTTTTGAAGCATTTTTTCAGCTCTTAAATTATCTCTTCTGTGAATTAATTTTACTTTTGATGCAAATTTCGTAAGAAACATCGCTTCCTCAACAGCTGCATTACCTCCTCCAACAACAGCAACTTCTTTGTCTTTAAAGAAAAAACCATCACATGTTGCACATGCGGATACTCCAAAACCTCTGAACTCTTGTTCTGATTTTAAATTTAACCATCTTGCTTGAGCACCTGTTGAAATTATTATGCTATCAGCAGTGTATTTTTGACCAGTGTCTCCAATAGCTTCAAAAGGTGTTTTTTTTAAATCGACAGAACTTATATGATCCTCAATCATTTGTGTTCCAACTGCTTTTGCTTGCTCTTTCATTTGATCCATAAGCCAAGGACCCTGAATAACATCAGCAAACCCTGGAAAATTTTCAACATCAGTTGTTGTAGTTAATTGTCCACCTGGTTCTGAACCATAAACTAAAATTGGATTTAACATTGCTCTTGCAGCATAAACTGCCGCTGTATATCCAGCTGGACCAGACCCAATTATTAACACTTTTGTGTGTTTAGTTGGATTTTGACTCATATGAAAGCTATATAGTGATTAATGACTAAATTAAAAGGTTTATTATTGACCGAGGGCATGCACGGCATGATTAGCCAAGTTGAAGGACTTGCCAAAGCTTTAGGTTTAGATTTTATACACGAGAAAATTGAACTGAATAATTTTTGGAAAATGATCCCGCCAAAAATCACGCCAATTAAAAGGTTTGTTTTTAAAAATGATATTTTGCAAAAGTTTGATGTTGTAATCTCATGCGGCAGAAAAAGTGTAATTCCCTCAATTTTCTTAAAAAAAAAGTTTGGAAATAAAATCATGAATATTCATATCCAAGATCCGAAGGTATCTTTAAATAATTTCGATTTTGTGATTGCACCAGAACATGATGATCTAAAAGGTGAAAATGTATTATCAACTAAAGGGGCCATTCACTATCTACGAGAAAGTGAATTAGATGATAATATAAACTATTTAAAACCAAAAATTCAAAAAGAAAAAGTAGTTGTACTTGTTGTTGGTGGTCCAAATAAATATTATAATTTTAGGGATAATTTAATTGAAGAAATTTTTCATAAAATCAAAAAAAATTTTCTTGATAATGGCTACCAATTAATCTTTATTCCTTCAATAAGAACACCCCAAAGAATTATTGATAAAGCTAAAGATTTTTATAATGGGGATCAAATCATTATTTCAGATGTTGATAAAAAAGCTTATTTATCATCACTTAAATTAGCAGACCATATAGTGGTAACTTGTGACTCAACGTCCATGGTATCTGAAGCTGCAATAACAGGTAAACCTATATATATAGCTGATATGCCAGCAATTAAGAACAATTATCGCTTCAAAAAATTTTTTGAATTGTTCAAATCTTTAAATATTATAAGAAATCTAGACTCTTCTGTTGAGAGCTGGGATTATAAAAAACTTAATGAAACTGATAGAATAGCAGGTTATATAGAAAAAAGATTTCAAAATTATGACTTTTCTTAATTCCATTTTAAACAACTCAAAAAAATATGAGAATCCTTTTAATCATTGGGAATATAATAATGCTCTAACTGATGAAGCAATTAAAGAAATTGAAAATGCAGACATTCCTGATATTAGTAAACATAATCTTAATTATGATGGAACAAGAGCTATCGATGGTGGTACAGCAGAATTTAGAGAAGGAATAACATCTGGAGGAAAGGCAATCAAGTTTAGATGTTTTGTAACTAAAGAAAATGCTTCACAATTTCCAAATTTGGTAAAATTTATTAAAGAACTTCAATCAAAGGAAACTTATAACGCAATTTCAAAAATGATTGATAAAGATTTATCAAATTCATATGTGAGAGTTGAAATTATATGTGATCGTCAAGGTTTTTGGCTTAAACCACATTGCGATATTAAAGAAAAACTAATGTCAGGTTTGATTTTTGTTAATAATGCAAAAGAGTCTGATGATCTAGGCACTGATTTTTATAATGAAAAATTAGAAAAGGTTAAAACAGTTCCTTACAAACATAATTATGGATATTTATTCACTAGTGGACCTAATACTTGGCATGGTATGGAAAAAAAGAAGATTATTCAGGAAAGAAGATGTATTCAGGTAAACTATGTCACTTTTCCCACTGATTGGAAAGTTGAGTGATTAATTAAAAAAACTCGAATAAAGACCAATCAAACTAAATACACTTACTACTAAACAGATTCCTGTTACAGCTTTTAGCTGATCTCCATCTTCTTGAATATTTTTTTTGTCATAAAGTTTCCAATACGCACATTCTTTTAGTTGAGTATTTTTTGATTCTAATTTTTTTTTTTTAACTGGAAGTTTTAATAATTGAGCACTAAAAACTTCACTATTTTTATATGCATCTTCGATAATATATTGGCGAACTTCTGAACTCATACAATTAAATTTTAAAAAAAAAATTTAATTAATACAACCTAGCGATTACTCATTTTGGGTAATTAAAATTAGAAGAAAAAAATTATACAACTTTAAATTGTAATATTATTTCAGGTCCTGTAATGAAATGACTTCTAGCTTTTTCGTTTTAAGAGATTTTATTGCCTCCAGACATGCTTGAGCAGTTGACATATTTGTACAATATGGAACTTTATTTTTTAAAGTTGCTCTTCTAAGTGCAACAGCATCATTTATTCGATGTTCACTATTTCCTCCACCAGTATTAATTACAAGTGCTATTTTTTTCGAGTCCAAAATATCTACTATATGAGGCGTTCCACTGCTTACTTTATTTATAATTTTACATTTCATTCCATGTTTTCGAATATACTCTGCAGTGCCTTTTGTTGCACTTAATTTAAAATTTAATTTAATTAAATCTTTAGCCAGACCTATACCCTCATCCTTGTGAGAGTTTTTCAAAGATATAAATGCAAGACCATTTTTTGGAAGTGAATTTGAAGCAGCAATTTGACTTTTTGCAAATGCCATGCCAAAGTTTCTATCAAATCCCATTACTTCACCAGTTGATTTCATTTCTGGACCGAGAAGTAAGTCGCTATTTGGAAATTTGTTAAAAGGAAATACTGCCTCTTTAACTGCGTACATTCCTTTTGATTTTTCTTTTAAATTATATTTTAATAATTTCTCTCCAGCCATAACTCTTGATGCAATTTTTGCTAATGGCAAACCTTTTGCTTTAGATACAAAGGGTACAGTTCTGCTAGCTCGAGGATTTACTTCAATCACATAAATTTCATCTTTTTTTATTGCAAATTGTATGTTCATGAAACCTTTGACTTTCAAAGCCAATGCCAGTCTTTTAGTTTGATTTTCAATTTCCTTAACTAAAAATGGCTTGATAGATATTGGAGGTAAACTACAAGCAGAGTCTCCAGAATGAATACCAGCTTCCTCAATGTGCTGCATAATACCGGCTACATATACCTCTTTCCCATCAGATATCGCATCAACATCAACTTCCATTGCATGATCAATAAATTTGTCGATTAAAATCGGATTTTTTTCTGCAGCTTTAAATGCTTCTTCAATAAAATTTTTTAATTGACCTTTTTCATAAACTATTTCCATTGCTCTTCCACCTAAAACATATGAGGGTCTTACCATTAAAGGTAATCCAATTTTATCAGCAATCTTGATCGCTTCTTTATAAGTTTTAGCAATTCCACTTTCTGCTTGTTTTAATTTTAATTTATTCAATAAATTTCTAAATCTATCTCTATCCTCTGCTAAATCTATAGAGCTGTATTGAGTTCCTAAAATAGGTAATTTGTTTTGATGTAAAAATTTAGCTAGTTTTATTGGAGTTTGTCCTCCAAACTGGGCAATTATACCAATTAAGTTTCCATTCATTTGCTCTTTTTTTATGATATTGAAAACGAATTCTTCTTTTAAAGGTTCAAAATAAAGTCGATCACTTGTATCGTAATCGGTAGAGACTGTCTCAGGATTACAATTTACCATGATTGTTTCAAAACCAGCATCTTTTAAAGAAAAGCTTGCTTGACAACAACAATAATCAAATTCTATCCCTTGACCAATTCTATTTGGTCCTCCCCCTAGAATGATAATCTTTTTTTTACTAGTCGGCTCTGCCTCACACTCTGAAACTATTGAAAAGTTTCTTTGATAAGTTGAATACATGTATGGCGTGAAAGATTTAAATTCAGCAGCACAAGTATCAACTTTTTTATAAACAGGTAATATTTTTAGCGCTATCCTCTTTTTTCTCACAACATCCTCAGAAAGATTTGTTAATTCTGATAATTTTTTGTCTGAGAAACCTATAGATTTAATCATATTAAATTCTGTAAAATTTCTTGGTAATCCTATTTTTTTTAAATTTATTTCACAATCAACAATTTCTTTAATTTGACCTAGAAACCATGGGTCAATTTTTGATAATTTAAAAATCCTATCCAAACTGATTTTTTTTCTAATTCCTTCAGCAACCAGTAAAATTTTGTTTGGAATATTTTCTTTTAGTTTTTTTTCAATTTGTCGTTTTGATAAATTAAATATTCTATCAAGGCCCGAGAAACCAGTTTCTAATGATATCAAAGCTTTTTGAAGAGACTCTTTAAAATTTCTCCCTATTGCCATAGCTTCACCAACAGATTTCATTGAAGTGCCAAGAGTGGCTGGAGAGGATGAAAATTTTTCAAAAGTAAATCTTGGTATCTTGGTAACTACATAATCTATACTTGGTTCAAAAGATGCAGGGGTAATTTTAGTAATTTCATTTTTAAGTTCATCCAAAGTATATCCGACAGCTAATTTTGCTGCTACTTTTGCAATTGGAAATCCAGTTGCTTTAGATGCCAAAGCTGATGATCTTGATACACGTGGGTTCATCTCAATTATCACCATTCGACCATTTTTGGGATTAATTGCGAATTGAACATTGGATCCACCTGTCTCAACCCCAATCTTTCTCAAACATGCGATAGAGGCATTTCTCATGACCTGATATTCTTTATCAGTGAGAGTTAATGCTGGAGCAACTGTTACCGAGTCACCTGTATGTATCCCCATTGGATCAATATTCTCAATTGAACAAATAATGATACAGTTATCTTTCTTATCTCTAACAACTTCCATCTCAAATTCTTTCCAACCTTCCAAGCATTCTTCAACCAAAACCTGGCTAACAGGAGACTCGTGTAATCCATTTTTCACAATTTTAAGATAGTCCCTCTTTGTTTTTGCTATTCCTCCACCAAGCCCACCAAGTGTAAATGCGGGTCTTATGATTGCAGGCAAACCAATTTTTTTTAGAACTTTTGTAGCTTGATTATTATTGTTTATGATTTCGGATTTGGGTAAGTCTAAACCAATTTCTATCATATTTTTTCTAAATTTTTTTCTATCTTCAGCGTTTGAAATTGCCTTTGAGTTAGCTCCAATAAGTTCAATTTTATATTTTTTTAAAATCCCTTTTTTTTCAGCCTCCATAGCTAGATTAAGAGCAGTTTGACCCCCCATTGTAGGAAGAATTGCATGAGGTTTTTCTTTTTTAAGAATTTTTTCTAAAACATCTAATGTTATTGGTTCAACATAGGTTTTGTCCGCAACATCTGGATCTGTCATGATAGTTGCAGGATTAGAATTTATCAAAATTACTTTATAACCTTCATCTCTAAGAGCTTTGCAAGCTTGTGTTCCTGAATAATCAAACTCACATGCTTGACCGATTATGATTGGGCCAGCTCCAACAACTAATATTTTTTTAATGTCTTTTCTTTTTGGCATTTCTTTTTATGTTATGAATAAATTCTTGAAATAAATAAACACTATCTTGCGGCCCAGGATTTGACTCTGGATGATACTGAACAGAAAATACTGGTTTATTTTTTAATTTTATGCCTTCAATACTACCATCGAATAAAGACTTATGAGTAACCTCAATATTTTTTGGCAATGTTTCTTTAACTACTTCAAAACCATGATTTTGACTAGTGATTTCAACAATATCATGAATTAAATTTTTTACTGGATGGTTTGCTCCTCTATGACCCAATTTCATTTTTTTTGTTTTACCCCCAAGGGCAAGAGCAAGAATTTGATGACCTAAACAAATACCAAATATTGGTAAATTTTTTTTAATAAGGTCTTTGATAATATTGATTGCATATTTGCCAGTTGCTGCTGGATCTCCAGGCCCATTAGATAAAAAAATTCCATCAGGCTTTAAGCTCAATATTTTTTCTGCAGAAGTCTTACACGTAACAACAGTAACTTTACAATTAAAGTTCGAAAAATATCTTAAAATATTTTTTTTTATTCCATAATCAATTGCAACAACATGCAAAGACTTTTTTTTATTTTTCTCAAAACCAGTTTCTTTTTTCCAAGTTTTAAGCCCTTTCCAAATATAATTTTTTCTGGTGGATACGACCTCGGCAAGATCTAAATTTTTTAAACCACTCCATTTAATTGTGGTATTTGTGAGTTTATTAATACTGAATTTTCCTTTATTTGAATAACAAATGGTACCTTTAGGGGCCCCTTTATCTCTAATGAAATTTGTAAGGTTTCTAGTATCTAATCCAGTGATACCAATAATTTTGTTTTTTTTAAGCCAATAATCTAAATGTAAAAATGATCTGTAATTTGAGGGATTAGTTATTTCAGAATTAAAAATTACTCCTCTGGTCCAGATTTTATCTGACTCATGATCCTCATGATTTGTTCCAACATTTCCAATGTGAGGAAAAGTAAAATTAATAATTTGACCTGCATAAGAAGGGTCAGATATGATCTCTTGATAGCCAGTAAATGAGGTATTAAAACACACCTCTCCTGTTGCAACGCCTTCATAACCAATTCCAATACCTTTAAAAACTTTCTTGTTTTCAAGAACTAAAATACCTGTATGAGTTTGGGAAATTTTTGAGCTATTATTTTTTGCTTTTTTGATCAATTACAACTCATGAGTTAAAGGTTAATACAATAAAAGGTTTATTATCGCAACAGAGATGTATTATAAAATTGTAAAAAAACAATTTTTCTTTTGAAGAATTTTTTCTTTAAAGTAGATTAAAAATTATGTCCTTAAAAGAGACTATAGAAACAGAATATAAAAAGTCGCTTAAATCAAAAGATAAAACTAAAATCTCAACTTACAGGTTAATTCTATCCTCCATCAAGGATTTGGATATCTTAAATAGATCTGGTCCAAATAAAAAAGAGACTGATGATGAAGATATTAAAAAATTATTTAAGAAGATGATGAAACAAAGAGCCGAATCAATTGAAATTTATAAAAAAAATAATCGGTCTGATCTTTTGGAAGTTGAGCAAAATGAATATGATATTTTATCAAGTTTTTTACCTAAACAATTAAATGAGGAAGATACAAAAAAAATATGCGAAGAGATAATATCTAAAGTAGGTGCTAATTCAGTAAAAGATATGGGCAAAATTATGGGGGAATTAAAAAAACAACATGCCGATGAGATTGATTTCTCCAAAGCAGGAGCGCTGATTAAACAAATACTTAATAAGTAGTCATGAAATATCCAAAAGAATATTTAGAGGAAATTAAAACAAGATTAAAAGTGTCAACAGTAGTTTCAAAATACGTCAGTTTAAAAAAAAGAGGTAAGGAATATGTTGGACTTTCACCATTTAAAAATGAGAAAACTCCATCCTTCACTGTTAATGATGAAAAAGAATTTTATCATTGTTTTGCAACATCCGAACATGGAAATATTTTTGACTTTGTAATGAAAACTCAAAATTTCAAATTTGGTGAGGCCGTAAAGTATTTGGCAAATTTAGCTGGTATGCAACCCTATATTTTCTCAAAACAAGATGAAGAAAGAGAAAAAAAGTGGAAAATATACTCATCTATTTTCTTGGAATATGTGAATTTTTATCATGATCAACTTTTAAAAAATGAAAAATATTTTAAAGCAAGAGATTATCTAAAAAATAGATCACTTGACAAAAATCAAGTTAAAAAATTTAAGATCGGTTTTGTAGAAAAAAATCCAAATTTATTTGAAGAATTAAAAAAAAAATATCAAATTGATGATTTGCAAGAAACAGGACTATTTTATTTAGATGAAAAGAAAAATATTTATGTTGAAAGATTTAGAGGAAGATTAATTTTTCCAATCAATAATATTTCAGGACAACCAATTGCTTTGGGGGGGAGAATAATTGAAAAAAGTGATTTTCTTGCTAAGTATGTTAATTCTCCAGAAACATTATTCTTTAAAAAAGGATCCAACTTATACAATTTAGACTTAGCAAGAAAATTGTCTAACAAGTTTGACAATGTTTTTTTAGTTGAGGGTTATATGGATGTGGTTGGTTTAAGTAAAAATGGAATAGAAAATGCCGTTGCTAACTTAGGTACTTCTTTAACAGACAAACAAATATTTACTCTTAATCAGTTTTTTAATGATATTATTATATGTTTTGATGCTGATGAGAGTGGTTACAAGGCAGCATTAAGAGCCGCAGAAAATTCTATAAGAGAAATGAAACCTGAAAAACAAATATCATTTTTATTTTTACCAGACCAAGAAGATCCAGATAGTTTTGTTAACAAAAATGGTAAAGAATATTTTTTTGATTATGCAAAACAAAATAAATTATCAATACATCAATTTATATTCAATCATTATAAAAAAAATACTCAAAATAATCCATCTTCTATGGCAATTTTTGAAAAAAAATTAAGATCCATAGCTAATACAATAAAAGATAGTTATTTCAAAAAATACGTCTTAGAATATTTCATAGAAAAAATTTCTGGATTAACTCCATATACAAGTCAAAATCAAAAAAACTTTTTTGTAAAAAAAACTAGATCTTTAGAGAAGACACAAAAGCACTTTAACGAAAGTCAATCATTGTCAGGCGTAGAATTAAAAGAATTTTCATTAATTTATCTTACTCTTAATAACTTGAATTTGATGCGGGATCACATTCATTTGCTCAAAGATATAAAATTATTTTCTGAGGTAAATAAACAAATTTTTGAAAACATTGTATTTAAACTAAACTTGGGAAATGATTTGTCTATTGGTCAGCTAGATATTGACTCTCAACTAATTGATAAAATTACAAAGTTTGCTCCAATTAAACATATTTTGCAAAAAAAAAATATTAAAGATCATGAAATCCTTGAATTGTTTGAGGATATAGTTCGAGATCTTAATAATTATGATCTAGAATTTAGAATACAAGAATTAGAATCGAGGTTTTCAAAAGATTTAAGTGAGTCAACATTTAACGAGCTAAAAGAGCTTAAAAAAAAGCAAAATATCAATTAATAACCTAAAATTAATAATGGATTTTCTTAAATTTGCCATTATATACATCTTTTCAAATATATTAGTGTGGAAAGAATAATTACAAAATCATTTGCTCGTTTAATGGGACGTGGAACCCACAGAGGTTTTATTACTCATGAGGAACTAAGTAAATCTCTCGGAAAAAGAAATCTTTCAGATCAAAACTTAGCACAGGCTTTTATTCATATTTTGGATGAAAAGATAACCTTAGTGGAAAAAAAATCAGATTTTAAAGTTTTAAGAAAAAAAGAGGGCACATCAAAAGATGAAGGTAAAACTATTGAAAAAAGTGACGATCCAATCCGAATGTATCTCAGAGAAATGGGAGGAGTTGAACTTTTATCAAGAGAAGGTGAAATTGCTATTGCAAAAAGAATAGAGGCTGGAAAGGATGTGATGCTAATTGCTTTATCACAAAGCCCTATAACTGCCCAACAATTTTTTGATTGGAATGAAAAACTTCAAAAAGACGAAATTTTAGTCAGAGAAATTATTGATATTGATACAAATTATATGGAGGACGAGTCTACTGGCCCAAGCGCAAAACAAAAAAATTCTGGCGAAGTTGAAAGTGATGAAAATTCTGGCGATGAAGGTGATGATGATTTTAATCCAACATTGGCAGCGATGGAGACAGAGATAAAACCAAAAGTTCTTAAAACTGTGAGTAACTTAACCAAAGATTATAATAAACTCATCAAATATCAAAAAGAAAAATTAGATTGTATTCTAAATTCTAAACTTTTTTCTCCTGCAAAAGAAAAAAGTTATGAAAAAATTGTAAAAGAAATTTTAGAGAATATAAAATCGCTCCAGTTATCTCCGTCTGTTTTGGAGGGACTAGTACAAAAACATTATTTAGAAAATAAAAAAATCGTTTCTTTGGAGGGGAATCTTTTGAGATTAGCAATGGATAACAAAATTCCAAGAAATGAATTTTTAAAATTTTATGTTGGAAATGAAATTAATCCAAATCTAAAAAAATTTTTAGATACAAATTCGATTTGGAAACAATTTTTTTCTAATAATAAAGATAAATTTAAAGAAATTCGTGAAAGATTGATAGAATTTAGTCACAAAATTGGAATGTCTGTAACAGATTTTAAAAAACTTGTGAGTAGAGTTCAAAAAGGTGAAAAAGAATCAAGAATAGCAAAAAAAGAGATGGTTGAAGCAAACTTAAGATTAGTTATCTCAATTGCAAAAAAATATACCAATAGGGGATTACAATTTTTGGATTTAATTCAAGAAGGAAATATAGGATTAATGAAAGCAGTTGATAAGTTTGAATACAGGAGGGGTTATAAGTTTTCTACTTATGCAACATGGTGGATCAGACAAGCAATAACAAGATCAATCGCCGATCAAGCAAGAACAATTAGAATCCCTGTCCATATGATTGAAACAATTAACAAAATTGTTAGAACACAAAGATTAATTTTAAGTGAGTTTGGTAGAGAGGCAACACCAGAAGAACTAGCAAAAAAACTTAGAATGCCATTAGATAAAGTTAGAAAAGTTTTAAAAATTTCAAAAGAACCAGTATCATTGGAAAAACCAGTGGGGGATGAAGAGGATAGCAGTTTAGGAGATTTTATAGAAGATACAAAAGCCCTAGCCCCACTTGAACAAGCTATCAAATCAAATTTAGGAGAAGCAACGACTAAAATATTATCGACTTTGACACCTAGAGAAGAACGGGTTTTGAGAATGAGATTTGGTGTAGGTATGAACACTGATCATACTTTAGAGGAAGTTGGTTTACAATTTTCAGTTACTAGAGAAAGAATTCGTCAAATTGAGGCGAAAGCTCTTAGAAAACTTAAACATCCAAGTAGATCAAAACAATTAAAAAGTTTCTTAGAAAGTTAAAATTGATTTTGGGCCGTTAGCTCAATAGTAGAGTACTGCATTGACATTGCAGGGGTAGTTGGAGCGTAACCAACACGGCCCACCATTATAAGATTTGTAGATTGATTAAAATTATAAAACAAAGTAAAAAAAGATTATTTCTTTGGGCCTGTAGCTCAGTTGGTTAGAGCAGTACACTCATAATGTATTGGTCCCAGGTTCGAGTCCTGGCGGGCCCACCATTAAATTATGATAAATTTAAAAGATCAAATATTTAATTGTAAAAATGTTATTATTTTTTCACTTGATAAAAAAAATTTTATAAAGGCTTTTACTAGATTTATTACTTTCTTATATAAATTAAATATTTTTATATTTAAAACTTTTTTTATTAATAAAAAAGTTGAAGAATTTCCTATTGAGAACAAGCAATTAAATGAGGTATTTATACACTTCGCTACTAATAAAGGATCTCATTTTTTTTTCAAAAATATTAAGCACTTTGGTCATGGATATGATGTTTTTTATGAGAAACTATTTAAAGAAAATAGGACAAAAAATTTAAATATAATGGAATTTGGTATTCATCACGGAGACTCTCTTGCAGCATTATCTTGTTATTTTCCAAATGCAAAAATAGTTGGAGTAGACAGAAATCCATTTACAACTAATTATAAATCAAAAAAAATAAGAACTCTTCATTGCGATGTATCTTCGGAAAAAAATTTAGAGAATTTGTCAAATTATCTCAATAAGGATTATGACTACATTATTGATGATGCAAGCCATAACCCTATTCATCAAAAATTTACTTTTTTTTCGATGTTTAAAAATCTAAAAAGTGGAGGAATTTTTGTGATTGAAGAATTAAATTTTTTTCAATCAGAGGCTAATAAAGATGACCTTAATCAAAATTTTTTAAGAAATCTGTTAATTGATTTTTCTGAAAATTCTGAAACTTTTTTAAAATCGAAATATAATGATAAGATTATTAATTTTTTGAGTAAAGTAAAAAAAGTAGAAATAAATAAGGGAGTTTTGACTCACAAAGGTGTCAACATATCTGAAATTGCATTCATAAAAAAAAAATGATAATTAATTTTTTGAGAACTCCTCTAAAGTTTTAAAAAGAGCATCTATTTTATTATCATTCGAGCTCAAAATAGAGGCAAACTCCTCTTTTTGTGTCCTAGCTAAACTAAGGCCCTCAATAATTAAATCTCTAATTAAAGGATTTTCTGGATTTTTGGTATAAACCCGCCAATCAATTTTGACCTCAGGTCTTTCCGAAGTTCCTTTTAAAAGACTATTTACAATTGTATAGTTTTCACTCAAAACTTCTTTAGATAAAACATCAATTTCTGGATTCGTGTATTCTGAGAGTCTACTTGAAAAACTTTTTAGAAAATATTCTCTAAATAATTTTGAATATTTATCTTTTTGGCTATCATTAAGATTTTTTCTTATAGAACCAAGTGTATAGAAACCAATACCTTTAATATCGACTGTTTCTTCAGCAATTATTTTAAGTTTGTTAATTTTTTCATCTTTAGATAAGTTTTCTGAGAGTATTTTTGAAGCCCTATTCACTGTAGATTGAACAAATACGTCCGCCTCAATTGAAAATGAATTACCTAATGTTAAAAAATAAATAAAAACTACTAAAATAATTCTTCTAGTTTTCATATTTATAAGTTTTATTGATTTATCTCTTCCCAATCACTATCATTCTGGGTATTAATAATTTTTCTTGAATTAAGAATTTTTTGTTGTCTATCTTGTAGGTAAAGACTTTTGACTGAAGCGTAAAAGTCTAATGAATTTTTTTCCAAATTCTCTATTGAGTCATAGTTTTTTGCTCTAAAATCTACTCCAGATACACCTTTTGAATAATAATAATCTGAATTTTTAAAATACTGAGTATCATTGTTTACCGTTACATTGTACCAAGGGTCACCACCTAGATAATTAAATGCCGATGAAAGTGTGTCTCTAGCTGTGCTTGGACCTAAAACTGGTAACACGATATAACAGCCTGGGCCAACTCCCAATTTAGCTAGAGATTGACCATAATCTTCTTTTTCATAATTTGTTAGACCAAGATATTCAGCAACATCAAAAATTCCCAAAATACCAATTGTTGTATTTATAATAAATCTTCCAGTGTTTATGCCAGCTTGTTTAAAATCACCTTGTAAAATATTATTTGGTATTGTTAATAAATGAGAGATATTATCCAAAGAGTTGCTCACACCTGTCTTAGCTGTTGAGGGAAGTTTTCTATATAGTGATGCTACTGGCTTAAAAATAACACCGTCTAAAGTTTGATTTAATGCAAAAGTAACTCTATTTATTTTTTCAAAACAATCCTTAACTTCTGAGGGTTCATTTTTTTTCAATATCAAATCTCCATCAGATCCAGCGTTCGCATTTAGAGTTAACGTAAGAGTTGTAAAAATGATGATGAGAATTTTTTTGATCATTAAGTCTCTTATAATATAATTCACCATAAAGTAAATTGAGTATTAATTAAATATAAAAATGTATCAAAAAATAGGCTTAAAAATGGCTGAAAATTATTCTCCAAATTTTAGTCTTCCTAAAAGGCCAAAAAAGAGAATTAAATTTATTATAATACACTACACAGGAATGAAAAAAGAATCTCACGCTATTAAAAGGTTGCAAAACCCAAAATCAAAAGTTAGTTCCCATTATTTAATTAAAAATAATGGTGAAATATTAAAGCTGGTGCCTGATCTTTATGAAGCATGGCATGCAGGAGTTTCGACTTGGAAACGCTTTAAATATTTAAATCAAAATTCAATAGGAATTGAAATAACTAATCCTGGTCACCAGCATGGTTATAAAAATTTTTCATCAAAACAAATATTTTCATTAAAAAAATTACTTAATTTTTTGATAAAAAAATTCAAAATTAATAAAAGATGTATTCTTGGTCACTCTGATGTTTCTCCAGGTCGTAAAAAGGATCCAGGTGAAAAATTTCCATGGGAAATGTTAGCAAAAAATAAAATAGGTTTTTGGCATAATTTAAATAAAAAAAAAATTAAAAAGTTGAGAAATAAAAAATTTTTAACAACAATTGAAGAAAATATGTTTTTAAAAAACCTTTATAAAATTGGTTTTAATGATGTAGAAGGAGTGAAATCTCATCAGAATTTAAAGTTTCTTACTTTAGCTTTTCAAAGACGATTTAGACAAAGCTTAGTCAATGGTAAATTAGATAAAGAGTGCTTATTAATAAGCAAAAACCTTGTGTCACAATAAAGATTTAGCTTGAATTATCTAAATTTAGCAATAAATTAAAATAGCCAGATGAACGACTTATCGCTTTAAATTTTTAAGAGGAAAGTCCGGACTCTACAAAGATGCAGTGCCAGGTAATACCTGGCAGGGGCAACCCTAGGGATAGTGCCACAGAAAATATACCGCCTTAACAAGGCAAGGGTGAAAAGGTGTGGTAAGAGCACACCGGTTCTATTGGTAACAATGAACGCTGGAAAACCCCACTGGGAGCAAGACTAAGTAGAGATGACATTGTTGAAAAACTAAAAGCTATCTTTGGCTCGTCATCAGGGTTAGTTGCTTGAGCTCAAGAGTGATTTTGAGCCTAGACAAATGATAAGTTTAAATGACAGAACCCGGCTTATAGTTCATCTGGCTATTCATTAAAAATAAATACTTATTAAATGTTCACGTTTTGATTCACTATCATCCTTAATTGGCCTATTTCAATTATAAATAGTATTTGTTGACTCATTTCAAAAAAACCCATAATATCCCATATATTCCCAAATAAGGGATTTATAGGACTTTATGGTTTATGTTTTTATCGACCTACGAAAACAAATTGGACAAAAAAGGAAGAGTGTCAGTGCCTGCAAGCTATAGATCATATTTGTCTAACTTAGGTTATAACGGTGTAATCTGTTATCCGTCATTTAATAATCAATCAATAGAAGCATGGCCTCAAGACAGAGTAGAAAAAATTTCAAATTCTATAGACTCTTTAAATCCTTTTGAGGAAAAAAGAGATTTTTTTGCAACATCAATTTTATCTGAAAGCACAAATTTACAATTTGATAGTGAAGGAAGAATTTCACTTACTTCAAAATTATTAAAACATGCAAAAATTAAAAATAGCATGGTCTTTGTTGGTCAGGGTAAAACGTTCCAAATATGGGAACCAACAATATTCGAAAAATTTAAGGTCAATGCAAGAAAAAAAGCTAATTTAAATCGAGCCAGCCTTAAATGGGAGCATCAACTAAACAAATAACGGGGGATAACAAAATGACAATTAATTTTAAGGTACCAGAAATAAAAGAGCTTCAACCAAGACTATTGGTTATGGGAATAGGTGGAGCGGGAGGAAATGCGATAAATGAAATGATTGATAATGGAATGCAAGGTGTTGAATTTATTGCAGTTAATACTGATGCTCAAGATTTAAAACATAGCAAAGCAAAATCTAAAATTCAAATTGGTTTGAATTTAACAAAAGGTTTAGGAGCTGGAGCAAAACTTGATATTGGTCAAGCTGCTGCTGACGAGTCTTTAAATGATATAGTAAATATTCTGCAAGGTGCAAATATGGTTTTCATAGCTGCTGGAATGGGCGGTGGAACAGGTACGGGTGCTGCACATGTTATTGCAAGGGCTGCTAAGGAATTAAACATTTTAACAGTTGGAGTGGTTACATTACCATTTTTATATGAAGGTCCCTCAAGAATGAGAAGAGCTCAACAAGGTTTGGAGGAACTAAGAAGACATGTTGATACGATTATAGTAATCCCAAATCAAAATTTGTTTAAGATAGCTAATGAGCAAACCACATTTGAGGAGTCATTTAATCTTTCAAATAATGTATTAATGCATGGTGTTCAGAGTATCACTGACTTGATGGTTAGACCGGGATTGATCAATCTTGATTTTGCCGATGTAGAGTCTGTTATGGCTTCAATGGGTAAAGCTATGATGGGAACTGGTGAGGCTGAGGGAGAAGGAAGAGCTATGAAAGCAGCTGAGATGGCTATTAGTAATCCTTTAATTGATGATTATACATTAAAAGGAGCAAAAGGATTATTAGTTAATATTACTGGTGGTAAAGATCTTAAATTATTTGAAGTCGATGAAGCAGTTAATAAGGTTAGAGCGGAAGTAGATCCTGAGGCTGAATTAATTATTGGCGCTATCACAGATCCAGAACTTGATGGAAAAATGAGAGTTTCAATTGTAGCTACATCTTTAGATGGTCAACAACCAGAAACAAAATCAGTTATTAATATGGTTCATCGAATTCAAAATCGAAATCCTGGTTATTCTGATTTTGGAACAACCGCAGGTACAACTTCTTTTAATTTCCAGAATACAAACTCCAACCCTATTTCAGATGGTGCAACTGCACTTAAACTTGAAAATGAGATAGTATCAGAGAGTATTCAGAGTCAATCAGTTGATGAAGTAAACAATCAGTATCATGAGGAATTGCTAAAAAATCAAGAAGCTGAAAATATTGTAGAAAACATTTCAGAGGATAATGACACTTCTTTTTCACAAGAAGCATTAAGCTCGTCTAATACTGAAGAGTCTTCAAATGATTTAAAGGAATTTGGTGTGGATACAGATGAACCAGATTTATTTAATACAGAAAATCAAGCTTCAACATCTGAAGATTTGCTTGGATCATCAGATGAAGATCAAGAAGAGGATGATTTAGAAATACCCGCATTTTTACGAAGACAAAAAAATTAATGGTCTTCGAAAAAATAAATGGAAGCCACCATGGTATCGGATGCTCCAAAACATTATCCGGTATTGCTTAATGAAATAATTAGCATTATTACCCCTCAACATGGTGGCACATTTATTGATTGTACTTTTGGTCAAGGTGGTTACACCAAAAAAATTTTAAGTTATAAAGACACCCAAGTAATTGCAATTGATAGAGATATAGAAAGTAAAAAAATTGCGGATAAAATTTCTGAAAAGTTCCGAGACAGATTTATTTTCAAACATAAAAAGTTTAGTCAATTAAACAATCTCAAACTTAAAAATGAAAAAATCAGAGGGATACTCTTAGATTTAGGTTATTCTTTTACTCAAATCAAAGATCCAAAAAAAGGTTTATCATTTAATTCTGTTGGAGATCTAAATATGCAGATGGGTTTAAATAATTTTTCTGCAAGTGATGCAATAAATAATTTGGATGTTTATGAACTAGAGAAAATCTTTAAATTTTTTGGTGAAGAACTAGAAGCCAAAAGAATTGCTTTTAATATTGTTAAAGAAAGAAAGACAAAAAAAATTGATACAAAAAAATTAGTCGAATTGATAGAAAAATCAAAAAAAAGAAAAAGTTTTAAGACAAACAACTCCACAAAAACTTTTCAAGCTCTTAGAATTTTTGTCAATAAAGAAATTAGTGAATTAATATATGGTTTAATTGCAGCTACAAAAGTATTAAAAAAAGATGGTATATTGGCAGTTGTAACTTTCCATTCACTAGAGGATAAAATCGTAAAATATTTTTTTAAAAGTTTATCTGAAAAAAAAAGTATATCTCGGTATATGCCAAATATAAATCAAACTGAAACATTATTTAGGATGGTTGAAAAAAAACCAATAACACCATCGGGTAAAGAATTAAGAGAAAATACTCCATCAAGATCAGCAAAACTCAGATACGTAATAAAGAAAAATGATTTTTATAATTTTGAGACAGATATAGTTAAAAAATTTAAAACACTTTTAGATATTGAGAATTTTGGTGAAAAATTATGAAAAAATTTTTTGTTACATTCTTTGTATTTTCTTTAATTTTCTCAACGGCAATAGTTAAAAATTCAACAAAAAGGATTGATGATGAAATATTTGTCTTAAAAGAAAACATCAGAGATTTAAAAAAAAATTTTGAAAATACTAGATTGGAATTTGATTATTTGAGTTCTACTGAAAAATTACTTCAGTTACAAAATCTTTACTTTGACAATGAATTAATAAAATTTGATATCCAGGAAATTCAAACAATTACCAGAAAAAATAATGAAATCGAAATAGGTCAATTAAGTTTTAATAAAAATGAGTAATAAAAATTCACAAATTATTTTACAGGATAATCGTAATGATTTTTCTTTTAAAAAAAATAAGTCTAACATTAATATTTCATTTAATAGGGTTTCATTTATTTTTTTTATCTTTTTTATAATTTTTATAATTTTTTCTATACACTTAGTGCATCTTGGCTCAAGAGATTCTATAAAAGAAAAAAATGAAAATTTGACTAGTACTTCCAATAAACTTTATAGAGCAGATATAATTGATAGAAATGGAAAATACCTAAGTAAGACAGTAAGCTCAATTGATATTGGCATAAGCACTAGAAAAGTTATTGATCAAAAAAAGTTATTAATAAATCTAAAATATATTTTTCCCAATAAAGATTTTGTCAAAATTCAAAATCAATTGAAAAATAAAAAATTTTTTTACTTAGAAAAAAAAATATCTGAAGAAAATTATGAAAAGGTAATGAAACTGGGTGACAAATCAATTCAACCTGAGGAAAAATTAACAAGAATTTATCCTGAAAAAAACTTATTTAGTCATATTCTTGGTCAAATTGATAATGATAATAATGGAGTCTCAGGTCTGGAAAAATCATTAGACAAAATTTTAAGAAATAGTAAAGAACCTATTCAATTAACAGTAGATAAAGACCTACAATTTTTAATTAGAGAAGAGTTAATTAAATTCAACAAAATTTTTAATACTATTGGCAGTGCTGCAATTTTGATGGATGTAAATAATGGTGAAATACTATCTTTAGTTTCTCTTCCTGATTTTGATCCAAATCAGAGAGAGAAAATCTCAGACTCAAATTATATAAATAGGGTTACTAAAGGTGTCTATGAATTTGGATCTGTATTTAAAACCTTTACATTAGCTGCTGCTCTTGATGAAAAAATTATTACTGCTGAAACAGAGTATGTTGATTTGCCAAAATCTCTTATGTGTGCAGGATTTCCGATAAGAGAATACGACAAAAAAATCCCATCCAATCTTACTGCTGAACAAATATTAGTTCGTTCTGGTAATATAGGCTCAGTTAGAATTGTTCAGCAAGTGGGCGAAGAAAAATTTAAGTCATTTTTATCAAAGATTGGTATTTTAGAAAAAATTGACTTTGATATTGAGGAAGTAGGAAAACCAATACAATTCAATTGGGGAAAATGTCCACTTGCTACAGCATCATTTGGTCATGGCATTACAACTACATTGCTTCAATTAGCAAAAGCTTATTCTATTGTTGTTAATGGGGGTTATCAAATAAAACCAAAGTTGGTCAAAAATAACAACAATGAAAAAAAAGAAAAAATTTTAAATCAAGACTTATCTAGAGAAATTTTACCAATCTTGCGAAAAATTGTTTCAACAAAAGATGGAACCGCATCACTAGCGAATGTAAATGGATATGAAATTGGTGGCAAAACAGGAACAGCCGAAAAAAGTGCGGATGGAGAGTATTCAAATAAGAAGATTAATTCTTTTGTGTCAGTATTTCCAACATCTAAACCAAAATTTGTTTTAGCTGTTATGCTGGATGAACCAAAAATAAACGAAAACTATATTTATCATTATAGAGATGGATCAAACATAAAGTATAAAGGGACACCTTTTAATACTGCTGGATGGACAACAGTTGAAACTACGGGTCAAATTGTAGAAAAAATTGGGCCTATTTTAGCCACAAAATATAGTGAATTTAATTTCTAAATGTTACTTAAAGATTATTTCCCAAATATTGGAAAAAAATTTGAAAAGACTTTTTTTTCTGACATCTGTTTTGAGAGTTCAAAAGTAAAAAAAGATAATGTCTTTTTTGCGATTAAAGGCACAAATATTGATGGAAATAATTTCATATTAGATGCAATAAATAAAGGCTCAAAAATTATTGTAACTGAAAAAAAAATAACAAAATTTCCAAATGGAGTATTAATTATTCATTCAAAAAATGTGAGAAAATTATTAGCTGAAGTTTCATTTAAAATTTATAATAAAAAACCATCAAATTTAATAGCTATTACAGGAACCAATGGAAAGTCTTCCGTAGCTGATTTTTATTATCAAATATTAAAATTAAATAAAAGAAAAGTTGCATCAATTGGAACTTTGGGTGTTAAATCAAACAACAAATATATCAATTTATCCAATACAACCATCGACCCAATTCAATTGGGGAAGATATTAAATTATCTTAAAAATCAGAAAGTAGATGATGTAATTTTGGAAGCTTCAAGTCATGGTTTAAGTCAAAATAGGTTAGATGGTTTAAAATTTAATTCAGGAATATTTACAAATTTTTCTCAAGATCATTTAGATTATCATAAAAATTTAAAAGATTATTTAATCGCAAAACTTTATCTTTTTGAGAAACTTTTATCTATTAAAGGTAATGTAATTGCTGATGAAAAAATACCTGAATTTAGAAACATAAAAAAAATTGCATTAAAGAGAAATTTAAAGATTTATTCTATAAATAATCCAAAAAATTATTTTAAAATTTTATCTCATTATTTTGTAGGTGAGAAGCAAATGTTAATAATCAAATATAAAAACTTAATCAAAAATATTGAGCTCAATCTTATAGGTAAAGTACAACTCAAGAACATAATGATGGCAATTATAGCTGCTCAAAAAAGTAATCTAAATTTAAATAAAATTTTGGCAGTTATTCCAAAAATAAGATCTGTTGAGGGAAGACTAGAAAAAATTGGCAATATCAAAAATAAATCTAAAGTTATCTTGGATTACGCACACACACCAGATGCATTAAAAATATCTCTTCTTTCACTAAGAGAGCAATTTCCTGATAAAAAAATTGTTCTTTTGTTTGGTTGTGGTGGAAATAGAGATCAAAATAAAAGATCAAAAATGGGTAAAATTGCTTCATTATATGCTGATCAAATATATTTGACAGATGACAATCCTAGACTAGAAAATCCTAATAAAATTAGAAAAGATATTAAAAGAGGGATAAATAGTAAAAAAATATCAGAAATTTCTGATAGAGCAAAGGCGATTTCTGAAGCGGTTAAAAATTTAACTACAGGCAATATCTTATTAGTTGCTGGCAAGGGTCATGAAAAAATTCAAGAAATCGGAAATCGTAAAATTTATTTTTCAGATAAAAAAATAATTTTAAACGCAATTAAATTAAAAAATTTGAATTTATCAAATAATTTGAAATTAAATCTTATCAAAGAGTCATCTGGTGATAAAAAATTAAATACAAATTTAACTCTGGGACAAGCTAGAATTAATTCAAAAGAAGTTAAAAAAAATGACATTTTTTTCGCTATACGAGGTAGGAAAAATGATGGAAATAAGTTTGTAGAAGAGGCTCTGAAGAAAAAAGCTTCAATAGTAGTCGTAAATAAAATTAAAAAAAAATTAGATTATAAAAAGCAAATAAAAGTAATAGACTCATTGAAATTTTTGACCGAAACATCAACTATTTTCAGAGAGAATATAGATGCAAAGATAATTGCAATAACAGGGAGCTGTGGAAAAACTACACTTAAGGAATTATTAGGTAAAACTTTAAAAAAAATTTCTAAAATAACTATTTCCCCAAAATCTTTTAATAACAAATATGGGGTTCCATTAAGCCTTTTTAATTTGAGTAAGAACGATAATTATGGAGTTTTGGAAGTCGGCATGGATAAAAAAGGGGAAATTGATTATTTATCAAAAATTATCAAACCAGACATAAGCGTTATAACTAATATAAATTACGCTCATGCTAAAAATTTTAAGAATATAAAAGATATTGCACTTGCAAAATCTGAAATAATTTCAAATACGAAACCAAATGGTTTTGTGATTTTAAATGCGGATGATAATTTTTTTAGATTACATCAAAAAATAGCTACCAAAAACAATATTAATACAATTTCATTTGGGATCAAAAATCATAAATCTGATGTGAAGTTAATTAATATTATTAAGATTAATAATAATTTTAAAATAAATATCAAAGCTAAAGATTTAAACAAAAGTTTTGTGATTCCTAATAATTTTCAAAATAATATTTATAATATTTTAGCTGCTTTGGCGGTAATGAGTATTAATATTGATATTACAAAATTAGATAAAAAAGTTTTTTTTAATTTTACAACTCCCCAAGGGAGAGGAGATTTGTCAAGAATAAAAATAAATAAAAAAAATATAAACCTGATAGATGAAAGTTATAATTCAAATCCTTTATCCCTTAAATCTGCGATATTAAATTATGATAAAGTAAAGAGCAAAAAATTCAAAAAGTATCTCTTACTTGGTGATATGTTAGAACTTGGAACACATTCCAAAAAACTTCACCAGTCGATTGTTCCAATAATTAATAAAACAAAAATTGATAAAATTTTCTTAAAGGGAAACCATATAAGTCCAATATTCAAAAAGATTGTAAAATCAAAAAGAGGTAAAGTTTTTAGAACCAACTCTCAAATGATTAAATTTATTAAAAATGATTTGAATAATAACGATTATTTAATGGTTAAAGCCTCAAATGCGACAGGTTTTAATAAGATGATAAATGATTTAAAAGGAATTAAGTAGATGCTTTATCAATTTTTATTAAACTATGTAGATACGTTTGGATTTTTGAATGTTTTTAAATACTTAACTTTCAGAACTGGTTTATCTGTTTTTACATCACTCATAATAGTTTTAATAATTGGAGGGCCGTTTATAAAATTCTTCTCAAATCAAAAAATTTTAAATCCGATAAGAGATGACGGGCCTGAAGATCATATAATTAAAAAAATTGGCACACCAACAATGGGTGGATTGATTATTCTATTAGGTTTACTCACATCAGTAATTTTGTGGGCAGACTTATCAAATATTAATATTTTGTTTTGTGTGTACGTAGCTGTTTCATTTGGACTTTTAGGAGCATTTGATGATTATAAAAAGATTAAGTATAGCAACTCTTCAGGAATTTCATCTAAATTTAAAATAATTTTACAAATTGTATTATCAATTATTGGTGTTGTTATTTATGTAAATTTTATAGATTACCAAAATATAACTAATTTATATTTTCCATTTTTTAAAAACTTAATCATTAATCTTGGTTGGTTTTTTATTCCTTTTGCAATATTTGTAATTATTGGTTCATCTAATGCTGTAAATTTGACAGATGGTTTAGATGGTTTGGCAACTGTTCCAGTAATTTTGGTGGCAGCATGCTTTGCATTTATTAGTTATGTAACTGGTAATATTGTATTTTCAGATTATCTTCAAATCCCTTACATAGAGGGAACCGGAGAGGTGGCAATATTTTGTGGAGCTATAATAGGTTCATGTCTTGGATTTTTATGGTTTAACGCACCTCCAGCTAAAATTTTTATGGGTGATACTGGTTCATTGTCTTTAGGAGGTTCTCTAGGAGCTATTGGAATAATTACAAAACATGAAATAGTTTTAGCAATCACCGGAGGCCTTTTTGTATTGGAAGCGGTATCTGTAATGGTCCAAGTTATTTCATTTAAACTTACTGGAAAAAGAATTTTTAAGATGGCTCCTATCCACCATCACTTTGAGAAAAAAGGTTGGCCAGAGTCGACTGTTGTAATAAGGTTTTGGATCATTTCTATAATTCTTGCAATGATAGGATTAGCTACTTTAAAATTGAGATGAAAAAAAAAATTGAAAATATTTTTTTGAAAAAAAAAATATTAATCTATGGTCTTGGAAAAAGTGGAATATCATCTTTTAGATTTTTAAGAAACAAAGCTGATATTTATCTATTTGATGATTTAAAAAACACACATTCAAAACAAATTTCTAAATTAAAATTATTAAAAATAAAATTTGATATAATCATTATCAGCCCTGGTATCAATATTTTCAATTGTAAATTATCTAAATTTCTAAAACTTAATAAAAAAAAAATTTATACAGATTTAGATGTATTTTTTACTTTTTTTAAAAATAAATACATTACTATTACAGGTACCAATGGAAAATCTACTACTGCTAAAATTTTATATGAAGTTTTAAAAGATCAAAAAAAAGATGTGAGACTTATCGGAAACATTGGTAACCCTCCATTAAATGAAAAAAAAATATCAAAAAATACAATTTTTGTGATAGAGGTATCTTCTTACCAGCTAGAATACAGCCAATTATTTACTTCAAAATATTCAATAATCTTAAATATTAAACCTGATCATCTTGAAAGACATAAAACTCTTCAAAATTATGTTGATGCAAAATTTAAACTTTTAGATTCTCAATCCAAAAGTTGTTTAGCATTTGTAAAAAGCGATGACTTACTAATTTCGAGAAAATTAAAAACTAAAAAATTTAATTGTAAAATTATTAAAGTAAATACAAAAAAAAATTACAATGATTTTCTAGAAGTTGAAAATAAATATTTTTTAACTGAGTCAAATAGAGAAAATCTATCTTTTATTATAGAATTGGCAAAAAAATTAAAACTAAAAAACTATCTTTTACAAAAAACGATAAAAAATTTTAAGGGTTTGAAATATCGCCAACAAATTATTCTTCAAAAGAAAAATCTCACGATTATAAATGACTCAAAATCTACTAGTTTCTCATCTTCTGTCGGAATGTTTAAAAAAGCCTCCAATATATTATGGTTATTAGGTGGTATTTATAAAAAAGGTGACAAATTAGAATTAAAAAAAAAAGATTTAAGGAATGTTACCGCTTTTATTTATGGAGAAAATAAAAATCTTTTTATCAAACAGCTTAGAAGTAAAGTAAAATTTCAAAATTATAAAAGTTTAGAAGACGCAGTGAAAAACGTTTTTTCTATAATCAAAACAAAAAGATCTATTCAATATACGATATTATTTAGCCCTTGTGCGGCGTCGTTTGATAGTTTTAAAAATTTTGAAGAACGAGGTTTATATTTTAATCGATTAGTAAAAAGATTTATGTATGGAAATTAAGAATACTTTATTTGGTATCTATTATGATTGGTGGAAAAATATTGATAAGTTTCTTTTTTCACTTATTGTTTTATTATTTTTAACAGGTTTATTTTTTTCCTTAGTTTCCACATCATTAATTGCCTCTGATAAATTGAACACAAATGATTATCAATTTTTTTTCAAACATTTAGTTTTTATTTTGTTAGGGATTGTTATAATTTTTTTATTATCCTCAATCAAAAAAGAACAACTTCTAAAATATTCTTCTCTATTCTTTTTTTTATCATTAATATTTTTAATTTTAGTACCTATAATTGGGGTAGAAGTTAAGGGTTCAAAAAGATGGATAGATCTATACTTTCTACCTAGATTTCAACCGATAGAGTTAGTAAAGCCATTTCTTATCATTTTTATAAGTTTGATATTGTGCAGCCAAAAATTTAGCAACATTTATTTAAAGTATTTATTATCTTTTATAATAACTTTAGGTATTGCCTTATTATTATCATTACAGCCAGATATAGGACAAACTCTTTTAGTTTTTTTTAGTTGGTCGGTTTTAATATTTACTTCGGGTATAAGTATATTTTTACTTTTCTTTTTATTTTCATCAATTGTTTTGATATTTTTTTACTTAATTTTTTTTGTTTCGAAATTTACATACATTAAAAATAGAATAATATCTTTTTTAGACTCTGAAACTGGAACTTATAATTTTCAATCAGACAAAGCTTTAGAGTCTATTACGAGTGGAGGCTTTTTTGGGAAAGGTATAGGAGAGGGGACTTTAAAAAATAGAGTCCCAGAGGCACATACAGATTATATTATTTCAGTAATTTCTGAAGAGTTTGGTGTAATTGCCATAATTTTAATCTTTTTATTGTTTTTAATTTTTATTTACTCAGTATTTAAAAAAGTTAATTTTGAAAATGATGAAACTATTAAATTAATTTTAGTTGGATCTATAAGCCTTATATTAATGCAAACTATAATTCACATTGGAGTAAATATTAGATTATTTCCTACAACTGGTATGACATTACCATTTATAAGTTATGGTGGTTCCTCAATAATTAGTATTTCAATTTTATCTGGAATAATTTTGAACTTTACAAAAAGAAATCTAAATTAGAATGAATGAAAATTACTTGATAACAACAGGAGGATCAGGGGGCCATGTAATCCCCGCATTAATACTTTATGAACATTTGTCTAGAGATGCAAATGTAATTATCACAACTGATAAAAGGGGCTTAAAATATTTAAATGATGAAAATTATCAATTAAGAATTATTGATACCCCAAGGTTAAATAATATATTTTTATTTCCAATAAATTTAATATTAGTAATTATACTGACAATAAAATCATATTTATTATTAAAAAAAAATAATATTAAAAAATTATTCTCCACCGGGGGATATATGTCTTTTCCATTGTTGCTTGCAGCAAAAATCTTAAGATTAAAGATTTACCTGCTAGAACCCAATCAAGTTTTGGGTAAAGCAAATAAATTTTTTTTAAGTTCATGTGAAAAAATAATTTGTTACAAAGAAAAGATAAAAAACTTTCCACCCAAATACAAAAATAAAATTGAAACTATATTTCCCTTAGTTAAAGAAAAATTTTATTGTTTAAAACAAAAAAATTTTAACCATCAAAAATTAGATTTATTGATTGTTGGAGGAAGTCAGGGAGCGAATATTTTTGATATTAATCTCAAAAATAAAATTGTTAATATTTCAAAAAAACACTCAATTAGAATTTTGCATCAAACAAATGAAAAAAATATCCTAAATTTGAGAAATTTCTATAATGAAAATAATGTTGAATGTTTAATCTTCAGTTTCAATAAAAACTTTGAAGAAATAATTAATAATACAGATATTTGTATAACTAGGGCAGGTGCCTCAACCTTGGCTGAATTATCTTTATTAAACATACCATTTATTGCAGTGCCTTTACCAAATTCAAAGGACAATCATCAATATGAAAATGCTTTATTTTACAAAGAGAAAGAATGTTGTTGGATGCTTAATCAAGATACATTTGAGGACAATATAGAGCAGCTTCTAACTAGTATATTATCTGATAATTCAGAATTTTTGCAAAAAAAGGAAAATTTAAAAAAATTAAATTACAAAAATACTTGGACTAATGTACATCAAAAAATATTAAATATTATTAATGAAAATTGAATTAGCAAAAACTGAGGTTATTCACTTCATTGGCATCGGTGGTATCGGAATGAGTGGACTTTCTTTAATTATGAACGGGAAAGGATTTAAAGTCCAAGGTAGTGACCTGTCATCAAATAAAAATATAGATAGATTGAAAAAAGAAAAAATAAAAGTTTTTATTGGTCAAAAAAAACAAAATTTAAAGAATGCAACAATAGCAGTTATTTCCTCAGCAATAAAAAAAAATAATTCAGAATACATTGAGGCTAGAAGAAAAAAACTTCCAATTATTACTAGAGGAAGAATGTTAGCTCACATTGTTTCTCTTATGAAAAATATTGTTGTGGTTGGTTCACATGGTAAAACCACAACAACTTCTTTAATTACCTCAATATTACAAAAAACCAAATTAGATCCAACAATTATTAATGGAGGGGTAATTAATTCTATCAAAAACACTGCTAAGTTAGGAAAGAGTGATTGGACAGTTTTGGAAGCAGATGAATCTGATGGAAGTTTCCTTCACATACCTCCTACTTATTCAATTATTACAAATATAGATAGAGAACATATGGATTTTTATAAATCTATGGATGACTTAGAGAAATATTTTATTAATTTTATAAAAAAAGTTCCTTCTTTTGGAAAATCATTTATTTGTTTAGATGACCCTGTAAATAATAAAATAATTAAAAAATTAAAGAATAGAAATTTTTATACCTATGGACTTCATTCAAAATCAAACTTTTTAATTAAGAATATAAATCAAAACAAAACCTTTACAGAATTCGACATATTAGTAAATGTCCCAAATAAGAAAAGAATAAAGATTAAAAAAATAAGAATTCCATTAATAGGTATTCATAATGTAAGAAATTCTGTTGCAGCTACTGCTGTTGCAATTACTATTGGTATTTCAATTTCTGATATAAAAAAAGGATTAAAAAATTTTAAAGGTGTTCAAAGAAGATTTAATAAAATATTTACTTACAACAATATTGATTTTTATGATGATTATGCTCATCATCCAACTGAAATAAAAGTAGTTTTGGATGGTGTAAATAAAGTTTATAAAGATTATGAAAAAGTTTGTATTTTTCAACCACATAGAGTTTCAAGACTTAAAGATTTGAGAAAAGAATTCTCTTTTGCATTTAAGAGTGCCGATATTGTTGTTTTATGCCCTGTATATTCAGCAGGAGAAAAAATAAAGTTAGGGTTTAATTATATAAATTTTGCTAAGGAGATAATAAAAAATTCAAAAGTAAAATTATTCTTAGTAAATGATAATTTTCAACTGGCTAAATTTATAAAAAGAAATATGAGTGGAAAAAAAATTGTAGTTGGAATGGGTGCGGGTTCCATCTCTAATTGGATGAGGGAACTCCCAAAATTAATATAATGAAATTAGATCAACTAAAAACATTGTTTGGAGAATTTGATGAAAATGTAAGATTTGAGCACGATCTTAAAAAAAAAAATTGGTTTAATATTGGTGGAAAAACAAAAGTTTTTTTTAAAGCTAACAATCTTCAAGAACTGATTAAATTTTTAAAAATTGTAAATAATCAGGAAAAAATATTTATTCTTGGAGCAGGTTCTAACACTTTAATATCTGATGATTTATTTGATGGTATAGTTATAAAATTAGGAAAAAATTTTAATAACATCTCACTTCTTGGAGATGATGTGATAATTGCTGGCAGCGCTGTGACTGATAAGTCTTTATCAGACTTTGCTGTAAAAAATAGGCTAAGTGGATTTGAGTTTTTATCTTGTATACCAGGCACAATAGGAGGTGGAATTAGAATGAACGCAGGTTGTTTTAACAAAGAATTTAAAGATATACTGATATCAGTTCAAGCAATCGATAAATCTGGAAATATTATTACTATTCCAAGTAAAGAAATTAAATTTGAGTATAGAAAAAGTAATTTATCCGATGATTTAATCTTTTTAAGTGCTTCATTCAAAGGGTTAAAATCTAGTTCTTTTCAAATAAAAAATGAAATTGAGAATTTAGTAAAAAAAAAAGAAAAAGCACAACCTACTCGAGTCAAAACTAGCGGAAGCACTTTTAAAAATCCTAAATCACAAACAAGTAAGAAAGTTTGGGAGTTAATTAAAGAGTCAGTTCCTTTAGACAAAAGATTTGGAGATGCCTGTATTTCAGAAAAACATTGCAATTTTTTTGTAAATAAGGGTAGCGCTTCTTTTAATGATATGAACAATTTAATTGAATTCGTATCAAAAGAGGTTTTAGAAAAAACCGGTATAAAATTAGAAAAAGAAATTAAGATTTTAAAATAAATTGAATAAAATATTAATAATTTCAGGTGGTATTTCAAAAGAAAGAGCAATCAGCCTTGATACTGGAAGACAAGTAGCTAGGGAATTAAAGAAAAATGATTATTTGATAAAAATAACAGAGCCAAATTTTCAGTTATTTGATGTTATTAAAAAATTCAAACCAAACAAAATTTTCAATGCGTTACACGGTCAGTTTGGTGAGGATGGTTATATCCAAACAATATTAGAGAGTTTTAAAATTCCTTATACTCATTCAGGTGTGATTTCATCATCAATAGCAATGGATAAAGTGTTATCAAAAAAGATTTTTATTAAGAACAAAATATTGACTCCAAAATTCCTCACCTTTTCTTTCGGCAAAGATGAAAAAAATATTGTTAGAACTATTGAAAAAAAACTTAAATTTCCAGTTGTGATAAAGCCAATCAATGAAGGCTCAAGCGTAAATGTGTTTATATGTACAAAAACAGATATCAAAAAAAAATTGAAGTATTTAGAAAATTATAAAAATATAATTATTGAAGAATTTATCCCTGGTAGAGAGATTCAGGCCGCAATGATTGGCTCCAAGAAACTTGGCGCAATTGAATTAAAACCAAAAAGAAAATTTTATGATTATCAAGCAAAATATAATCCAAAAGCAAAAACGGAGCACATTATACCAGTGGATTTACCAAAAAAAAAATATGAACAATTAATGAAAATTTCTTCCAAAGCACACAGTTTAATAGGTTGTCGAGGAGTTACTCGTTCAGATTTCAAATATTACAGGGGTAAGTTTTATCTTTTAGAAATTAATACTCAGCCAGGAATGACAAAACTTTCTTTAGTTCCTGAGATTGCTGCATTTCGTGGTATAAGTTTTATTAAACTTATTGAATTAATTTTGAATGATGCTTCAACAAATAAATAAGAAAATTATTTTTTATATTTCTTTAGTAATCATTCTAGGTACTTTCAACAACAAAAATTTGAAAAATTTTGATCTTCCTAAAATTAATATGGTCAATATTGAGGGAATAGAATTTAATGATAATGAATATTTAAAAATAATGAATTTGATAAAATTAAATAATCTATTATCTATTCAAAAATCTCAGATAAAAGAAATATTAGATTCTAATAATTTGATTAAAGAATATGAAGTATTTAAAAAATATCCATCATCTATTGAAATCAAAATTGAAAAAACAAATTTTTTAGCATCTACGAATATAAATGGAAAAAATTATTTAGTTGGATCTAATGGAAAATTTATATATACCAAAGACTATTCTCAAAATTTACCTTTTATTTTTGGAAATTTTGAAACAGAAAAATTTTTAGAATTTAAAAATATAATCCTTCAAACTGAATTGAAATATAATAACATTAAAAATTTCTACTATTTTCCCTCAGGGAGATGGGATATTGAAATGAATTCAGGAGTTTTAATAAAATTACCAATCACCGGAATAAAAGAGTCATTAAATTTATCAATTGATTTACTTGATGATATAGAATTCAGTAATATAAAAATTTTGGATATACGTCAAAAAAATCAAATTGTTGTAAATGATTAGAGAAACAGATTTTCAAACTTATCTTTATTTAAATCATAATCAATTTATTATTTATGTTGTCGAAATTTTAACAAATGAAAAAATTTACTCTGAAAAATTTAAAATAGAAGAAAATTCTACAGAATTAAAATTTAGTAAATTGGATGAATTTTTAAACAATAATATATTTAAGATTGAAAAAAAATTAAATAATTTTATTAAAGACTTATATGTTATTTTAGATAGTAAGGAATTTCACTCAATAAAATTGTCAATCAAAAAAGACAATAATGGAAATCTTTTAAACTCAGAGACTTTAATTCATCCATTAAGTGATTTAAAAAATTTATGTCAATCGAACTTACAAAATAATAAAATTATCCATTTTTTTATAGAAAAATACGTGATAGACAATAAATTTTATACAAATTTACCAGAAAATGTTAATTGTAATATTTTTTCTTTAGATACAGAATTTATCTGTCTCTCAAAAAATTTAATTGAAAATATAGAAAAGACTCTAAAAAAATATCATATTTCGTTAATTCAAATTATAAGCGCGGGCTATGTAGAAAAATTTAAAGATAATACTGATAACAATATTTTCACAACAGCTAGTAGAATTATTTCAGGCCACAATAGCAATGAGGTTTTGCTGACAGGTAAAATTGACAAAAAACATGGTTTTTTTGAGAGATTCTTTAATTTTTTTAATTAATTAGTAGTTTATCGTAATATTTGTTGTTTTCAGTTTTTTTCTTAACACATTAAAAGTCTTGTTGTGTCATTATTAAGTCAAAAAACTTTAAAAAAAACAGCAACTTTTAGTGGAGTTGGACTTCATAATGGTAAATTAGCAAAAGTGTTAGTAAAGCCCTCTGAACCAAATACAGGAATTGTTTTTAAAAGAGTAGATTTACAATCAAACAATTATGTTTACCCAAGTTTTACTAACGTAACTAATACATTATTAAATACAACTATATCTAATGAGCATGGAGTAAAAGTATCAACTATAGAACATTTAATGGGTGCTCTATTTGGATTAGGGATTGATAATGCGCTGGTAGAAATAAATAATGAAGAGGTACCAATTTTAGACGGTTCAGCAAAAGAATTTATAGAAATTTTAAAAAGTTGTGGATTAGAAAAAAGTGAAGCGCCTATTAAGATAATCAAGATAAAAAAAAAAATAACATGTCATTTTGGAGAGAAATTTATTTCCATAGAACCTTCTAAGTTAAGTTTGGATATTAATTTTAAATTGAAATTTGAGGATTGTTTGATTGGAAATCAAGAAAACAAAGTAAACGTGTATGAAGATGATTTGGTAGATATTTTTAACTCAAGAACATTTTGTTTATTCGATGATGTAGAAAAAATTAAAGAAAAAGGACTTGCAAAAGGTGGGAGTTTAGATAATGCAATTGTTGTTAAGGGTAATGAAATCTTAAATTCTGAAAAGCTTAGAAATCCTAAAGAGTTTGTTAACCACAAAATACTAGATTGTATTGGAGACCTCTACACTAGTGGATATAGAATAATCGGAAGCGTAAACTGCTCACAAGGGGGCCATTTCCTCACAAATCAATTGTTAAAAAAAGTGTTTGAAAATAAAGAAAACTTTTCAATAGTTGAGATACAAGAAAGAAATCTACCACACACTATTTTGAACAAAACCTTATTAAGATCGATTGCTTAAAATATATTGATCTTTGAAATTTTCAGTTAAGTCTGTATAAAACTAATATGTTTAGGTTAAAGATTTTAGTTTGTTTTGTAATTATAACTTTATTTGCTTCATGCACAAAAGAGCCAATTAAAAAGTCAATAATTAAAGAAAAAAGTTTGGAGTCACAGGTGTTAGGGGCCTACAAAGAGGGTATGGAAGCTTTAAATGATGGAGATGTTCTATTTGCAGCAAAAAAATTTAATGAAGCAGAAATATTATTTCCACAAGCAGATTCAGCACCTCAATCAGCATTAATGGCCGCATATTCATATTATACTCAAGATTATTATGGCGATGCTATTGCTGAACTTAAAAGATTTCTAAAAGTTTATCCTACTTATAAAGACTTGGGATATGTGTATTATTTGTTAGGAATTTGTTATTATGAACAGATTGTCGATGAGAAAAAAGATTTACAATCAATTGTAAATGCTAAGAAAAATTTTGAAATTATTCTTAAAGAGTATCCTAATACAGAATATGCGATTGATGCAGAATTTAAAATAGATTTAATAAAAGACATTCTTGCAGCTAAAGAAATGTACTTAGGAAGATATTATTTTGATAGAAAAAAATGGATACCAGCAATAAATAGATTTAGAGAAATAATTGATAATTACGATACAACTATCTATGCAGAGGAAGCTCTACACAGATTAGTTGAGGTTCACTACACAATTGGCTTAGTTAATGAAGCTGAAAAATATGCACAATTATTAGGATACAATTATCAATCATCTAAATGGTATGAGAATTCTTATAGTTTATTTGATAAAACTTACAAAAAAAGAAAAAAAGAAAGATTTAATACTTATAAGAAAAAAACTGGTGGATTAATTAAAAAATTTAAAACTCTTTTAGAATGAAATGGATAAAAATAAAGTTAAGAAAGAATACAATAAAAAAATTCAAAATTTAGCAAAACTAAACAAACATTATTATGAATTAAGTAAGCCTTTAGTGAATGATTATGAGTATGATCAAATTAAAGCAGATATCCTATCTTTAGAAAAAAAATATGATTTTTTAGAGAGTGAAAATTCACCCTCAAAAATAGTAGGTTTTAAACCATCTAAAACTTTTAGAAAAGTTTTACATAGGGTTCCCATGCTCTCACTTTCAAATGCCTTTGATGAAGAGGACCTAGTAAATTTTGAAAAAAAAATTAATAATTTTTTAGACCAAAAAAGCTCTAACGAATTAGAGTACAGCGCAGAACCTAAGATTGATGGTATTTCTGCTTCTTTAATTTTTAAAAAGGGAAAATTTATAATGGGACTTTCCAGGGGTGACGGCAAAGAGGGTGAAGATATTACAAATAATTTAATGACAATAGATGATATTCCAAAAAATATCTCAGCAGAAAATTTTCCTAATGAAATAGATATTCGGGGTGAAGTATTTATTCAAAATAATGATTTTGAAAATCTTAAAGATAAGTTTGCTAACGCAAGAAATGCTGCGTCTGGATCCTTACGACAGAAAAATCCTCAAGATACAAAGAAAATTCCTTTAAAGTTTATTGCCTATACATTTGGGTATGTAAATAATATGGAAATAAAAAATCAAAGCAACTACTTACAACAATTAAGCAAGTGGGGTTTTAAAACCAATCCATTTAATAAAACTATAAAAGGTATTAAAAATTTAATGAAAAATTACCAAGAGATAGAGAAAAAAAGAAACGAGATTGATTTTGATATTGATGGTATTGTTTACAAAATAAATAGTTTTGATTTGCAGAAACGTTTAGGTAACGTTGCAAATTCACCTCGTTGGGCTATTGCACACAAGTTTTCTGCTAACAAAGGTATTTCAAAGATTTTAAATATTGACATTCAAGTCGGTAGGACAGGGGCATTAACACCTGTTGCAAAAATAAAACCAATTAATATTGGTGGTGTAGTTGTATCGAATGCAACACTTCATAATGAAGATGAAATGATAAGAAAAGATATAAGGATAGGGGATATAGTAGTTGTAGAGAGAGCGGGAGATGTTATTCCACATATTATAGAGGTAGATTTAAAAAAAAGAAAAAAAAACATAAAAAAATATATTTTTCCAACCAAGTGTCCATCTTGTGGAGCTAAAACAATTAAAGAATACAATTCGATTACTAAAAAAAATGATGCAGTAAGAAGATGTTCAAGTGAGGGATATGAATGTGATAAAATGACAATAGAAAAAATTAAGCACTTTGTATCAAAAGAAGCTTTTAATATTGATGGTTTTGGAAAAAAAATTGTAGAAAATTTTTGGAGACTTAAAATGATTAAATTACCACAAGATATTTTTGTTTTGAATTATGAAAAAATAAAAAAAATGGATGGATGGGGACAACAATCTGTCGCTAATTTAAAATATGCAATTGAAGAAAAGAAAAATATTTCTTTTGAAAAGTTTATATATGCTCTTGGAATAAGACATATTGGATTTGAAAACGCTAAATTGATTGCTAAAACACTTAAAACTCCTGAAAATTTCATAAATCTTTCTAAAGAAAATAAAATTGATGATTTATTGAATATTGATGGGATCGGTGAGACTCAAATAATTTCTTTAAAAAAATTTTTTTTGAATAAGACTAATTTAAAGGTAATTCAAGATCTTCAAAAAATTTTAAAAATCCAGAAAACAACAGAAAATAAAAAAGGTGGTGTATTAAGTGATAAGATATTTATGTTTACGGGAAAATTAACTGGCATGAGTAGAGCAGAAGCTAAGTCTTTAATAGAAAAAAATTCAGGAACAATAATTAGTAATGTTTCAAAAAAACTTGATTATTTGATAATTGGAGAGAAACCCACTAAACGGAAAGTTGAAGCTGCAAAAGAGTTAAAGATTAAAATCATAGATCAATCAGAATTACATAAATTATTGGATAAAAGTAGCTAACCATCTTTTTTCACTTGAGTTTAAATATTTATGAAGTTTTGTGTAAATATCCAAATTATATTTCAAAAGGTAACTTTTTTCATTATCTGTCAATAAATCGAAATTAATTAAATCTTTATCAATTGGAGCTAGTGTTAAATTTTCAAAGTACAGCTTATTTTTACTTTTTTTAACATAAATCAAATTTTCTATACGTATTCCAAATTTATCTTTTTTATAATATCCCGGCTCATTACTCAAAATCATTCCCTCAAGTAACTTAATCTTATTAAATTTAGATATACCCTGGGGTCCTTCATGTACATTTAAAAAAAAACCTACACCATGTCCAGTTCCATGCTGGTAATCTAAATTGATCTCTCTTAAAAATTTTCTTGCTCTAACATCTATCAGATTACCTGAAGAATATTTATTTAAATTTGATTTTACAACTGCAATATGACCTTTTAAAACTCGTGTGAAAATATTTTTTATATTCTTTTTGGGTTTTGAGAAACAAATTGTTCTAGTTACATCCGTAGTGCCATATTTATATTGTCCACCAGAATCACATAAAAAAATATCTTTTTTATTAATTTTTTTTGTATTTATTTTTGTCGCTCTATAATGGACAATAGCGCCGTTCCCTCCAGCACCAGCAATAGTATTAAAACTTGGGTATAAATAATCTTTATTTTTTTTTCTAAAATTTTCTAATTTATTTTGTGCCTCAAACTCAGTAATTTTTTTTTTGTTAATATTTTTGATCCAATAAATAAATTTTGTTAATGCAACACCATCAAAAACATGACTCTTTAACATATTTTTGATTTCTGTTTTATTTTTTAATGATTTGAGTAAATAAATTGGATCGTCTTTTTTTAAAATTTGAAACTTTTTTTTTATCATATTTTCAAAAAAAATTGAGCAAGTATTTTTATCAATTATAATTTTTTTACCTTTAAGATTTATAATGAATTTATTAAAATTCTTTGGTTCAATTATTTGATTAGATTTCAATTTTTTTTCTCTAATTAAACTCGAAACTTTATCTTTATAAGTAATTAAATAAAAACTATTTTTATTGTCTATAATCAAGTGACAATTAGGAATGGGACTATTCGGATTGTCATGTCCTCTTATATTAAGAAGCCATGCAACATTCTCAGGTGCTGTGATAAATAAATAATCTGATTTATTTTTGTTTAAGTATTTTCTTATTTTTGTTATTTTAGTTTTATAGTTTTCTCCAACTACTTTGTTATTAAGAGAAAAAAAAGGTTTATTTAATTTAACTTTATATTTATGAATTTGATCAATTAAATTTGACTCAATACTTTTCACTTTATTATTCAAAAAAAAAAAACTCTTTATTTGTGTAGATGTAAAAAGTTTTGGATCAAAACCTATTGATAAATTTTTGAACAAATTACAATTAATAATTTTATGTAAGTCTATAACTTTAAAGTATTTACCTGCCTCTTTTTTTGCTTGGATAGTGTATCTTCCATCAACAAATAAATAGTTTTTCTTTTTAAGAATGATTGAATAACCAGCGGAGCCAGTAAAGTTTGAGATTGTTTTAAGCCTATCATTTGCAGAGTATTCTGAAAAAAATTCATCATTTTTGGGAATAATATATCCATCTATATCGTATTTATTAAATTTACTTACTAGTTTGTTTATTCGATTATTAATCATTTAATTCTTTTTTGATATCTTATCCATCCGGGGCTATTTATACCGCTTTCATTTTCAATATCTTGATTAAATTCATATTCTTCTATCTCATCCTTGGTTTCATCGAAAAAAGAATTTTTCTCTAAATATTTGTCAGGTAGTTCGTCAATAAATCTTGACGCCATACTATCTATCCAATCACCCTGGTAAAATCTGTTCATTGAAAAAGATACTACTACTTTTTTTTTTGCTCTGGTTAAACCGACATAGGCCAGTCTTCTTTCTTCCTCTAAACCACTTTGACCTTTTTCTTCAATAGATTTTTGGTGAGGAAAAAGTCCTTCTTCCCAACCAGGTAAAAAAATTACATCAAACTCAAGACCTTTCGCGGCGTGCATTGTCATCATATTAACTTTTTCACCTTCCCATTCTTGATCAATTGATGTTGCTAATGAGACATGATCTAAAAAACTTTCCAAATTATCAAATTCTTTCATCGCACTTAACAATTCTTTTATATTTTCAAGTCTGTTTTCATTTTCTAGATCTTTTTTATTTTTAAGCATTGCTGAATATCCAGACTCATCAAGAATAGTTTGTAATAATTTAACATGACCCATTTTTTTTATTGTTAGATCATTTCTCCATTTTGAAATTAAATCTAAAAAGGACATCAAACCGATTTTAGCCTTTGGTTTAATTAAATTTTCCTCTATCATTTTTCGAGATGAAATCTCTAAACAATCTTTCTGTTTTTTTGCAAATTCATGGATGCTTTTTATGGTACTATCACCAATTGAGCGTTTTGGATTGTTAACAATTCGTTCAAAAGCTAGATCATCTTTTTCTTGGTAAACTAATCTTAAATATGCAATACAATCTTTTATTTCAGCTCTCTCATAAAATTTTATTCCTCCTAAAATTCTGTAAGGTAATCCAATTTTTAAAAATCTTTCTTCAAATTCTCTTGTTTGAAATATCGCCCTTACAAGAATAGTAATATTATTATATGAATATTCTTGTTTTATTTTTTCAATCTCGTCTGAAATTCCAATAGCCTCGTCTTTTCCATTTTTAAAACAATTCAACTTGACTAATTCACCCTCATTTAAAGTTGTCTTTAATGTTTTGCCAACTCTGTTTTCGTTATTTGCTATTAAGTTTGATGCAACAGCTAGAATATTTTCAGTAGACCTGTAATTTTCCTCTAGTCTAATTACTTTTGTATTTTTATAAACTTGATCAAATTCTAAAAAATTTTTTATTTCTGCTCCTCTCCAACTATAAATTGATTGATCATCATCTCCTACACAGCAGATATTTTTATTTTTTTCTGTAAGTAATTTAAGCCATTTACTTTGTATAAAATTTGTATCTTGATATTCATCAACTAAAATATATTTAAAATTTTTTGAGTAAATTTCTCTTAAATCTTTGTTTTTTTCTAGAATCTTGACTGCATGAAGAATTAAGTCACCGAAGTCACATGAATTTAAGTCAATTAGTTTTTGTTGATAAATTTTATAAATTGGCAGAATAGTTTTTTCATAAATATCTTTTTGATTTATTATGACTTCATTTGGATAAAATCCTTTATTTTTCCATTTATCAATTATTGCAAGAATATATCGTGGAGCCAATTGTTTGATATCAATATTTTCGGCTTTACATATATTTTTGATAAGTCTAGTTTGATCATCCGTATCTATAATTGTAAAATTTGATTTTAAATTGACTGCAGGAGCATGTTTTCTTAGAAGCTTCGCACAGATAGAGTGAAAAGTCCCAAGCCATGATAATCCTGTAGCAGAAGATCCTAAAATTTTGCTAACTCTAATTTGCATTTCTTTAGCCGCTTTATTCGTAAAAGTAACTGCTAGAATTTGATTAGGATAAGCTTTTTTTTCTTTGACTATATTTGCTATCCTTGTTGTTAGCACTTTAGTCTTTCCAGAACCAGCTCCAGCCACAATTAAAAGTGGTCCATCAAGATATGTAACTGCCTCTTTTTGAGCTTTATTTAGGTTTTTTAAATATTCAGAGTTTAACATTTTTAATTTTAAATTATAACTTGTTTCAATTTATATGAGAAAACAAAATTTATTATCAAAAAAAATTGGAAAACAAATCTCTACCATAAATAATTTATTAGAGAATTATTTCAATAGTTTAAGACGTTTTATCTTAGATTTAAGAAGACTAAGGTTTGATAAGAATAATAGAGTTTTTTTGACTATAGTTTCAATTATATTTTTGATAATTATTTATTTCCTAATACCAACCGCTTACAATAAAGATTTGATAAAAAAAGAAATAAAGAATCAAATTTATCAAAAATACAACTTAGCTATAAAATTTGATAATCAGATACAGTATAATTTTTTACCTAAACCTCATTTTAGTTCAAAAAATTTATTAATTCTTAATGATCAATCAAAAGTTGGAGAGGTAAAAAATTTTAAAATTTTTATTGATTTTAAAAATTTTTTTAAATTTAATCAAATTCAAACTCAAGATTTAATTTTTGATAAAGCTGCTTTTAATATAAAAAAATCTGACTTAAGTCTTTTTAAAAAGCTTTTAAAAACAGAGCCGAATAGAAATAAAATTAAAATTAAAAGAAGTAATATTTTTTTCCTGAATAAAGATAATGAAGTTTTATTTATTAACCAGATAAATGATAGTCAGTTTTATTATGATCTTAAAAATTTAAAAAATATTTTCTTTTCAAAAGGTAAAATTTTTAATGTCCCTTATAAATTAATTATAGGAAATGATAAATTAAATGAAATTTTAAATTTTGAACTAGTTTCAAAAAAGCTTGTATTAAAAATTGAAAATAGAACAGATTATAAGATGGAAGATGATACTGGAAGTTTAAAAATAAGCTTTAAAAATAAAAATAATATTTTCAATTATCAAATAAACAAAAATACTATGGATATTTTTTTGAATGATACAAATAAGACATTTAAAGTTTCATTAGAATTTAAACCTTTTTATTTAATTTCAAATTTAAAGTATCAAACTTTTCGCATAAGAGATCTTTTAAACAATCCTTTTTTTATAGAGATTTTAAAATCCCAAATGTTAAATAACAAAAACCTCAATGCTTTAATGACTTTCGATGTGAAAAATGTTTATGACTTTGATAGATTCTCAGATTTATCACTGAAACTGAAAATAGAGGATGGAAATTATAATTTTTCAAATTCTAATATTACTTGGAAGGAAAATGTTAAAGTACTTTTTTCAGACGCTTTTTTAAATTTTGATAAAGGTAAAATTAATTTAAACGGAAG